>JBJMLA010000134.1:0-1941 GCA_045805505.1 Solirubrobacteraceae bacterium
CCACGGTGTCGGGGGGCCGCTGTCGGTCCGCGAGGGCCGGCATCCCAACCCGATGATGGACGCGGTCGTGGAGGCCGGGATCCAGGCCGGCCTGCCCGCCAACGACGACTTCAACGCGGCGGCCCAGGACGGCATGGGCCGCTACCAGCTGACCCAGCGCGACGGGCGCCGCTGCTCCACGTCGGTCGCATACCTGCACCCTGCGATGGCGCGCCCGAACCTCACGGTCGAGTGCGGTGTGCACGTGGCCCGGGTCGTGTTCGACGGACTGCGCGCCGTCGGCGTGGAGGGCTCGCGCCTGGGTGAGACGCTCGACTTCGGCTGCGAGCGCGAGGTCATCCTCTCCGGCGGCGCCTACAACTCGCCGCAGCTCCTGATGCTGTCGGGGATCGGCCCCGCCGAGCACCTGGCCTCACGGCTGATCATGCCGATCGCCGACCGCCCGGCCGTCGGCCGCAACCTGCAGGACCACGTGACCGTGTGGAGCATGTGGCGCTCGGACGAGCCGGTCAGTCTCGCGGATGCGATGGCGCCCGAGAACGTCGAGCGCAACCTGGCCGAGTTCGAGACCCAGGGCTCCGGTCCGCTCACCTCGAACATGGCGGAGGTCGGCGGCTTCGCGAGGACCAGCGACGACCTGCCCGCGCCCGACCTTCAGATCCACGCGATCCCGGGGATCCTCGCCGAGGACCCGCCATTCGGCCAGTCCGACCACGGCATCTCGATCGGTGTGTGCCTGCTGACGCCGCGGTCGGCCGGCGAGGTGTTCCTGGCGACCCCGGAGCCGAGCTCGAAGCCGCACATCATGCATCGCTACTTCGCCGACGGCGAAGACATGCGCCGCATGGAGGCGGGCGTCGCGCTCGTGATGGAGATTGCACGCCGGCAGGCGCTGGCGCCCTACTGCTCGGCGCCCGAGCAGGTGCCGAGCTCCGGCGCCGAGGCCGACATGCAGGCGTTCATCCGCCGCCACGCGCAGACGCTCTACCACCCGGTCGGAACCTGTGCGATGGGCGCCGGCGACGACGCCGTGGTCGACACCCAGCTACGCGTACGCGGTGTCGAGGGCCTGCGAGTGATCGACGCGTCGGTGATGCCGGCGGTGCCGCGCGGGAACACGAACGCCCCGACGATCGCGGTGGCGGAGCGCGCCGCGGACCTGATCCGCGGACTGGAGCCGCTGGCCCCGGCGGCGCCGGAGCGAGCGACGGCGACGGCCGGTTAGGGCGCCTGCGCCAGGTACGAGCCGCCGGCCTTCACGGGCACGCTCTTCTTCAGGCGCAGGTCGCGCACCGTCACGGCGCCTTCGGTCACGGTCGTGAGCGTTCCGTCGCACTGATCGGTCGTCTGCCACTTCGTGCCTCTGATCTGAGCGGTCGCGTACTTGCCCTTCGTGCGGAAGTGGCCCTTGCCGCTCGACCACAGCGAGCGCACGACCTTGCCGGCAGGGCCTCCAGCGGCGCGCGCCGCTCCGGGGCTGCAGCCGCTGAAGTCGCCTCCGCTCAGCGCCAGCTCGGCGGTGGTCCGCTTCTTCTTGCCGACCTTGTCGACGATCTTGTTCAGCTTGAAGGCGGCGAGGTCGGCGCCGTCGCCGAACGTGAGGATGCTGCCGACGCCTGCGGCCGTCAGCGTCAGCGTTCCGCGCGTCACGTCGACGGTCGAGCCGTAGCGCACCGGGCCTGACGTGAACGGCTGCCCGTTCACGCGGACGTCGCCGGTGGCGACCCCGTCCGGCGTGTCCGGCCCGTCGGGCGCGTCGACGACGATGAAGCTGCCGGGCCAGGCGGGATACGCCAGCGTCTTGATGCCGTTGCGCTTCGAGGCCGCGTACGACTTCTGCCCGTCGGCGATCTCGACCGTGACCTTGCCGCCCTTCTTGAGCGTGATCAGGCCGCCGTGGACGGCCGCGGTGCAGACCGAGCTGTCGTCGGTGTAGACGTC
>JBJMLA010000135.1:0-21238 GCA_045805505.1 Solirubrobacteraceae bacterium
CGCGCATGAGCTCGAGCTCGCGCTCGTAGGCGACCAGCGGGATCATGATCTCGGCCTCGGCGCCGTCGGCCGCCCGCACGGCGCGGGCGATCGCGCGCACCTGCATCTCGTAGATCTCCGGGAAGAGGATGCCCAGCCGGACGCCGCGCGTGCCGAGCATCGGGTTGACCTCCTGCAGCGAGCGCACGCGATCGACGGTGTGCTCGAGGTCGCGCAGGTCGTTTGAGCGCTCGACGCGGGCGCGCTCGAGCTCGGCCTCGACCTGGTGCAGCGGCGGGAGGAACTCGTGCAGCGGCGGATCGAGCAGCCGGATGGTCACCGGCAGGCCGTCCATCGCCGCGAAGATGCCCTCGAAGTCGCGCTGCTGGTGGGGCAGCAGCTCGCCGAGCGCGGCGTGCAGCTCCTCGTCCTCGTCGGCGAGGATCACCCGGACCATCGCGGCGTGGCGTTCCTCGCCGAAGAACATGTGCTCCGTGCGGCACAGCCCGATGCCCTCCGCTCCGAACTCACGCGCCCGCTGCGCGTCCTCGGGTGTGTCGGCATTGGTGCGCACGCCCAGCCGGCGGTGGTCGTCGGCCCAGCGCAGCACCTGCTGGAACTCCTCGCTGACCTCGGGCTCGACCAGCGGGACGTCGTCGATCGTGATCGCACCCGTGGAGCCGTCGATGGCGATCAGGTCGCCGGCCTTGAGCTCGGTGCCGTCGACCTTGACGATCCCCCGGGCGAGGTCGATGTCGAGCACCGATGCGCCGGTGACCGCCGGCACACCCATCCCGCGCGCCACGAGCGCCGCGTGGGAGGCCTTGCCGCCCTCAGAGGTCAGGATGCCCTTGGCGGCGTGGAAGCCGGCGATGTCGTCGGCCTCGGTGAACGGCCGGACGAGCACGACGTCCTCCCCCGCCTCGCCGCGCGCCACCGCCTCCTCGGCGGTGAAGACGATCGCGCCCTTGGCGGCGCCCGGCGACGCGGCGACGCCACGGCCCAGCACCTTGTACTCGGCCTGCGGGTCGAACGTGGGATGCAGCAGGCTGTCGAGCGCCTCGGCCTCGATGGTCAGCAACGCCTCGGCCTGGGTCAGCAGCTTCTCGCCGACCGCGTCGACCGCGAAGCGCACCGCCGCCTGCGCGGGCCGCTTGGCGTTGCGCGTCTGGAGCATGTAGAGGCGCCCCTCCTCCACGGTGAACTCCGTGTCCTGCATGTCCTTGTAGTGCGCCTCGAGCGTGCGCAGGATCTCCAGCAGCTCGACGTGGGCTTCGGGCAGGTACTCCGACATCTCAGAGATGTCGAGCGTGTTGCGCACCCCGCTGACGACGTCCTCGCCTTGGGCGTTGACCAGGAAGTCGCCGCTCGGGTCAGGCTCGCCGGTCACCTCGTTGCGGCTGAACGCCACGCCGGACCCGCTTGTGTCGCCCTTGTTGCCGAAGACCATCTGCTGGACGTTGACCGCCGTGCCCCAGTCGTCGGGGATGTGGTTGATGCGCCGGTAGGTCACCGCGCGATCGCCCTGCCAGGAGCCGAAGACCGCCTCGGTGGCGGCCCGCAGCTGCGCGCGCGGGTCCGTGGGGAAGTCATACAGCGCCTTGAAGGCGGCGACGAGCTCCTGCAGCGCGTCGACCTCGAGCTCGGTGTCGAGCTTGACGCCGCGCTCGCTCTTGACGCGCTTGATCTCGGCCTCGAACTTCTCGCCCGGCAGATCCATCACGACGTTGCCGAACATCTGCACGAAGCGCCGGTAGGAGTCCCAGGCGAAGCGCGGGTTCTCCGTCCGCGCCGCCAGCCCCTCGACCGACTCGTCGTTGAGCCCGAGGTTCAGCACGGTGTCGAGCATCCCCGGCATCGACTCGCGAGCGCCGGAGCGCACGGAGACCAGCAGCGGGTCGTCCGGATCGCCCAGCGTCTTGCCCGCACGATCCTCGAGACTCGCCAGCGCCTCGCCGACCTGGTCGTCGAGCCCGTCGGGCCAGCCGTCGCGCATGTAGGCCACACAGGCCTCTGTGGTGACCGTGAAGCCCGCGGGGACGCGCTCGGCCCCGAGGATCCGCGTCATCTCGGCGATGTTCGCGCCCTTGCCTCCCAGGAGATCGCGCATCTCGCGCGAGCCCTCCGAGAAGTCATAGACCCACTTCACGACAGGGAACCTACCCCGCGAGCGCCGGGCGCAGCTTCAGGTGCGCGTGGTGCTCGACGGTGGCGGAGATCGCGCGGTCAGCCTGGCGCAGCGCGCGGTCCGACGCGTCCGGGGCCTCGGCCAGCGGCCGGCCGATCGAGCCGACCATGAACGCGTGGGCCTCCTCCCCCATGGCGAACGCGCCCGCCTCGCACGCCGCGCAGACGACGCCGCCCGCCGCACCGCTGAACGCCACCAGGTGCTCGTGCTCGCCACAGGTCGCGCACGCGCTCAACTGCGGCGCCAGGCCGGCGGCCAGCAGCAGCTTCATCCGGAAGGCCAGCTGGTTGGCGTGCGTGGCCTTGGACGGATCCGCATCGAGCAGGGCGAGTTCGTTGAGCAGCAGGTGGAAGACCTCGGGGTGCGGCTCGCACGTCTCGAACAGCCGGCCGACGGCGTCGCACGCGCGCGCCGCCGCGTCGATGGCCGGGCCGTCCTCGCGCAGGCGCCGGTGCGGGCGGATGCTGTCGGCTCCCGTGACGGTCATGAGGTCGCTGCGGCCCTCGTGCAGGATGAGCGCCACGTGGCTGAACGGCTCGAGCCGGCCGCCGAAGCGGCTGCGCGCGCGGCGCACGCCCTTGGCGATCGCGCTGATGCGCCCGCGGTCGGGCGTGTAGAGGTGCAGGATGCGGTCGGCCTCGCCGAAGCGCAGCGAGCGCAGCACGACGCCCTCGGTCTTGACAGGCCTACCGGCCATGCCCTGTGGGTACCTTGATCTTGATGGCTGCTCGCATCGTCATGTACTCCACCGACCACTGCTCCTTCTGCATGCGCGCCAAGGCGCTGCTGCAGGCGCGGGGTCTCGAGTACGAGGAGATCAATCTGGAGCGTGACCCGGACGGACGCGAGGAGCTCGCGCGCCGGACCGGGATGCTGAGCTTTCCCCAGATCCTCATCGACGACGAGCTCGTCGGAGGCTTCATGGAGCTGGTCGCGGCCGATCGCTCGGGGCGTCTGAAGACCCTGCAGGACGCCGCCTAGCCGCCCGCGGCTTGGGCTGGCACCGCTCGCAGACGTACGTCCCGCGGCCGCCGACCCAGAACTTCACGACCTCGCGGCCGCAGTCCAGGCACGGCTCGCCCTCGCGCAGGTGGATCTGGAACTCGTTCTGGAACGCGCCGGCGACCCCGTCGGCGTGCCGGAAGTCGTCGATCGTCGCACCGCCGTGGACCAGGCCGGCGGTCAGCGCGTCGCGGACCGCCTCGGCCAGGAGCTCGTACTGGACGGGCTTGAGCGAGCCCGCGGGGCGCAGCGGATGGACCTTTGCGCGAAACAGCGCCTCGTCGGCGTAGATGTTGCCGACGCCGGCGATCTTGCGCTGATCGAGCAGGAACGTCTTGACGGGCGCCCGGCGGCCCTTGGCCAGCGCGCGCAGCCGCTCCCCGGTCAGCTCGCCACCCAGTGGCTCGATACCCAGGCGGGCGGCGTAGAACGCGTCGCGGGCCTCGGTGCCCAGCGCCAGCTCACCGGTCCCGAAGCGCCGCGGATCGCAGAAGCGCAGCGCGTGACCGTCGCTGAGCGCGAAGATCACGCGCTGGTAGGGCGCGTCGGCCGGCGGGTCGTAGAGCAGCGTCCCGGTCATCCGCAGGTGCAGCATCAGGAAGACGTCGCCCTCGAGCTCGAAGCTCATGTACTTGCCGCGGCGCGAGAGCTGCTCGACGGTGCGGCCCTGAACCGCGTCGGCCACCTCGCGCGGCGCGAGCGGCGCCGTCCAGCGCGGGTCGAGGACCGCCAGCTCGTCGATCGACCGCCCCTCGACGAGCGGTGCGACCTGACGGCGGATCGTCTCGACCTCGGGCAGCTCGGGCATCGCCCTAGGACGCTAGACGCTGCGCCAGCGCGTGCCACGGCGCCGGATCCCAGAAGCCGGCGGCCAGCCCGGACGTCGACGGCAGGACCCAGGTCTCGGCACCGCCGAAGCGCTCGGGCTGCGGACCGAACTGCACCCGCCGGCCGAGCGCGACGCTCGCCGCTCGCTTGCCGACGAAGGCGAGCACGCCGGGCGCGTGGCGCTCGACCTTCGCCCGCAGGCCCTCGACGTCGTCGGCGTCGCGCGGCAGCTGCGCGTCGGAGCCCGAGGCGGTCTTGCACAGGTCGGTCAGGCCGACGCCGCAGGCGGCGAGCTCCTCGAACCGCCCGGGCGCCAGGAGCTCGGGGGTCAGGCCGCTCTCGTGCAGGATCCGCCAGAACTTGTTGCCGGGCCCGGCGTAGGGCAACCCGCGCTGCGCCGACACAGCGCCGGCCGCCGAACCGCACAGCAGCACGCGCAGGCCCGGCGCCAGCACGTCGGGCAGGATCAGGCGAACGGCTCCCCGAACGCGGCGCGGCCGGTCAGGCGCCGCAGGACGGTCGCGCCGACATCGGCCATGGCCCCGTCGTGCCGGCGGGGCCCGATGCCCGGCCCGACCGCCAGCAACGGGACGTACTCGCGGGTGTGATCGGAGTGCGCGGCCGCGGGATCGACGCCGTGGTCGGCGGTCAGGACGAGCAGGTCCCCGTCGCGCAGGTGCGCCAGCCAGCCCTCGACGGCCATGTCGATCTCGCGCAGCGCGGCGTGGAAGCCCTCGACGTCCTTGCGGTGCCCGTAGACCTGGTCGGTGTCGATGAGGTTGGTGAAGACCAGGCCGCTGTCGAGGTCGCGCAGCAGGGCGCTCGTCACCGCCAGCGCCTCGGGGTTGCCCGGCGCGGGATGGTGCTCGGAGATGCCGCGGCCGGCGAACAGGTCGCGGATCTTGCCGACGCTGTGGACCGCGACATCGGCCTCGCACAGCGCGTCGAGGACCGTCTCGCCGGGCGGTGGCACCGCGAAGTCGCGGCGGCCGTGCGTGCGCTCGAAGGCGCCGGGGGCACCGGCGAAGGGGCGCGCGATCACGCGGCCGACGGCGTGCTCGCCGTCCATCTCCTCGCGGATGGCCGCGCAGGCGTCGCGCAGGGCGTCCTCGGCGAGGACGTCGCGGTGCGCCGCGACCTGCAGGACCGAGTCCTGCGACGTGTAGAGGATCAGCTCGCCGGTGGCGAGGTGATGCTCGCCGAAGTCGTCGATCGCGCCGATGCCGTCGTACGGGCCGTTGCAGCAGAAGCGATGACCGGTGCGCTGCTCGAGCCGCTCGACGACGTCCGGCGGAAAGCCGCCGGGATAGGTCGGCGGCGCCTCGGGCGCCGGGCGGCCCATGAGCTCCCAGTGGCCGGTCGTCGAGTCCTTGCCCGGGCCCGACGGCGCGAGGCGGCCGTGGATGGCTCGCGGTGCGGGCGTCCCGACGCCGCGCATCGGGACGATCGATCCCAGACCCAGCGCCTCGAGCGTCGGCAGGTCCAGCCCGCCCACCGCCTCGGCCAGGTGCGGCAGCGTCGCGGCCCCCTCGTCGCCGTAGTCGGCGGCGTCGGGCAGCGCGCCGACGCCGCACGCGTCGAGCGTCACGACGAACGCGCGCCCGCTCACGGGGTCGTGATCTTGAAGGTGCGCACGAGCGGGACGATGATCCCCTCCTCCACCTTCGGGTACTGATCGGCCGGGCTGAAGGCGTCGATGACGACCTCGGAGGACGCGGCGTAGATGTGGGTCGAGCGGACGCGGCGCGGCTGCCCGGCGATGGTCTCGTCGGCGATGATCACCACCGCCGGATGGTGCGCGGCGCGGGTGCCCTTGGCCTTGATGACCTTGAACGACGGATCGCGCGCCGTGGCGGCGGCCACGAGCGCATCCTTGGCCGATTCGAGCTCGGCCACGGTCTCCGGCAGGGCCTCGTTGCGTGGGTAGCGCCAGACCGAGATCGTGGCCAGGCCCGAGCTCATGGTGGCCAGCAGCGGCGCGTCGCCGGGCGTGATGCGCCACGCGGAAGGCCGCTGCCAGGTCACGCCCTGCCCCGGCGCGCCGTAGTCGACCCAGCCGAAGGCGTCCTTGGGCGTCGTGACGACCGGGGGCTTCTCGGGGTCGTTGCCGCACCCGGCGAGGGCAGCGGCGATCGTCAGCAGACAGGCGAGGGCGGCGGCGCGCACCCCCGCAACTTATCCCGCGGCGCGCGGGTGGGCCTTGAAGTAAACGTCCTTGAGCCGTTCTGCCGACAGATGCGTGTAGATCTGGGTCGTCGCGATGTCGGCGTGCCCGAGCATCTCCTGGACCGCGCGCAGGTCACAGCCGCCGGCCAGCAGGTGCGTGGCGAACGTGTGGCGCAGGGTGTGCGGGCTCATCTTGCCGTCGAGCCCGACGGCGCGGGCGTGGCGCTGGACGATCTTGTAGAGCCCCTGGCGGGTCAGCTCGCCCCCGCGCTGGTTGACGAAGAGCTTGCCCTGCTCGCGCAGGCCGACCAGCGTCGGCCGGCCGCGCTCGACGTAGGCCCGCACCGCGCTGACCGCCTCGCGGCCGATCGGCACCAGACGCTCCTTGGAGCCCTTGCCGCGGGCCCGCAGGATCCCGTGGCGCACGTCGACGTCGCCCATCTCCAGGCCGGTCGCCTCGGAGGCGCGCAGGCCGCAGGCGTACATGACCTCGAGCAGCGCCCGGTCGCGCAGCATCGCCGGATCGGTGCCGCGCGGAGCCGCCAGCAGCCGCGCGACCTCGGAACGGCTCAGGACGTGCGGCAGCTTCTGGCTCTTGCGCGGCGCGCGCAGGTCCGCGGTGGGATCGTGGTCGAGGATGCCCTCGCGGCGCAGGTGGCGGTAGAAGGAGCGCAGGCACGCGACCTTGCGCTGCAGGGTGGCGGGCGCGACGGCCGGCCGCTCCTCGGAGCCCGTGGCCAGCTCGTCGAGGAAGCCGGCGAGGTCTGAGTGGGCCGCGGCCTCGATGCCGACACCGGTCCGCCCCAGGTAGCCGCCGAGCTGCAGCAGATCGGAGCGGTAGGCCTCGAGCGTGTTGCGCGACAGGCCGCGCTCGAACTCCAGGTAGGCGAGGAAGTCGAGCACCAGCCCTTCGAACGCGCGGGTGGCAGGGGCGGTCGCAAGGGCCATGGGCCGTGGTTCGCCCCGGCCTCGCGCCGCCCTGCCCGCTGCAACGGGCCGTGCGCTAGCGGCGGTGGTCGCGCAGGAGCAGCAGGCCGATGATCGTCTTGGCGTCCCTGGTCGCGGCCAGGGCGCCGTCGAGATCCTCCAGCGGCCAGCGGACCACCTCGATGCGCTCGCCCTCCACCGGCTCCGCGGCGGGATCCTCGGACAGGCCGGTGGCGTAGACCACGTGGACCTCCTCGTCCAGGACCCCCACCGATGACCAGTACGACGTCAGCGGCTCCCAGTGGTCCGCGCGCAGGCCGACCTCCTCGGCGAGCTCGCGCCGGGCGGTGGTCATGGGGTCCTCGCCCTCCTCGAGCTTGCCGGCGGGCAGCTCGAGCACATCCGGGTCGTCGACCGCCTCGCGCGGCTGGCGCACGAGGATCAGGTGCGTCTCGTCGTGGCAGAGGATGCCGACGGCGCCCGGGTGGCGGACGATCGCCCGCTCGACCTCCTCGCCGTCGGGATAGCGGTAGCGCGCGACCTCCAGCGAGATGAACGAGCCGTCGTAGACGGTCTCGGCCCCCAGCCGCTGGAAGTCGCGCTCGGAGCTCACCGGTTCGGCACGCTCGGGGGATCGCCGTTGGGCAGCAGCGTCGAGAGGTAGATGACGACCTTCTTGGTCCCGCGGTTCGACGAGCCGTGGACGACCGAGGGCTCCTCGACGATCCACTGCCCGGCCTTGATCGGCCCGGTCTGGCCCGCCGAGATCTTGCGCACGATCGTGTCCTCGCCCGCCTGACCCGTGTGGACCGAGACGCTGCCGCTCTTGACCGTGTAGGTCAGCGTGCCCTGGGTGACCCGGGCGATCTGCGTGCCGGTGTGGTGATGCAGCGCAAGCACCGCGCCGGCCGGGATGGTGACGCGCGCCAGCGCGAGCGTCCGGCCCTTGGCGCCCTTGGGGTTGGCCTGAGCGGCGAGGTTCTCGCGGACGGGATCGCCGCCGCTCTGAGCAACCGCCATGGTGCCGGCGCCGAGGCCGGCGGCGACCGCGAGGGGCGCGACCTTCTTGATGAGGGACATGCGGCGAACCTTAAGGGTCCGTCCCCCGGGTCGGTCAGGCGGCGAGGCGGTCCAGCAGGGCGAACGTGACGTCGAGCATCCCCTCGAGCGCGGCGACCGAGACGCGCTCGTCGGTCTGGTGGGCGCGCTCGGTGCCGTTGGCGAGGTTGACGCAGTGGAAGCCGGACACCTCGAGCGCGTTGGCGTCCGAGCCGCCGCCGCTGGCCACGCGGGCCGGCTCGTAGCCGCAGTCGCGCAGCGCGTCCTCGGCGGCGAGCACGGCCGCGTCCTGCGGGCGGTGGCGGTAGCCCGTGAACAGCCGCTCGACCATGAAGTCGACGTCGCACTCGCAGGCCGGCGTGTTCGCGGCGTCGTGGACGTGGTCGACCATCTCGGCGACCAGCGCCTCGACCTTGCCCTCGTCGAGGCTCCGGGCCTCGGCCAGGAACGAGGCGTGCTCGGGGACGATGTTCGTCGCGCCCGGGTAGCCGCCCGTGATGGCGCCGACGTTGGCGGTGGTCTCCTCGTCGAGGCGCCCGAGGCGCAAAGCGGTGATGGCCCGGGCGGCGGCGGCGATCGCGCTGCGGCCGTTCTCGGGATGCAGGCCCGCGTGGGCGGCGGCGCCGCGGAAGTGCGCCTCCAGCCGGTAAAAGGTCGGCGCCGCCACGATGACCTCGCCGATCGGCGTGGCGTGATCGAAGACGAAGCCGACGTCGCTGCGCAGCCGGCCCACGTCGAACTCGCGCGCGCCCTGCAGGCCGATCTCCTCGCGGGTGGTGAACAGCAGCTCGAGGCCGACGGGCGCACCCTCGATCGCCGCCCGGCGCGCCGTGGCCAGCAGCACCGCAACGGCCGCCTTGTTGTCGGCGCCGAGGATGGTCTCCCCCGCGCTGATCCAGCCGCCGTCCTCGCAGACGGGCTCGACGACGCCGTCGTGGGGCACCGTGTCGAGGTGCGCGCAGAGCAGGACGGTGCGCCGGTCC
This sequence comes from Solirubrobacteraceae bacterium, assembly GCA_045805505.1. Lineage (GTDB taxonomy): Bacteria > Actinomycetota > Thermoleophilia > Solirubrobacterales > Solirubrobacteraceae > BP-464. The sequence continues at coordinate 9,133 of JBJMLA010000135.1, forward strand.
TCGCGGACGCCCACCCGTGCCAGGACGTTGCCCGCCGCGTCCGGATCCTCGACCTCGACGCCTATCGCGCGGAGGTCGGCGCTGACCCGCGCCGCCATCTCGGCCTCCTCACCGGAGACCGAGCGGATGCGGCAGAGGTCGGCGAACTCCTCGTTGAGCCGCTTCTTCTCGACTTCAGACGCTGGACGCATCGGAGGCGCGCTCCGACGACGACGCGCTGCCCGTCGCGCGCTCCAGCGCCGCGCCCACGAAGTCCCGGAACAGCGGAGCCGGGCGCTCGGGCCGCGACTTGAACTCCGGGTGGTACTGGGACGCGACGAAGAACGGATGGTCGGGAAGCTCGATGACCTCGACGAGGCGGTCGTCGGGCGACGTGCCGCTGGCCACGAGCCCGCAGGCCTCGAGCTTGGCGCGCAGCCGGATGTTGACCTCGTAACGGTGACGGTGGCGCTCGTAGATGACGCCCTCGTCGTCGTAGAGCGCCCGCGCGCGGGTGCCGGGATGCAGCTTCACCGGATCGGCGCCCAGGCGCATCGTGCCGCCGAGGTCGGAGACCTCCTTCTGCTCGGGCAGCAGGTCGATGACCGGGAACGGGGTCTCGGGATCGAACTCGGTCGAGTTCGCGCCGTCCATGTCGGCGACGTTGCGCGCGAACTCGCAGACGGCGATCTGCATGCCCAGGCAGATGCCCAGGTACGGGATCTGGCGCTCGCGAGCGACCTGCGCGGCACGGATCTTGCCCTCGATGCCGCGGCCGCCGAAGCCACCGGGGATGAGGATGCCGTCGGCGCCGGCCAGCCGCTCCTGGGCGGTGGCGGAGTCGACGAGGTGCTCGGAGTCGACCCAGTCGATCTCGATACGCGTGCCGTGCAGGAACCCGGCGTGGACGAGCGACTCGGACACCGACTTGTACGCGTCCTCGAGCGCGACGTACTTGCCGACCAGGGCGATCTTGACCGTCTCGTCGGCGACGTCGGCGCGGTCGCAGATCTCGCGCCACTCGCCGATGTCGGCCGGCTCGGCCTCCATCCCGAAGTGCTCGAGGATCGTGTCGTCGACGCCCTCGCTCTCGTACCAGAGCGGCACCTTGTAGATGTTGTCGACGTCCTTGGCCGAGATGACCGCCTCGACCGGCAGCGAGCCGAACAGCGCGATCTTCTTGCGGATGTCGAGGTCCAGCTCGGCCTCGGAGCGGCACAGGAGCATGTCGGGCTGGATGCCGATGCGGCGCAGCTCGTTGACGGAGTGCTGGGTCGGCTTGGTCTTCAGCTCGCCGGCGTGGCCGATGTAGGGCACGAGGGTCAGGTGGACGAACATGACGTCGCGCCGGCCGACGTCGACGGGGAACTGGCGGATCGCCTCGAGGAACGGCAGCGACTCGATGTCGCCGACGGTGCCGCCGATCTCGGTGATCACGACGTCGACGTCGGAGGTCTCGGCGATCAGGCGGATGCGCTGCTTGATCTCGTCGACGATGTGCGGGACGACCTGGACGGTCGCGCCGAGGTAGTCGCCGCGGCGCTCGCGCCGGATGACGGAGTTGTAGATCGCGCCGGTGGTGACGTTCGAGGCGCGCGACGTGTTGATGTCGGTGAAGCGCTCGTAGTGGCCGAGGTCGAGGTCGGTCTCGGCGCCGTCCTCGGTGACGAAGACCTCGCCGTGCTGATACGGCGACATCGTGCCGGGATCGACGTTGATGTACGGGTCGAACTTCTGGAGGCCGACCTTCAGACCGCGAGAGACGAGGAGCCGGCCGAGGGACGCTGCAGCGATGCCCTTTCCGAGAGAAGAAACGACGCCGCCGGTGACAAAGATGTAACGCGTCCTGTTGGCCATGCAGCCCTTCCGTACGAGTGTAGAGAGACGGCCGCGAAGGTAGCGTTCGCTGCGGACCGACCTGTAACGCCGATCCGCAAATAGGGGACAAAGAAGTCATGGAGAAGATTCAGAAGCCCGACGACCAGTGGCGCGCCGAACTCGACCCGGACGCCTACGCCGTCCTGCGCCACCAGGCGACCGAGGCGCCGTTCACCGGCAAGTACACCTTCGAGAAGGCGACGGGCACCTACAAGTGCGCCGGATGCGGCGCTGCCGTGTTCGAGTCGGACTCCAAGTACGACTCGGGCTGCGGCTGGCCCAGCTTCACCGCGTCGGCTCATCCCGACTCGGTCGAGCTGCGCTCCGACAACTCGCACGGCATGGTCCGCACCGAGGTCGTCTGCGCGCGTTGCGGCGGCCACCTCGGCCACGTCTTCGACGACGGCCCCGTCGAGGCGGGCGGCCAGCGCTACTGCATCAACAGCGTCGCGCTCGAGCTCGATCCCGCTCAGGGCTGAAGCATCACCTTCGCCGGAAGTGTGACGGTGACCGTCCTGCGGCCCCGCCGGCCGCAGGGCGGGGTCCGCACCGTCGCGGTGCCGGTCCCGGACAGCTCGAAGCCGCGGCACGTCGCGTGCGACAGCGTCGTGAAGTCCCGGGCCTGACGGGCGATGCGCACGCGCCAGCCGTAGACCGCGTAGCGGTCCATGCCGCTCGTGTAGGTCACCGCGGCGGGGCGCGGCGCCGGGTCGGCGAAGCTCTTCATCAGCGGCTCGGTGCTCTCGCGCAGGTCGCGCGACCAGTACGGCCAGGTGTGCGTGCCCGCGCCGTAGTCGTTCAGGAAGTACGGCAGGCCGATCCCGTCGAGCCGCTCGGTGAACGCGTGCGTGCTACGCCACGTCGCGCCCTCGATCGCGGTGGCCGCGGGGTTGATCGGGTTCTCGTCGAGCGGCCCGGGCGTGCCGTTGCCGGCGAAGAGGAACAGCCGGGTGTCGCGCAGGTTCTCGGCGATCGACGCCGGGTTGTGCGCGCGCCAGTTGACCCGGTCGGTGACGGGATCGCCGAAGATCGAGCCGCGTTCCTCGCCGTCGAGGCCCACCTCGATGGCGCCGACGATCACGCCGCCCGCGGCCGCCGCCTCGGGGCTCTCGGCGATGTCGGGCGCGCCCGAGTAGGAGAACGCGGTCCCGAACAGGTCCGGGTGCTGTGCGGCGTAGCTCATCGAGCAGAAGCCTCCCTGCGACAGGCCGGCGATGGCCCGCCCGCCGCGCGAGCGCCGGGTGCGCAGGTTCGCGTCCACCCACGGGACGAGCTGCCGGATGTGGAAGGTGTCCCACCGGTACTTGCCCGACACCCAGTCCGCGCACCAGCCGCCGCCGTCGCGGTTCAGGCCGATGTCGGGCATCACGACGATCAGCGGCAGCCCGGCGGTGGTCTTCTCGACGTTGCCCATCTCGGGCCAGTCGTGCGCGCCGCCGCTGGTGCCGTGGAACAGGTAGAGCACCGGATAGCGGCGGCGGGGGTGCTCGCGGTAGCCGTCGGGCAGCAGCACATCGACCCGCGCCGGCCCGGGCAGCGCCCTGGTGGCGAACGTGAAGCTCTGCAGGCGCTGCGTCAGCCGTTCCCGGCTCTTGATCGTCAGGCCCGAGCCGTCATGGAGCGAGCGCGCCTGCGCGGGCGCCGCCGCCAGCAGCGCGACGGCCGCGGCGAGCAGCGCCCTACGCATCCGGCTCGATCCGCACCGTCGTGATGAACGAGGCCAGCATCCGGTAGTGGCCGACGAGGAACAGGAACTCGATCACGCGGCGCTCGTCGAGGTGCTCGCGCAGCGCCTCCCAGGTGGCGTCGGTCAGGTCCTCGGAGGCCAGCAGCTCGTCGGTGGCCAGCAGCAGCACGCGCTCGCGCGGCGACCAGCCCTCGGCGTCCGGGCCTGCCGTCACGCGGACGATGTCTGCGTCCGTGAGCCCCGCGCGGCGGCCCAGGCGCACATGGTGCTCGAACTCGTAGGCGCAGTCGCGACCGCGAGCGACGCGCAGGATGATCAGCTCGGTCTCGCGGCGCGGGAGCGAGCCGCGGGGCATCAGCCGGCCGGCGAACCGCAGCCAGCCCCGGAACAGGCCACGCCGGCGGCCGAAGGTCAGGAACAGGTTCGGCGGCCCGGTGCCCGCGACCCGGCCGGCGATGCGGGCGAAGACCCAGGTGAACAGCCCGACGTCGCCGACGCCGCCGGGGGCGATGCGGGGCGTCACGGCTGCTCCGTGGTCAGCGGGGCGTGCTCTTCGCGGGCGATCTCCAGGGCCCGCGCGAGGTGACGCTGCACGCCGCGGTCGACGAAGGGCTGGGCGAGCATCCGCAGGGGCAGCAGCGGCGCGGTCCGGCGCGGAGCGACGATCCGCTTGGCGCGCCGCTCGATGCCCCGCTCGAGCGCGTCGATGGCGACCTTGAGCGGCGCCACCCGCATGATGGCCCCGAGCCCCTTGGTGAGCTCGGCGGCCGCCTCGGTACCGAACCCGCGGCTGGTCATGTCGGTGTCGATCTCGGCGAAGTAGGCGACGCCGACGCGCGCGCCGGACGGCCGCAGCTCGATGCGCAGCGTGTTGCCGAGCGCCTCGACGGCGGCCTTGGACGCCGAGTAGGCGCCCATCAGCGGCAGATGGACGACGGCGCCCACCGAGGCGATCGGCAGCGCGTAGCCGTTGGCGTGCGAGATGTGCGGACCGGCCGCTCGCAGCGTGTAGTAGGCGCCCATGACGTTGACCGCGATCGTGCGCTCCATGACGGTGGGATCGCCGCCGACGAGCGGCAGCTGTGCGGCGATGCCGGCGTTGGCGACCACGATGTCGAGCCCGCCGAGGGCCGCGGCGGCGCCGTCGACCGCCCGGTCGACCTGCTCGCGATCGGTCACGTCGCAGCGCGTGAAGAACGCGTTGCCGCAGCGCGCGGCGACGTCGCCGAGCAGGTCCTCCTCGAGCCCGACGACGGCCAGCTTCGCGCCGCGCTCGTGCAGGCGCTGGGCGAGCGCGGCGCCGATGCCGCGGGCCGCGCCCGTGATCAGGACCCTGCGGCCCTCGAGTGTGCTCATGCGATGACCTTTCGTGCGAAGGCGGCCAGCGGAGCGTGCAGCGCGCGCAGGCCGTCGATGTCGCCCGCGACGAGGCGGGCGGTGACCAGTGCGGTGATGGAGGCGACGAGCGCCTCGACGGCGAAGCGGTCGTCCGTGCCGAGCGCCGTGGCGAGTGCGGCGACCAGCCCGCGCTGGAGCTCGGCGCGGCGGGCCAGTGCCTCGGGCCCTGCGGCGTAGACCTCGACGAGGAACAGGCGCGCGAGCGCCGGGCTGTCGGCCAGGGCCTCGAGATATCCGGCGAGCACGCCGTCGAGCAGCGCCGGCGGTGCTGCGGCGCCGGAGCCGGCCCCAGCCGCCGTGGCCGACAGGATCAGCCCGTAGGCCTCCTCGAACGCGCTCATGAAGCAGTCCTCCTTCGAGGAGAACTGCTGGTAGAAGGTCTCGCGTGAGACCCCGGCTGCGCGCAGGATGTCGGCCACCGACGTCCGGGCGTAGCCCTGCTCGGCCATCACCTCGGCCATGGCGCGCACGAGCCGCTCGCGCTGGGAGCGCGCGACCTCCTCGCGGGTCAGGGAATGGCGTCCGCGCGGCAGGCGGTCGGTGACGGCGCTCATCGCCGCACCGGGACGACCAGCCAGCTGTCGGCGAAGCGGATCGTGTTGACCGCGGGCGGCAGGAGGTCCACGCGGGTCTCCAGGGGCGCGCCGCGGTCGACGTGGTAGGAGCCGGGCAGGTGCGTCGGCAGGTCGGTCGAGGTGACCCGCAGCTGGAGACGGTGCCCGGCGGCGAGCTCGTAGGCGGTCGGCCAGATCTCGACCTCGTAGTCGTAGAACGCGCCGGGCTTGATCGGCTGCGGGTCGGTGTGGGTGTGGTACGGGCGCTCGGGTCGGCTCCGGGCGGGATCCAGGGCGCGATGCGAGGCGCGCAGCGCGCCCTCGGTGATGATCGTCTCGCTGCCGTCGGGAGCCACGTCGGCGAGCTTGGCGTGCCAGTCGGTGTCGGTCGCCGTCGACGCGGCCCGCAGGTGCAGGGCGAGCGGGCCGGCGATCGTCTTGGGAGCCGGCAGCGGCGCGGTGCGGAAGGTCAGGCCGTGGAGACCCTCGATCCGCTGGTCGAGCGGGACGTAGGGCGAGGCCGCCACCGTGCCGAACCTGTTGAAGGCCAGGGCGAATCCGGCCGCCGGATCCGAGACGTAGGACCCGGTCTCGGCGCCGTGCCGCGGCGCGCCCAGGGTGCCCGTCCCGAGGCGCATCCGCTGGTAGGTCGTTCCGGCCGGAGGCCAGGTCGTCGATGAGGCGTAGCGGTCCCTGCCCTGCACGTAGTACTCGACGTTCGGGCGCTGTGGCGCCGGCGTACCGCGCAGGTGCTTGTCGAGGAACTCGAAGACCAGCGCGTCCAGGTTCTGGCGCCCGGGCGGGTCGGTCAGCGGCGCGAACGGGGCACCGCAGCCCTTGTGGGTGCAGGGGTCGACGAACATCCGCGTCTCGACCCCCGGCCGCCGCGCCAGCGCGGCGTACATCTCGGGCGTCCCGCGCAGCAGGCCGTCCTGCCAGTTTCCGATGTCGAGGACGGGCACGGTGATCTTGTCGGCGTGGTAGATCGGTGAGCGGTCGCGGTAGAAGCGGTCGTCGTTGGGCCGCGCGAGGTAGTCGAAGGCGATCATGCCGGGTGGCGACTGCCCGAGCTTCGCCGTCACGGTGTCGGCCAGGAGTGCCGGGTCGTTGTTGCCCGCCGCATAGCCCGGACCGCCCTGCACCCCGATGTACTGGGCGTCGAAGAACACGTTGGGAACGCCCCCGTGGGCGTAGGCGTCGCGGTAGAGGTCGCTGACGGCCACGATCGGCGTGATGGCCGCGAGGTGCGGCGGCTGCTGCTCGGCGGTCAGGTACTGGGTGATGCCGACGTAGGAGCCACCGGCCATGCCGACCTTGCCGGACGACCACGGCTGGGTGCCCAGGTACTCGACGAGCGCGTAGCCGTCGCGCGCCTCGCGCGGCGAGAAGTAGTTGCCCGACAGATCGCCGCCGCTGCCGCCGGTGCCGCGCACGTCGGCGACGGCGACGGCGATACCGCGGGGGGCGTAGGTCGCGGCGGACGGGCAGCTGCACACGCCGTTGCGCCCGTACGGCGTCATCCCGAGGACCACGGGGAAGCGCCCGGGCGCCGGCGTGGTGCCGTCGACGGAGGGCAGCGTGACCGTCATGCCGATCTTGACCCCGTCGTCCATCGGGAGGAGGACCTCGCGCGACACGGTGGCCGGGTAGGTCGGAGCCGGAAGCTTGGCCGGCGGGACGGCGGCCTGGGCTGCACCGGGCAGTCCGGCCGCGAGCAGGATCAGCAGGAGGCGGGCAGCGCGCATGCTCCTGCAACGACGGCGGTGCCCAAAACTTGCGATCGGCGAACAGCGATGTTCCCCGATGGTGGGGAACAACCCTGTTCCTCACATCGATAGGCTGCGCTGCATGGCCAAGCCGAAGCCGCTCGCGGGACAGACCGCCGTCATCACCGGAGCCGGATCGGGGATGGGCCGCGCGCTGGCGCAGCGCCTGTCCGGCCTGGGCTCCCCCGTCGTCATCTGCGACGCCAACGAGACGACGCTGCGCGAGACCGAGGCGCTGCTGTCGGGCCCCGTGCTGTGCCGTCCGCTCGACGTCCGTGACCGCCAGGGCCAGTTCGCGCTCGCCGCCGAGGTCAAGGAGTGGGCCCCTGCCCCGATCGGCGCGGTCTTCAACAACGCCGGCGTCGCGCTCTCACAGACGGTGGCCGACGCGTCCCCCGAGGACGACGAGTGGCTGATGGCCATCAACCTCGACGGCGTCATCCACGGTGTCCGCGCCTACCTGCCGATCCTGCTCGAGCAGCGGTCGGGCTCGATCGTCAACACGTCGAGCGTCTTCGGCCTCGCCGGCATCCCGACCCAGAGCGCCTACTGCGCGTCGAAGTTCGCGGTGCGCGGCTTCACCGAGTCCCTGCGCCACGAGCTCAAGGGCACGGGCGTGCGCGCGACCACCGTGCATCCCGGTGGCATCAAGACCAACATCGTGCGCAACGGCAAGATGAAGGCCGACCCGCGCGGCCTGGGGCGCTCGAGCCACGATCTTGTCGACGAGTTCGACGCGCTCACGCGGACCACGCCCGAGCAGGCGGCCGCGATCATCCACAAGGGCGTCGATGCCGGCAAGGCGCGGATCCTCGTCGGGGCCGACGCCTACCTGTTCGACGCGCTGACGCGCATCACCCCCACGCATTACTACGCCGTGCTCGACCGCGTGATGGCCGTGGCCGGCCGCGCCGGCGCGCGCTAGCTCTCGCCGGGCGGGCGCGGCGGGGCCCAGCCGTCGCCGAAGGTGCCCGGCACGCCGGGCAGCGACTGCGCGTCGGTGACCGGCGGCGCCGCGGGGGTGGCCGGGTCAGCGGGCGCGGCGCCCTCCTTCTCGGCCACCAGCGAGTAGTACAGGAGCGTGTAGGCGATGGCCACGAGCGGCAGCGAGAGCGTGCTGCTGAGGATCTGGGAGACCATGCTCAGCGCCATCGTGTCGGCCTGCTCGGCCGCGTAGTCGAGCGGCACCAGGATGACCGCGCCCAGCACGCCGACGAGCAGGTTGAGGACGAACAGCACGAGGAACGTGTGCCAGCCCCGGTCACGCGTGAGGTCGAAGCTGCGCCGCAGCGCGTCGGTGCCCTCGCGGCCCTCGACGACGACGACCTGCGAGACGACCACCCAGCGGACGGCCAGGATGACCCCGGGAATGATCAGCGCGATCAGCCCGAGGAACACCCCGAGCCCGACGAGCAGGATGGCCACCAGCAGCTTCGGGAAGACGTCGAGGCCCGCCCGCAGAGCCGCCGCCGGCCCGGCACGGCTTCCGTCGGCCGCGGTGCGGACGACGTGCACGGTCATGGCCGTCACCAGTGGCGTGACGACGAACAGCTGCGCGACCAGGCCGGCAAAGGTGTCGGCCAGGGCGCCGAGGTCGACCTCGTTGCCGCTGGCACCGGCGTCGTAGCCCGACCAGAGATATCCGAGCCCGACGCCGTAGACCAGCAGGTAGACCGGGACGACGATCAGCGCCGAGATGGCCAGCAGCGTCCGCCAGTGCGCGCGGTACAGCGCGAAGGAGTCGTCGAGGATCTTCCCCAGGTCGCGCTTGCGGCGCAGCTCGGTCTTCATGCGGCGCGCAGGAGCTCTTCGGCGTGCCGGCGCGCCGTCGCGTCGGCCTCGTCGGCCCCGAGCATCCGCACCAGCTCGCCGACCACAGCGCCGTCGGTCAGCTGTTCGACCGTGGTGCGCGCCGGGTCCGTCGCGGTGTCCTTGGCGATCGAGAAGTGGCGGGCGGCCAGCGACGCGACCTGCGGGAGGTGGGTGATGCAGACGACCTGGCGGCCCTCCCCCAGCTCGCGCAGCCGCTCGCCCACGGCGCGGGCGGTGTGGCCGCCGATGCCGGCGTCGATCTCGTCGAAGACCAGCGTGGCGCCCGACGAGGCGTTGGCGACTCCCATGAGGGCCAGCATGACACGCGACAGCTCGCCGCCCGAGGCGATCTCGCGCAGCGGGCCTGCGGGCACGCCGGGGTTCGGCGCGATCCGGAACTCGGCGGCGTCGATGCCCGTCGGGCCGGGCTCGCGGTCCGACAGCGCCACCTCGAACGTCGCGCCCTCCATGGCCAGGCCGGCGAGACGCCGGCGGACGGCCTCCGCGAGCTTGGGCGCCGCGGCGGTGCGTGCCTTGCGCAGCGACGCGGCGACCTTCGCCCGCGCCGCGGTCGCGCGCTCCAGCGCCGCGGTCGCCTCCTCGAAGGCCTCCTCGGCACCCTCCAGCTCGGCACGCCGAGCCCGGCACCGGTCGGCGTGCTCGAGCACCGCGGCGATGGTGCCGCCGTGCTTGCGCTTGAGGCGGTCGAGGACCGCGAGGCGCTCCTCGAGGGCGTCGAGCTCACCCGGGGCGCCCTCGATGGACTCGCCGAGCGCGCGCAGGTCGTGCGCGGCGTCGTGGAGCTCCTCGATCGCCGCGCGCACGCGGACGGTCAGCGCGTCGATCTCCTCGTCGAGACCCTCCACGGCCGCCAGCTCGTCGATCGCCGCACCCGGGCCGCCCTCCTCGGGCATCAGCGCGGTGGCCGCGCTCAGCGCGGCGGCCCGCAGCGTCTCGGCGTGGCGCAACCGGTCGCGGCGCGCGACGAGCTCGTCCTCCTCGCCGTCGCGGACCTCGGCGGCCTCGATCTCCTCGAGCTCGAAGACCAGCAGGTCGAGCTCGCGATCGCGCGAGCCGGCCCGCTCGCGCAGGCCCTCGAGCGCGGCCTCGGCCTCACGTACCCGCACATGGGCCGCGGCCGCCTCGGCCAGGCGCGCGCGGTGGGCGTCGCCGCAGTAGCCGTCGAGCGCCTCGAGCTGGGAGGAGGCCAGCGTCAGCTTGCGGTGCTCGTGCTGGCCGTAGAAGGTGATCAGCGACTCGGCACGCTCGCGCAGCTCGGCCACCGTCGCCGAGCGATGATCGACGTAGGCCCGGGTGCGACCCTCCGCGGTCACGCGCCGTGCGAGCACGACGTCCTCGCCGTCGAGATCGAAGACGCCCTCGACGTAGGCCTCGTCGGCGCCCGGCCGGACGATGCCCTGGCGGGCCTTGCCGCCCAGCAGGAGGTCGAGCGCGTGGGCGAGCACCGTCTTGCCCGCGCCGGTCTCGCCCGTCAGCACGTTGAGCCCCGGAGCGAGCCGCAGCTCGGCCCGCTCGATCAGCAGGAGGTTCTCCACACGCAGCTCACACAGCATCACGAGCAGTGAACCAGCGGCGCCCGACGGATCGGGCGCGAACGATCCTCGACGTGACGGTCTAGGTGGAAAGCCGGCCGAACTTGTCGCGAAGACGCCGGTAGAACGACGAGCCGGGCTCCTGGGCCAGGCAGGCCATGTCAGGCACGAAGCGCGCCTGAAGCGACTTGTCGCAGTCCAGCTCGCCGGCCGGGCGGCCGTCGACGTGGATGTCCATCGCGGTCCCGCCGCGCGACTGGTTGGCGACCTCGAGGACGTCGTGTGGCGCGACCACCAGCGGGCGCGCGGTCATCGAGTGAGGTGCGATGAACGAGACGACGTAGCCCTCCACGCCCCACGCCATGACCGGACCGCCGTTGGCGAGGTTGTAGCCGGTGGACCCCGCCGGAGACGCGATGACCAGACCGTCGCAGCGGACGCTGGCCACGGTGTCGCCGGCCACGCCGTAGCCGAGCTGGGCGACGCGCTCGCCGGCCTTGCGGTGCACGGAGACGTCGTTCATCGCGTAGAGCTCGTGGTCGTCGGTGGTCACGGCGATCGCCGGAAGCCGCAGCACCTCGAACTCACGCGACAGCGCACGATCGAAGCCCGCGACGACCTCGTCGGGGTCGATCGTTGCCAGGAAGCCGACCTCCCCGAAATTGACCGCGTAGGTCGGGACCTCGGTGCCGGCGTAGCGGCGCAGCGACTTCAGGATCGTCCCGTCGCCGCCCAGGACGATCGCAAGGTCGGCGTCGGGGGCGACGTCGGCGTTCGTCACGACCACATCGGAGTCCTCGAGACCATGCTTCTTGGTCTCCTCCGGGTCGAAGCGCAGTTGCACTCCCGCCCGACGGGCGGCGTCGATCAGCTGGTCGAGGCAGTGGGCCGTCTGCTCGACCCGGGTGTGGGTGAAGACCGTGACCTGGTTCATCCGTCCTCCGGGGCGATCCACACGAAGGTCTCCAGATTGCCCTTGGGGCCCGGCAGGCCGCTCTCGGCCTCGCCCCGCACCTGGAACCCGAGCCGGCGCGCGCAGTCGGCGACGCCGTCGATCGCCTCGCGGCGCAGGGCGGGATCGTGCACGACGCCCCGACCGACCTTGTCGCGGCCGACCTCGAACTGGGGCTTGACCATCGCCAGGCAGTCGAAGTCCTCCGCGGCGCACTCGAGAACCGCCGGCAGAACCTTGGTCAGCGAGATGAACGAGAGGTCGGCGACGATCAGATCCGGCGCGTAGGGCAGGTCCTCGGCCACGAGCGACCGTGCGTTCTTGCGCTCGATCACCGTGACCCGGTCATCGGTGCGCAGCCGGTAGTGCAGCTCGCCGTAGGCGACGTCGACCGCGACGACGTGGGCGGCGCCGCGCTGGAGGAGGACGTCGGTGAACCCCCCGGTGGACGCCCCGACGTCGAGCGCGTGGCGCCCGGCGACGACGAGCCCGAGCGCGTCGAGTGCATTGGCGAGCTTGGTGCCGCC
>JBJMLA010000136.1:0-2977 GCA_045805505.1 Solirubrobacteraceae bacterium
GCTACGGAAGCCCCGCATCGCCCAGTACCCCGGCGTCTCCGGCGCGATCGCGCGCGCCCAGTGCGGCAGGATCGACAGAGGTGTCAACGACCCGCCGAAACCGGCGAAGACGAGGCCGCCGATGTTCGCCGCGGCATTGACCTGCTGGATCGTGCGGAACACAGCGACCAACATCAGAGCGAGCGCCAGCAGGCAGGCGACCAGCCCGAAGCTCACCACGGCAAGTGCGACGAGCGACCCGCGCACGTGCAAGCCATAAATGAAGTGGCCGAGGACGAACAACACGACGATCTGCACGACGCTCAGCAGCAACGGAACGGCCAATTTCCCGAGCATGATCTCCGCGGGCGTCGCCCAGCTCGCCCGCAGCCGGTCCCAGGTGTTCCACCCGTGCTCGCGAAAGAACGCGAACCCGGTCATGCCGACCGCGAAGAAACCGAACATCACGATCATCCCGGGCACCGCCTGCTCGGCGCCGTTCGCGCCCGGATGCGCCGAGACCAGCGCGAACCGGAACGCCGGCTTTACGAACGCCATGACCACAAGTGGCATGAGCACGAGAAAGACGATCGGCCCGCTGTCGCGGAGCACGACCCGCAGGTCGAGACGAGCGATCGCCGCACTATGGCGCCAGGACATCGCGCACCTCCTCCGCCGCCGGCGCCGTCGGCGACGGGACCGTCCCGCGCTCGGGATAGGCGCCAGCGTCGTCGGCAGTGAAGCGGCGGCCGGTCAGTGTCAGGAACACACTCTCCAAGCTGGGGCGCACGAGCTCGACGGCCTGCAGCCGCGCGGCGTCGGCACCGAGGGCACCGAGGACGGCGGCGGCATCGGCTGCGAGAGACTCCGTGCGGAGTCGCAGCACGCTGCCCTCCGAGGAACCGGACCAACCGCTGGGAACGCGCGGCGCCGTGCCGTCGAAACGCAGCTCGATCGACGCGTTCGCATGCTGCGCCACCAGCTCGGCGAGCGTGCCGCGCGCGACCATGCGACCTCGGTCGATGATGGCGACAGATGCGCCAAGCGCTTCGACCTCGGGCAGATAGTGCGTCGAGTAACACACGGCGGCACCGTCCGCCGCCAACCCGCGTACGGCGGCAAGCAGGTCGGTGCGCGTCGCCACGTCGACACCGGTGGTCGGCTCGTCGAGAAGCAGCAGCCGCGGCCGGTGCACGAGCGCCATCGCCGTGTGTACGCGCCGCTTCTCGCCGCCCGAGAGAAACTGGCACGGCCGGTCCAACAGCTGCGACAGGCTGAGCAGCGAAGCGACCTCGTCGATGCGTACGCTGCGGGCACGCCCGCGCAACGACGCCATGTCCGCGAAGAGCGCGAGATTCTCCCGGACGGTGAGCGAGGGATAGATGCCGAGCTCCTGAGGCGCGAGCCCGATCTGCCGTCTCGTCGCCGGCTTCGTCGGGTCGGCTCCGGCAACGAAGACCGTGCCGGCGTCAGCGCGGCGCAGGCCGGCGACGATCGAGACGAGGGTCGACTTTCCGGCGCCGTTGGGGCCGAGCAGACCGACGATCTCGCCCTCGGCGACCTGTAGGTCGACGCCTCTGAGCGCCGGCACGTCGCCGTAGGACTTGCACAGCCCCCGCACGTCCAGCACAGCGTCCCCCAATGCCTTGGATGAGGCGATTGTGCGACCTGTGGGGGGCGACATCAACCGGGGTTGATCCCGGTACCGGCTCAGCGGTCCGGGCGGGACGGATGGTTGCGGAAGTGCAGGACCTGGGTGTCCTCGTCGAGCGCGGCGGCCGCGAGCTTCTCCGCAACCGCGTCGTCGACGGTGACGGTGATGAACCACGCCCCGGGCCCCGCCTCGGAGACCTCGACCGCCTCCAGTTTCACGCCGCGCTGCTGGGCGCGCGACCGGACGAGGTACTCCGCCTGGTCACGGTTTCTGGCGGTGACCGTCAGAGGTCCGAGAACGGCCACGGGCACACCTCCGACATAGAACAGCCTTGAGCTGAGAGCCCTACCCCTCCAGGCCGGGCGTTAGTGTCACACGGCGGTCACGCCGGGACGGTCGCCACCTTGGTCGCCAGCCGGCCACCGAGGTGTACGCCGTCGATCGCGCCAGTGGCGTCGCGGGTGAAGTAGCCGCGCATCCCCTTCGCCGGGCCCTCCGGGATCACGTACTGGTCGCCCGGGCCGGCGAGCAGCGCGAGTGGAAGCGGCGGCTGCTCTTCCGGCTGCTCCTCGCCCTGCTCACGCAGGACCGCAAGCATCTCCGGCTTGATCTCGACCTTCGCGAGCAGCCGCCCTGCCTCCGCGGTGATGTCGCAGATCGCGGCGATCGTCTCGAACCGGCCGACGTACTGCGCCAGCGCCTCGTCGCCGAGCTCGAGCTGCTCGGGTTCTACGTCGGTGATCCCGAGGTAGTGCTCGAGCGCCCACTTCTCCAGCAGGTTGTTCAGCTGCGAGCCGTTGGGTCCGCAGTTGGTCATCGAGATGAGGGCGAAGTTGCGCTCGGGGACCATGAGGAACTCGGAGTACTGCCCGTTCGTGGTGCCGCCGTGGCCCACGATGCGCACACCCTGAACGTCGCGGAGCAGCCAGCTGATGCCCATGGCGTCGCCGATCGCACTCCCCGGCATCTCGACCGTCGGCTGCTTCATCCGCTCCAGCAGCTCCGCCGACAGAATGCGCGTGCCGTCGGCGGCGGTGCCGTCACCGAGGTGGAACTTCGCCCACGCGATCTGGTCGCACGGATGCAGGAGCCGACCGCCGACATGCGCGGCAGCGCGCTCGGCGACTACGTCGGCATCAGCTGGCTGCTCCGCGACGTCGACGGCGTACGTCTCGTCGGACACGGCGGCACGACCAACGGGCAGTACTCCGAGTTCTTCACGGTGCCCGAGCGGGGCTTCGCGCTGATCTCGATGACGAACTGCGGCCCCAACGGATCGCAGCTCAACAACCTGCTCGAGAAGTGGGCGTTCGAGCACTACCTGGGGATCACCGATGTCGAGCC
>JBJMLA010000137.1:0-4992 GCA_045805505.1 Solirubrobacteraceae bacterium
CCGTCGCCACGGCGGGCGCGGCCAGCGGCGCGGTGGCCACCTCGGCCAGCGCCTCGCGGACAGCGGCCGAGGACTCGGTGCCCGAGCCGTCGGCGAGGACGATGCCCGTCGAGAGCAGCGAGAGGACCGCGACGGCGCCGAGCTGCGCGCGCGTCACGCGGCGCTCCCGTTGACCGACGGGGCCTGAAGGGGATGGCCGCACTGCGCGCAGAAGACGTCGGCCTTGCCGGCGACGGTCCCGCACACCGGGCAGTCGGCGCCCACGGCCGCGCTGCCGCCGTGAAGGATCCGCTCGACCTGGGCGAGCTCGATGTCGACGCGCTGGAGCTCGGCGGCCTTGGCGGCCAGGACGTCCTCGCGGATGTGGTCGCGGATGGCCATCTCGTAGTAGAGGCCGCCGAGCTCGGACTGCTGCAGCGCGAAGCGCTCGACGAGCCGGTCGCGGCGGGCCAGCAGCTCCGGGTCGACCAGGGGCACGGCGGGAGCGGGCGGCGCCGCCGGGCGGCGGCTGATGCGATCGAGCAGGCTCACGGGATGACGATGGTGTCGGGCAGCTTGCGCTGCTGCTCTACGTAGGTCTTGCCCTTGTTGGCCTGGATCTCCTGGACGATCTGGGCGCCCTCGGCCTTCTGCTGCTCGGTGGCGTGGGTCTGCGTGGCGACCGCGTCGGAGGTCGTCAGCTTGCCGTTGCCGGCGGTGCTGGCGCTCGTCGCCGACGTGGACTCGCCGACCTTGACCACCTTGGCGTCGGGGAAGTCCTTCTTGAGCCTCTTGAGTGCCTTCTCGGCGTCGCCCTTGCTCTTGAACTCGCCGGAGTACAGGAGGTAGTCGCCGTCGCTGGAGGGCGTCAGCGCGAAGTCGTCGGGGTTGATCAGCCCGACACCCTTGGCGCCCTTGTCCTTGGCGGCGTCCTCGGCCTTCTTGGCGGAGTCGGCCGTGGTCGTGTCCCACGGCAGCGTCCCGAGCTCGACGACGTAGCCCTTGTCGAGGCCGAAGTCGCTGGGCAGCGACGTCGTCGCCGCCGTCGTCGTCGCACCCGCAGCGGTGCCCACCGCGGCGGGGCGGTTGCGCAGGGCGGCCAGCAGCTTCTCGTCGGCCGACGACGAGCCGTCGCCGTTGCCGACCATCACGCCGATGCCGGCCGCGACGGGCAGCAGGGCCAGCGCGACCGCGACCCACTTGCCGTCGCCGCGCTGGGCGGGCGGACGCGGGGGCACCACGGTCGTGCGACGGCGCCCGGCGGCGGCCAGGTAGCGCGCGACCGGGTCCTCGGGATGGCGGCGGTTGGCGCCGCACACCACGCAGTAGCGCTGGTTGTCGCCGAGAGGGGCGCCGCACTGGCCGCAGGGCTCGTAGGTCGGGGGGACGGAGGTCATGGTCATCAGCTGGGTCTCACTCGAACATGGAAGGAAGGGCCTGCAGGGACAGCCGGGCGCCCGCGGTGGAGCCGACCAGCGAGAGCTTGAGGCGCTTCTCCTGGCCGGTGCCGAGGTGATGCAGGGTGGCCCGGCCCGCCGCCGTGTAGCGGGTGCCGCGCTGGGCGAAGGCGTAGACGGGAAGCGTGTACTGCGGGACGTCGGTGCCGTTGCGGACGCGCAGCTCGAGCTCGGGGCCGGGCTTGGACAGCGTGCTGACCGCCAGCGACGGCAGGGCCGAGGCGGCGCTGATCGGCGGCTGGGCGGGCCGGCCCACGGCGGCGTACGGGGTCCCGCCGAGGTCCTTGACGCCGCTGGCCGTGAAGACCCAGCGCGCGTCACCGCCGGCCGGCAGCGCGGCGACGTGGCTCTGGAAGTAGTTGCGCGAGCCGCCGCCGTTGAGCTGCACGCGCTTGCCGCCGCGCTGCAGCCCGACGGCGATCGGCAGATCGGTCAGCGGGTTGTCGGTGCCGTTGTGCAGCTCGACGACCATCGCCAGGTCGCCGTCGTGGTGCAGCAGCGCGACCTTGCCGACGCGCACGTCGGGGTTCGGCGCGGTCACCGTCGTCGGCTTGCGCGCGCTGAGCAGCCGCGTCGCGTCGAGCCTGGCCCGCGCGTTGCGGTCCTGCGTCGTCGCGCAGCCGGCCAGCGGGAGCACCGCCAGGAATATGAGGGGTCTAGCCGAACGCACCGGAGATGTAGTCGCGGGTGCGCTGCTCGCGGGGAGCGCCGAAGACCTGCGCGGCCGTGCCGTACTCGACGAGCTCGCCGAGGTACATGAACGCCACGCGGTCGGCGATGCGGTAGGCCTGCTGGAGGTTGTGGGTGACGATGACGACGGCGACGTCCTCGCGCAGCTTGACGATGAGGTCCTCGATGACCTGCGTGGACTGCGGGTCCAGCGCCGAGCAGGGCTCGTCGAGCAGCAGGACCTCGGGGTCGGCGGCCAGGGCGCGCGCGATGCACAGCCGCTGCTGCTGGCCGCCCGACAGGCGCAGCGCGGGGTGGCCCAGGTTCTCGGCGACCTCGTCGAGCAGGCCGGCGTGGGCGAGGACCTCGCGGACCTTGCTGTCGAGCGCCTGCTTGCGCGGGCGCTTCGCGGCCTGCTCGCGCAGGACGTAGGCGACGTTGTCGAAGACGCTCATCGGAAACGGGTTGGGCTGCTGGAAGACCATCGTCACCCGGCGGCGCAGCGACGTGGGCTCGAAGCCGGTGATGTCGTTGCCGTCGAGGCTGATCGAGCCCTCCAGCGACGCACCGCGGGTCAGCTCGGTCAGGCGGTTGAGCGAGCGCAGCAGCGTCGTCTTGCCGCAGCCCGACGGCCCGATCAGCGCAAGCACCTCGCCCTGGCGGATCGGCAACGAGACGTTCTTGACCGCCAGTTTCTCGCCGTAGGCGATCGAGACGTCGTCGATCGCCATCCGGTCGACGACGAGCGACGGCGCGTTGACCTTGCGGTGCGCGCTGACGAACGCCGACGGCGGCGCGCTCGCGGGCGCGGCGGCGGGCAGGACGGCGGGTTCCAGCGCGAGACGCCGGACGGGTCGTGGCTTCAGGTGCTCCATCGCATGGCCTTTCCCTTGCGGCTGAAGATGTCGGCGGCGAAGTTCAGCGCCAGGACGATCATCAGCAGGACGAATGCGGCCGCGTAGGCCTTGGTGGGCTGATTGCCCTCGCCCGTGGGGGCGTTCTGGTAGACGTAGGTGGTCAGCGTGCTGCCGGTGCCGCGCAGCGTGCCGAGGATCGGCGTCCCGCTCGCCGGGTCCAGCCGCAGGGCCGTTCCCATCAGGATCACGATGATCGCCGTGTCGCCGATCACGCGGCCGAAGCCGAGCATCGCGCCGGTGATCACCGACGGCTTGGCGGCCGGCAGCAGGATCCGCCGCGTCGTGGTCATCTTGGTCTTGCCGACCGCGTAGCTGGCCTCGCGCACGTGCGACGGGATCGCCTGCAGCCCCTCGCGCACGCTGGCGACGATCAGCGGCAGCGCGACGAACGACAGCATCGCCGCGGCGGCGAAGAACGACCGGCCGAAGACCAGCCCGTTCGCGTCACGGCTGAGGAAGCCGAGCGCCGGGCTCTGGAAGATGATCGTGCCGAACAGGGCCAGGACGACCGACGGGGTGCCGGCGATCATCTCGACGGCCGACTCGACCGCGCGGGCCAGCGGGAACGGCCGGCCGAACTCGCTGAGCCAGACGCCGATGCCCATCCCGACGGGGAACGCGATGCCCATCGCCATCAGGCCGACGAGGAACGTCCCGATCAGCGGGTCGAGGAAGCCGCCGCTCTTGGACTCGTCGAAGCTGACCGCGGGCTGCGTGTAGAAGAGCTCGGGGCGCACGTACTTGAGGCCCTGGAAGAGCATGTAGCCGACGATGGCGACGGTGATCGCGCAGAACAGCAGGCCCATGAACCAGGCGAAGCCCAGGCCGACGCGGTCGCGCAGCTTCCACGACGCGCTGCTGTCGCGCGCGTCGCGGCGCTTGGGCGCGGGCGCCGGCGAGGGCGCGGCGGGCGGGGGAGGGGCCATCGTCGCGCTCATGCCACGACCCCGTACTTCTTCATGGGCTGCTTGACGGCCCAGCCGATGAACGACAGCGCGGCGGCGCTGAACAGCAGCACGGCGGCGATGGCGAAGAGCGTGTCGTGCATCGGCGGCGACGTCAGCTCCTCGGCGTACTTGAGGATCGTCGCGGCCAGCGGGCGCGACGGCTCGACGAAGAAGATGAGGCCGTCGGCCGGGTTCGGGGCGAAGCCCACCGAGCCCGAGACCATGGCGAGCATCACGACCTCGCCGAGGGCGCGCGCGATGGCCAGGACGGTGCCGGCGACGAGGACGGGCCGCGCGGTGCGCACGCCGACCTTCCAGAACGTGCGCCACGAGTTGATGCCCAGCGCCAGCGATCCCTCGAGCCAGCCGCGGGGGACGGCGCGCAGGCCGTCGACGAAGATCGAGACCATGATCGGCGCGATCATCACGGTGAGGATCAGGACCGCGGCGAGCAGGCTGTAGCCGCTCAGCGGCAGGATGTAGGCGACCGAGGACTTCGCGCTCTCGCCGATCAGGTGGTTGCCGATGAACGGCACCACGACGAGCACGCCGATCAGGCCGTAGATGACCGACGGGACGCTGGCGAGCAGCCGGATGACGGGCTCGAGGACGCGGCGCATCCACTCCGGCGCGAACTCGACGATGAACACCGCGACGAACAGCGAGCTGATGTACGCGATGATCACGGCGCCGCCGGTGATCAGCAGCGTGCTCCACAGCAGCGGCCAGGCATGGAGCTCGTAGACGGGCTTCTGCTTGAGGTCGCCCGAGACGAAGATCTTCTCCATCTGGTCGTCGACGCTGCCACCTGCGCCGAACCAGTGCAGCCCGTTGTGCGTGAACGACGGGATGGCCTCGCGGAAGACGAAGAACACCATGGCCGCGACGACGGCCAGGACGCAGCAGACCAGCGCGCCGAGCAGGTGCTCGGCGCGCCGGTCGGTGGCCTGTGGCGTCGCCCCCATCGGTCCCCGCGACCGCTTGCGGTTGAAGGCGGGCACCGCGCCCGCGCGCTTGAGGATC
>JBJMLA010000138.1:0-1735 GCA_045805505.1 Solirubrobacteraceae bacterium
GAAAGACCATGTCACACCAAATCCGTAAACTAACCGCGTGCGTGCTCTTGCTGCTCGTCTGTTCGGCTGTCCTCGGCCTCACGCACGCGACGCCCGGCGTGGTCGCGCAGGAGCGCGGCGACTACGCGAGGCGGCTCGCGCAAACGTCCGACCCGACGGGGCCGGAGGTGAAGGCTTTCCGCGACGGCCGTGAGGCGCTCGCCGACGAGCGTTGGGCGCGCGCCGAGGAGAGGTTCAGCGACTTCGTCAACGACTACCCGAAGAGCAAGAGTCTCGACGCGGCGCTCTACTGGCTGGCCTTCGCGCAACAGAAACAGGAGAAGTTCGCGGAGGCCGATAGGGCTCTCAGGCGTCTCATCAAAGAGTTCCCCTCGTCAGGATGGGTGGGTGATGCACAGGCCATGCGCGCGGAGATAGCGCCGCGGCTCGGCCAGAGTCAGCTTATGACGGACGAGGCGGGCCGGCCTGATAACGAAGAGGCGAGGCTCCTCGCACTGCGCGGACTCTTCAAGTTAGACCCGGCGCAGGCGCTCGCGCGAGCGACCGCGATCTTCCAGCCAGGCTCGGGCGCGGGCAAGAGTTTCAAAGAGTCGGCCATCATGCTGCTCGGCCGCCACGCGGACTCAGGGACGCTCCCGCTGCTCGCGGACATCGCGCGCAAAGAGCCCGACCGCTCCCTTCGCAAGACGGCCATCTCTTGGCTCGGCGCGAGCGACGACGAGAGCGTCGTCGGCGTACTCCGAAGCCTCGCCCTTGAGCCCGACGAAGAGGGGGTCGCGCAGGCGGCGCTCAACGCACTCATGAGACAGGGGAGCCAGCGCGCCATTGAGGCCGCGGGCGATATCGCGGCGAGCGCTGCCTCTCCGGACGTGCGCGCGCGCGCTGCGTCGCTGCTCGGCACGGGCGCGGGGCTGCGCGCAGAGCAGTTGAAGGGCGTGTGGCTTCTCATAAGGGACAGGAACCGGCTGCGCATCGTCCCGGCCGGGCATGCGCTCAAACTCGTCGGTGCGGGCTCGCTCAAGTTCAGGGAGGACGGGCGCGTTATCGAGTTCGCAAAGGACACTTTGCTCACGATCAACGGCCAGCCGGTCTTCAGGGAGAATGAGGTGCGCAGGGGCGAGACGGCGCAGGTCATAGGCGGCTCGCTCCTCAACCGCGAGCGGGTCGTGCGCGAGCGCGAGATCGTGCGCGCCGTGGACGCGAGCGGCAACACCGTGTGGGAATTGAGCCTCCTGCCCGAAGGAGGCGAGCCCGCTTCGGACGGCCGCGACTGGCTCACCATCAACGGCGAGTTTGCTTTCGACACCGTCGAGTCGAAGACCTTTCTCCTCTACCCGAACCCCGGCGGCGGACTGCGCCTCCGGCGCTAGACGAAGGCGCGCGCCCGGACGCGTCCGTCGGGTGGCCCTGAAGGTGAGATGATGGCGACCCTCTGGTACGACATTCGTCACGGCTTCCGCGTGCTCGTCAACAACCCCGGCTTCACCGCGGTGGCCGTCCTCGCGCTTGCGCTCGGCGTGGGCGCCAACAGCGCGATCTTCAGCGCGATAAACTCGGTGCTGCTGCGCCCCCTGCCTTTCAAAGACCCCGACCGCCTCGTCTGGGTCTGGGAGACGCAGCCACACTTAGATAAGGCGCCATTCACGCCCGCCGACTTCCTCGACTACCGCGCGCAGAACCGCAGCTTCGAGTCGGTCGCGACCTACTTCACGCAGAGCCTGACCTTGACGGGCGC
>JBJMLA010000139.1:0-13654 GCA_045805505.1 Solirubrobacteraceae bacterium
ATGTAGCCCTTGTCGAACTGCATGCCCTCGGTGAACTCGAGGTCCATGCCGAACGTCTGGCCCTCCTCGACGTTGACCACGCCGTCCTTGCCGACCTTCTCGATGGCGTCGGCGATGACGTCGCCGATGGACTCGTCGCCGGCGGAGATGGTCGCCACGCGGGCGATCTGGTCCTTGCCGGAGACTTCCTTGGACTGGCGGCCGATGTTCTCGACGACCTGGTCGACGGCGGCCTCGATGCCGCGCTTGAGACCAAGCGGGTTGGCGCCGGCGGCCACGTTCTTCAGGCCCTGGCGAACGATCGCCTGAGCAAGAACGGTCGCGGTCGTCGTGCCGTCGCCGGCGACGTCGTTGGTCGCCGTGGCGACCTCGCGGACGAGCTGGGCGCCCTGGTTCTCGAAGACGTCCTCGACCTCGATCTCACGCGCGATGGTCACACCAGCGTTGGTGATGGTCGGCGCGCCGAACTTCTTGTCGAGGACCACGTAGCGGCCCTTGGGGCCGAGCGTGACCTTGACGGCGTTGGCGACGGCGTCGACGCCGGCCTCCAGCGACTTGCGAGCAGCCGCGTCGTACTTGATTTCCTTGTGAGCCATGGTTTAGCCCTCCACCTTTGCCAGGACGTCGGACTCGCGCAGGACGAGCAGCTCCTCGCCGTCGACCTTGATTTCCGTACCGCCGTACTTGCTGTAGAGCACCGTGTCGCCCTTGGCGACGTCGAGCGGCGTGCGCTTGCCGGTGTCCTCGTTGATCTTGCCGTCACCCGCGGCCAGGACTTCGCCCTTCTGGGGCTTCTCCTTCGCGGTGTCGGGGAGGACGAGACCGCTGGCGGTCTTCTCCTCCTCGTCGATGGCCCGGACGATCAGACGATCGCCAAGGGGCTTGAGCTTCATGAAATACGACCTCCGTAACAGGGAACTTGAAAAGTTCGGGACCGGACTGGCACTCTAGCTAGGAGAGTGCCAACCCGCTGGCACGGAGTATAGATCTCAGTCGAGGACTGTCAAGCTTCGGCTGGCACTCTCTCCTCGAGAGTGCCGGAAACCCGGTTGCGGCCGGCCTTCTTGGCCGCGTAGAGCGCGTAGTCGGCGCGGGCGAAGACCGCATCGAAGTCAAAGGCGTTGCCGGGGGCCGAAGCGGCGACGCCGCAGCTGATCGTCACGTTGACGCCGGCGATCTCGCGGGTGGCGATCGTCTCGCGCAGGCGCTCGGCCACCAGCGCGGCGCCGGGCTCGCCGGAACCGGGCAGCAGGATCAGGAACTCCTCGCCGCCCAGCCGGTAGGCGAGGTCGAAGGCCCGCAGCTCCTTGCGGATCATGTAGGCCACGTCGCGCAGGACGGCGTCGCCGGTCTGATGCCCGTGCGTGTCGTTGATCTTCTTGAAGTGATCGAGGTCGGCGACGATGACGGCGACGGGGTCGCCGCTGATGCGCGACTGCTCGGCGAGCTCTGTGGCGCGGCCGACGAGGGCCCCGCGGTTGAGCATCTGCGTGAGTGGATCGATGACCGACTTGCTGCGGTGGTGCAGGTCGGAGTTCATCAGGGCCGCGGACAGGATCGCGACCGCCGCGACGGTGGCCAGGGCGAAGAGGACCGAGGTCGGATCGTCGATGAGCGCCTGCGGCCCGCTCGTCAGCGCCGAGGCCACGAGCAGCACCTCGGTGATGGCGACGGCGGCGATCAGCCCGTGGGTGGTCAGTCGAGCCGACACGGTGACGATCGGGATCGCCAGCCACATCAGCGCCTCGCTGTCGACGCCGCCGGTCAGCGACGCGGAGGTGGCGATGCAGATCTGGGCGGTGATCCAGGCGATGGCGAACGGGATCTCCGGGCGCGCCACCGTCTTGATGCGCTGGTCGGCCCAGGCGAACCCGGCCGCCGCGACGACCAGCGGGGCCAGTGGCCACCAGCCGTGCCAGTGGGCGGTGAGGATCAGGACGGCCGCGAGCAGCGCCATCGCCGCCGCCCGCTGGGGGCGGATGCGGTCGCTGTTCTCGATAAGACGGCGGCGTCCAGCCTCGTCGCATAGCCATGATCCGTTGAGCACGTCCTGTGAATCGGACGCGATAGCGCTGTGGCCGACCAATCTGGACAGATGTCCGGTCTCGGGTCCCCAGAACTGGGGGCCGGAATGCGGTCCGCTAGTTCTGCGCGCCGCCGATGCCGAGGCGCCGGTCGGTGTACTCCGGCGGGTTCTCGACGATCTGGCTGAAGCGCACCACGGTCACGATGTCGTCGTCGGCGACGGACCGGCCGTAGATCTGCTCGAGGAAGTGCGCCATCTCGTCATGGCGGCGGAACTCGGGGTTGTCGTGCTCGATGTCGCGCGGCGAGAGGTCGCGGAAGCGCTTGACCTCCACCGTGTCGATGACGGCCTCGAAGATCTTCTCCCGGGGCGAGTGCTGGTAGCCGATGGTCACCAGGACCGCCTGGTTCTTCTTGTACTTGTGCGACTTGTCGCCGAGCCGGATCGTGGCCGTCTTGCGGCCGCGCTTGAGCTGGTCGGCGAAGATCGTCGAGTAGAAGTTCAGGACCTGCACGCGGGGTGGACCTTAGCGAGAGCGACCATTTCTCGCTCCCCGCGGTAGGACAGGTCGCGTTCGGCGTCGGCGAAGGGCATCCAGCGCGCCTCCTCGACCTCGAACGGATCCCCGCCGGGCTCGCCCGAGACGTACTCGAACAGGAAGAACGAGACGACCTTGGCGATGCGCTTGCCGTCGCGCTGATACCAGTAGCGGACGTCGCCGAGCTTGTCGACGAGCGCCGCCTCGATGCCGGTCTCCTCGCGGATCTCGCGCAGCGCCGCATCCGCGCCGCTCTCGCCGTTCTCGGGATGGCCCTTGGGCAGCGCCAGGACGCGCTCGCCGCCCTTGGCGCGCCGCGTCGGGACGATCACGATGCACTCGCCGCCCGGCCGGACGACCACGCCGCCGGCCGAGAACTCGCGCTCGACGGGGCCCCCGCGGCCGCCCGCGTCAGAAGACATAGCGGCGCAGCGCCTCGGGGTCGTGCACGGTCAGCCGGCCGCGCCCCTGCGTCACCACCCCGGCGCGTTCGAGCACCGCGAGGAAGCGACTGGCCGATTCGCGCGACGAGCCGGCGAGCTGCGCGATGTCGGCCTGCGTGATGGTGACCAGGACGTCGCCGTCGTTCTCGCCCTCGCTCTGCGCCTGGACGCAGAGCTGGCCCAGCACCTCGGCGACGCGGCTCTGCACGGTCTGGAACGACTGGCGGGCGAGGCGCTCGTTGGTCTCGCGCAGTCGCCGTCCCAGCGAGATGACGAGCTTGACGGCGAGGTCCGGGTGCTCGCGGATGAGCCGGCGCATGTCGGCGCCGAGGATCGCCACCGCGCGCACGTCGTCGAGCGTCTCGATCGTGGCCGAGCGCCGCTCGTCGTCGAACATCGCCAGCTCGCCGAAGATGTCGCCCGGGCCGAAGTGCGCGAGCGAGATGGTGCGGCCGTCGCCGTGCTCGCGGACCGCCCTGGCGTGGCCCGTGCTGACGACGTAGCAGGTGTCGCTCTCGTCGCCCTCGCGGAAGATGATGTGGTGGGGCGGGAAGCTGCGGGGCACCGCCACCGCCGCCACCCGCTCGAGGTCGGAGGCCTCGAGCGTCTCGAAGACCGGGACCGTGGCCAGCAGGCCGGCGACGTCTGCGGCGCTGGAAGCCATCGTGTGACGAGTATCACACGGCGCGGGAGTCCAGCGCGAGTTCGCGGCTGCGGCGCCGGTAGGCGCGCCAGGCCAGCAGCGCCAGGAGCGCGAGCAGGGCCGCCGGGATCAGCCCGGCCAGCGTCACGATGGCCACGCCGGCGGCCACCGACAGGACGTCGACGGCGTCGCCGAGCGCGCGGCCGGGGGTCCAGCCCTCGTCGTCGCCGGAACCGGCGGCGCCCTCGTCCTCGCCCTTCACGCCGAGGACGGTGACGTTGACGTGGGAGTAGTCGGCCGCGCGGCGGGCGCCGAAGAGGTCGGCCTTGGCCGCGGCGATGCGCGACCGGGCGATCTCGAGCCGGCCGTTGATCGAGGCGATCTCCTGGTCGGTCGTCGCGGCGGCCAGCGCCCGCAGCAGGGCCTGGCGCTCGGCGCGCGCGTCGTGCAGCCGCGAGCGGGCCGAGACGAACTGCCCGGTGATGTCCTGGGACTGCTGCGAGCGGGCGCGGACGTGACCGAGCTTCGACAGCGTGGCCAGCGCCTCGTCGAGCCGCGCGGAGGGGATCCGCAGGTCGAACGTGGACTGGCCGCCACGGCTCCCGGCCTGCACGTCGGAGCGCTGCACGTAGCCGCCGAGGCGGTCGGCGGTCCGGGTGACCTCGTCGCTGGTGTCCTGCAGCTTGCCCAGCGGCGTCGAGATGGTCAGGTCCGCGGCGCGCTGGACCTTGCGCGCGACTGCGGCGGTGTCGGCTTCGCGCGCCGGCGCCACGGGCGCGGCCAGCGAGGTGCCGCCCGCCGTCGTGGGCGCGGCCTCGCTCGAGCCCGAGCTCGACGACGAGTCGGCGGCCGAGGCGCCACCGGCGACCTGGCTGACCGCGTCGGTCGCGCCGGAGGAGCTCGACGCGTCATCGCCGCCGCTGCCGCCACCGACGGAGGACAGGACCACCACCAGCAGGACCAGCGCGGCCAGCCCGCCGGCCGGGGCGAGCGCCTTGGTCCACCACGGGTCGCGCTTCTTGGCGCCGCCGCCGGCGGGGAAGCCGGCGGCGATCTTCGACTCCAGCCGCAGCGCCAGCCCGGGGGGCATCGGCTCGGCGGAGGCGCGGGCCTCCTCGGCGATCAGGGACAGCTCGGGATCGTTGCGCTCACCGGCCAGCACGGCGTCGAGCGCCTCGAGCTCGGCGGACACGACGGGATCCAGCTCTTCACGACGGCGCATGGCACGCCTCCCTCAGCTTGGCGACGACACGATGCAGGCGGGTGCCCGCGTTGGTGGGCGAGGTGCCGATGACCTCGGCCATCTCGGCGTTGGACATGCCGGCGACGAACTTGAGCATCACGAGCTCGCGGTCGCGGGCGTCGAGGCCGGCGAGCGCGGAGCGGACCGCGGCGCGCCGCAGGGGATCCTGCTCCTCGCCTCCGCCCTCGTCGGCGATGTCGCCGGTGAGCGGCGCGACGCGCTTGAGGCGCCGCAGCTCGTCGAGCGCGGCGTTGCGGGCGATGCCGAACAGCCACGCGCGCTCGTTGCCGCGCCGGCGGTCGAACGTCCGCCGTTTGCGAAACGCGCGCTCGAACGCGGCCATCGTCACGTCCTCGGCGGCCGCGCGGTCGCGCAGCAGCGTCATCACGTAGGCGAAGACGTCCGCCGCGTTCTCGCGGTAGAGCGCATCGAACGACGGCGGGTCGGTGTTGATGGGATCGGGCGCCACGGCCAGTTCCGGCATGACCCTTACTACGTCCCGGTAGCGAATGCATCACACGCAACTACATTCTCCCCGAATGCCGAGGTCTGTCCCGATCCTCGTGGTGGCGCTCGCGCTCGTGCTGACCCTTGCTCCGGGCGCCCGCGCGGCGGGGCTGAGGTCGCGGCATCTGTGGGCGACGATCAACGTCTGCGACACGCTGAAGAACCCCGACACGATCGGCATCCGCGCGTCGATGCCGGGATCGCCGCATCCCACCGAGCGGATGTTCATGCGCTTCCGCGTGCAGTACTTCCGCTCATCCGATCAGCTGTGGCACAACATCGCCAAGGGCGGCGACTCGGGCTATCTCGACGTGGGCCCGGCGAAGTACAAGGCGCGCCAGGCCGGGCGTCTGTTCGTGTTCGCCCCGCCCGCGGGAGGCAGCTTCCAGCTGCGCGGCAAGGTGAGCTTCCAGTGGCGGCGTGCCAACAAGGTCGTCCGCTCGGCCGCACTGCTGACGACGGCCGGGCACCGCAGCACGGCGGGCACGGACCCTCCGGGCTACAGCTCGGACACCTGCGTCATCTCGTAGCGCGCCGCGGGCATCCGGCCCGCTCTCGGCATGCTCGGAGCGGCAACGGCCTCCGGCCGCCGCTCATCTCGCGAACAGCCGCGGGTCGTTGCTGATGACGCCGTCGACCCCGAGTGCCTCGAGCGCGGCGATCTGGCGCTCGTCGTCGACCGTCCAGACGTAGAGCTCGCCGCCCGCGCCGTGGATCGCGCGCACCAGGCGCGGCGTGACGAGCGCGTGGTGGCTCATCAGCGCGTCGTAGCGGCCGGCCCGGATCGCTCGCGCGACGCGCGCGGGAAGGAGCTCGCGGAACGCGCCGAGCCACGCGTAGGCCGGGTACTTGGCGAAGCGCCGCTCGCGCGGGTCGCGCCGCAGCTTGGGCACCGACAGGCCGAGCCGGGCCGCGGGCTCGAGCGCGCGGATGCGCTCGATGCTGATCCGCTCCATCGTCGAGATCAGCACGCGGTCGAGCATGTCGCGCTCGCGCAGCGCGTCGAGGACCTCGGACTCGTAGCCGTGCCACTTGAGATCGACGTCGAGCTCGACACCGGTGCCGGCGAGGTGGTCGAGGCCCTCGTGCAGCTCGATCACGTCGGGCCGCCGCGCGTCCTGCACATCGTGGGCCAGCAGCAGGCGGCCGTTCTGGCGCAGGACGTCGAACTCGATCATGTCGACGTCGTGGGCCAGCGCGGCGTCGAAGCTCGCCAGCGTGTTGCCGGGCGCGATGTGGTGGGCGCCCTTGTGGCCGACGCGCTTCACCGCTGGCACCCCGGGCACCAGTAGGTGGGCCGGTTGTCGTCCCACTGGCCCTGCTTCTGCACGATCGTGCCGCAGCGCGGGCAGGGCCTGCCGCTGCGTCCGTAGACGACCTTGAACATGTCCTGCCGGCCGGTGCGCGCGGACTCCTGCATGCGCGGCCGTGTCCAGCGGACGAGCTCGAGCGCCTCGTCGTCGGAGACCTTCGCGGTCGCCCGCCACGGGTCGATCTGCGTGCCGAAGCACGCCTCGCACTTCCACAGGTTCCCGATCCCGGCGATGGTCCGCTGGTCGAGCAGCGCGTCGCCGATCGGGCGCGTCGGATCGTCCTCGCGCAGGCGGACCAGGTAGCGCTGCTCGTCGAAGTCCGGCGCGATGACGTCGGGGCCGAGCATGGCCAGGCGCCGGTCGAAGCGCCGGCGCGTCTCGGTGATCAGCTCGAGCACCGGGCCGTCGAACTCGACGACCTCGGTGTCGCCCTTGGTGATGATCAGCCACGCCCGTCGCCGCGCGCGGTGCCAGCGCCGCCCGGGCGCGAAGACGCCCCATGAGCCGGTCATCCGCAGGTGCGAGTGGATCGTCAGATCGCCGGCGAAGCGCAGGAACAGGTGCTTGCCATGGGCATTGACCTCCTCGACCTCGCGACCGGCCAGCCGCTCGGCCCAGCGGTCGGCGCCGAAGCGCGGGTGCGGCGTCTCGATCGCGTCGGGAACCTGGCCCTGCAGGACGGGCCGGATCCGGTTGGCCGCGTAGTGGATCGTGTCGCCCTCGGGCACGCCGCCGAGGCTAGCCCCGGCGGCGTGCGGGGCGAGGGTCAGTCCTCGTCGGTCTCGGCGACGGCCGGGTGCGTCTGGTCGACGACCTTGCGGGCCGTGAACGGAGCGACGGCGTCCTTGGCCAGCTTGGCCTGCACGAGCACCTTGTCGCCGGCGATCAGGTCCAGGCCGTCGACCACGCCGTCGGCGTTGCCGTCGGCGGCCGACACCTTGGTGACGGTGAACTGGGCGTCGGTGCCGACCAGCGCCTTGCCGAACTTCGTCGCCTTGCTCACCGTGACGGTCACGCTCGTGGCGTCCGAGCTGACGACGATGCCCTTGAGCACGACGTTCTTGGCCTTGGCCGGCTTGCCGTGGCCCTTGCCCTTGCTGCCCGGATCGTCGGGCTTGCTCGCCAGGGCGGCGGGGACGACTGCCAGCGCCAGGGTGGTGGCGGTGGCGATGATGTGGCGGGTCCTCATGAAGTGCTTCCTCCGGTGTTGCGTGTCGGGACGCATGTAGAACCCCCATCGTCACGCCGGGTCGGCGACTTGCCGCTCAGTTGGACGTTTGTCCGAGTGCTGCGGTCACCAGTTCGCGGTCGGCGGCGTAGGACAGCTGCTCCTGCGCCTGCTCCGGGGTCAGCCAGCGCAGCTCGTCGACCTCGTCGTCGGTGGCGTCCATGCCCAGGTCCTCGAGCACCCGCATCCGCCACCAGCGCACGCGCTTGGGGCGGCCGCCGACGCGGTAGCGGCTCTCGGGCAGCTCGGTGACGAGCGCGCAGCGCAGACCGCACTCCTCCTGCACCTCGCGCAGCGCCGCCGTCTCGAAGTCCTCGCCGGGGTCGAGCTTGCCCTTGGGCAGCGACCAGTCGCCGTGGCGCGGGCGGTGCACCACGGCGATGCGCCCGTCGTCGCCGACGATGACGCCGCCGGCGGCGAGGATCTCCGCGGTGCTCACCGCGGAGATCTTGCCGTATTCAGGCGGCGGCGGGCGCCGACGCCGGCGCCGCGCCGAGGACGCTGACGCGGCCCATTGCGGCGGCCGCCAGCGAGGTCAGCAGGCCACCGGCGATCGTCAGGTAGACGCCGTGGCGGAACGCGTCGACCGCCTCGCCAGGCCCGGGTGTGCCCACGACGGCGACGAGCAGCGCGACGCCGAGCGCCGAGCCGAGCTGCCGGCTCATGCCGAACACCGCCGAGCCCGTGGCGAAGCGATGCGGTGGCAGCGCCGCCGCCGCCGCACCCGACAGCGTCGGGATGACCAGGCCGACGCCCACGCCGCCGAGCATGAAGCCGGGCAGGAAGGTGCTCGCGTAGGCCGGGTCCGGACCCATGGCCAGCGCCCACGACAGCGAGCCGGCCGCGAAGAACAGGCCGCCGAGCATCGCCACGCGCTGGTGGCCGAGGCGGTCGGTGAGCTTCGCGCCGAGCACCGAGAACGTCGCGGCCATGAGCGGGCCGGGGGAGATCATCAGGCCCGCGGTCAGGACGTCCTCGCCCCAGACGCGGGTGAGGAACAGCACGCCGCCGAGCAGCATCGCGCCGAAGCCGGCGAAGAACGCCAGCGCCGCGACGTTGGCCGCCGCGAACGCCCGCACCTTCAGCAGCTCGGGCTCGACGACCGGCAGCGGATGCGTGGCGGTGCGGCGGGCGAACACGGCGAGCAGCACGACCGACGCGGCGAACAGTCCCAGCACGCGGCCCGAGCCCCAGCCCCACTCCGGCCCCTCGACGATGCCCGCGGTCAGGGCGCCCACGCCGAGCGTGAACACCGCGGCGCCGATCAGGTCGGGCAGGCCCGATGCGAGCTCGTCGCGCTCCTCGCGCAGGGTGCGCACGGCGGCGTAGAGGGCGATCGCGGCCACGGGCAGGTTGACCAGGAAGACCCAGCGCCAGCTCAGCTGGACGAGCAGGCCACCGATCGGCGGCCCGGCGGCTGCGGCGACGCCGCCGGCGGCGGCCCAGGCGCCGACGTAGGCGGTCCGCTTCTCCATCGGGGCGGCGGACAGCAGCAGGGCCAGCGACGTCGGCACCAGCAGCGCCGCGCCGACGGCCTGCAGGACGCGGGTGGCCACGAGGAAGCCGAGGGACGGCGCGATGCCGGCCAGCGCGCTCGCCACCGCGAAGATGACAAGGCCCGCGAGGAACGCCCGCTTGCGGCCGAGGTTGTCGGCGATGCGCCCGAGCGGGACGAGCAGCGCGGCCAGCACGATCGCGTAGGCGTTGAGCACCCAGCTCAGCGAGCTGTCGGTGCCGCCGAGGTCGGCCTGGATGTCCGGGAACGCGATGTTGACGATGAACAGGTCGAGGCTCGCCATGAAGACAGCGGCCGAGACGACGATCAGGACACGGCGCGGGGAGGCAGTGGGTTGCTTCATGAAACCATCCTTGCACACGAGGGTTGCTCCATGCAACTCGACCCGCTACATTCGGTGTGTGCTCAAGCGCACATACGAGAACCAGGTCTGCTCGATCGCCGGGACGCTGGAGCTGATCGGCGAGCGCTGGACGCTGCTGATCCTCCGCGACATCTTCCTGGGCATCCGCCGCTTCGACGACCTCCAGCGCGAGCTGGGGATCGCGCGCAACGTGCTGCGCGATCGCCTGAACCTGCTCGTCGACGCGGACATCCTCGAGAAGCGCCCGTACCAGGAGCGCCCACCGCGCTTCGACTACCGGCTCACCGAGAAGGGCATCGACCTGTGGCCGGTCATGCACTCGATGATGAGCTGGGGCGACAAGCACACGGCCGGCGACGACGGTCCGCCGACCGTCGTCGAGCACCGCGACTGCGGCGGCCGCATCGACGAGCACGCGGTGTGCGAGAAGTGCGGCGAGCCGGTCGGCGCCCGCGACGTGCGCGCCAAGCCCGGACCGGGCGCCCCGCCCGATCACCCGTGGCATACGGCGCGCGCGCTTGCTCATCGCTGACCCGCGCGGTTAGCGTCTCGCCATGTCCCGCTCGCTCATCGCCGCGCTTGCGGCACTCGCCGTCCTCGTGCTGGTCCCCGTCTCCGGCGCGCAAGCATCGGCCGGCGGCTCCTGCGCCATTCCGCTGCGCTACCACCTCAGTGACAATCAGGTCGCGGCCATCGACACCACGTTCAGCCAGAACGTGCAGCACGGGCCTCTCACCATCCACTCCGACGGCGGGGACCCGTTCGGCGGCACGATCTTCGAGGTCCGCGCGCTCGCGGGCTACCAGGTGTGCGCGGTGCGTGGCTACTACCGCAGCGGCGACAGCTTCTTCCTTCCCGGCACCGCCGGCGGCGCGGCCGTGGCGAGCTTCGCGAAGCGCCGGTTCCTGCGCTCGTCGCCGTTCTCGGCGCGGTCGGTGATCGTCTCCTACGCGGAGGTCAACCACCGCACGTCCCGAAGCTGTGACAACCCGCTGGTGGTCTACGCCGCATCGGGCACCGACGGGCGCGGCGACACGGGCGCACGTATCCGCACGTCGCTCGCGGTCGACGGCCGCACGGGCCGGAGCACCGTGACGGCCTCCTGGCAGCTGGCGACGGGGTCGCGCCTCTGCGGGGTGGCCGGATGGAACAGCCACGGGCACGCCTGGCACCGCGGCGGCGCCGGGGACGGACATCACGTGATGTACAGCGACGTCGCCGTGGGCAACCACGACAACTCCGAGCTCTACCTCTGGATCGCGTTCACGCGCTGAGCGTCAGCTTCCGCGGCCCGGCGCGGAAGCCCAGCTCGATCAGCAGCGCCTCCCACTCCGAGCCGACGACCGCCTCGCCGTCGACGCGCTCGAGCGACAGCTTGCGCTTGCGGTCGTTGAGCACGAAGTCCGCGAGCGCCTGCAGCGCCGGGCGCGGGGTGTCGCTGAGGATCTGCAGGCCCTTGCCTCCGCGCTCGACGAACACGGCGGGCTCGGCGCCGTGCAGCACGACGAGCGCGCCGGCGGCGCGCTGCGGGCCCTTCTTGGGCCAGGGCAGCGACGCCCCGTAGGGCTGGGCGGGATCGGTGGCGGCGAGCACCAGCGGCGGTGCCTCTTCGCTGGACTTCTGCGCACGCAGCCGCTCGACCGCGCCGGGGAGGGCGAACTGCGCGCCGCCCAGGCCCTCGACGAAGTAGCCGCGCCGGCAGACGCCGAGCGTCTCGAGCGCGTTGAAGGAGTCATAGAGCATCGAGAAGCCGCCCGGGATGCTCTCGGCGAGCACGTGCTCGCGGGTGACGATGCCGTAGCGCTCGAGCAGCAGCTCGGCCTGCGTGCGGCGAACCTGGTCGGGCGCGGCGACCTGGCGGAAGATCGTCGTGGTCAGCGACCAGCGGCCCTGGACCTGGGCCTGCGCGCCAGTGGAACGACGCGAGCCGAAGCGCCGGCCCGCACGCTGGTGGGTCGTGGCGCGCTGGGCGCGGGCCAGCGTCAGGCGCGGCGCGCGCAGCGGCGCGAACGCGTCGTTGGTCACCTCGCCCGCCCAGACGAGATCCCACAGCGCCTCCTGGATCTGCTCCGGGGCCAGCGGCAGCTCGGCGAGGAAGTCGGTGAAGAAGCACGGCGACCGGGCGAGCCGCTCGCGCAGCTGGTCGTGCTCGGGCATGTCGGGCTTGTCGCCCTTGAACGGGGGTGGGCCGAGCGCCTCGGCGTCGTCGCGGAAGTACAGCGCCACCCGCCCCGAGTTGCGGCCCATCGCGCCCGCGCCGACCCAGACGACCTCGCCGCTGGAGCACAGCTGGTCGAGCCACGTCGGCGAGTAGGCGCCGGTGCGCCGCGGCAGGACGTCTCTCTCCCACACCTCGGCCGGCAGCGCGAGGCCCTGCAGCGGGACGAGCACCTCGCGCAGGCGGTCGATGCCGGCGCCGGCGGCGGGGTGGCGGTCGACGCCCTGCCAGCTCGGCAGGAACGCCGCGAGGTCGCGCTGGTCGGAGGCCTCGATCTCCTTGCGCAGGACGGCGAGCGAGGCGCGGCGCAGCCGGCGCAGGACCTCGGGATCGCACCATTCCCGCTCGGTGCCGCCGGGGCGCAGCTCGCCGCGCACGAGGTCGCCGGTGTTCTCGAGCTGCTTGAGCGCGGACTCGAAGCCGCCCGTCCCGGCGCCGTAGCGGGCGGCGATGTCGGCGGTGGTGAACGGTCCGTGGGTGCGGGCGTAGCGTGCGACGAGCTTGGTCAGTGCGTCGTCGACGTTCTCGATGAACACGTCGGGCAGGCCGCCGGGCGGGACGACACCGAGCGCGTCGCGGTACAGGCCCGCGTCGTCGGCGGCGATCCAGCGCGGCTCGCCGCCCACCCGGACGCGGATGGCGCGCCGCTCGTTCTCGAGCGCGTGCAGCATCGACTCCGCGTCGTCGACGGTGCGCAGCTGTGCCTCGGTCACCGACAGATCGCCGATGCGGCGCAGCACGTCGGAGAGCGCGTCGCGGTTGCCGGCCTGCGTGCGCTCGGAGAGGTGCTGGAGGTCGGCCTCGACGGTCGCCAGCGCGTCGGCGTCGATGAGCTCGCGCAGCTCCTCCTGGCCGAGCAGCTCGCGCAGCAGGTCGCGGTCGAGCGAGAGCGCCGCGGCGCGCCGCTCGGCGTTGGGCGTGTCGCCCTCGTACATGTACGTCGCGACGTAGTCGAACAGCAGCGAGCTGGCGAACGGCGAGGCGGAGGCGGTCTCGACCTCCACGAGCGAGAGCTCGCGGCGGTGCAGGCCGCGCAGCAGGTCCTGCAGGCCGGGGACGTCGAGAACGTCGCGCAGGCACTCGCGGTAGGTCTCGAGGATGATCGGGAAGTCGGCGTAGCGCTTGGCGACCTCGAGCAGGTTCTGGGACTTCAGGCGCTGCTGCCACAGCGGGGTGCGCTTGCCGGGATAGGCGCGCGGGATCAGCAGCGCGCGGCCGGCGTTCTCGCGGAAGCGCGCGCCGAACAGCGCGCTGCCGCCGAGCTCGCCGACGACCGCGTCCTCGACCTCGTCGGGGTCGAGCAGGATGAGGTCGGCGCCCGGAGGCTCGTCCGCGTCGGGGAGGTGGACGATGATCCCGTCGTCGGACCAGATCGCGTCTGACTCGAGGCCGAGCTCGTCACGGATCTTGCGCGACAGCGCGAGGCCCCAGGCGGCGTGCACGCGGCCGCCGAAGGGCGAGAGGATGCACAGCCGCCAGTCGCCGATCTCGTCGCGGAAGCGCTCGATCACGATCGTGCGGTCGCTCGGCACGACGCGCGTGGCCTCCTGCTGCTCGCGCAGGAACTCGAGCAGGTTGCGCGCGGCGAGCGCGTCGAGGTCGAAGTCGCGCTCGA
>JBJMLA010000140.1:0-1798 GCA_045805505.1 Solirubrobacteraceae bacterium
GCAGGTGCACCGGGTCGTCGTCGGCGAGCCGATGTTCCGGCACGTCCTGCGGTATCTCTCGCCGCTTGAAGACGGCGTCGAAGCGTTCCTCGGCCGCCGCTGCCGCCTCGGGGCCGTGATACAGGGCGACGACCTCGCGGGCGACGCGCCGCTTGGCCGCGTTGGCCGCTCCCCCGCCGGTGCCGACCTCGGCTTCCAGGGCGTCGACCTCCCGCGGGTGCAGTGGCGTGCACAGCCGCGCGTACAGGCCGACGACGGCGTCCGGGATGCTCATGAGCTTCCCGAACTGCTCGGCCGGCGGTTCGTCGATACCGATGTAGTTGCCGAGGGACTTGCCCATCTTCTCCACGCCGTCGGTGCCCACCAGCAGGGGAACGGTGAGCACCGCCTGCGGGTCCTGGCCGCGCGATCGCTGCAACTCCCGCCCGACGAGGTTGTTGAACGTCTGGTCGGTGCCACCCAACTCGATGTCGGCCCGGATCTCGACCGAGTCGATGCCCTGCAGCAGCGGGTAGACGAACTCGGACAGGCTGATCGGCTGGCGCGCCTGGAACCGGCGGGAGAAGTCGTCGCGCTCGAGCAGCTGGGCGACGGTGATCTGGCGGGTGTAGTCGAGGATGCCCGCGAGGCTCATCGAGCCGAGCCAGTCGGCGTTGTTGACGACCTCGGTGCGGTCGCGGTCAAGGATGCGCATCACCTGGTCGAAGTAGCCCTGGGCGTTGGCGATGACCTCGTCCGCGCTCTGGGCCACGCGGGTGGACGTCCGGCCCGAGGGGTCGCCGACCTGGCCGGTGAAGCCACCGACGACGAGCACGGCGGTGTGCCCGAAGTCCTGGAACTGGCGCAGCTTGCGCAGCACGACCGCGTGACCGAGCGTCAGATCCGTGCCGGAGGGGTCGATGCCCAGCTTCACGCGCAGCGGGCGGTTCTGCCGGCGGGCGGTCGCCAGCCGCTCGGCCAGTCCGTCGGCGGGCAGGATCTGCGCCGTGCCGGAGGAGAGGACCTCGTAGGCGTCGCGCAGATCGGACGGCAGGTCGGGCAGCTGTTCCTCGCTCACGCCGCTCAGTCTGCCGGGGCGGCGGGCGTCCGTTTGCGGCCACCTGCCTTGAACGGCGACACGGTGGGGTCGCCGGCGAGCCAGAACCGCCAGGGGTGCCCGGTGGCGGCCGTGATGCCGACCCTGGGCCCGGCGGCCACGTCGGGTCGCCGGCGCGCGGGCATCGACTCCAGCCGGACGGGCGAGTCGGGCGCGCAGAGGTCGGCGTCGTTCTGGGCGGCCGCGAGCCCGAGGCAGGACGCGAGCCGCGCCGGGCCCCGGGCGAGGTCGGCATCGCGTCGGGCGGTCGGGCGACGCGTCCGGGCCGTCGCGTCCCCGTCCACCACCTCACCGGCCCGCAGCAGGACGGCGGACGCGACCCCATCAACGCCGCACACGAGGTTCGCGCACCAGTGCATTCCGTAAGTGAAGTAGCAGTACAGGTGGCCGGGCGGCCCGAACATGACCGCCGTCCGCCGGGTGCGGCCTCGGAAGGCGTGCGAGGCCGGGTCGTCCAGACCTTCGTACGCCTCGACCTCGGTCAACCGGACCGCGACCCGCTCGCCCCCCACGTCAGAGACGATCACGGCCCCGAGCAGCCGGGGAGCCAGCACCAGGGCGGGCCGCGCCAACCGCGCCCGGTCGACGGTCACGGGCGCCGGGCGCCCGCCCACGCCACCTGGGCCTCGACCAGAGCCGCCAGGTCGCCGAGCTGTTGAGCGACCCGCGCCGGTGCCGTGCCGCCGACGGCCGAGCGCGCCC
>JBJMLA010000141.1:0-140598 GCA_045805505.1 Solirubrobacteraceae bacterium
CGGGCGCTGCAGCGCGAGCTGGAGCATCTCCAGGCGCTTCTTCTCGCCCCCCGAGAAGCCCTCGTTGAGGTAGCGCGAGGCGAAGTCCCTGGGGACGTTCGTGAGCGCCATCGCGTCCTCGACGGTCTTGCGGAAGTCCTTGAGACTGATCTCGTCGTCGCCGCGAGCCCGGCGGTGGGCGTTCATCACCATCCGCAGGTACTTGGTGACGGTCACGCCGGGGATCGCGACCGGGTACTGGAAGGCCATGAAGAGACCCATCCGGGCGCGCTCGTCCGGGTCGGCCTCGGTGATGTTCTCGCCGTCGAGCAGGATCTCGCCGTCGGTGACCTCGAGTCCGGGGTGACCCATGATCACGTTGGCCAGCGTCGACTTGCCCGAGCCGTTGGGGCCCATCAGCGCGTGGACCTCGTTGGAGTGGACCTCGAGATCGAGGCCCTTGAGGATCTCCTTGTCGCCGGCGGAGACGTGGAGGTTGCGGATCGAGAGGTCAGCCATTGATGATCACCAGGGGGAGGTTGGTCGAGTTGCGGGAGGAGAAATCGATGAGCTCGGCGAGCGTGGTGCGGCGCATGGCCTCGACCATGCCGCCCTGGACGCGGGTCCACAGCAGCTTGGTCGCGCAGCCGTGCCCGGCGTCCTCGTGATGCGAGCACTGCACGCCCTTGCGCTCGACGTCGTCGTCGACGAAGCAGGACATGGGAGCGACGACGCCCTCGAGGGCGAGCACCGCCTGATCCATGGTGATCTCGGCCGCCGGGCGAGCGAGGCGGTAGCCGCCGTGCGCGCCGCGCTGGCTCTCGACGAGGCCTGCCTTCTTCAGCAGGGCGACGATGCGCTCGAGGTAGGCGAGCGGCAGGCCCTCGGCGTCCGCGATCGCCTTCAGCGACACCGGAGACTCCGTGCCCTGCCGGCCGAGCTCGACCAGCAGACGGACGCCGTACTCGGCTTTCGTCGTGAAGATCATGGGTCCTTATCCTACCACCGGGGTCGGAGATAACCGTGACCGAGATACCGCCGATGAACGCCGAGCTCGAGGGCTACGCCTGGGTGCCGCGCATGCTCGCCAAGGCGCGTCTGGCGCTGGCCGGCGACACCACCTACCTGTTCGGCTGCCCGGTCGACCACACGTGCATGGCGCGGCTGGGGATCGGTCCCGAGCTGGTCTCCGAGCTCGCCGGCCGCCACGCCGACGACGCCGTCGTGCTCGACGAGCTGCGGGCTCGCGGCATCCCGTCGGCGAGCGAGGCCTGGTTCGACGGGCAGGGCGTCGAGGACGAGATGCAGGACACGGGCTTCTACCTGAAGGTGCGTCCGCTGGAGGGCTTCGCGGAGGACGCCGGCGACGACGCGCTGGTCGCGGTCCTCGACGGCGAGGCGACGTTCTTCCTCGGCCGCTGGCAGGCGCGGACGGTCCGCGCGGGCGAGGTGGTGCGGATCCCGCACGGCGCCGAGCGCGCGCTCATGCAGCACAATGAACCGCAATGAAGCGGATCACCCTCGTCCTGCTCGCCGTTGTCGGCGGGCTGCTCATCACGGGCCTCGTCGGCGGTGCCGGCGCCCAGGTGCCGGTCATCGACAGCGTCACGAAGTCGATCACCGTGCGTGGCGAGGGGTACGGCGGGCCGGTCCCCGCGCGCAGCACGGTGGCGGCGCGCCGGTCGCGCTACAAGGCGGCGCTCGAGGACGCGATGGACGACGCGCGCGAGAAGGCCGGCGCGATCGCCTCGAAGGCCGGACTGACGCTCGGCGACGTCAACGAGGTCACCGAGGAGGGCTCGGCGGCGACGTGCGGCAGCCCGCGCACGAAGACCACGTGCTCGATGCGGGCGACCGTCACCGTCGGCTACGGCGCATCCTGATGCGCGCGCCGCTCGCCCTGGCCGCCACCGCGGTCGCGCTGCTCGTCGCGGCGCCCGCGTCCGCGGCCACCTCGTGCACCGAGCCCGGCGAGGGATCGAGCGGCTGGCAACGCGCGACGCCCGCCGCGGTCGGGATGGACGCGGCCAAGCTCCAGGACGCGATCGACTACGCGACGACGCAGCTGACGTTCGCCACGCGGATCTACCGCCACGGCTGCCTGGTCGCCGCCGATCGCACCTACGCCAACACGTCCGAGGCCTGGTACGAGAGCTGGTCGATGGCCAAGTCGGTCACGTCGCTGGTCTTCGGCCGGGCGATGACCATGGGCCTCGTCTCCCCCGACGATCCGGTCGGCTCGCTGATCCCCGAGGCCGACGCGGCGCACGGCAAGATCACGCTGCGCAACCTGCTCACGCAGACCTCGGGCCTGCACTGGAACGGCCTGCGCGACTACGACATCGCCATGGAGGACCGGCTGCGCGACTTCCTGACGGTCGGCATCGACCATCCGGCGGGCACGTGGTTCGAGTACTCCCAGACCGGGCCGTTCACGCTGGCCGAGGCGATCAGCCGCGCGGCCGGCGAGGACTTCCAGGCCTTCGCCCAGCGTGAGCTGTTCACGCCGCTGGGCATTCGCCCGCAGACGTGGAAGTGGGTCCGTGACGGCAAGGGCCGCACCCAGGGCTTCATGGGGGTCAACATGCGACCCGACGACTTCGGGCGCCTCGGCGACCTGATGCGCCGCGGCGGCGTGTGGAAGGGCAAGCGGCTGCTGTCGCGCGCCTACGTGCGCGACGCGCTGACGCCGTCGAAGACCAACGGCTGCTACGGCTGGCTGATCTGGGTCAACAAGGCGCGGCCGTGCATCAGCCCGACGGTCAGCGAGCGGCCCGTCAACGACCGGCGCAACTTCCCCGGCCTGCCCGAGGACCTCTACCGCTTCAGCGGCCTGTTCGGCCAGCTCGTCTCGGTGTTCCCGACGCAGGACATCGTCGTGGTGCGCACCGGCAGCGATCCGGACCTCGTCAACTTCTCCGGCGGCGCGGGCTGGGAGGACACGCTCTACCGCAAGGTGCTCGGCGCGATCACCGACGGTGCGGTCCCGGTCTCGGGCGACGCGCCGGAGGTGCCCGGCGACAGCGGGCAGCCCAACCCCGACAACGGCTTTCAGTACTCGCTCGCCGCGCCGGACCAGGCCGCGGCGCCGTTCGCCGACGAGCCGATCCCCGCGGCCGGGCCGTTCCGCCAGCGCGCGCTGATCCTGCGGGCGGCTCGCATGGGCGGCAGGCACATCCGGGTCCGGGTGCTGTGCCCGAAGGTCGCGGCCCGGCCGTGCACCGGCACCGCCCGGATGAGCTCGGCGCGCAAGGCGCTCGCCTATTCGATCGCCCCGGGCGCCTACCGGAGCCTGCGGTTCACCCTGCGCCGCCGGCACCCGTCCTACCGGGTCGTCGCGGTCAACGCCGATGACGCGGGCGGCGCGCGGTCGGCCGAGACGTTCCGGCCGTAGGCGGTTCGCGCCAGACGCCGAATGACCGTTCGCCCCCCGGGTACGCAACGGGCATGAGCCATCACGACAACGAGGCCGAGCACGCGGCCGACGACACGCAGGTCCACACGACTCCGCAGGAGGGGCATCCCGCGGGCGACGACGAGCGGTCAGACCGCGAGATCGGCGGCCCGGCGCCCGAGCGCGACGAGCCGCGCGACGAGAGCTAGGACTCGCCGGGCCCTTCGGCGAGATGGCCCGTCAGGGGCGTCGCGCCGAAGGGGATGAACCATGCCTCGGGGCGCTGATCGACGACCCCGCGCTCCTGATCGGACGCGGAGTGCCCGGCGACGGCGGCGTCGCCGGGCTCCTTCATGTCGAACATGCGCAGGACGTCGTCGTCCTCGAAGAGCTCGAAGAGCATGTAGAGCTCCTCGGAGGCGGCGGTCGCCTCGGCGGGGGTCAGCGTGCCCTCCTCGGCGCGCGTCTCGAGCAGCACCGACGCGTTGCGCAGCAGCTCGACGGCGACGAGCTCCTCGGCGACACAGCCCGCCGGCACGCCGGCCGACAGCCGCGCCATCAGCGCGACGCAGGCCGCGAAGAGGTCGAGCGCCATGCGCTCGTCGACGACGGCGGCGAACGCGGGCGGGACGAGCTCGCGAGCGTGCTCGACGGTCCCGCCGCTGAGGATCGCGGCGCGGAACTCGTCGACGAGCACCATGCCGCCGTCGAGGACGGCGAGCCGCGCGTGGAGATCGTCGAAGACGGCCGGCAGGAACGTCAGCGCGTCGTCGTCGACGTCGCCGCGCAGCAGCAGGTACTGCTCGGCGGCGGCCGTGACCGTCGGCGGGGCGTCGGGGCCCTCCTCGAGCACGACCAGGCACCACCACAGCACGGCGCCGACCGCGAGCTCGTCGAGCTCCTCCATGTCGAGCGGGCGCCGCTCGGCCTGTGCAGCCCGGGCCGCCTCGATGACGGCGCGCACGCTCTCGAAGTCCATGAGGCCAGCATGCCATCACACTTCCGGCCATGGACGAGGACATCGACCGGCTCTACGGGCTGCCGCTCGCCGAGTTCATCCCCGAGCGGACCGCGCTGGTCAAGCGGCTGCGGGCCGACAAGCGCCGCGACGAGGCGGCCGCGACGGCCAAGCTCCCCAAGCCGACCGTCGCCGCCTGGGCCGCCAACCAGGTGCTGCGATCGCAGCGGGCGGACGCTCGTGAGCTGCTGGCCGCCGGCGACGCGCTGGCCGACGCGGACCGCACCACCCTGCGCGAGGCGATCACCCGGCACCGCGCCGTGCTCGGGCGCCTGCTGGCCGCGGCGTCCGGGCTGCTCGATCCCGACGGGCGGGGCCTGAGCCCGACGACGCTCGAGAAGGTCCAGCAGACGCTCAACGCCGCGTCGCTGGACCCCGATCTGCGCGAGGAGGCCGAGACGGCACGGCTGACGCGCGAGCACGTCTACTCCGGCCTGGGTCTGCGTGCGGCGCCCGGTGAGCCGGCCGAGCCGGAGAAGGCGAAGGAGAAGGCGGCCAAGGCGCAGCCCAAGCCGGACAAGGCCGCCGCGAAGAAGGCGGCCGCGGCGGAGGCCGCGGCGCGCAAGAAGGCGGCGGCGCGACGCCGGGCCGCCGAGACGAAGCTGGCCGCGGCGCAGGCGGGCCTGGACGCCGCGCAGGATGCGGTCGCTGCGGCGCGGGCCGAGCTCGACGCGCTGGACTGACCGCGCCGGCCGTACCCTCTGACGCGATGGCCTCCGGTGCCGGACACCATGACGACGACTGCGTCTCCGGGCTCTGCGGCGCCGACGTCCCGCCCCTGATCGGCAGCGTCCTGACCGGCACGGGGTTGACGCTCGACGCCGCCGCGGCGAAGCTCGCCCGCGGTGAGGATCTGCCCCCGATGACCGACGTGCAGCGCCGCATGGTCGAGGCCCACGCCATCGGCGCGCTGTGAAGTGGCGCGAGCTCGTCGCGGTGCTGGTCATCGCGGCGGGCGGGACGCTGTGGCTGCTCGTCCCCGATCAGCAGTCCGACGGCTCGCTGCGCGACGACAGCGCGATCGCGCGCTGGCGCGTCAAGCCCGGCACCGCGCTGGCCGCCTGGGTGCTCGTCGACAACGCCGGCCCGCGCACCATCACGCTCACCGGCGCGCGGGTGGTCAACGAGCTGCCGGCCGGGACCGAGGTGCTCGCGGCGCGGGCGCGGATCGGCAAGGTCCTGACGATCGACGACGTGTATCCCGGCCCGCCCGGGCCGTTCCTGCGGCTCGAGGGCTTCGAGATCCCGCCCAACCGCGGCGCGACGATCGGCTTCGGGCTGCGACTGCCGGCGAGCGGCACCGTCGCCCTCGAGGACGTCCGGGTGACCTACCGCGAGAACGGCGAGACCCACGAGCTGCGGGCCGGTCACACGGCCCGCCTGTGCGTCGCGGTCAGCCGGCGCGCGTGCTCAGCGTGACCTCGATGTTGTCCTTGGTGGCGCGGCTGTAGGGGCAGATCCGGTGGGCGCTCTCGGCGAGCTTCGCCGCGGTCTCCTCGTCGACCCCCGGGATCATCACCTCGAGCTCGACCGACAGCGTCATGTCGGGCGGCGTGAGGTGCACGCGGGCGGTGACCTCGGACTCCGAGGTGTCGATCTCGCGCTTGCCGCCGGCGACCGCGAGGGCCCCCTGGAAGCACGCCGAGTAGCCCGCGGCGAAGAGCTCCTCGGGGTTCGTGCCCGCTCCCCCCGGCCCGCCGAACTCCTCGGGCACGGCGAGGTCGAGGTCGAGCCGGCCGTTGTCGGAGCGGACGTGTCCGG
Source organism: Solirubrobacteraceae bacterium (assembly GCA_045805505.1). Classification (GTDB taxonomy): domain Bacteria; phylum Actinomycetota; class Thermoleophilia; order Solirubrobacterales; family Solirubrobacteraceae; genus BP-464. The sequence goes on from JBJMLA010000141.1 coordinate 6,153, forward strand.
CGCGGGCGCCCTTGGCGGTGGCGGAGGCGATGTACTCAGGCATGCCCGGAACCCTACGCCGGTGCCGCCGTGGGTATCATCGCCGTGTGCTCGCGCTGGACGACGTCTCCGCCACCATCGGCCTCCTGGCCGTCTTCGCCGTGCTGTTCCCGGCCCTCGCCCACGTGCTGATCGGCTTCGCGGTCGCCCAGGTGCTCGGCGAGCGCAACGAGAACCAGAACTACAAGAAGCGCAGCGGACAGCAGCCCAACGAGCGTGGCAGCGGCCCCTCGCAGGGCTAGCCGGCTCCCGCTCGACACCCGTCCCCGCCCGGCCCGTCGCACGCCGGCCTGCCGTTCCTCCTGCTGCAAGAGATCCTGCAAAGCGGCGCAAATGCCGTTGCTAGGTTCGCTGACGCCTGCCTCCTGGGCCGGCATCTCTCTCTATGCACTTTCACACGCTCGACATCCGCCGCGCCGCGCTGGTCTGCGCCCTGCTCGGTGCCCTCTTCGCCGCCTCCCCCGCGCTGGCCGCGAAGGTCTACCACCGCGGCCCCGCGGTGCAGCTCGTCCAGGCCAAGGTCGGCGCGCCGGTCGACGGCGTCTTCGGCCCGACCACGCTCAAGCTCGTCAAGAAGTTCCAGAAGGCTCACGGCCTGACCGCCGACGGCGTCGTCGGCCCGGCGACCTGGACGGCGCTCGGCTACCCCGGCAAGTCGGTCGTGCTCAAGCGCGCCGCGCCCAAGCGCCGCGCCCATCGCGCGCGGGCCCACCGCTCCTCCCACACCCGGCATCCCGCTCGCGGGATCACCAGCCGCGGCGCCGAGGTGCGCATCGCCCAGCGCCGGCTCGGCGTCACCGCCGACGGCGTCTTCGGCCCCGGCACGCTCGCCGCGGTCAAGGCCTTCCAGCGCACCCACGGGCTGACCGCCGACGGCGTCGTCGGACCCGCCACGTGGAACGCGCTCGGCGTGCACGGGCGCCATCCCGTCCTCAAGCGCGGCCGGCTGCGCGGCGGCCACCGCTCGTCCGGCATCCCCGCGGCGATCCACCGCGCGATCGCCGCGGCCAACCGCATCGCCCGCTACCCCTACCGCTACGGCGGCGGCCACGCCTCGTTCACCGACTCGGGCTATGACTGCTCGGGCTCGGTCTCCTACGTGCTGCACGCCGCCGGCAAGCTCAGCTCGCCGCTGGACTCGTCGGCGCTGATGTCCTACGGCCAGCCGGGCCCCGGCCGCTACATCACGATCTACTCGAACCCCGGCCACGCCTACATGGTCATCCGCGGCCGTCGCTACGACACGAGCGCCCAGTCCGAGGCCGGCTCGCGCTGGTCCTCCCAGGAGCGCTCCAGCGGCGGCTACGTCGTCCGCCACCCCACCGGTCTTTAGGAACGGGGTCAGACCCCGTTTCTGAGGCGCAGCCAGTGCAGCGCTGACGCCGGGTCCTGCTCGGCGTCGACGCGCAGGCCCGCGGCGGCGATCGTCCGCCGGACCCAGTCCGGATCGCGCGGCACGCGGCGCATGTGGCGCCGCCGCGAGCGTGGCAGCAGTGGGTCGGGCAGCGCGCGCAGGGCGCGGGCGGCGAGCCCGAGCCGGCGGGTGTCGAGCTGGATGACCGCGACACCGGCGGGCGCCAGGACGCGGCCGATCTCGCCCAGGTAGGCGGCCACGACCCGCTCCTCGGCGACGTGCTGGAGGACGAGGTTGCTGAAGACGAGGTCGAACGCACCGTCCTCGAAGAGCCGCAGGTCGCGCCCGTCGGTCGCGTGCAGCCTGACGTTCTGCGGGACGCCGTGCTCCTCGGCGAGCGCGACCATCGTCGGCGAGATGTCGACGCCGTCGACCCGCTCGAAGTGCCGCGCGAGGTGCACGACGTTGCGCCCGACGCCGAAGCCGATCTCGAGCGCGCGCTCGCGGCGCGGCAGCGGCCCGGCCCACTCGAGCGCCCAGTCGACGAGGCCCACCCCGGTCAGGCGGAACTCGTCGATCGTCCCCGTCGCCAGCGTCGGGTCGATGTGGAACAGCGCGTCCTCGCGGGCCAGCCGCTCCCATCCGTCGGGCATGGAACCCGACGATAGTTCAGGGCGCGTTGGGCGCAGGATCCTCGACGTCGCGCTCCTCGCCCTCCTCGGGCGGGTCGAGCTCGGTCGAGGCGTCGAGCGGCGCGGCGTCCTCGTAGATCATCTCCGGGTCGGCCGGCGGGTTCGACGACTGGGCGTCACCCAGCGAAGCCTCGCCGTGGCCGACCTGGTCGGCTCCCTCATGCGATTCGCTCATGCGACGGTGCTACCCGCTGGCGAACTCGGCAGTCCGCCGCGCGGCTAGGCCTTGAGCCCGATCGGGCAGCTCACGCCGGTGCCGCCCAGGCCGCAGTAGCCGTTGGGCACCTTCTCGAGGTACTGCTGGTGGTAGGGCTCGGCGTAGTAGAACGGCCCGGCCTCGGCGACCTCGGTGGTGATCTCGCCGTAGCCCGCGGCGCGCAGCTGCTCGCCGTAGGCCGCCCGGGACGTCTCGACCGCCGCGGCCTGCTCCGGCGTCGTCGTGTAGATCGCCGAGCGGTACTGCGTGCCCATGTCGTTGCCCTGGCGCATCCCCTGGGTCGGGTTGTGGCCCTCCCAGAACGTCTTGAGCAGCTGCTCGTAGGTGATCTGCTCCGGGTCGAAGACGACCAGCACGGCCTCGGTGTGACCCGTCGAGCCCGAGCAGGTCTCCTCGTAGGTCGGGTTGGGCGTGACGCCGCCGGCGTAACCGACCGCGGTGGTGTAGACGCCAGGCAGCTGCCAGAACAGGCGCTCGGCGCCCCAGAAGCAGCCCAGGCCGAACACCGCGGTCTCGTAGCCCTCCGGGAACGGCGGCTTCAGCGGCGTGCCGAGGACCTCGTGGCGCTCGGGAACCGTCATCTCGGTGTCGCGACCGGGCAGGGCGCGGTCGGGGTCGATCATGCGGGACTTGTCCTTGAAGAAGAGCATCGCCGGTTCAGTATCGCGCGCGGCCCCTGTGTTACATCCATCGGCGAGGTCACTCGCCCGGCTCGGCGTTGGGCCCGGGCGGCGGCGGCTGGGAGTTCGCGCCGTGGACCGACTGCCAGAGGATCTTGTCGAGGACGTGCTGGGGCGTCTCGTCGAGCCGCTTGCCGACCTGCAGGCGCTGCGACAGCCGGGCGTTCGCCGCGGTGGCGGCGTTCTTCTCGAGCAGCGGATAGGTCGCCGGGATCGCCGAGTACGGGTCGGCGTTGACCGCGGTCGACGCGAACGCGTCGTACATCGGGTTGGCCACCGCGTCGAAGATCCCCAGCGGCTTCATGCCGAGGATCAGCTCCATCGAGCGGATCACCGACAGCATGTCGTAGCGATCGTGGACCACGGCGCCCTTCTTGGCGTAGGGCGAGAAGACCGCGGCGGGCATGCGGTGCGCGTCGACGTGGTCGGCGCCGTCCTGGGAGTCGTCCTCGAGCACGAAGATCGCCGAGCTCTTCCAGATCGACGAGTGCGAGATGAGGTCGACGATCTTGCCGAGTCCCTCGTCGTTGTCGGCGACCATGGCCCGCGGCGTGCGGCGGCCGGGGCTCGTCCCCTCGGTGTGGTCGTTGGAGAGGACCATGTAGGTGAAGGCCGGCACCGCGTCGGTGGCCAGCTGGACGTTGAACTTGGTCCGGAAGCAGTCGAAGCGCGACTCCGCCGCCAGGGCCGCGCCGAGCGGCGGGCTGGTGTCGTAGACGTCGTTCTGGGTCAGCGCGTTCTTGCCGACGTAGGCATCGTTGGGGTAGCAGCTGCCCGGCACGGGCGCACCGACGTCGGACTTCAGGAACACGGCCTCGGACTCGGCCTGGTCGTCTGCGTCGCGGTCCTGATCGGGGAACAGCGGGACGACGTTGCCGACGGCCTCGCCGAAGTTGAAGTAGCTGATGCCCTGCTTCGCGGCCTGGTCGAAGAGATATCCCGTGCTCGGCCAGGTCACCGCGTAGATGAAGTCGTAGGGCCGCTCGCGGCCGGCGTAGTTCTGCTGCCAGGCCTTGTGGACGTAGTCCGAGACCTTGGCTGCGGCCGTCCACTCGTGCCCGTCGATCGACGCCTCGGAGTTCGCGTAGACGTGGTCGAGCAGCGGGAAGCGCGAGACGAGCGCGTGCATGTTCGGCGTGACGTCCTTGCCGAAGATGGTCAGCCCGGGTGCGCCGTCGCCGCGGCTGTCGTCGCCCAGGATCTGGTCGTAGGTCCGGTTCTCGCGGACGATGTAGAAGACGTGCTTGATCGGCCCGTCGGCGCGCAGCGGCGTGTCCTTCGGCCGCTTGGTGCGGGCCGCGGGCAGGATGTCGCGCGAGGCGATCTTCGTCAGCCGGCGGATCGCCTTGTCGCTGGGGAACGGCTGGGCGGCCGCGTAGCCGGGGCTGAGGACGGCGGAGCCCGGGTGCTCGAGCAGGTTGTTGTCGCCGGTCGTGTACGGGTCCGGCCCGGTGGGGTTCGCGCCGGAGCCGAAGCCCTTGGCGGCGATCCACAGCAGCTTGCCGTGCACGGCCTGGACGTCGGCGGGGTAGTGGGCGGTCGGGACGCGGCCGATCAGCTTGTAGGGCTTGACACCGCGGACCTTCAGGGCGAAGACGGCGATCTCGTCACCACCGGCCTCGGCCACGAGCAGCCGGCGACCGTCGGGGGTCACCGCGGTGGCGACCGGCGAGACGCCCTGGCCCTGCGGGCGCTCGACGCTGAGCATCCGGTCGACCTTGCGCGCCGCCGTGTCGATCACGGCGACCTCGTCGGTGTTGGCCACGGCGACGTAGGCGCGCTTGCCGTTGGGCGACAGCGAGATGCCCTCGGGATGCGACAGGTGCCCGCCGGCGCTGATGTCGGTGATCTTCGTGCCCGCCGCCAGGTCGATGACCGAGACCGTGCCGGGGACCTCGTTGGTGACCAGGCCCGTCTTGCCGTCGGGCAGGATCGCCGCGCCGTAGGGGAAGCGGCCGGTTGGCACGTAGCGGACGCCCTTGCTCTTGACGTCGACGATCGCGGCCGCGTCGGCGAGGTTGAGCGGGACGAGCAGCGTGCCGCCGTCGCGCGAGATCGCCAGGCGGTCCGGCCAGGAGACCTTCTGACCGACGTTGGTCGGCGGGAAGCTCTGCGGCGTGCCCGCCGTGGACGGAGGCGGCACCGAGATCGTTCCGGTCTCGGTCGCCATCCCCGAGGCGTCCCACGTGAAGACGTGGATGACGTCGCCCTCGCGGCCGGGCAGGTCGGGGCGCTGCTGATCGGTGTTCGGGGAATCGGCGACGCCGGAGACGTAGGCGGTGCGTGTGGCGTTGTCGAGCGCGATGCCGCCCGAGGCGCCGGGGAGCGGCAGCGTCTGCAGGACCTTCGGGTGCTTGCCGAGCGCGACGATCCGGACGTCGTTGAGCGCGCGCCCGGTCGACACGGTCCAGTAGAAGCGCCCATCGGCGGTGACCGCGCCGCCGGTCGGGAAGTGGCCGAGCCGGACGAGCTTGGCGTGCGGGCGCAGGACGCGCCCGTCGACCGTCTGGTGGTGGCCGAGCCGGCCGGGCACGGTGACCGCCGCGACGGCCACGCCGGCGCAGGCGCAGACGCACGCGAGGACGGCGATGGGGCGGCGGTGCTGGAGCAGACGGGCGCGCATGCCCGCATGTTCCCAGGCTCGCGCCGCGGTGCGCTACACCCCGTCGGCGAAGGCCTTGAGCGCCTCCTTGCCCCCGCCCACGATGGGCTCGCCGTGGGCGAACAGAAGCGTGTCGAACTCGAGGTTCAGCAGGCGGCCGTAGCCGTGGCGCAGGAGCTCGCGGACCTGCGCGGGGTTCTCTCCGAGGTGCTGATCACTGACGAAGTGGATGTCGTCGTCGTGGTGCATCGCCCCGTCGGCGACGGCCAGTAGGCCGGGCCCGAGCGCGATGTGCAGCGCGCCCTCGTCGGGCCAGCTCGGCTCGATCGGGTGGGCGGTGATGCCCGGCGCGACCTCCTCGCCGAACGCGAAGCCCTCGACACCCGGCCTGCCCTCGAGCTCGTGCAGGCCCTGCTCGACGGCGAGCACCGGGACCCCGAAGCGAGCGTGGAAGCGGTCACTGTGGCGATAGTGGTGGCGGTTGGTCAGCACGACGCGATCGACGTTGCGGCCCTCGAACCAGCCCAGGCCCTCCTCGGGCTCGAGCGGGTCGATGACCGTCGCCGCCGGCTCGACGTAGTACGAGCTGACCTTCGCGCCGATGCCCTCGTGGAGGGTGCGCCAGTGATAGATGCCGCGGGCGATCTCGTCCATGTCCGGTGCCTACCCGGGGAACTAGCCTCTCGATCCATGACCCCCGGCCCCGGTATCGACGGCGTCTCCCGCTTCATGGGGCTGCGCTGGGACGATCCGTACACGACGCGGATGGAGATCCGGCCCGAGCTGATGAACGCCGGCGGCTTCCTCGCCGGCGTCTCGACCTACGCGATGATCGACTACACGATGGGCTCGGCGCTGTGGAAGGAGACCGCCGACGACGAGGCCATCGCCACGCTGAACATCGCGATCAACTACGTGCAGACCGCGCTCGAGGGCGAGCTCGTCTGCACCGCGCGGGTCGACCGGCGCAACCGTGCCAGCGCCGTCCTGCGCAGCGAGGTCACGCACACCGACGGCCGTCTGATCGTGACGGCCGTCGGCAGCTACGTGATCTTCCCGCGGCGCGATCGGCCGCGGGGTCCGGGAACCTGATCTAGGGCGCGACCGCGGCCGGGACGATCGAGCCGACCCAGGTGCGCAGCGTCGCGTCGGCCACGCGGGCGTAGACGCCCGGGTAGTCCGGATCGGCGCAGCCCTGTCCGTAGCTCGTCGCGCCGGTCAGGCGCAGCGCGCCGGACACGCCGGTGGCGAACATCGGGCCGCCGGAGTCGCCCTGGCAGGTGTCGTGGACGCCGTCGCCGGCGCAGACCTGCGACGTGCTCTCGAAGCCGGAGTAGCCGGTCAGCCCGAGCGACTCGCTGCCGTACGCGGCCTCGCAGGCGGCGTCGGAGACGATCGGCACGTTGGCCTTCTGCAGCGTGTCGGGAGCGTCGCCGCCCGACGAGGTGGTGCCCCAGCCGACGATCGTCTGGACGTCGCCCGGCTGCCAGATCCCGCGGTCGGAGGGACCGGCGATCGGCGTCGGCGCGATGCCCGTGACGGGCGTGGCGAGGTGCAGCAGCGTGACGTCGTAGCCCTGGCGCGCCAGGTACTGCGGCTCGACGACGAGGTCGGAGACGGCGTACTTGGTGCCCTGGCCGGACTTGTTGGAGCCCAGGCGGACGTCGTAGGCCGCGGCCGGGAAGGTGGCGATCGGCTGCGCGATGACCTCGCCGGTCAGCGAGGCGCAGTGGCCCGCGGTCATGACGTAGTCGGGAGCGATCAGCGTGCCCGTGCAGCCCAGCGCCTGGGCGATCACGATCTCGGCGACGTTGGTGTACTGGCCGGCGGGCACGTCGGTGCCGGCGACGATGGCATGGGCCGGGGTGGCGGCCACGAAACACACGGCCACGGCCGCGAGGAAGGACTTTCTCATGAAGGCCCTAAACGAGGGCGGCGGGTGAAACTTGCGGTCCGTCGCCGCAGACCGCGCGGTCGAGCACGGCCAGCTCGGCCTCGAGCGCCGCGATCAGCGTCCACGCGTCGTCGACCATGTCGCGGCAGCAGACGATCCCGAAGTCCACGTGGTCGAGATAGCTCAGGCACGTGATGTTCAGGCCGACACCGTCGGTGATCACCGAGACGGGGAAGTTGTGCTCGAGCCGCGCGCCCGCGCAGTACAGCGGCATGCGCGGCCCGGGGACGTTGGAGATCACCAGGTTCAGCAGCGGCGTGGTCCGCGAGCTCGACAGGACCTCCGACGTCACGCGCGCCGCGCGGGCGGCCAGCGCGGGCGGGATGAACTGGCTGGCGTCGGCCAGCAGATCGGCGGGCAGCGCGCGGTGGCGCTCCTTGGCGCTGGCCAGGATCTCGTGGGCGCGCTGCAGGCGCCGCTGCGGGTCGGGCTCGTCGGTCGGGATGGGGACGAACATCGTCGAGACGCGGTTGCCGAACGTGCCCATCTGCTCGCGGCTGCGCACCGACACCGGGACCATCGAGACGAGCGGCTCGTCCGGCAGCTCGCCGCGCTCCTGCAGCCAGGAGCGCATCGCCCCCGCGCAGATCGCCACCACCGTGTCGTTGACCGTCACGCCCGCGGCGCCCTTGATGGCCTTGATGCGGTCGAGCGGCAGCGAGGCGAACGCGAAGCGCCGGTGCGCCGAGACGCGCGCGTTGAACCGGGTGCGCGGCGCGCGGACGTTGGTGCGCTCGAGGACGCCGCCGTCGGCGGTGCCGCGGCCGAGCTTGGCGATGCGCATCGCGGCGCGGGCCACGGTGGCCGCTCCGGGCAGCGCGCCGACGATCGGCACGGAGTCCAGGCGCGGCAGCGCGGCGGGCAGGACGCTGAGCGCCTTGAGCGGGCGCGGGACGCCGACGAACGTGCGGCCCAGCAGCTCGAGCTGGCTGGGCGGCCGCTCGCCGAACGGGCCCTTCGGCGCCTCGGGGATCTCGCGGCGGGCGGGATCGAGGTCGTAGAGGATCGACATGATCTCGGCCCCGGACATGCCGTCGACCGCCGCGTGGTGGACCTTGGTGAGCAGGCCGACCCGGCCGTCCTCGAGGCCGTGGATGACGTAGAGCTCCCACAGCGGGTGCGCCCGGTCCAGCGGCCGCGCGCAGATGCGGGCGACGAGCTCGGCGAGCTGGTCGTTGCCCCCGGGCGGCGGCACCGCGGTCTCGCGGATGTGGAAGTCCAGGTCGAACTCGGGGTCCTCGATCCAGTACGGGTGGTCGAGCCCGAACGGCACCTCGGCCAGCCGCCAGCGAAACGGGGGCACCAGGTGCAGCCGCTCGCCGATGAGCTTCGCCAGCGACTCGGCGCCGATGCTCCCGCCGGGCGCCGTCGACGGATCGAGCACGGCGAGCCCCGAGACGTGGCCGACGGTCCGCTTGGACTCCATCGCCAGGAACTGCGCGTCGAGGCTCGTCAGCTGACGCATCAGGCGGCCCGGGCACCCTCCGCGGCCGGGACGGCGCGCCCGATGTTCTCGAGGATCGCGTCGATGATCTGCGGCCAGGCGCCGCGGGGAAGGTCGTGGCCCATGCCCTCGACCATCACGAGCTTGGCGCCCTTGATCGCCTTCGCGGTGGCGCGCCCGCCGGACGGGCGGACAAGCAGGTCCTTGGTGCCGTGGATGACGACGGTCGGCGCGGTGATCCGGCGCACGACCTTCGTCCGGTCGCCCGAGGCGACGATGGCGCCGAGCTGGCGCGCGCTGGCCGCGGGGTCGTTGCCGCGCTCGTAGCTCTCCGAGGCGATCGCCTTGACCTCGTCCTCGTCGCGATCGAAGCCGGGCGAGCCGATGGCGGCGAACAGCGTGCCGACGTGGCGGATGTAGGCGTCGCGGTCCTCGGGCGCCCGCCGCAGGAACATCGGGTAGAGCTTGATGTGCGGCTGGCCGGCCCAGCGGTTGCCGGTCGTCGACATGATCGAGGCGAGCGACAGCACGCGCTCCGGGTGCCGCGCCGCGATCTCCTGGGCGATCATCCCGCCCATCGACGCGCCGACGATGTGGGCGGACTCCACGCCGAGGTGATCGAGCAGGCCGACGGCGTCCTCGGCCATGTCCTTGAGGCGGTAGCGACCGGCCTTGCGGCTGCGGGTCAGCAGCTGCGGCAGCGTGGGCGGTGCGCCACCGACCTTCGTCGAACGGCCGACGTCGCGGTTGTCGAAGCGCACGACCTGGAAGCCGTGGCTCGCCAGCTCCTCGCAGAAGTCGGGGCGCCACGCGACCATCTGCGTGCCCAGCCCCATGACCAGCAGGATCGTCGGGTTGCCCGCGTCCCCGAACGTCTCGTAACACAGCTCGATCTCGCCGACCCGGCAGAACTCCTCCATGCGGCGAGATTACTGCTGCCGCCGAGGCGGCGCGACCCGCGCTGTCCTAGCGGGGAAGCCAGCCCGTGAGGTTCATGACGTAGCCGTTGCGGGTCTTCGTGTGCAGGACGTCGTCGTCGACCACGTAGTTGTAGGAGCGCCGCACGAGGTAGACCGCCAGCGGCCCCCCCGGCATCCCGCGCGACTGCACGGTGCGCGTCGGGCCATGTCCGCCGAAGCCGAACTGGGTCAGGACCTCATAGCTCGCCCAGTCCCCGTTGGCGATCCCGCGCAGCGTCGGATTGCGGCTGTAGCCATCGGTCACCGAGGCCTGGGTCAGCTCCAGCGTGCGCGAGGTCGGCGTGGTGCTCCACTTCCAGTCGACGTCGTCGCCGTAGCGGAAGCCGTCGGTGCCGTTGCCCTCGGCCTCCCCTTTGCACGTGCCGCTCGGCGAGTCGAGGTCGACCGACAGGAGGTAGGCGTTCGAATAGCAGCTGCCGCGGTCGGGCGGGCCTTCGCCGTAGGCGTTGATGTGCGCGCGGACCTCGAGGAACAGGCTGCCCCGCGCGGTCAGGTCCTTGTCGAAGTTGCTCGGCCAGAGATGGGCGTGCTCGGCGTGCGCATGGAAGAGGTCGGTGCCGTGGAAGTACGCGTGCTCGAAGCGGGTGAAGAGCAGCTTCGAATAGTGGAACGTCGCGTTCTGGAGGTTCGCACCGGCAAACCGGGCGACCTGCAGTTGCGCGCGGTCGAACCGCGCGTGCACCGCGTGCGTGTGCTCCAGCCCGGCGCCGAGGAGGTCGGCCCCGTAGAAGTTCGCCGAGTCCAGGTACGCGGCGGTCAGATCGGCATGCCACAGGTTCGCGCTTTCGAGGTTCGCGTGGTCGAGGTTGGCCCTCCCCAGGTTCGCCTCCTCGAGCTGCGCCCCGTGCAGGTCGGCCCCGTTGAGGTCGGCACCGTGGAGGTTCGCGTGCCAGAGGTTCTCGCCGTGCAGGTCCGCGCCACGCAGGTCCATCCATGCGCACTGGGCCTCGGGAGCGATCACGCAGCCGTTGATGACGCGGTTCGCCGCGGCGGGCGCGGCGGTGGCTGCACCCACGATCAGGCAGGCGAGCGCGACGGTCCGGCGAGATGCGGCCATGTCCGGCCTTCCGTGGGGACGCCGGCGGGAGGCCGCCGGGCGGAAGCCCGACCGTACAGGAGCGTCGGGTCCCCGCCTAGGCCACGAGCGGCGCGGCTTCGGGGTCCGGCGCTGCCGCGGCGGTGGCCACGTACGGGGCGGGATCGAAGCGGCGGGTGCGGCGGCGGTAGTCCCACGTCCACCCCGGCCAGAGGGTGGTGTTCAGCCCGTTGCGGTCGATGTACCACGAGGCGCAGCCGCCCGTCGTCCAGACCGTGTCCTTCATGGCCTTCTGGACCGACTCGTTGAACGCGCGCTGGGCCTCGGGCCTGACCTCGAGCGTCGCGACGCCCTGGGCCCGCATCTTGTCGAGCGCGTCGAGCACGTAGCGGAACTGCGACTCGAGGATGTAGACGATCGAGTTGTGGCCCAGGCCCGTGTTGGGCCCGGTCAGCAGGAACAGGTTCGGGAAGCCCGCGACCGTGGTGCCGAGGTAGGCCTGGGGGCTGCCGTCGAAGTGCTCGGCCATCGTCTTGCCGCCGCGGCCGGTGACCCACTCGGTGAACGGCATGTCGGCGACGTAGAAGCCGGTGCCCAGGATGATCGTGTCGACCTCGTGCCGCGCGCCGCCGGCGGTGCGGATGAAGTCGGGCCCGACCTCGCTGATGGCCTCGGTCACCACGTCGGCGTTGGGCTCGGCCAGCGCGCGGTAGTAGGTGTTCGACATCAGGATGCGCTTGCAGCCCATGCGGTAGCCCGGGGTCAGCTTCGCGCGCAACTCGGCGTCGTCGGGGATCTGCTTGGCCATGTGGCGCAGCGCGATCTTCTCGCCGACCTTCATCAGGTCGGGCTTGCGCGTGAACGGGAAGACCCGCGACTCGAAGAACGTGTAGATGCCCGCGCGGAAGATCTTCTGGGTGATCGGCACGTGCTTGAAGAGCCACTTCTCGTAGCCGCGGACCGGGCGGTCGGGGTGGGGCATGATCCACGGCGGCGTGCGCTGGAACAGCGTGAGGCGCTCGACGTCGGGCTGGATCTTGGGGATGAACTGGATCGACGAGGCGCCGGTGCCGATGACCGCCACCTTGTCGCCGCGCAGGTCGTGGTCGTGGTTCCAGCGGGCGGAGTGAAACAGCGTCCCCTTGAAGCTCTCGATGCCGGGGATGTCCGGCAGCCGCGGCTCGCTCAGCCCGCCCTGGGCGCTGACCAGCACGCGCGCGGTGAGCTCGCCCTGCGAGGTCTGCACACGCCAGAAGCCGTGGGCCTCCTCCCACGTCGCGCGCTGGACCTCGTGCCCGAAGCGGATGTGCGGGCGCACGCCGTAGCGGTCGGCGCAGCCGCGCAGGTACTCATAGATCTCGGGCTGGGTCGGGAACAGCCGCGACCAGTCCGGATTCGGCGCGAAGGAGAACGAGTAGAGGTGCGACGGGATGTCGCACTGACAGCCCGGGTAGGTGTTGTCGCGCCACGTGCCGCCGACATCGGTGCCGCGCTCGAGGACGACGAAGTCGCTCTCGCCACGCTGCTTGAGGCGGATGGCCAGGCCGAGGCCTCCGAACCCCGTGCCGAGGATGGCCAGGGGGAAGTCCGGTGTCCGGGGCATGGCGTCAGCCGATCGAGCTGCCGGCGAAGAAGAAGAACCAGACCTCGAAGGCCAGCCCGCCGGCGACGACCGCAGCGACCAGCGCCTTCTCGAAGCCGGTCAGCGGGCGCTTCTCCTCGAGCTCGGGCCGTTCGCCGCGCATGCTGCGCATCCACGGGGAGATGCGCCTCTTGTCGACGGGCGCGCCGCTGAAGAACTTGTAGGCCGCCTCGACGCGGACGAGCGCCATCACGATGAGCGCAACGGCGACGGCGAGCACGCCGATGACGACAGCGACCGCCTTCATGGTCAGGCCGGTGCCGCCCTGGACCTGCGCCCCGGTCCAGATCGCCATGAGCGGCGCGCCGGTCCACAGGAACACGCTGAGCAGCGCGGTCAGCGCAGCGAGGCCGATGCGGGCGAGCCGGTAGCTCGCCGGAAGACTGCTTCCTTGGTCGGCCATGGCCGCCATCATCCCACTCCCGTGTTGGAAACACTCATGTTCCTGAGTATCATAGACATTCGTGTACCCAACTGTGCCATCGGTCACACCGGAGGATGAGCCGCCCCGCGAGCTGCCGCGCGGCCCCCACTCGCTCGACCGCGAGGTCGTCATGGCCTCCCAGCGCGGCCGGATGCTCGAGGCCATGGCCGGCGTCGTCTGCGAGAAGGGCTACGCCGCCGCGACGGTGGCCGACGTGATCGCTCGCGCCCGGGTGTCGCGCAAGACCTTCTACGAGCAGTTCCGTGACAAGGAGGACTGCTTCCTGGCCGCCTACGACGCCGGCGTCGAGCTGCTGCTCGGGGCGCTGCGGGCGGCGGGCGGCGAGTCCGGCGACGTGCTCGAGGCCGCTCGGTCCCGCGTCCGGGCCTACCTGGAGGCCCTGGCGTCGGAGCCTGTCTTCGCGCGCACCTTCATGATCGAGGTGGCCGCCGCCGGGCCCGCGGCCGCCGAGCGGCGCGACGCCGTGCACGAGCGCTTCGCCGCGCTGCTGCGCGAGCAGGTCGAGGCGGCGCGGGCGGTGTTGCCCGACCTGCCCGATCATCCCGACGAGGTCTACCTGGCGGCGGTGGGCGCGACCGACCTGCTGGTCTCGCGCCTGGTGGCCCGCGGCCGGGCCTCGGAGCTGCCGCAGCTCGAGGACGTCGTGTTGCAGGTCCAGCTCTCGCTGCTCGTCGGCTCGGCGAGCGCGAGCGCCGCGACCCGCCGGTAGGCCAGCGCGGCCGCTCCGGCGGTGGCCAGCGTGGCCAGGCCGCCGAGGACCAGGCCCCAGCGCGGGCCGAAGCTTTCGGCGAGGGCGCCGACGATCGGCGCGCCGATGGGCGTCGAGCCGAGGAAGACCACGGAGTACAGCGCCATCACGCGGCCGCGCATCGCGCCGGCGGCCAGCTGCAGCGACGAGTTGACGCCCGCGGCGAACGTGACGCTGGCGGCGCCGACCGGTGCGAGCACCAGGAGCTGGACGAGCTCGGTGGGCGCCACCGCCGCGCCGAGCTGGGCGACGCCGAACACGGCCGCCGATCCGACGAGCAGCCGCGAGGTGACGCTGCCGCGGAAGCCCGAGATCAGCGCGCCGGCGATCGAGCCGACACCCATGCCCGCCATCAGGACCGCGTAGGTCGTCGCGGTTCCGTGCCAGGTGAACTTCGCGAACAGCGGCAGCAGCACCTGGAAGTTGAAGGCCAGCGTGCCGATCACCGCCATCATCGCCAGCGGGATCTTCAGGTTGGGGTTCGCCCGGACCTCGGCGATCGCCGCGCGGACCTGGCCGGGTTCGCGGGGGGCGCGCTCGGGCGTGATCAGGCGCTTGACGTCCATGCCGTAGAGCGCGATCAGCATCGCCGCGAACGAGAGCGAGTTGAAGAGGAAGCAGGGCGCGACGCCGACGAAGGCGATGAGGCCGCCGGCGAACATCGGCCCCGCGATGCGCGCGGTGTGGATGATCACGCTGTTGAGCGAGACCGCGTTGACGACCTTGTCGGGGCCGACGAGCTCCATCACGAAGGTCTGGCGCGCAGGGTTGTCGATGGCCAGGATCACGCCACGGGCGAGGACCAGGGCGTAGACCATCCAGACCTCGACGACGCCGCTGCCGGTCAGTCCCCACAGCGCGAGCGCCGGGATGGCCATCAGCGTCTGCGTGACCATCAGCAGCCGGCGCTTGTCGTGGCGGTCGACGAACACGCCGCCGAGCGCGCCGAGGAGCAGGATCGGCAGGAACTGCAGGCCGACGGTGATGCCGAGGGCGGCGCCGCTGTGGGTCAGCGAGACGATCAGCCACGCCTCGGCGACCATCTGCATCCAGTTGCCGGTGATCGAGACGATCTGGCCGGCGAAGTAGCGGCGGTAGTTGGGGACCGTCAGGGAGTCGAGCGTTCTGCGTACGGCAACCGTCAAGCCTCGTCCACCAACTTCTCCAGGAGCTCCGCGGCGCGGCGCAGGGTGGCGCGGTCCTCCGCGCTCAGCCCCTTGAGGCGATCGGCGAGGAAGGCGTCCTTGCGCGTGCGGATGTCGTGCAGCGTCTCGGTGCCCTCGGGCGTGAGGGAGAGCAGGCAGGACCGCTGGTCGGCGGGGTCCGCCATGCGCTCGATGAGCCCTGCCGCCTCGAGGTTGGCGATCAGGCGCGTGGCCGTCGGCCGCTGGATCCGCTCGCGCGTGGCCAGCTCGCTGGGCGTCAGGGAGCCGTTCCGGTCGATCGTGGCGAGCGCGGCCGCCGACGTCGGGCTCAGCCCTCCCCCGGCCTCCCGGCGCAGCGTCCGCGCCGTCCGCGCGACCGCGATACGCAGCTGCGAGGCAAGAGACGGGGCCTGACGCTTAGTTTGCATTGCTAATTAGCCTAGCAAACTAGGGGTCTGACCCCTAGTACGCGTTGCTAACTACTTGAGCGCAGCTGGCGGGGGCGCTGGCCCTCGGCCCGGAGGGCGGCGTAGCCGGTGCGGGCGAAGCCGAGGCGGCCCTCGTAGGCGAGGTAGCGGGGCTCCCAGCGGGGGCGGAACTTCTGGTTGAAGCGCAGGAGGGTCTCCATCTGGATGAAGCGGCTGCCCATGCGCACGCAACGGCCGCCGGCGCGCTCGCGCAGGCCGGCCGGCTCGCGCAGCCAGCGCGAGAACGCGGCGAAGTTCAGCGAGATCTCCTCGATGCCCTCCTCGCGGGCGGTCTCGATGGCGCGGACGACGAGGACGTCCATCAGGCCGTTGGGCGCGGCGGCGGCGTCGCGGCGCATCAGCGAGACCGACCAGGCGGCGCGGCCGCCGAAGCTGGGCACGAGGTGCAGCAGCCCGTGCGGCACGCCGTCGGGGTCGCGGCCGACGACCACGACGCTGTCGTGCTGATGATCGCCCCGCAGGCCGTCCATCGCCCAGGCGAAGCTGCGCTCGGGCGCGCCGGCCAGCGCGCGGGTCGCCAGCGCCTCGAGATCGTCGACCTCGAGATCCGACAGCTCCCCCAGGCGCCGCACGTCGACGGACCACCCCTCGCGCTCCAGACGCAACACCGGCTTGCGGAGCTTGCGCATGGACGAGCCGCTGGTCGAGAACTCCGCCGTGTCGACGATCGCCTCGTCGCCGACGTACATGCAGCGCAGGCCCGCCGCCTCGGCGACCGGTTTGAGCTCCTCGCTCGCGCCGAGGATGCCGAGGCGCAGGCCGCGGTCGCGGGCGAAGATCCGCGCCTCGGCCAGCAGCAGGGCGACCTCGTCCGCCGGCCCCACCGGATCGCCGCCGACGAGCATGACCCCGCCGAAGATCGCGTAGCCGATCAGCGCCCGGCCGCTGGCGCCGACCAGATGCAGCACGTCGGAGCGGAGCTTGAAGAAGCTCAGCGTGTCGCGCCCGTGGGCACGGACTATCGAGAGGGCGTGCGGCGAATGCACGCCGCGAGACTACGGAAAGGCGGGGACCGCTTCCGCCGCGCGGACGTGGCCGTTGGACGAGCCGTTGCCGGCGGGCTCGGCCGGGGTGCGGTAGGGATCGGCCTTCGGGCGCTCACGGCCGCCGGGGAAGGCCAGGCGGATGATCGTGCGCTGGACCATGCCCCACTGCTGGAGGAACGGGCCCGTGTTGTAAGGCAACTCGTACTTCTCGCAGATGGCCTTCACCCGCGGGGCGATCTCGCCGTAGCGCGAGCTGGGCAGGTCCGGGAAGAGGTGGTGCTCGACCTGGTAGCTGAGGTTGCCGCTCATGAAGTGGAAGGCCGGGCCGCCGTCGATGTTGGCCGCGCCGAGCAGCTGGCGGACATACCAGCCGCCGCGCGTCTCGTCCTCGACGTCCTCGTCGGTGAACGTGTAGGCCTGGTCGGGGAAGTGCCCGCAGAAGATGATCGCGTGGGACCACAGGTTGCGGATGATGTTCGCCGTGAAGTTGGCCTTGAGCGTGCGCTTGAAGCCCTGGCGGCCGCTGAGCGCCGGGAACGCGATGTAGTCCTTGATGATCTGGCGGCGCGCCTTGACGCCCATCGCCTTGAGCTCGTCCTTGAGCTGCTGCTTGGACTTGGTGCCCTTGCGGATGGCCTCGAGGTCCAGGTCGTGGGAGGCGACGCCCCACTCGAAGAACGCCATCAGCAGCAGGTTGTAGAACGGCTGCGCGAGATAGACCGGATGCCACTTCTGCTTCGGGTCGATCCGCATGATCTCGTAGCCGACGTCCTTGTCCTTGCCCACGATGTTGGTGTACGTGTGGTGCACGTAGTTGTGGGAGTGCTTCCAGGCGGCGGCCGGCGAGGCGGTGTCCCAGTCCCACGTCGAGGAGTGGATCGACGGGTCGTTCATCCAGTCCCACTGGCCGTGCAGGACGTTGTGGCCGATCTCCATGTTCTCGACGATCTTGGCCGTCGACAGGCCGATCGTGCCGAGCACCAGCGCCGGCGGGTAGCGCGACGCCATCAGGAAGATCCGCGACAGCGCGCCCAGCCGGCGATGGAACTGGATGATCGAGCGGATGTAGGTCGCGTCGCGCTCGCCGAGGTCCGCGTAGACGTCGTCGTGGATCGCCTGGAACTCCTTGCCGATCTCCTCGATCTGCTCGGGTGTCAGGCGGTGCAGCGGGTTCGTGCTGGTTGCGGCCATGCTGGTCTCCCTAGAGATCGATCTCGACTTCGCCGTCCGGAGCGGTCACGCAGGTGCGCACCATCTCCCCTTCCTGCCCCTCGATCTCCCCCGTGCGGAGATCGCGTACTCGTCCGACGCGCAGGCGGCCCACGCAGGTGTGGCAGATGCCCATCCGGCAGCCGAACGGCAGCTCGGCTCCGGCGCGCTCGCCGCCGACGAGGATCGAGACGCCCGGGTCGCACTGCGCCTCGGTGTCGGTGACGCGGAAGCGGACCGTGCCGCCGCCGACGTCCTCGGTGCCCTCGCCGATCGTCGGCTGGAAGCGCTCGGTGTGGAGCCGCTCGGCCTCGGCCTCGAGGTCCCAGTGCTCCTCCATCGCGTCGATCATGTCGCGAGGGCCCGAGAGGAACGCCTCGCGATCGCGCCAGTCGGGCACCAGCTCGTCGAGATGCGCGGTCTTGACCCGGCCCTTCTCCTTGGAGTGATGCTCGTGGAGCGTGTAGGCCCGGGCGCGCTCGTGCATCGCCCGCAGGTGCTCGCCGAAGATCATGTCCTCCGGCGTGCGGGCGCCGTGGATGTGGAACACGTCGCCGTCGTAGCCGCGCCGCTCGAGCTCGCGCAGATGGCTCCAGATCGGCGTGATGCCCGAGCCGGCGCTGATCATCAGCAGCTTGTCGGGCAGCGGGTCGGGCAGCGTGAACTGGCCCTCGACCTCGCCGAGGAAGAGGGTCGAGCCGACTGGCATGTCGTCGACGAAGAACGGCGAGAGCTTGCCGCCCTCGGTGCGCTTGACGGTGACGCTGAGAAAGCCCTCGGGGTGCTCGGGGTCGGCGGTGATCGTGTAGGCGCGCCAGTGCCGGATGCCGTCGATCTCGACGCCGAGGCGCAGGTACTGCCCCGCCTGGTGCCCGGGCCAGTCGAAGGTCGGGCGGATCACGATCGTCGTCGCGTCGGCCGTCTCGGGCTGCTTGCGCACGACCGTCCCGGTCAGCTCGCGCGTCGACCAGCGCGGATCGAGCAGGGCCAGGTAGTCGTCTGCGGGCAGCGGGTTGGTCAGCGCGCGCGCCACGCCGAGCAGGCGCTTGCGCAACGGATGCAGCTGGGGCTCAGCGGCTTTCTCGACCACGCCGCTCTCCTCTCCTCGCCGAACGAAGCAACACTGCCCTGCACTGTTGCACGAATCGCCCGCGGGGGTAGACAGCCACCCGATGGGCCGTCACCTGGAAGGCCACCGCCGGCATCTCCTCATCGCCCTGGGGACCGCGCTGCTCCTCCAGCTGGCCTTCGTCACGTGCTACGTCGTGGCGCTCAGCCACCCCAAGCCGCACGAGATCCCGGTGGCCGTCGTCGGCGCCGGCCCGTCCACCGGCACGCTGATCGAGCGGCTCGAGGGCCGGGTGGGCAGCGCGCTGGACGTGCGCAGCGCGCCGACGCTGGGCGCCGCCCGCGAGGCGATCGACGATCAGGACATCTACGCGGCGATCGTCCCCGGCGGCGAGAAGACGACGCTCTACACGGCCGGCGCCGCGGGCGCGACGATCGCCCGGGTCTTCGAACGCGAGGCGCCGGTGGTGGCCCGCGCGCTCGGCCAGCACCTCGAGACGGTCGACCTCAAGCCGCTGCCCGCCAAGGACCCCAACGGCCTGGTCGTCTTCTACCTCGCGCTGGGCTGCGTGATCTACGGCCACATCGGGGCGCTGCTCGCCGCGCAGGCGGCTCCGGTTCCGCCGCGCATCCGCGTCGCCGCGCTGGGCAGCTTCTCGCTGGCCAGCGGGCTCCTGCTCTCGCTGCTGGTCTGCGACGTCCTCGACGCGCTGCCGACGCCGTTCTACGTCGTCGCCGGAATCGCCGCGCTGACGATCTTCACCGCCACGCTCATCACCACGTCGCTGCTGCACGTGATCCGGCCGCTGGCCATGCCGCTCGCAGTGCTGATCCTGGTCATCTTGGGCAACAGCGGCTCGGGCGGCGCGGTCGCCCCCGACCTGCTGCCGGGGTTCTTCCGCTTCACGGGCCACTGGCTGCCGCCCGGCGCCGCGGTCACGGCACTGCGCGACACGGCCTACTTCCCGGGCCACGAGCACGTCCGGTCGTTCCTCGTGCTCGGCGCCTGGGCCCTGACAGCCCTGGTGATCCTGCTGTGGCACGACCTCCCCCGGGGCCGGCGGCCCCGGGGGAAGACGGCCTGAGGCCTACTTGACGAAGCCGGTGTTCTTCAGCCGGCGCGTCATGAAGCCGAACGAGCCGAAGTTGGCCAGGTTCGACTTGGTCGCGGTGATCTGCGGACGCTGGTACATGATCAGCGAGTGGACTTCCTCCCAGACCTTCGCGTCGGCCTGGTTGAGCAGCTCACGCGACTTGTCGGTGTCGAACGTCGCGTTGGCCTGCTTCATCAGGTCGTCGATCTCCGGTGACCCGACGCGCGCGAAGTTCTGGCGGAAGTTCTCGCCCGTCGGCTGCTGGTAGATCGACGTCGACGACGAGATCGGGTACGGCGTCCCGAGCCACGAGAACGGCGTGATCTCGTAGTTGGCCGGGATGACGTACTTGTCGAAGAAGTCGTCGCTCGGCACCGTGACGATGTCGAGGTTGACGCCGATGTCCTTGAGCATCGCCTGCGTCAGCTCGCCCTCCTGCTTGGACGTCGGCACGCCGCTCGGGATGACGAACCGCAGCTTGAGCTGCTTGCCGTCCTTGGCGTAGAACTGGCCGTCCATCTTCCAGCCGTCCTCCTCGAGGAGCTTCTTGGCTCCCTCCGGGTCGTACTGGCCGAGGTCGCCGGTGTTGTCCTGGTAGCCGACCTGCGTGTTGACGAAGAAATGGTTGTCCATCGTCTCCGCCTTCCAGTCACCCAGACCGGTCAGGTCGGACTTGGCGATCGCCGCGCGGTTGATCCCCTTGGCGATGGCCTGCCGGACCTTGAGGTCAGACAGCGGCGGCTTGCTGCCGTTGATCGTGAAGTGGCGGAAGTCCGGGCCGCCGGCCTCGTGCACGGTCGCGCCCTGCGCGCCGCTGGTGCGCTTGTAGGCGCTCGGGTCCGGGCCGACGTCGACCACGTCGACCTCGCCGTTGACGAACGCGTTGGTGCCCGCCGAGATCTCCAGCGCGCGGTAGACGATCTTGTCGAGCTTGGCCGGGTCGCCCCACCAGTCGGGGTTCTTGACCACGGTGATCGTCTTGGCCGTCTTGTCGATCTTGTCGAGCTTGAACGGGCCGGCGGTCACCGGGATCTGCTTGAAGTAGCCCTTGTTGAAGTGCTCAGGGGTGTCCTGGTACTTCGCGGGATACAGCGGCGTGAACAGCGCGTTCCACTCGGCGAACGGCTTGGCGAAGACGATCTTGACGCCGTAGTCGCCACCGTTGGCGGTCACGCTCTTGATCTGGTCATAGCCCGTGGAGCTGGCGATCTGGAACTTCGGGTTCGACCCGTTGAGCGCCTTCCACTGGGTGATGTAGTCGTTGGCGGTGATCGGCGTGCCGTCGGACCACTTGGCCTTCTCGTTGAGCGTCAGCTCGATCGTCTCGGGCTTGTCGCTGGTCACCTCGGCCTTCGTGATGAAGTCGGGATCAGGCGTGACGTTGGCCTTCTCGTCGGCGATGAACGGCTGCGGGATGACCGCGTCGATCACGTCGAGCGTGGTGGCCTCGGGGCCGTTGACCTGGTTGTAGTTCCACTGGGTCGAGAACTGGTCGACGGCCCAGCGCATGACGCCGCCTTCCTTGACGTTGTCGCGGGGCTGGGCGTTGATGTCGAGCGCGGTGGAGGCCTTGCTCTCCCCGGACGAGCCGGTGTCCGAAGACCCGCCCCCGCCACTGGAGTTGTCGCTGCCTCCGCAGGCCCCGACGGCCAGGGCGGCCGAGGCGAGCGCCGCCAGGGCGCCGATGCGGTTGAGCTTGTACATGCTGCTCCTCGATTCGTTGGTGATGACTGCTCTCACTGCTGGATGACGTCGACGCGTTCGGCGTAGTGACACGCCGCGCGGTGGTCGTCGCCCACCCCGTTCAGGGGCGGGTGCTGGGCGATGCACAGCTCGCGCTGCTCGTCGCTCAGCTCGTTGGCGAACTTCTGGCATCGCGTACGGAAGAGACACCCCGCCGGCGGATCGGCCGGGCTCGGCAGATCGCCCTCCAGGACGATCCGCTTGCGCGACCGCTCCTTGCGCGGGTCGGGAAGGGGGATGGCCGACAGCAGCGCCTGGGTGTAGGGGTGCCCGGGCGCGCTGTAGACGCCGTCGACCTCGCCGATCTCGGCGATCCGCCCCAGGTACATGACCGCGACGCGATCGGCGATGTGGCGGACGACCGACAGGTCGTGCGCGACGAACAGGTAGGACAGCCCGAGACGGGCGCGCAGGTCCTCGAGCAGGTTGACGACGCCGGCCTGGATCGAGACGTCGAGCGCGGAGACCGGCTCGTCGAGCACCAGCAGCCGCGGCTCGAGCGCCAGCGCCCGGGCGATGGCGACGCGCTGGCGCTGACCACCCGAGAACTGCTGGGGATAGCGCGACGAGTGCTCGGGATTGAGGCCGACGAGCCGCAGCAGCTCGCGGGTGCGCTCGGCGATCTTGGCCTTCGCGTAGCCGTGGGTGACCATCGGCTCGGCGATGAGATCGGAGACCGGCAACCGCGGGTCCAGCGACGCGAGCGGATCCTGAAAGACCACGCTGAGGTCGCGGCGCAGCTCGCGGCGCTTGGCCTTGTCGAGCTCGCCGGTGTCGTGGCCGAGGACCACGACCCGGCCGTCGTCGGGTGCGGTGAGCTCGAGGACCTCGAGCAGCGTCGTGGTCTTGCCGCAGCCCGACTCGCCGACGAGCCCCAGCACCTCGCCCTCGCGGATGTCGAAGCTGATGCCGTCGACGGCCTTGACCGTCCCGACCTGGCGCTTGAAGATCGCGCCCTTCAGCAGCGGGAAGTGGCGCTTGACGTTCTCGATCTCGAGCACCGCGGGGCGTTCCTCGCGCGGGATCCGCGTGGCGGCGGCCTCGGCGATGTCGGGCAGCGGGTACACGTCGAGCGGCGTGAGTGCGTTGTCCTCGATGTGCTCCATGCGGTGACACGCGCCGCGGTGGCCGGGCTGGTGCGGAGTGGGCACGGCGCGCAGCGCCGGCTCGGTCTCGCGGCACACGTCGACGGCCAGCGGGCAGCGCGGCGAGAACGGGCACACGTCGGGCAGGCCGATCAGCGACGGCGGCGAGCCCTCGATCGGCACCAGCGGGCGGTCGCCGGACTCGTCGATGCGCGGGATCGCCCCGAGCAGGCCCATCGTGTAGGGCATGCGCGGCTGGTAGTAGACCTCCTCGACCGTCCCGGTCTCCACCAGCCGGCCGGCGTACATGACGGCGACCCGGTCGGCGAAGCCGGCGACGACGCTGAGGTCGTGGGTGATCAGGACCATCGCCGCGCCGGTCGCCTCGCGCGCGGTGCGCAGCGCCTCGAGGACCTGGGCCTGGATGGTCACGTCGAGGGCCGTCGTCGGCTCGTCGGCGATGATCACGTCCGGGTCGTTGGCGATCGCCATGGCGATCATCACCCGCTGGCGCATGCCGCCGGAGAACTCGTGCGGGTAGGCCGAGGCGCGCCGGCGCGCCTCGGGGATGCCGACGATGTCGAGCAGCTCGACGGCGCGGTCCAGCGCCGCCTGCTTGGTGACGTCGTTGTGCACGCGGATCGTCTCGGCGACCTGGTCGCCGATGGAGTAGACGGGCGTCAGCGCCGACAGCGGATCCTGGAAGACCATCGAGATGCGCTTGCCGCGCAGCCGTGAGAGCTCGCGATCGCCGAGCCCGGTCAGCTCCTGGCCCCCGAGCAGGACGGAACCCCCGACGGTGGCCGTCGGAGGCAGCAGCCCCATCACGGCCAGCGACGTCGCCGACTTGCCCGAGCCCGACTCGCCGACGATGCCGAGCACCTCTCCGGGCGCGAGCTCGAAGTCGATGCCGCGCACGGCGTGCACGTCGCCGCCACCGGTGCGGAACGTCACGGAGAGGTCGGCGACCTGGAGGATCGGCTCGGCCATCAGTCGCCGGACCTCGAGGTGGGATCGAGCGCGTCGCGCAGGCCGTCGCCGACGAGGTTGACGCACAGGACGAAGACGACCAGCAGCCCGGCGGCGAACCAGAACAGCCACGGGTAGGTCGTGGCGTCGCCGGTGCCGTCGGCGATCAGCGTGCCGAGCGAGACGTCGGGAGGCTGCACGCCGAAGCCGAAGTACGAGAGCCCGGCCTCGGAGATGATCGCAGCGCTGACGTTGATCGTCGCGTCGACGATCAGCAGGGACGAGATGTTGGGGAGGATGTGGCGGAAGATGATCCGCGGCGTCGAGACGCCCATGTAGCGCGCCGCCAGCACGTACTCGCGCTCGCGCAGGGAGATCGTCAGCCCGCGCACGATCCGCGCGGTGAGCATCCACAGGAACGCCGCCAGCAGGATCACGAAGACCAGCCACGTCTTGCCGCGGAAGGTCGGCGAGAGGATGGCGATGATCAGGAAGGACGGCAGGACGAGCAGCAGGTCGACGAACCACATGAGGATCCGGTCGGGCCAGCCGCCCACGTAGCCCGCGAAGGCGCCGACGAGCGCGGACAGCCCGGTCGAGATCAGCGCGACGAGCAGGCCGATGATCAGCGACTTCTGCATCCCGCGCAGCGTCAGGTCATAGACGTCGCCGCCGGTCTGCGTCGTGCCGAACCAGTGCGACCCCGACGGCCCGGTGCGGAAGGCCTCGAAGTCGTGGTCGGTGTAGTCGTAGGCGTTGAGGTGCGGGCCGACGAAGGCCAGCAGGAACAGCAGCACGACGCCGACGAGCCCGGCGACGGCCAGGCGCTTGCGCAGGAAGCGGCGCAGCAGCAGCCGCAGCCGCGTGCTGATCTCCGCCTCCGACGACGGGATGCCGCCCTCGTCGCCGAGGACCACGTTGAGCGACTCTCCGGCGGGCATCGTCACGTCAGTCCACCCGGATCCGCGGGTCGAGCAGCGCGTAGAAGACGTCGGAGAGCAGGCCGGCGACGAGGATCAGCACCGCGGTGAAGCAGCTCACCGCCGCGACGGCGTTGATGTCGTTCTTCTGGATCGACTGCACGAGCCACTCGCCCATCCCGTGCCAGCCGAAGATCGTCTCGACGAACACGCCGCCGACGAGGACCAGGCCGAAGGAGTAGGCGAACAGCGTTGCCGAGGGGATCAGCGCGGTGCGCAGCGCGTGCTTGATCAGCGCCGTGCGCCGCGGCAGGCCCTTGGCCTGCGCGGTGCGGACGTAGTCCGAGCCGAGGACGTCGAGCATCGCGCTGCGCTGGTAGCGGCTGAACAGCGCCATCTCGCCGAGGACCAGCGTCATCGTCGGCACGATCAGGTGCTGCACGCGGTCGCCGAGATGGCTGAAGAAGCCGCCCTCGAGCCCGGGGGTGAACTCGCCGGTGTACTGGAAGAACTGGCTGTTGGTGGCGTGGTTGAAGCGGATGGCGAGGATCTCGAGCAGCACCGCGAGCACGAACACGGGCGTCGAGAGCAGCACGAACGACAGGAACGTCACGACATGGTCGGAGACCTTGTACTGGCGGATCGCCCCCCACGCCCCGGCCAGCACGCCGAAGATCGCGCCGAGGATCGTGCCGATGGTCAGCAGCCGCAGGCTGACCCCGATCCGCCGGCCCATCTCCTCGTTGACCGAGTCGCCCTCCCACGTCTTGCCGAAGTCGCCGTGCGCCAGGCCGCTGACCCAATGCGTGTAGCGCTCGAGCACCGGGACCTTGTCGTTGATGTTGGCCTCGTCGAGGCGCTGATCGACCACGGCCTCCGACGGCCGCGGGTTGCGGCCCTCGTAGTTGGCGCGCGGCTGGAGCGTGAGCCCGGCGAGGATGTAGGCCACCGACGTCGCGATCGCCACCAGGATCAGCGAGTTGACCAGCCTCCGGAGGAGGAACTTCCCCAAGGCGTCAGGCCTGGTCCGTCCACCAGTTCGGCTGCATCTCGCCGTCGCCGTCCGGCGGCCGATCGGAGCCGATGGCCACGATCTCCACGCCGTCGGGACCCGACTCGAACGCGCGCATGACGCTGGGCGCGACCCGCAGGACGTCGCCCTGCTTGACCTCGACGATGTCGTCGTCGAGCTTGAAGCGGCCCGAGCCGGCCACGATCACGTAGGCCTCCTCCTGCACGCTGTGCTTGTGGCCGAAGGGCGTGCGGAAGTCCGGC
Source organism: Solirubrobacteraceae bacterium (assembly GCA_045805505.1). GTDB lineage: Bacteria > Actinomycetota > Thermoleophilia > Solirubrobacterales > Solirubrobacteraceae > BP-464. The sequence continues at coordinate 31,968 of JBJMLA010000141.1, forward strand.
GCGACCTTGAAGAAGCTGACGCCGAGATGCTCGGAGTCGAGGTGCTGGCGCAGGAAGCGCGACTCGAGCTGCGGCGAGAGGCCATGGCTGGCCGCCATGTCCTCGGCGTCGGAGAAGTTGACCAGGGTGTAATCCGGCATGCCTGGAACCTACTGCGCCTGCGCGATCCTCCATGGGTTCTCAGCCGGACCATCGATGGTCAGGGTCCACTTCTCGGTGAATCGCGCCTCGGATTCCTTGCTTCCGGACAGCACCGCGGCGGTGTCGCGATCCTCGAGGTAGCGGCGCCCCGAGACGTCGATCTCGACGGTCATCCGGGCCGGCTCGGCGGCCGCGTCGAGCTTGGTGATCCGCAGCGCCTGGACGCGCGGACCACGCACGACCAGCCGGGTGCCGTCGCCCTTGGGATGCAGCAGCTGGGCCGCCGCCTCGGGGGTGGCGACCGCCAGCAACGGCTCGTCCTCGCCGTCGATGGCCTCCGACCAGCCCGCCACCGCGCGGCGCACGGCGATCTCGAGGACGTCGGGAGCGAAGCGCGCGTCGGCCAGCGACAGATCGAGCGCGGCGGCGCGGGCGTCGCCGTCGAAGTCCAGGTCGGCGATCTCCGCGGTCTTGACGTCGGCGGGCGCCGCGTCCGCCTGGGCGACCTCGATGAGCGACTCGTCGCGCAGCCGTCCGTCGTCGGCCTCGGGCACCGCCACGATCTCGCCGTCGAGGTTGTGACGGCCCTCGGCCTCGCTCTCGATGGACACGACCATCCAGCCGCCGTCGCGCCGCGCGAGCGTCCACCACTCCTCGACCGAGACCGTCTTGTCGGTCTGGCCCTCCTTCATGATCTGGCCGCCCCCGCCGAGCTTGACCCAGTCGTCCTGGGTGGCGCAGATGCGGACGATGACGCGGTCCTCGGCCTCGCCGGCGCGGTTGACCAGGCCGAGGTACTCGACCGACGGGCGGCCATGGACCTGGACCCGGTTGTGCCACTTCTTGCGGTCGAAGTCGTCGAGGCGGCGCTTCCACTCGACGAGCAGGTCGCCGCCGACCAGGCCCTCGAGCGCGGTGCGATCGCGCTTGTCCCAGGCGGCCTGACACGCCAGGTAGAGGTCGGCCGCGGCGGTCGTCACCGCGTCGGCGGCGAAGACCGGATCCTCCTCGGCGGCCTCGGCCGAGGCGGTCCGGACGCGCTCGGCGCGGGCGGCCCGCTTGCGGCGATAGCGCCAGGCGCCGATCGCGCCGACGATGGTGACGACGAGGATGGCCAGGACGATCAGCAGCACGACCACGACGCTGAACGGGCCGCCGACGGTCGTGCCGCCACCGCCGCCGTAGCCGCCACCGCCGCCCGAGAACCCGCCACCGCCGCCACCGCCACCGAAGCCGCTGCTGCCGCCGCCCGCGCCCGCCAGGGCGGCGGGCGCAGACAGCGCGCTGAGCAGCAGCGCGAGCGGCAGGGCTGAGGTTCGGCGCACGGTTCGATTACAGCACCCCGCGCCCGCCGGCCCGGTGGGAGACTGCGCGCCATGATCCTCCTGGCGGCCGTGGGCGCGGCGACGATGGTGGGCGCGGCCGGTGGCTGGACGGCGTGGAGCGAGCCGGCCGGCGACCGCTACGCGCTGATCCTGCGGGCCCCCGACGGCGTCCTGACGGCGCCGGCCATCACGCCGCGCGGCGTGCCCTTCGACGTGAGCCTGGGCACCGACGCCGACGGCCGCCTCGTCGCCGCCTACTCGCGCTGCCGCACCGAGCCGCAGCCGCACGGCGGTGCGAACCCGCGCGCCGCGGGCGGGCTGCCGCAGTACGCGACCGGCCGCGGCTGCGTGATCCACACCCTCGACCTCGCCGGCGCGGGCGAGCGCAGCACCGGCGTCGGCGGCGTCCTGCCCGCGGTGGCCGGCTCGGCGCTGGCCTTCGTGCGCGTCTCGGCGACCGGCGGCGCCGCGGTCGTCGTCCAGGACACGGCGACAGGCGCCGAGCGGATCCTGCAGCGGGGCCGCGTGCGCCGCGGCGCGCCCGAGCAGGCCGAGGGCCCGACGAGCGTCGACACCGACGGCCGGCGCGTCACCACGGCATGGCGGCAGCGCGACCGCCGCGCAGGCACGTTCGACTCCCGCGTCTACGTCCAGGCCGTCGGCGCCGCGCGCCCGACGCTGGTCGCGGGCGCGACCAACACCAGCGACACCCCGTTCGTGACCGCGTTCGCGCCGGCGCTCGACCGCGGCCGGGTGCACTACCTGCTGTCGTTCGGCCAGGGCTACTGCGAGCGGCGCTGGGCCTCCGGGCGCCCGGACGCGGCCTACGGCCTCGCGCGCTCGGCCGACACGGCCCGGCCGGTCTCAGCCGCGGTCGACGGAAGCCGGCTCGTCGTGGCCCAGGTCCCGCGCGCGGGCGGCGGCGAGATCGTCGCCTTCGGCGCCCGGCCCTTCGCCGCCACCGCCGCTCCCGGCGAGCTCTGCGGCTGAGCACGCCGGCGGGTTGCGGATCCCCACCGCGCCCAGAACGCCGCCCAGGCCGAGCAGCAGCGCGGCGATCCCTTCGCCGACATGGAACGCGTGGACCGACGCGTCGCGGACCGCGCTCGCCACCTCGGCCCCGGCGGTGGCCGGGTCGGCGCGGGCCAGTGTCTGGCGGCGCGCGTCGCGCACCGCGGCGGCCGCGCGCGAGTCCAGCGACCGCCCGCCGAGGCGATCGTCGAGCGTGGCGCCGAACTGCCCGGCGACGACGGCGCCCAGCGCCGCGACGGCGAGCAGCCCGGCGACGCGGGCGATCGCGTTGTTGACGCCTGAGGCGATCCCGGCGTTGGAGTCGTCGGCGTCGGCGAGGACCGTGGCGGTCAGCGGCGCGACGCACGCGGCCAGCCCGAGCGAGAAGACGAACAGCGGCAGCAGCACCTCGGTGACGAGATGCGGGTCGGCATCGACGCGCAGCAGCCCCAGCAGCCCGACCGCGCTGAGCAGCGGGCCGCCGGCCATGAACAGCCGCGGGCCGAGGCGGTCGGCGAGCCGCCCGGCCCGGCGCGAGAGCAGGAACATGACGATCGACGGGGGCATCGTCACCAGGCCGGCCTCGAGGGCGGAGTAGCCCGCGACCTGCTGGAGGAACAGGATCAGGAAGAAGAACGCGGCGCTCAGCCCGCCGTACATGAACAGCGTCTGCAGGTTGGCGAAGGCGAAGTTGCGCCGCGCGAACATCGACAGCGGCAGCATCGGGTGCGCGGTCGTCCGCTCCCGGTGCAGGAACGCCGCGAGCAGCAGCACGCCTCCGAGGCCCGGACCCCAGACCTCCGGGCTGCCCCATCCGGCCTCGGGCTGGCGGATGAGCCCGAGGACCGGCCCGGCGAGCCCGGCGATCGTCAGCGCCGCGCCCCACCAGTCGACCGGCGCGCGCGACACGCTGCGCTCGCGGGCCGCCACCGCACGGTTGACGAGCACGAGCGTGAGGATCACGAACGGGACGTTGATGGCGAAGATCAGCCGCCACGACGCGACGTCGACCAGCCAGCCTCCGGCCAGCGGGCCGATGATCACGGCGATGCCGCTCCACGCCGTCCAGGACCCGATCGCCGCCCCGCGCTCGCGGGCGCCGAACGCGCCGACGATCACCGCCAGCGAACTCGGCGTCAGCAGCGCGCCGAAGACGCCCTGCAGCGCGCGGCCGGCGATCAGCACCTCGACGCTGGGCGCCACCGCGCAGAGCACCGAGACCGCTCCGAAGCCGGCGACGCCGATCGAGAAGATGCGCCGCTCGCCGAAGATGTCGCCGAGCGACCCGCCGACGAGGATCAGCGAGCCGAGGGTCAGCAGGTAGCCGTTGGCGATCCACTGCTGGGCGGCCAGCCCGCCGCCGAGGTCCTCGCGGATGGCCGGCAGGGCGACGTTGACCGCTGTGGAGTCCAGCCCGGCGACGAAGGAGCCCATGATGGCGGCGGCCAGGGCCAGACGCTGCGGGGTGGTCACGCGGTCCAGTATCCCCTCATCGAGTTGGGCCCGCCGGTCCATGTCGCCGCGGCGGCCGCTCGCGCAGACTCTGGGCCATGACGACCAAGCCCCGCGAGAACCCGCCGTCGGACCCCGCCGTGATGGCGGTCATGAAGGCGTCGCTCGAGAAGATCAGCGGCCACTGAGCCCGTCCGCCGGCAACGGCCGGCCCCGCGTCGCGGTCGTCCTCCCGGGCGGCGGCGCGCGCGGGGCCTTCGAGGCGGGCGCCCTGTCCGTCCTGCTGCCCGCGCTCGAGGCGCGTGGCGAGAAGGTCTCGATCATCTGCGGCACGAGCGTCGGCGGCATCAACGCCGCGCTGCTCGGCTCGGTGGCCGCGCTGCCCGCCGCGGCGCAGGCCGACGCGCTCGTCGCGCGCTGGCGCTCGATGCGCAAGGGCGACGTCATCGCCCCGATGCTCGGGCCGCGCGCGCCGCTGCTCGCGCTGCGCGCGCTCGGCGAGATGCTCGAGCTTCCCGGCCTGCGGCTGCCGGGCCTCATGGATCCGCGGCCGCTGCGCGACAGCCTGGAGCGCTGGATCGACTGGCCGGCGCTGCACCGCAACGTCGCCAAGGGCGTGGTGTCGGCGATCTGCGTCGTCGCGACGTCGCTCGAGCGCGGCGGCCCGGTGGGCTTCGTCGAGACCCGCACGCCGCTGCCGCGGCGCAGCGGCGGCATCCGCTACGTCCCGGTCAAGCTGACCGGCGAGCACGTGCGCGCGTCCGCGGCGATCCCGCTGCTGTTCCCGCCCGTCCGGGTGACCACGCCGCGCGGCGCCGCCGGCGACTACATCGACGGCGGCACGCGGATGAACGCGCCGCTCTCCCCCGCGCTCGCCCTGGGCGCCGACCGCGTCATCGTCGTCGGCTTCGAGCCGCTCGACCGCACGCTGCCACCCGCCGACCTGCGCCGGCCGCACTTCGCCGATGTCGCCGCCAACGTCCTCGACGGCCTGCTCGTCGACCAGGTGGCCACCGACGTGCGGCGGATGCTGGCGATCAACTCCTTCTACTCCGAGGACGCCACGACGGGGCCTGCGCCCGCCTCGAACGCCTACCGCGCCGCGCGCGGGCGCCCGCCCTACCGCCGCGTGCTGCATGCGCTGGTCACGCCGGAGCGCCGCGGCGCGGTGGGGACGATCGCCGAGGAGGTCCTCGAGCAGCGCTACGGCGGACTGCGCGGCCTGCGCTCGCCCGACTTCCTGCTTCTCTCGCGCCTGCTCGGCGGGGGTCGCGCGCGTGCGCGCGGGGAGCTGCTCTCGTTCCTGCTCTTCGACGAGGTCTTCGTCGAGCGGCTGCTGGAGGCGGGGCGGGCCGCGGCGGAGCGCTGGCTCGACGAGCATCCGAAGATCTGGCGATCCCAGGCCGACGAGGTCTCGGACTTCGAGGCCGGCCACGAGCGGGGCCTGGCCGAGCAGGGCGCCCTGACCGAGTTCCGCGCGCTGCGGCGGCGCTCCTAGACGCCCTGGGCGTCGAGCACGACCGCCAGCCCCTGGCCGACGCCGATGCACAGCGCGGCGACGCCGTAGCGCCCGCCGCGCCGGCGCAGCTCGTGGGCCAGGCCGCCGAGGATCCGCACGCCGGACGCCCCGAGCGGGTGGCCGATGGCGATGGCGCCGCCGTTGGGGTTGACCCTCTCGGGGTCGAGGCCGCGCCACGCGCCGATGTCGGCAAGGCACTGGCTGGCGAAGGCCTCGTTGAGCTCGACGACGTCGACGTCCTCCCACGTGATGCCCGCGCTGCGCAGCGCGCGGTTGGCCGCCTCGACCGGAGCGATCCCGAAGACGTCCGGGTCGACCGCCCAGGTCCCGCGGCCGGCGACGCGCGCGAGCGGCTCGCGGCCGATCGCCGCGGCGCCCGCCTCGTCACCGAGCAGCATCGCTCCGGCGCCGTCGTTGAGCGTCGAGGCGTTGCCGGCCGTCACCGTGCCGCCCTCGACGAACGCCGGCTTGAGCCCGGCGAGGGCCTCGAGCGTGGTCTGCGGCCGCAGACCCTCGTCGCGGCGCAGCTCGGTTCCGGGAACCGGGACGACCCACGGGTCGTAGAAGCCCTCGTCCCAGGCGCGCGCCGCGTTGACCTGCGAGCGCACGGCGAACGCGTCCTGCGCCTCGCGCGTGATGCCGTGCAGCCCGGCGAGCTTCTCGGCGCTGGCGCCCAGCGAGATCGCCCACTGCCCGGGCATCTCAGGGTTGACCATCCGCCAGCCGAGCGTCGTCGAGTGCAGCGTCTCGGGGCCCCGCGGATAGCCCTTGCCCGGCTTGAGCATCACCCACGGCGCCCGCGACATCGACTCGACGCCGCCGGCCACCACCACCGACGCGTCGCCGCACTCGACCATCCGGCTGGCCTGCATGGCGGCGTCGAGGCTCGAGCCGCACAGCCGGTTGACCGTCGTGGCGGGCACCGACGTCGGCAGGCCGGCCAGCAGGACGGCCATGCGCCCGACGTTGCGGTTGTCCTCCCCGGCCTGGTTGGCGTCGCCGAAGAGCACGTCGCCGATCGCGTCGGGATCGAGACCCGGCGAGCGGTCGAGCAGCGCGCGCAGCGCGTGCCCGGCGAGGTCGTCGGGACGGACCGCGGCAAGCGCGCCGCCGTAGCGGCCGAACGGCGTCCGGACCGCGTCAAGGACATAACACGGGCTCATCGCCGCCAACCTATTGGGTAGGACCTGGCCATGGCCGCGGACGAGCGAGCCCGTGAGCTGGTCGAGCGCGCCGAGCAGGTCGGTGGTCTCGGCAGCTGGGACTGGAGGCCGCAGGACGGTGACCTGGTGTGGTCCGACAACCAGTACCGCCTGCTGGGCTACGAGCCCGGCGCGGTGACGCCGAGCACCGACCTGATCATCGAACACGCGCATCCCGACGACCGCGCACGGCTGACCGCGGCCATCGACAGCGAGGCGGTGCACGGCCTGCGCTGGCGCCACGTGCGGCCCGACGGCGCGATCCGTCACCTCGAGGTCAGCATCGGCGAGTCCGTCCCACGCAGCGTTCCGGGACGGCGGCTCGTGGGGTCGGTGCGCGACATCACCGAGCAACGCCGCGACGAGCACGAGATCGCGCTGCACATCGCCGTCGGCGAGGCGCTCGAGCGGTGGCCCTCGTTCGCGGAGGGCGCAACCGGCCTGCTCGCCCAGATGGGGGCCGCCGTCGGCGCCCTCTGCGCCCAGCTGTGGATCCCGGAGGCAGCGGAGCTCGCCTGTCGCGCGGACTGGGCCGATCCGCAGCGAGCGCCCGAATCCGTGGCGTACCTGACGGCCACGGCCGGGTCGGGGCCGCGGCTGGCCGAGCGCGTGTGGCGAGCGGGGCGGCCGGTGGTGACGCGCCTGCCCCGGTCCGGCGGCCGGCGCACGGCGGTGCTGATCCCGGTCCGCCACGGCGACGACGTCCTGGCCGTCATCGAGATCCACACCGACGAGGACGTGGCGCCGCGCGAGCGGCTGCTGCGCTCGCTGACCGGAGTGGGCTACGAGATCGGGCACTTCCTGCACCGCCGGCGCGGGGAGATCTCGCGCGGGCCGCTGACCGATCGCGAGATAGAGGTCCTCCAGCTGGCGGCCGACGGCGTTCCCCCACGCGAGATCGGCAGCCGCCTGTCGATCAGCCCGGCGACCGTCAAGCGCCACTTCGAGGGCATCTACGCCCGGCTCGAGGTGTCCGATCGCGCCGCCGCCGTCGCCGAGGCGATGCGGCGCGGCCTCGTCGAATAATCCTGAGCAATGGGCCGATCGGCCCATGAATCTCACGGCGTCAGCGCCGAAGCTGTAGGGGGATGGCTGCCTCCGATCACGAGATCGCGCGACTGCTGCTACGCGCGCTCGACGAGAACGCCGCTGTCGGCTTCGCGTTCATCGACCCGCAGCTGCGGTTCGTGCGCGTCAACCCGGCGCTGGCCACGGCGCAGGGCGTGCCGGCTGAAGAGCACGAGGGCCGGCTCGTCTCCGACCTCGCCGCGGGCGTCTGGCCGCAGCTGCGCGAGCCGCTCGAGCGCGCGCTGAGCAGCGGCCGTCCCGTGCTCAGCCACGAGATCGCCGGTCCGCATCCCCTGCGCGACCAGGAATGGGGAACCTGGCAGGCGAGCTTCTTCCCGGCCGTCGAGGACGGGCGGGCATCGGGCGTCGCCTGCCTGGCGGTGGAGACCACGGACCGCACGCGCGAGGCCGAGGTCCGCTCGGCCATCACCGATGCGATGGTCGAGGGCCTGCTCGTGCTCGACGCCGGCGGCGCGGTGACCCATCTCAACGCCGCAGCCGCCCAGCTGACGGGCTGGCCCGCCGAGGAGCTGCTGGGCCGCCGCTATGCCGAGCACGAGACGGCGATCGCCGACGCGCTGGCCGACGGCCTCACCCGCCGGGCCGTCGAGGGCCGCTTCGCCCACCACGACGGGACGGAGATCCCGGTCGGCTACTCGGCGGCGCCGCTGGTCAGCGGCGACAGCGTGCGCGGCGTGGTCGTGGTCTTCCGCGACATCAGCGCCGAGCAGGAGCGGCGCGCGGCACAGGTGCGTGAGCTCGACGACATCGTCTGGCTGGCCCGCGTGCGCTCGGCGCTCGACGACGATCGCCTCGTGCTGCACACCCAGCCGATCGTCCCGCTCGACGGTGGCGCCCCGCGCGAGGAGCTGCTGGTGCGCATGCTCTCGCCGGCCGGCGAGCTGATCCCGCCCGGCGCGTTCCTGCCGGCCGCCGAGGAGTACGGCCTGATCACGCGGGTCGACCGCTGGGTCATCCGCCAGGCCGCGCGCCTGGCCGGCGAGGGGCGCCACGTCGAGATCAACCTGTCGGCGAAGTCCGCCACCGATCCGACGCTGTTCTCCTACATCGAGCAGGAGCTGCAGGCCGAGTCAGCCTCCCCCGCCTGCCTGACCTTCGAGCTGACCGAGACCGCGCTGATGGGCGACTGGGAGGTCGGCACGGCGTTCGCCCGCCGGCTCACCGAGCTCGGCTGCGCGCTGGCGCTCGACGACTTCGGCACGGGCTTCGGGAGCCTGAGCTACCTCAAGGCGCTGCCGCTGCGCTGCCTGAAGATCGACGTCGACTTCGTGCGCGACCTGGCCTCCAACCCGACCAACCAGCACCTCGTGCGCGCCATCGTCAACCTCGCGGGAGGGCTCGGCCTGGAGACGATCGCCGAGGGCGTCGAGGACGCCGAGACGCTCGAGCTGCTGCGCGCCTACGGCGTCGACTACGCGCAGGGCTTTCACCTCGGGCGCCCCGCGCCCCTGATAATGCCGGCATGGACGTCGCCTTTGAACGAGGGCTCCACGAGCTAGGAGACGGGCTCTTCGCCTACCTGCAGCCCGACGGCGGCTGGGGCTGGAGCAATGCGGGGCTGATCGCCGACGGCGGCACCTCGCTGCTGATCGACACGCTCTACGGCAAGCAGCTGACGCTCGACATGCTCGACGCGATGGCCAAGGTCACGGCCGACCATCCGATCGACGCGGCCATGAACACGCACGCCAACCCCGACCACTGCTTCGGCAACGAGCTGCTGCCGGCGGCCACCGAGATCTACGCGTCGCGCGCCACGGCGGCCGAGATGGACGACGTCTCCCCCGAGCTGCTGGTGGCCATCAAGACCGCCGAGCTGCCCGAGGCGCTGCGGGCGTTCGTCGATCACGCGTTCGGGCCGTTCGACTTCGAGGGCATCACCGTGCGGCCGCCGTCGCAGACCTTCGAGGGCCGGCTGGATCTGACCGTCGGCGATCGCGCGGTGTCGCTGATCGAGCTCGGCCCCGCCCACACCGGCGGCGACACGATCGTTCACGTTCCCGACGCCGCGACCGTGTTCACGGGCGACCTGCTGTTCATCGACGGCACGCCGGTGGTCTGGGCCGACTTCGACAACTGGATCGCGGCCTGCGACCGCATCCTCGAGCTCGACGCGCGGGTGCTGGTCCCCGGCCACGGCCCGGTCACCGACGCCTCGGGCGTGCGCGACGTCCAGCGCTACCTGCGCTACGTCCGCGAGGAGGCACGCCAGCGCTTCGAGGCGGGAATGGACGCCGACGCGGCCGCCGACGACATCGAGCTCGGCGACTTCGCGGGCTGGGGCGACGCCGAGCGGATCGCCGCCAACGTCGGCGCCGCCTACCGGATCTTCGACCCGTCGCTGCCCCCGCTCACGCCGCCGGAGCAGCTGGTCAAGATGGCCGACTGGCGGGCGCGGCACTGAGCGCGCCCCACAGCCCGCTGGCCACCGCGCCGGCGGCGAAGTACAGGCACGGCAGCCATGGCGCCACGCCGATGAGGTCGTCGCTGTCCGGCGCGTAGTGCGCGGCGCCGACGGCCATGATGGCCGCCTCGCCCAGCGGCCCGAGGACCGCGGCGGCGGCCGCCGTCGCGAAGGCTCGCGGCGACGGGTCCCACCACGCCCACACCGCCACTGCGATGCCCGCGGTGAGCACGACCGACACGGTGGCCGGCTCGCCGCGCAGCGCCGCGGTCAGCGCGTAGAGCGCGAGCACCGCTCCGGCCGCGACCACGGCGTCGGCGGCGCTGCGGCGCCGGACCGCCGGCGGCGCGAAGCGCTCGCTCGCCCAGGCCGCGGCGAGAACCGCGCCGCCGACCGCGAACGGGAACCAGATCGCGCTCCGCCAGATCGCCGGGACGCCGTCCCAGTCATAGACCGTGGTGCCTGACGCGACGTGCGCGGCGTCGCCGCACAGCGACACCGCGAAGCCGAGCGCGAAGATCTTCAGGACGGTCGCCAAGCGCCAACCCTCCCACGTAGAGTCCGCCGCATGCGCCGCCGCCTGGCCCTCGCCGTCGTCGTCGCCCTGGCCGCGGCCGGGTCCGCCCGGGCCGATGTCGACGGGGCGGCGCGGGCGATCGACCGGGCCCGCAGCGACCCCGCCGCGCTGCGTGAGCTGCTGTGGTCGATGCCCAAGGGCGCCGATCTGCACATGCACCTGTCGGGCGCCGTCTACGCGGAGGAGATGCTCGCCTACGGCGCGGCCGACGGCGACTGCGCGGACGCGCTGACCTTCACCGCCTACTCCGGGCCGTGCAGGCCCGGCGACCGCCCGCTGTCGGACGCGCTGACCAACAACGTGTTCCAGAACCGCGTGGTGGCCGCCTGGTCCATGAAGGGCTTCACCGGTGCGCAGGAGTCCGGCCACGACCACTTCTTCGCGTCGTTCGACAAGTTCGGCGGCGCGCTGTCGGGCCACGTCGGGCAGGGGCTGGCGACCGTCGCCGCCCGGGCGCGCGCCCAGCACGAGTCCTACCTCGAGGTCCTCACGACACCGCGCTTCGGCGACGCGCGGGCGGCGGCCAACGCGGTCGCCTACACCGACGACTTCGCGGTGCTGCGCGACCGGCTGCTGGCGGCGGGGCTGCTCGACGCGCTGCCCAAGGCGCGCGCCGACCTCGACGCGATCGAGGCGCAGGAGCGTGTGGCCGATCCGTCGGCGGTGCCGCTGATCCGCTTCGACGTCCAGGTGCTGCGGGCCAATCCTCCGGCGGTGGTCTTCGCCCAGCTCCTGCTCGGCTTCTCGCTGATGGCCGACGACGAGCGCTGGGCGGGGCTGAACATGGTCCAGCCCGAGGACGACTACGTCGCGCTGCGCGACTACAGCCTCCAGATGCGCATGATCCGCTACCTGCGCTCGGTCTATCCCGACGGCCACGTCACGCTCCACGCCGGCGAGCTCACGCGGCGCATCGCGCGGCCGGAGGACCTGCGCTTCCACGTGCGCGAGGCGGTCGAGATCGCCGGTGCCGAACGGATCGGCCACGGCGTCGACATCCGTGACGAGAGCAATCCCGGCGGCCTCGCCCGGGAGATGGCGAGGCGCGGCGTCCTGGTCGAGGTGCCGCTGGTCTCCAACGAGCAGATCCTCGGGGTCGCCGGCCGCGCGCATCCGCTGCGCTTCTACCTGCGCCATCACGTCCCTGTGGCCCTGGCCACCGACGACGAGGGCGTCTCGCGCAGCGACCTGACCGAGCAGTACGAGCTCGCGGTGCTGCGGCACGGCCTGGGCTACCGGACCCTCAAGCGGATGGCCGACGACAGCCTGCGCCACGCGTTCCTGCCCGACGCCACGAGGGCGTCGCTGCTACGAGCGCAGGCCCGGAGCTTCCGTCGCTTCGAGGCCCGCTTCGGCGGGTGACGCGAGCGCGGCGCGGCAGAACGCGCCGACGACCTGCGGGTCGAACTGGCGCCCGGCGGAGGCCACGAGCTCGGCGAGCGCGTCCTGGGTGACCATCGCCAGTTTGTACGGGCGCTCGCTGGTCATCACGTCGTAGGCGTCGCACACGGCGACGATCCGCGCGGCGAGCGGGATCGCCTCGCCCTCCAGCCCGTCGGGGTAGCCGCCGCCGTCCCAGCGCTCGTGCGACGAGCGGACCGCACGGGCGATCGGCGCCAGTGCGGGGGCGGCGGAGAGGATCCGCTCGCCGACGATCGTGTGCCGGTGGATGAACGTCCACTCCTCGGGCGTCAGCGGCGTCGTCTTGTTGAGGATCTCGTCCGGGATGGCGATCTTGCCGATGTCGTGGAGCTCGGCGGTGCGGAACACGACGTCGGTCTCCTCCGCGTCGAGTCCCAGCGCCTCGGCGGTGCGCCGTGCCAGCCGGGCCACGTCGTCCTGGTGACGGCCCAGCTCGGGGTGGCCCTCCTGGACGGTGCGCAGCAGCGCCTCGCGGATGTAGCTGCCCTCGCGGGAGCGGCCGTGCTTCTGCGCGTACATCCGCCGGTCGGCGATGCGCATGGCCTCGCCGGCCTCGTCGGCCTCGTCGGGGATCAGCACATAACCGTGCGAGCTGTCGATCGCAAAGCCCTCGCCCTGCTCGTTGAGGGCGGAGAGGGCGCGCGCGACGAGCGCCGGAGCGGTCTCGGCGGTGGTCTCGGCGACGAGACAGAACTCGTCGCCGCCGAGCCGGTAGGCGGTGCCTCCGCCGGTGGCCCCGCGCAGGCGCCCGCCGATGCGGTGCAGCAGCGCATCGCCGGCGGGATGGCCGAAGGTGTCGTTGTACTGCTTGAAGCCGTTGAGGTCGAAGACCGCGAGCATGGCGGGCGTGTCCGCGCGGCAGGCGCGGTCGAGATCGACGAGCAGCGCGCGGCGGTTGCCCAGCCCGGTCAGCGCGTCGGTGGTGGCATCCTGACGGGTGAGCGACAGCAGCACGTCGCTCTCGCGGGCGGTGAGGACGAGCCGGGCGAGCACCGCAGCGAGCGTCAGCGCGGCCAGGATGACGCCGGCACCGGGAGCGGCGGCGAAGTGATCGGCGGTCAAGACGACGACAGCGGCGACGCCGCAGATCATCGGCACCAACCGCGAGCGCCAGTCCTCGACGGCCGGCCCGTTCGACGCGGCGACGGGCCGCCACGCCGCGTAGCCCAGCCCGAGGCTGCCGAGCAGCCAGCACGAGTCGAGCAGGCTCCCCTCGACGTAGGTGCCGTCGGTGGCCTGCATGAGGTAGACCGAGTCGGCCATCGCGGTGACGGCGATCGCGCCGCCGATGACCATCCACGGCACGCCGGTCCGCCGTCCGCCGGTGACCGACATCGCACCGACGACGCCGATCAGCAGCAGGTCGCCGACGGGGTAGGACAGCAGCGTGGCCTGCTCGGCGAACGGGGCGTCGACGCCGAGCGCCGGTCCGAGCAGGAGCGTCGCCGCGAGGGCCGCGAGGCCGAGCGCGGCGATGATGCCGTCGAGGCGCATGGCCCAGCCGCGCACCGAGACGTGGCGCCGGGCGAGCAGCACCACGGTCACCACCGCGCAGGGGTAGAAGGCGATGTAGAAGGCGTCGGCGATGCTCGGCGTGCCGGTGGTGTCGCTCAGGACGAACGACCAGCAGAGGTCGCCGATCGTCCACAGCAGCACGCCGACGCCGAGGATGGCCCAGGCCAGCCGGTCCTGGCGGCCGGCTCTCGCGCGCTCGAGGATGAGCGCGGCCGCGAGGAGCTCGACCGCGTTGTAGACGACGTCCTGGAACAGCCACGACGGGCCGAGGCCGAACAGCGCGTCGAGGACCTGCGCGAGCAGGCCGACCCCGGCGAGGCCGAGCAGCAGCTGGATCCGGCGAGGCATGTACCGCACAGCATCGGCCGTCGTGACCGCGAGCGCCGCTCTCTGGCCGGATGTCCTAGGTAGAACTGGGCAGTCATTTCTCGGTGCGTCGCTACCTTGTCGCGCATGCGCGCCCTCTCGATCGTGACGATGTCGATGGCGCTGCTGTGGGCGGCCGCCGCCTCGGCGGCACCCCACCGCTGGCCGCCGGTCAAGGGACCCGGGGACGTCTTCGTCCACATCGGCGAGGAGCACCTCGACGATCCCGACGGCGCGACGATCTTCCCCCGCGTCATCGCCGACTCGATCCTCTTCAAGCCCGACCTCGTCGTCGCCGCCGGCGACAAGACGTCCAACGGCACCGAGGAGAACCTGCTGTCGTGGAAGAACGCGATGGCCGCCTATGACCGCGCGGGCGTCCCGTACTTCGCCGGTGTCGGCAACCACGACCGCGCGGCGATGCCCGGCTTCCCCAACGGGATCTCGCCGCTCTCGCCGCTGGGGCCCTACCTGACCACGTTCGCGGACCGGCCCTACCCGTTCGGTGACGCCGCGCCGATCAGCGACCCGAAGTTCGCGCCGGCGACGCGCCCTGCGTCCGATCCGGCGGGCGCCTCGTCGCACTACTGGTTCGACTACGGCAACACGCGCTGGATCCTGCTCGACAACTCCTGCTACGAGTTCATGATCTGCGACCGCTCGCAGAACCCCGCGTTCACCGACGGGCAGACGAGCTTCGGCTTCCTCACGCAGGCCGCGCAGGAGGCCAAGAAGGCCGGCAAGGTCGTCCTGGTCAGCCTGCACATGCCGACGCAGGACCCGCGTCCGGAGCACTCCCAGCCCACGCCGCTGCCGCATACGTTCGGCGAGGGCTCGTCGTCGGAGAACACGACCTTCGAGGACACGGCCGCCGCGGCCGGCGTCGACGCCGTGCTTCCGGCGCACATCAAGGGCCAGTGGCAGTACGACGCCCAGAAGGTCCACTACTACATCGACGGCGGGGCCGGCGGCGCCGTCTACGTGGGCGACAACGAGCAGGTCGGCGTCGACTACGGCTACTGGCACGGCTTCCGCCTGCTGCGGGTCGAGGGCACCAAGATCGTCACGGACACCGTGCCGGTCTTCGTGCCGGGCGGCATCACCGTCGCCCAGCCCGCCCCCGCCAAGCGCGGGGCCGTGGTCCAGATGACCGCCACGGGCGCCCAGCCGACCAAGAACGGCCCCTCGCTGGACAAGCTCGAGCTGCGCAGCCCCGACCCCAAGCGGCCCAACATCGCCAACCTCCCGGAGCCGGCGCGCATCTGGACGACCGGCAACCGCCTCGTCGCGCGACCGGTCGCCGTCAAGAACGACGACGCGCGGCGCAACCCCAGGACACAGACCAAGGGTGGCGCGTTCCGTGCCGCCTGCCCCGGCCGCGCGAAGATCACCATCACGTCCGGCGTCGAGTCGGCCTCGAAGGTGCTGACCGTCGGCAGCGCGCCGGGCAAGATCGTCCGCTCGATCACCGGCTCGGCCGGCCGCGTGCGCGTCAAGCTCGCCCAGCCGGCGGTCGTCGAGGTGGCCAGGCGCAAGGGCAACCGCTGGAAGACGACCCGCCGCAGCTGCGCCACGAAGGGCCTCAGCGCCTCGGTGCCGGCGGGCTCGCGGGTGCGGGTGACCGTGCGCTCGGACCGCAAGCCGGTCCGGCGCGTCGTCGGCGCCTAGCGCTTCTGGGTCATCCCGCGGAACATCACGAAGCAGACCACGGCGACGACCAGGGCGATGAGCGGGATGCCCATGCCGATCACGTCGAACAGCGCGAGCAGGATGCCCACGACGAAGACGACCGAGGCCACCCCTCCGGCCACGACGAGGTTGTAGGCGCGCCGCTCACGGACGGCTCGCGGCGTGCGGGGCTCGAGACCGGACATGCCGCAACCCTAGTGCGGGTCGCCCGCGGCGGCCTCGACGTCGATGCGCTCCAGCGGCGCGGTCGCCGGCCCCTGCAGCACGGCGCCGTCGGTGTCGAAGCGCGAGCCGTGGCACGGGCAGTCCCATGAGCGCTCGGCGGTGTTCCATCCCAGCCGGCAGCCGACGTGCGTGCAGGTCGGGTTGACCGTGTGCAGCGTGCCGTCGTCTCCGCGGAAGGCGCCGACCAGCTTGGCGCCGTCGCGCACCAGCCGCGCCTCGCCCGCCGGGACCTCGTCGTAGGAGCCGACGTCGGAGCCCCGCAGGCGGTCGCCGACGAAGTGCCGGCCGTCCTTGAACATCTCGGCGGCCACGCCCTTGGCCGAGCGCAGCGGCGTGAACCGGTAGGGATCGAAGAAGTCGGCGTGCTCGTGCTCGCGGCCGGCGATCAGCGCGGTGAGGATCTCCGCCGCCATCGCACCGTTGGTGAACCCCCACTTCCGGAAGCCCGCGGCCGTCCAGACGTGCTTGGAGATCGGCGTGTAGCGCCCGACGTAGGGAACGCCGTCGGCGGGCTGGAGGTCGTGTGCCGACCACCGGTGGGTGACCTCGCGCACGTCCCAGTGCTCGCGCGCGAACTCCTCGAGCGCCGCGTAGCGCTCGCGCGTGTCGTCATCCTCGCCGGTGTTGTGGCCCTCGCCGCCGACCATCAGCAGCTCCTCGTCGCCGGCGGGGATGCCGCGGATCGACCGGGTCGGCTGACCCGCTGAGATGTACATCCCGGGCGGGACCGGGCCGGCGATCCGGCAGGCGATCGCGTACGAGCGCTTCGGCGTCAGGCGCGTCCAGTAGACGGCCCGGTCGAAGACCGGCATCAGCGTGGTCACGACGACGTCGCGCGCCTGCACGCGCATGCCGCCCTCCGCCTCGAGCGCCGGGCCGCCACGCTCGCGCAGGGTGGTGATCGGCGTCTGCTCGCAGATCCGGCCGCCGGCGGCGATCAGCGCGTCGGCCAGGCCGAGGACGAACTTGCGGGCGTGGAACTCGGCGCTGTCGCCGAGGCGCACCGCCTTCTCCACCGGGTACGGCAGGGGCGTCTCGTCGACGAGCTCGACGGCGAGGCCGGCGTCCCGTGCGGCCTGGGCCTCCTGCTCGACGTCGGAGACCTCGGAGGGCTCGGCGGCGTAGACGTAGTTGGGCTGGTCGCGCAGGTCGCAATCGATGCCCAGCTCGGAGACGAGCGACCGGATGCGGTCCAGGCCCGCCTGCTGGGCGGCGGCGTAGGTGGCGGCGCCCTCGCTGCCGAACTTGCCCGACAGCTCGGAGTAGGCCGTGCCCTGCAGCGGCGAGATCTTCCCCGTCGTGTGGCCGGTCACGCCGTTGCCGATCCGGCCCGCCTCCAGCACCGCCACCGACTTGCCCTCGCGGGCCAGCAGCAGTGCGGTGGTCATGCCGGCCATGCCGCCGCCGACGACCGCGACATCGACGTCGAGGTCCTCGCTCAGCCGGGGGTGGTCGGGCGTCGGCGTGGAGTCGGTCCAGTAGGAGGTGGGCACGTCCAAGCCCTACCCGTCCTGCCGGAAAACCCGTCAAGCCGCCGCTGTCGCGACCGATCCCGAACGTCTGGTGGTCAGCCCGTGGCGAGCTCGGCCAGCCGGCGGTGGGCCAGCGCGACGGCCGTCGCCCCGTCGCCGGCGGCGCCCGCCACACGCTTGGTGGAGCCGTGCCGGACGTCGCCCGCGGCGAAGAAGCCCGGGACGTTGGTCTCGAGCGCCAGCGGGTCGCGGTCCAGCGGCCAGTCCTCGGGCCGCGCCCCGCCGACCAGCAGGTCCGGCCCGGTCAGGACGTAGCCCGCGTCGTCGGTGCGGATGCCGTTGTGCGCGGCCCAGCCCGTGCACGGCTGGCCGCCGATGCACAGAAACAGCGCCCGCGCGGCCCGCTGCTCGGTGCGTCCGCCGGCGTCCTCGATGGTCACGGCGCCGAGCTGCCCGTCGCGCTCGTGGAGCGCACGCACCTGCGTGCGCAGGCGCACGTCGATGAGCGGGTGCTGCGCGATCCGCTCGACGAGGTAGGCCGACATGCTGCGCTCGAGGTTCTCGCCGCGGACGACCATCGTGACGTTCGCGGTCGCGTTGGCCAGGTTGAGCACGGCCTGGCCGGCCGAGTTGCCCGCGCCGACGACGACCACGTCGTCGCCCGCGCACTGACCGGCCTCGCTGCGGCCCGCGCCGTAGTAGACGCCCACGTCGAGCAGGTCCTCGACGCCCGCCACGTCGAGGTGGCGCCAGACCATCCCCGGCGCGGCGATGGTGACGTCGGCGGTCACCTCGCAGCCGCCGCCGTAGACGATGGTGGCGCGGCCGCCCGGATCCAGGCGGCTGCCCTCGACGCCGCGCAGGACCATGAGCTCGGCGCCGAAGCCCTCCGCCTGGCGCCCGGCCCGCCGGGCGAGCTCGGCGCCGCCGATGCCGTCCGGGAAGCCGAAGAAGTTCTCGATCATCGAGGTGTGCGACGCCTGGCCGCCGGGGACGTCGCGCTCGAAGACGATCGTCGACAGCCCGTCCGACGCGGCGTAGACCGCCGCAGCCAGGCCGGCCGGGCCGGCGCCGACGATGGCCAGGTCGTAGTGGTCCTTGGCCGCGGAGCCCTCCGTCATCCCCCACGCGCGGGCGATCGATTCGACGGTCGCCCCGGCGTGGACCTCGTCGCCGTCGATGAGCACCGGCAGCGGCGCGCCGGTCGCTCCCGCCGCGGCCAGCGCGGAGTCGGCCTCGGGCGTGCCGGCGGCCAGGAACTCGTGCGGCTGCGCGGTCCGCGTGAGCAGGTCGCGCAGCCGGTAGTGCTCGGACTCCAGACGGCGGCCGACGACGGTCACCGTGGGGCGGATGGGGCTCATCAGCCGCGCAGGCGGAACATGAGCTGGTCGTCGTAGCACCAGCTCCAGTCCTCGCCGGGCTCGATCGAGCGGATGACCGGGTGCCCCGTCTCGCCGTGATGGGCGGTCGCGTGCTTGTTGGGCGAGCTGTCGCAGCAGCCGACGTGCCCGCAGATCTGGCACATGCGCAGGTGCACCCAGCGGTCGCCGGTCTTCAGGCAGTCCTCGCACCCGGCGACGTCGCCCTCGGGCGCCAGGTGGGCGATCTGGTCGAGGTGCGTGCAACCGTCGGACACGCTTCCGAGGATACGAGAGGTCAGCGGCGCAGGGGCGGCGCGTCCCCCAGCGGCGAGAGCGCGAGCAGGGCCCGGCGAGCGCCCGCGGGATCCGACGGGACGCGGGCCTCGATCGCCTCGCTCTCGCCGGCGGCGGGCTCGGGGGGAACCGCGCCGGGATCCTGCTCCGACAGCCAGGGCGTCAGGTAGCGGCCGCTGACCTTGCTCGGCGGCCACCACAGGGGCGTCTCCGACGTGCGACCCGCGGGCCGGCCGATCTCCTTGACGAAGAAGTGCTCGGGGCCGCCGGTCATCAGCCGCCCCCGCAGGACCGGCCGGAACGGTTTCGCCGTCACGGGCGCACCCGCCTTGGCGGCCACGTGCAGCGCCGCGACGTCGGCCTGCTGCGTGGCCAGGCCGCCCTGCTTGAGCGGGTAGTTGGCGGCGTCGCCGACGCAGTAGACATCCGCCGCGTCGAGGACGCGCATGTACTCGTCGACCGGGACGAAGCCGTCCTGGTCGTGCGGCAGCCCGGCGATGCGCGGTCCGGCGATCAGCGGGAGCGCGACGATCCGCTGCGGGCTGAGCGTGTCCCCGGAGGGCGCCATGACGATGCGGCGGTCGGCGCCGATGGCGGCGTGCGAGCCCGTGCGGACCGCGACCCCCGCGGCCTCGAGCAGCGCCGCGACCTTGAGGCTGGCGCTGCGCCCGAAGACAGCCAGCGGCGAGGCCTCCGGGGTGACCACGGTGATCTCGGGGTCCATGCCCATCGATGTCGCCTGCCGGCGCGTCATCAGCGCGAGCTCGTAGGCGGGCAGCGGCCAGGCGACGCCGGGCGGGACGACGAAGGCGATCCGTTCGAGGTAGCCCTCCTCGATGTCGGCCAGCAGGCCGTTGACGGCCAGCGGCTCGCGGCCGAAGGTCATGACGTTCTCGTAGGCCGGCACCGCCATGGCGCCCACCGCCACGATCAGCGCGTCGTAGTCGATCCGGTCCGCCTGGGTCGTGATGACCCGCTGGTCCTCGGCGACCACCTGCGCGAGCGTGCCCTCGATGAGCCGTGCGCCGAGGCGCTCGGCCAGCGGCGCGAGCGGGAACCGCCGGGCCTCATGGCCCTGGGCGAACGGGGCGGCCACGGCGAGCGCCCGGATCTCGAGCTCGTCGCCGGGGGCCAGGACGCTGATGGCGACCCGGTCCCCCGCGGCATCGGCGAGCGCGAGGAGCGCCTCGACAGCGGCGACTCCGCCGCCGGCGATGAGGACGTGCGGCTTGCCGATCGTGTTCATCAGGCGACCGCCACCTTGGAGGCGACCGCCGCCGTGATCCGCCGCGGGCCGCGCAGGAGGCTCGAGGTCAGCACGAGGAACCCGATGCCCACCAGCAGCAGCGCGATGCCCATGACGATCGAGAACAGGGCAACCTGCTCGGCGAAGAACGAGGTGTTCAACGCGGTGGTCAGCGCCGTCTCGGTGACCCAGACGTTGCGCGCGCCGTTGGCGACGGGCTGCTTGGTCTTGGGGTCGACGGCGGCCTCGGCCTTGTCGCTGGTCTCCTTGCCGTCGGCGGTGAGGTACTGGCCCATCTCGGCGTAGACGCGGCCGCCGGTGGCCTCCAGCGCGTGGATGCGCATGTACTTCGCGAAGCACTTGGCCCGCGCGCCCGTGTCGATGGCCTGGCCGGCGACGGAGCAGTCGGGGATGACGACGTTCTTGAGGCCGGCTTCGTCGACGGCCGTGCGGATCAGGGCGGGCGTCATGTCGGGCGTGCCGGCGATCTTCTCGAGCCGGACGTCGTCACGGACCTCGCTGCGGCCGCTGAGGCCGATGACGACGCTGCCGATGCCGATGGCGATGAGCAGGACCGAGGCGATGACGCCACCGAGGGCGAACGGACGAGGCATGTGGAGTTCCTTGCGGTTGCGGGGAATGATGGGGACAGCATCGGGACGCGCCGCCCGGGCGCCATCCGCCCTTCGGCGCAGGCCGGTGCGGGGAACCCGCAGTCGTGCTGAGAGACTTCCCGCGTGAAGCCGCTCGACGCACTCGACGCCCGCCGGCTGCACGCGCTGATCGAGGCGGGCCGGGTCCTCATGTCCGACCTGCAGCTCGAGACGGTGCTCGACCGGCTGCTCGGCACGGCCATGGAGCTGACCGGGGCGCGCTTCGCGGCCATCGGCGTGCTCAACGACGAGCGCACGCGGCTCGCCCGCTTCCTCACGCGCGGCGTCGACGCCGAGACCCATCGCGCGATCGGTGACCTCCCCCACGGCCGCGGCATCCTCGGGGTGCTCATCGAGGAGCCCCGGGCGCTGCGCCTGCACGACGTCTCCGCGGACCCGCGCTCCTACGGCTTTCCCGCCGGGCATCCGCCGATGGCGAACTTCCTCGGCGTGCCCGTGATCATCCGCGGCGAGGCGTGGGGCAACCTCTACCTGACCGAGCGCGGGCACGGCACGGACTTCGACGACGCCGACGAGGCGGCGGCCACCGTCCTCGCCGACTGGGCGGCGATCGCCATCGAGAACGCGCGGCTGTATGAGTCGGTGGCGGCGCGGGGCGCGGAGGCCGAACGGGCGCTGCACAGCTTCGAGGCGACCGCGGCCATCACCCGGGCGATCGGCGCGGAGACCGACCTGTCGCGAGTGCTCGAGCTCGTCGTCAAGCGAGCGCGCGCGCTGGTCCACGCGCGCAGCGTCATCGTGCTGCTGCCCGACGGCGACGAGCTGGTGGTCGCCGCCGGCGCCGGCCAGGTGCGCGGTGCGGAGCCCGCGCGCATCCCGGTGGCCGGCTCGAGCTCCGGAGAGGTCCTGCAAGAGCGGCGCGCCCGGCGCGTCGACGATGTCGAGGGAAAGCTGCGCGTGCCCGCAGAGACGCTCGGGGTACCCGACGCGTCGGCCGCGCTGCTCGTCCCGCTGGTCCACCGTCAGACCGCGCTCGGCGTCCTGGCCGCGTTCGACCGGATGAGCGAGGAGCCGGAGTTCTCGGCGGAGGACCAGACGCTGCTCGAGGCCTTCGCCGCGAGCGCCGCCACCGCGGTGGCCATCGCCCAGACCGTCGAGGCCCAGCGACTGCGCCAGTCGCTCGACGCGGCCGAGGCCGAGCGCCGCCGCTGGGCCCGCGAGCTGCACGACGACACGCTGCAGGCGCTGGGCGGCCTGAAGGTCATCCTGTCCAGCGCGCTGCGCAGCGGCGACGAGCAGGGGCTGCGCGATGCGGTCGCCGCCGCCGTCGAGGAGACCGGCGGGCAGATCGCGGGCCTGCGGGCGCTCATCACCGAGCTGCGGCCGGCGGCGCTCGACGAGCTCGGCGTCGCTCCGGCGCTGAGCTCACTGGTGCAGCGGGCGGCGGCGGTCCACGGAATCGCGGTCAAGCTGGACGTGATGCTCGACGACGCGGCCGGCCGGCTGTCGGACGAGGTCGAGACCGCGATCTACCGGCTCGTCCAGGAGGCGCTGAGCAACGTCGGCAAGCACGCGGGGGCCGCCCGGGCGACGGTCAGCGTCCGCGAGCAGGACGGTCGCGTGGCCGTGGCGGTCACCGACGACGGGGCCGGGTTCGATCCCGTCTCGCCGAGCACCGGCTTCGGCCTCGTCGGCATGCGCGAGCGCGTCGCGCTGCTCGGCGGCACGCTGGTCATCGAGCCCGGGGCGCCCCACGGCACGCTCGTCCGCGCCGAACTGCCGGCCCGGCGGGGTCCTCAGTCCTCGGCGAGCAGCCCGCGGTCGATCGCGTAGCGCACGAGCTCGGCGCGGGTGGAGCGCCGCAGCTTCTGCTGGATGTGGGCCCGGTGGGTCTCGACCGTCCGGACAGACAGGAAGAGCTGCTCGCCGATCTCCACGTTGGTGTGCCCGAGGGCTATGAGCCGCAGGACGTCGACCTCGCGCGCGGTGAGGTCGTCGGGCGCCTCGGGCTTGGCCGGGGCGGCGGCCAGCTGCGCGCCGAGCCGCGGGTTGAGGTAGGTCCCGCCGGACGCGGCGGCGCGCACGGCGGCGACGAGCTCGTCATCGGCCGCCTCCTTCAGGACGTAGGCCGCCGCGCCGCCGGCCAGCGCGGTGCGCGCGAACTCCGGGTCGGCCTGCATGGTCAGCACCACGATGCGCGCCTCGGGGGTCGACTCGCGCAGCAGGGGGATCGCCTCGAGCGACGTCTGCTGCCCCGGCATGTTGAGGTCGAGCACCAGCACCTGCGGGCGGTGGGCGCGCGTGTAACGCATCGCGTCGTCGACGTCGCCGGCCTCCGCCACGACCTCGAAGCCCTCCTCGGCGTCGAGGAGCAGGCGCAGCCCGCGGCGAACGACGGCGTGGTCGTCGGCGATGACGATCGTGATCGCGTCGCTCATTGCCGCAGAAGGTATTGCGCGGGCCCCCGTACGCGCAGCGGGATGCGCCGCAGCGCCCT
This sequence comes from Solirubrobacteraceae bacterium, assembly GCA_045805505.1. GTDB lineage: Bacteria > Actinomycetota > Thermoleophilia > Solirubrobacterales > Solirubrobacteraceae > BP-464. The sequence goes on from JBJMLA010000141.1 coordinate 55,389, forward strand.
GCGGGTTTCCACGGATGCCGTGCCGTCGCCCGCGTCGCATCCTGCGGCCATGGCGTCTGCCTCCGACACCACGGTGATCGCCGGCACCGGCGTGGCCGGCCTGGAGGCGGCGCTGGCGCTGCGCGAGGCGCTCGGACCCAGGGCGCCGATCACGCTGCTCGGGCCGGAGGATGCGTTCCATCACCGGGCGCTGGGCGTCGGCGAGGCGTTCGGGCTCGGCCGCCCGCGGCGCCACCCCATCGCCCCGCTGGCTGCCGACCTGGGCCTGCAGCGGCTGCCTGACGCGCTGCTTTCCGTCGACGCCGGCGCGCACCGACTGCGACTCGCCTCGGGGTCGGCGCTGGACTACGCCAGGCTCGTCGTCGCGGTCGGTGCGCCGCTGCGCCCGGCGGGTGCGGACGGCATCCTGTTCGACCGCGCGCGCAACGCGGCGCAGTTCGACGCGGTCGTCGCCGACCTCGAGGCCGGTGCCGTTGCCGGCGTGGAGTTCTCGATCGGGGAGGGAGTGAGCTGGCCGCTGCCCGCCTACGAGCTGGCGCTGATGACCGCGGCGTGGGGAGCGGCCGCGCGCCCCGGCGGGGTCGCCGTGTCCGTGCGGTCCACCGAGCCCGCGCCGCTGGACCTGTTCGGCCCCGCGGCGTCCGCGGCCGTCTCGCGCGCCCTCGGCCAGGCGGGCGTGTCGTTCGGCCCGGGCCCGGCGCCGGCCGACCGCGTCATCGTGCTGCCCGAGCTCGACGGTCCGCACGTCGACGGCCTGCCCGCCGACGCGGCCGGGTTCGTCGCGGTCGATCCGTGGGGCCGCGTCCCCGGCGCCGACGACGTCTACGCGATCGGCGACGCGGCGGCCCATCCGATCAAGCAGGGCGGCCTGGCCGCCCAGCAGGCCGCCGAGGCGGCGCGGGCGATCGCCTTCGACGCCGGCCTGCGAACCCACTGCCCGCCACCGCGCCCGGTGCTCCGCGGCCTGCTGCGGACGGTCGACGGGCCGCTCTACCTGCGCGCCGTCCTCGGCGACGCGACCGCCTCGAGCACCGCCGCACACGAGCCACTCTGGTGGCCGCCCTCCAAGCTCGCCGCGCCGCGGCTGACCAGCTACCTCAGTCGCGTCGAGCGGTCCCGCCTGGAGGGTCGCGTGCTGCCGTCGGGCGGTGTGGTCCAGGACGCACCCTGAGCGCCGGGCTCCGTAGGCTGCCGCCCATGGGCCAGCTCGGAGGAACCGCCAGCACCGAGATCGACGCGCCGCTCGAGGAGGTCTGGGCCGTCGTCGAGGACGTGCTCAGCTCGCCCGAGTGGCAGAACGGGCTGATCTCGATGACCACGATCGAGACCGACGGCGACGGACGCCCGACGCTCGTCGAGACGCTCAACGACGCGAAGGTCCGCCAGATCAAGCTGCACGTCCGCTTCGCCTACGACGGGCCCCGGCGACTGACCTGGAAGCAGGAGAAGGGCGACCTCAAGTCGCTGGTCGGCTCGTGGGAGCTCGAGGACCTCGGCGGCCGCACCCGCGCGACCTACACGCTCGAGGGCGACCCCGGCCGGATGCTCGGGATGCTCATCCGCGGTCCGGTGGAGGACTCGATCCGCCAGCACATGGTCGACGCGCGGCCCGGCGAGCTCAAGGCGCGCGTCGAAGGCTCCTAGCCTGCGAAGGGTGGCTCTCGAGCAGCGGATCGAATGGCTCGAGCAGCGTCCCGGCCAGGCGCTGCCCGTGGCGACCGGCAGCCTCGCCTGCCCCGACTGCGACGCGCCGATCATGCTGGCGCCCGGCCGCCATGGCCCCTCCGCTCCGGTCGCCTGCACGTGGTGCGGCCGCGACGGCGCGGTGCGCGACTTCCTGTCGCTCGCCCAGCCCACGCGCCCCGCGCGCGTGATCATCACCGCCCGCCTGGGCTAGTCCCCGGCGGCGGCTTCCTGCTCGGCGTGCGCCAGGCGCTCGGCGGCCAGCGCCGACGCATGCTCGAGCTCGCGCAGCCGTGCCGGCGAGGTCTCGCGAGGGCCCTGGACCTTGGCCTTGTAGAGGTCGTAGCGCTGGCGGTGATAGCGCGCCTCGGCGCGCAGCTCCTCGAGGCGGTGATCGGCGGCCATCAGCCTGACTCGATGACGCCGAGGATCTCCCGGACGCGGCAGACCAGCAGCCGCTCGTCGTCGATCTCGACCCACACCCCGGCCGAGCGTGGGAACACGACGTGATCGCCCCGGCCGACCGGCATCTTGAAGTCCGCGAGATCGGGTGGGCCCTCGCCGACGGCCAGGACGATGCCCTCGTTGGGCGGCAGGTCGTGGGTGCCCTGGGGCACGAGCAGGCCGGACTTGCGCATCCGCTCGGGCTCGAGCTCCTTGATCACGACCTGGTCGAAGAGGGGACGGAGGTGGTCGGGCATCAGGCAGACGTTACGGCGCCGGCCAGCCGTTGCAGGTACTCCGCCCGCGGGATCTCCACGGCGCCGAGCGAGGCCAGGTGCGGCGTGAGCCACTGCACGTCGATCAGCGCCTCGGGCCCGAGGCGCTCGCCGAGCGCCGCAAGCGCGGCCTTGCCGGCGTCGGGCGCGCGGTGGAACATCGACTCCGCCGCGAAGAGCCGGCCGATGGCCACGCCGTAGACGCCGCCGACGAGCCGGCCGTCGGCGTCCCACGCCTCGATCGAGTGCGCCCAGCCGAGCTCGTGCAGGCGCAGGTAGGCGTCGCAGACCTCCTGCGTGATCCAGCCGTGCGGCCGCGTCGGGTCCGCACAGCCGTCGACGACCGCGGCGAACGCGGTGTTCCAGCGGATCGCGTAGCGCCGGCGCGTGCGGCGCAGCGTCCGCGAGACGCGGATGCCGCCGGCGGGGAGCACGGCGCGCGGATCCGGCGACCACCACACGAGGTGCTCGCCGTGCGGCATGGGGAACAGTCCTTCGGAGTAGGCGCTCAGCAGCAGGTCGGGCCGCAGGTCGCCGCCCACCACCACGATGCCGTGCTCGTCGGCGCTGTCGGCTGCAGGGAAGACGCCCACCCCCACATCATGCGACCTCCACCCGCGCGATGGTCGTCAGCGACTGGTAGTAGACGTCGCGGCCGAAGCCGGGCGCCGGGAACAGGAAGCCCTGCGACGGCGACGGCACGTCGACCCGGGCCTTGTCGGCACCCGTGTCGAGATCGAGCACGACGAGCTGGTCATGACCGGTGGGCAGCGAGGCCCGGCGCACGGCGGGGAAGCGCGCCGCCCAGCGCATGGGCCCGGCGAGCGAGCGGCGCACCGCCGGCCTGCGCATCCACGCCAGGTCGGTCCAGTCCTGGGCGACCAGCTCGCGCGTGTCCGGATAGACGATCAGGTGCCCGGCGTGGGCGAAGCCGTCGCGGCGCCACAGCGGCTCGAGCTCGTCGCCGGTCATCCGCCAGGCGCGCAGCACCGCGTTGCCGGCGTCGTAGGCCACCACGATCCGGCCTTCCGGGTCCCAGGCCGGCGGGTTGGACTCGGTGCCGTAGGGCAGCCCGCTGATCTCGGTCGAGGCGACGCGCCGATCGTCGCCGAGGCGCGCCCACCACAGCCGCACCGGCGACGCGTCGCAACCCGTCCCGAGCATCGTGCGATCGACCGCGTTGCGCCCGTTGTCCATCCAGAAGACGTGCTCGCCGGTGATCACCGGATCCCACCCGAAGCCGCGCCCGGCGGCCGGGCCGTAGCGCGGGCGCCACGTCACGTCGATGTCGAGCCGGCCGGCGGCGCGGTCGAGGACCAGCCGGAACAGCGTCTGGGTGCCGACGGCGATGACCGTGTGGCCGTCGCTCGACAGGCGTGCGATCGACGGCTCGGGCAGGCGCAGCGGCGCGGCGACCGGCTCGAGCGTCTCGGGGTCGAGCACCGAGACGGTCGACGGCTCCAGGCCCGCGGGCGCGTCGCAGTCCTTGGTCACGAGCTCGCCCCCGTCCAGGACGACGAAGGAGTTGTGCGGCCGCACGCCGGGCAGCTCGCGCGAGGCGAGGACGTGCAGGTCGGGGCTCAGGCGGTGCGCCCAGCCGCCGTAGACCATGTGCAGGTCGCCGTTGGCGTGCGCGGCGATGCCACCGGGCCAGTAGGGCCCGCCCGGCACGCGCGGCGAGGTGCCGGTCACGGCGAGCGTGTCGGGGTCCAGCCGTTCGACCCACGCCTCCAGCGGTGCGCCCTGGGCCCCGTCGCGCGGGAGGTCGTGGCGCAGCGCGTAGAGCTCGCCGGGGTTGCGGCGGGCCAGCACGTCGGTGGCCGCGGCGTCGCGCACGGCGGCGACCCGCAGCCCCTCCCCCGGCCGCAGTCCGAGACCGGCGGTGCCGGCCACGCCCCAGCGCCGCGGCCCGCCGTCCTCGCCCGTCCACGGCTGCGGCCAGTATGCGCCCGGAGTGCTCAAGGCGCGAAGTGGCCGCCGGCGTCGCAGCAGATCAGCGTCGCGCGCTCGAGGCCGGCCACCCGATCGGGCAGCGCGGCGACGTACTCGGGGTCGGCGACCATCTGCAGGAACGCGGCACAGCTCGGGTACCAGACGGCGATCACCTCGTCGTAGTCGGCGTCGCCGGCGCCCACCACGGTCAGCGGATCCTGCGCGCCCCACAGCACCTGTCCGCCCGCGGCGGCGACCTTGCCCATGGCCACCATGCCGTAGCGCAGGTAGACGTCGCGGTCGCGGTACCGGTTGAGGTTGAGCATCACGATCGGGCCGTCGTCGGCGCCGCCCGCGCGCGCGGTGAGGTCCTGCAGCTGCTGCTCGTCGGGTTCGATCGGCACGGCGCTCCTAGCGGTGGATGACGGCTTCCCAGATCTCGGTCAGCGTCTGGACCGCGACCTTCGCCGTCACGCGCGGCTCGCGGCCGAACGCGTCGAGCAGGTAGTTCTCATTGAGCAGGTTCAGCGCCCGCGCCGTCTCGGCGACGTCGGCGGCCGGCCGCTTGGCCAGGTGATCGAGGCCGCGCAGCGACTCGGCCACGAAGTCGTCGAAGCGGGCGCGCATGGTCTCGTAGGCGGCGGCGATGGCGCGGTCCCCGGAGGCGGCCTCGGCGACGGCGCGCAGCAGCGGACCGTGGCGCTCGTAGACACCCACCGCCGCTTCCATCGCGCGCGAGACCGCGGCGGTGTCGAGGTCCGGTCGCGCCTGGCCGAGCGCGCGCTGCGCGGCGTAGAGCTCGTCGATCGCCTCGCGGCCGGCGCGCAGCAGCAGGTCGGCCAGGTCGTCGAAGTGGCGGTAGAAGATCGTCCGCCCGATGCCCGCCTCGGCCATCACGGCGTCGACGCTCAGCTCGGCGTAGGAGCGGCTGCGGACCAGCTCGGTGGCGGCCGCGACGATGCGCTCCCGGCTCTCCTGCCGGGTCTGCCGGACGCGCGCCTGGCGGGTTGCCGTGGGGGCCATCGCGGGCGAGCATAGCCGAAGTTGACACTGTGTGACACACGCTGTACGTTCGCTCGGTGATCCGGCGTCTCCGACTGCTGCCGGCCGCGATCGCCGTTGCGCTTGCCCTGCTCGCAACGGCCACCGCCCAGGCCCGCTCCACCTCCAGCGGGGGCGACGGCCGCCCCAACATCCTCGTCGTCATGACCGACGACATGGCCGCGAGCGACCTCGCGTCCATGCCCAACGTCAAGCGGCTGCTCGTCGAGCAGGGAACGTCGTTCACCGGCGCGATCGACTCCTATCCCCTCTGCTGTCCGGCGCGGGCGACGTTCATCACCGGCCAGTACGCCCACAACCACGGGGTCGGCGGCAACTTCTACCCCTACGGCTGGTACGGGATGAAGGACCGCGGCAACATCCTGCCGCGCTGGCTGCAGAAGTCCGGCTACCACACCGCGATGATCGGCAAGTGGCTCAACGGCTACGGCTCCAAGGACGCGCACGGCGAGGTCCCGGCCGGTTTCGACACGTGGCGCGGGCTGCTCGACACGTCGGCCTACGACTACTTCAACTACGTCATGAACGCCGACGGCGCGCTGCGCACCTGGGGCGACGCGGCGTTCGCCAAGAAGCTCGTCAAGTTCGCCAAGATCCAGGTCACGTTCCGCAAGAAGCCGGGCGTCGCCGACGTCTTCAGCTATCTCGAGAAGGTCATGGGCCCGCGGCCCTACACCTACTGGGGCACGTCGAAGACCCAGGACTACTCGCCCGACGTCACCGGCGGGATCACCGAGCGGCTCGTCTCGGCCCAGGCCAAGGCCAAGGACCCGTTCTTCATCTGGTGGTCGCCCGCCGCGTCGCATCGCGAGGACGTCGCCAACGCGCTGATGGGCCGGCCCGGCGCCGACCCGCGCCCGGCGCCGCGCTACGCCAAGAAGGTCTCGACGCTGGCGCTGCCGGAAGGTCCGAACTTCGACGAGGCCGACCTGACCGACAAGCCGCCGAACTCGCAGGCCGCGCTGCCGCCGCTGACCGACGCCCAGAAGCACCAGCTCACGCTCGACTACCAGGGCCGTATCGGGTCGCTGCTGGCCGTCGACGACCACGTCAAGCGCCTCGTCGACATCCTCAAGCGCACGCACCAGCTCGACAACACGATGATCGTGTTCCTCTCCGACAACGGCTGGCTGCAGGGCCAGCATCGCGTGCCGGGCGACAAGTACCTGCCCTACGAGGAGTCCCTGCGCGTGCCGTTCGTGCTGCGCGGACCGGGCGTGCCCAAGGGCCGCACGGTCTCCGGCCAGGTCGCCAACATCGATTTCGCGCCGACGCTGCTCGACGCCGCACGCGCCACCGCGGGCCGCAAGGTCGACGGCGTCTCGCTGCTGCCGATCGCCCGCCGGCCGTCGAAGCTGCCGTCCCGCGCGATCGCGCTGGAGGCCACGTCGCGGCTGCTCACCGGCGACTTCCCGATCATGTTCAACGGCTGGGACCGCCCCTACGACGGCGTGCGCACGGAGCGCTACACCTACGTCGTCTACCTCGAGGACGGCGCGCAGGAGCTGTATGACCGCAAGACCGATCCGCACGAGATGACCAACCTGGCCGACGATCCCGCCTACGCGACGATCAAGGCGCGACTGGCGGCGCGCATGAAGCGGCTGGCCGCCTGCAAGGGAGCCGCATGCACCGCCGTCACGCCCTGACCCTCGCTGCCGGGCTCACGCTCGCCGCCGGCGCCGCCCCCGCCGCGGCGGTCGACCAGTCCGGGCTGCGCGACGCGCGCTACTGCGAGATCTTCCTCCTGCAGGGCGCCGTCCCCGACGCCAGCGCGGTCGTCTACAACTCGATCGGCCGCGGCACCTGCCCGCAGCCCGCGTGGGACGCCATCGACACCGACGCGATCAAGGAGCAGACCGGCGCGGCGGCCGTCCTGCTCAACGGACCGCGGCACTTCCTCATGGACTCGGTCACCGGCGCGAAGACCGGCGCGAAGAAGACCCTCGGCGGGATCCCGATGACACGGGTCGCCGCGATCCCGATCCGCTCGGCCGCCGACCTGGACCGCAGCCTCTACACCGACCGCACGATCAACCGCTCGAACGTCTGGCGCTGGAAGCGCGGCCGCCGCGTCTTCGAGCTCGTTGCACCCGGCGGCGACGGCTATGTGATGCAGAGCTACGCGCAGATCGTCGACCCGGCCCAGACGCTCGCCGACCTCCCCGCCCTCGGCCGGCGCCTCGAGCAGCTGCCCGAGGGCTGGCGCTACCGCACCCGGGTGCTGCGCGCACCGCTGGCCGTCGGCGCCACGGGCAGCGCGACGATCCTCCAGGACGACCTGCAGAACACCTACCAGCTGGCCAGCACCACACGGTCGGGCAAGCGGGCGAAGCACGCGATCGACCTCGCCGGCAAGACCAAGAACGACGGCCCGCAGGCCGACGGCGGCGTCACCGACCACGGCACGCTGACCGGCACGCCGTTCGGCAAGGGCTCCATCACGCTGGTGGGGACGATCGCCGGCGGCAAGCTCACCGGCCATTTCCGGCTGCGCTTCGCCAAGGGCGAGCTGTCGGGCACCGTCGACGCCCCGTTCACCGTGGCCGACGGCGAGATCGACTTCGTCGGCACCGGCCTGATCCTGCGCGGCACCGGCGCCTACCGCGGCGCGACCGGGCGCTTCGACTTCCACGACCACAACACGCTCGACGGCCAGAACGGCGTCGTGACGGTCGCGGGCTCCGCGACCTACTGACCCGGCGCGGGCAACGGCCCGACGTCGACCTCGCAGTCCTTGCCCCGGCAGCCGACGAGCTGCTTGAGCTTGGCGGCGAGGATCGCCTTGATCTCGGCGTAGCGCGGATCGTTGTGGAAGCTCGTCAGCTCCCACGGGTCGACCTTGAGGTCGTAGAGCTCCTCGACGCCGTCGTCCTGGAGGTCGTAGCGGTAGCGGCCCGTGCGGATCGCCTTGTAGGGCGGCGCGTTGCGCGGGTTGACGAACGTCTCGAGCAGCACGCCGCGCCGCGCCACGAGCGAGGGCTTGCGGGCGACCGGCAGCAGCGAGCGGCCGTCGGCCGGCAGCTTGGCCTTCGCGTTGGCGATGTCGACGATCGTCGCGGCGAGGTCGGTGTTGACCACGGCGCCCTCGACCGAGCGGCCCTTGGGGAAGTCCGGGCCCGAGGCCAACAGCGGCACGTGCGCCGAGCCCTCGAACGGGAAGAACTTCACGCCCGAGGCGAAGTGGTCCTCGGTGACGGGGTCGCGGAGGCGGTGCTCGCCCAGGATCCAGCCGTTGTCGGAGGTGAAGATGATGTCGGTGTTGGCGTAGACGTGCTCGCGCTTGAGCGTCTTGACGATCCGGGCCACCATGTCGTCGACGGCCAGCAGCGAGCCCATCCGGCCGCGATAGTGGCGGGTCAGCGAGTCGATGTCGGCCTGCGGCATCGGGTAGGGCAGCAGGCCGAGCGCCGGCGGCTTGTCGGAGATGTCGGCCTCGTCGAAGTTCGGCCAGTTGGGCAGCGGGGTGTTCGCGAAGACGTTCGCGTCGCGCGGGGCGGGGACGGCCGGCGTGCCCTCCATCCGGGCGCTCGAGGCGACCGAGACGGTGTGCGGAGCGTTGGGTGCGACGTTGAGGAAGAACGGCTTGTGCAGCTTGACCGAGCGGTGGATCGCGCTGCTGGCCAGCCCGGCGTAGACGTCGGTCGAGTAGTCCTTGGGATCGCGGCCGTAGGTCTTGAGCTTGCCGTTGATGTTGAGCGTGTAGCCGTAGTAGTCGTACGTCGAGGGATCGACGCCGCCCATGTAGTCGGTCCACCCGTTGGGGATCTCGGTCGCGTCGCGCTCGTCGGTCTCGTTGAGATACTTGCCGATGTGGATCGTGCGGTAGCCCGCGCGCTGCAGCCACAGCGGCAGGACCTCGGACTGGTCGAACTTGTAGTAGCCGCCGGTGGGGAAGAAGTTCCAGGTGACGTCGTGGTTGTGCGCGTACTGGCCTGTGTAGTACGTCGCCCGCGAGGGGCAGCAGAGCGGGAAGCTGACCACCGCGTTGTCGAACGTGGTGCCCTGGTCGCCGATCAGCTTGACCGTCTTGGGCATCGTGAACATCGACCGGAAGTCCTGGTCGTCGGTCATGACCACGACCACGTTGCGCTTGGGCTTGGCCTTCGCCGCGGGCGCGACCGCGGGCAGCGCGAGCGCGGCGGTCAGCACGACGAGCAGGACCCTGGGGCAGCGCATGCATCGACGCTAGAGCGTTGTTGGCACGGTGTCAACAACGCTCTCGGTTAGGGTCGCGCCATGCGAGCACTGGTGACGGGCGCGAGCGGGTTCCTGGGCGGCGTCGTGTGCGGGCAGCTGATCGACCGCGGAGACGAGGTCTTCGCGCTCGTGCGCCGCGAAGGCTCCGCGCCGGCCGGCACCGTCGCCGTTCGCGGTGACCTGGGCGACGGCGAGTCGGTGCGCGCGGCCGTGGCGCAGGCCGCGCCCGACGTGGTCTTCCATCTCGCGGCAGAGATCGCCTCGCAGCGCAGCGAGGAGCGCATCCGCGAGGTCAACGTCGAGGGCACGCGCCGGCTGGTCGAGGCGTGCCTCGCCGCGCCATCGCCGCCCAAGCTCGTGTTCACCTCGACGGTCGTCACCGGTGAGGCCGCCGGCGCGGTGCTGACCGAGGACGCGCCGCTGCCCGTGCAGACGCCGTACGGCGCCTCGAAGCAGGAGGGCGAGCGCATCGTGCTCGGGTCCGGGCTGCGCGCGACCGTCGTCCGGCCGTCGCACGTCTACGGGCCGGGCGGCTGGTACGCCGAGGAGATGGTCGGGCGCCTGCGCGGACCCGGGCGCTTCGCGGTGGTCGGCCGCGGCGACAACCTGTGGGACGTCGTGCACGTCGACGACGTCGCCGCAGCCTGCCTGCTCGCCGCGGGCGAGGCCGCCGACGGCGAGGTCTTCCACTGCGCCGACGACACGCCCATCACCTACTACGACTTCATGACGCTGACGGCGACCGCGCTGGGCCTGGGCGCACCGCGCCGGATCCCGGCCGCGCTGGCCCGCCTGCACGCCGGGCGCCACACGGTCACCGCGGTCGTCCGCTCGGCCCGCTCGTCGAACGCGAAGCTCAAGCGCACGCTCGGGTGGGCGCCGCGCTACCCATCGGCCGCCGCCGGCGTGCCGGCCGCGGTCGCCGCCCTGCCGCCCGAGTAGCCTCGCCGGGATGAGCGACGACCAGCGCCCGCGCGACTACTGGATGTGCGGCCACCCCGGCGGCTGCGAGGAAGCGCCGCAGTGGACGCCGCTGACGCAGCCGCCGCCCTACTGCCGGCCGCACGACCGCCGGCACGAGCGCGTCAGCGATCTCGCGTCGCGCTCGGGCGCCCGGGCCAGCAGCATCGCCAAGCGCGGCCAGGGCGTTGCCGGGCCGAGCAAGTCGCGCAAGACGCGCTGACGCTCACCAGGGCGACGGCTTGTAGTCCTTGAGGAAGCAGCCGAAGACGTCCTCGCCCTCCTCGCCGCGGACGATCGGGTCATAGACCCGCGCCGCGCCGTCGACCAGGTCGAGCGGCGCGTGGAAGCCCTCGTCGGCCAGGCGCATCTTGGTGGGGTGCGGGCGCTCGTCGGTGATCCAGCCCGTGTCGACCGCGGTCATCAGGATCCCGTCGCTGGTCAGCATCTCCCCCGCGCTCGTGCGCGTGAGCATGTTCAATGCCGCCTTGGACATGTTGGTGTGCGGGTGCCCCGGGCCCTTGTAGCCGCGGCTGAACTGGCCCTCCATCGCCGACACGTTGACGACGTACTTGCGGCGCGCGGGCGAGGCCTTCATCGCCGCGCGCAGCCGGCTGATGAGGATGAACGGCGCGGTCTGGTTGCACAGCTGGACCTCGAGCAGCTCGACCGGATCGACCTCGTCGACGTGCTGGATCCAGCTGTTGGTGTGGTGCAGGTCGGGCAGGAGGCCGCCGGCGTCGATCTCGCCACCCGCCGCCTGCGCGTGCTCGAGCGCGGCCTGCCCCGCGGTCAGCGCGAGCGTCGCGGTGTGCGGGACGGCGCCGAGCACGAGCATCTCCGGCAGCGGTCCCTCGGGCAGCGCCTGGCGCTCGCCCTCGGCCAGCGGCGAGTAGGCCTGCGCCGAGCGGCGCACCGTCTGCGCCGCGTTGTTGATGAGGATGTCGAGCGAGCCCTCGTCGGCCAGCGAGTCGGCGAGCTCGACGACCTGTGCGGGGTCGCGCAGGTCGATGCCGACGACGCGCAAGCGGTGCAGCCAGTCCGCGCTGTCCTCCATGGCCGCGAAGCGCCGCGCGGCGTCGCGCGGGAACCGCGTGGTGATCGTCGTGTGCGCTCCGTCGCGCAGCAGCCGCAGCGCGATGTACATCCCGATCTTCGCGCGACCGCCGGTGAGCAGCGCGCGCCGGCCGGACAGGTCGGTCCGCGCGTCGCGCTTGGCCCGGTTGAACGCCGCGCAGTCGGGACAGAGCTGGTGGTAGAAGGCGTCGACCTGCGTGTAGCGGACCTTGCACACGTAACACGCGCGCGGCTGCAGCAGCTCCCCGGCGACCGGCGTGTCGACCCCCGGCTTGAGCGGCTTGCCCTCCGTCTCGTCGTCGATGCGGCCGAGCGCGCCGGTGGCGGTGCGGTTGGTCACCATCTCGTCGTGGGCGACGATCGCCGCGCGGCGCTCGGAGCGCCGGCGCTGGCGGACGGTCTTGTAGATCGACGCGGTCGCGCGCGCCACCGTGACTGCGTCGGGGTGGCCGATGGGCAGCTGCTCGGCCTGCTTGAGCACGCGGATGGCGATCTCGAGCTCGTCGGGATCGATGCTCACGGCCGCGCGTCCTCCGCGGCGCCGAGCAGCCCCGCGAGCCCACGCTCGAGCTCGTCGGTCTGCGGCCAGGCGAAGCCGAGCCGGAACGAGCGGCGGTCCTGGTCGAACCAGTGGCCCGGGCCGACGTAGGTCCCGTGCTCGCCGAGCAGCGCCTCGTAGAAGCGGTCGACGTCGACGTCCACGCCATCGCGGAACCGCACGAACCCGACGACGCCGGCGCGCGGCTCGACCCACTCGAAGACGTCCTGGCCGGCCATCCACGTCCGCACGATCTCGAGGTGCGCGGCGATCTTCTCGCGCACCACCGGCAGGATCCGCGGGCGCGCCTCGAGCACCCGCGCGGCCATCTCCTCGTCGATCGTCGCGCCGGCCAGCAGGATCTGCTCCTTGGCGGCCAGCAGCACCTCCTGGCGCTGCGGGTCGCGGGTGGCGATCCAGCCCATCCGCAGTCCGGGGAGGCCGTAGACCTTGGACATCGAGCCGATGCTGATCCCGCGCGGCGTGAGGGCGGCGACCATCGGCAGCGGCTCGTCGTAGGCCAGCTCGCGGTAGGTCTCGTCGACGAGCAGCGCCGCCTCCGGGTGCGCGTCGATCAGAGTGACGATCGCGTCGAGCTCGTCGCGGGTCAGCGTCGCGCCGGTCGGGTTGTGCGGGTAGGTGAGGCTGACGAGCTTCGTGGTGGGCCGCAGCGCGGCGGCGAGCCGCTCGGGGTCCAGCGCCCAGCCGTCCTCGAAGCGCAGGTCGAGGTGGGTGACGTCGGCGCCGATGGCCCGCGGGGTCTCGAGGTTCGTCGCGTAGTTGGGCCGCAGCACGACGATGTGGTCGCCGGGCTGGACGAGCGCGGAGGCCGTGACGAACAGCGCTGCCGCGGCGCCGGCGGTGACCAGCACGTTGCCTGGCCCGACCGGCGGCTCGGCGATCTGCTCGCGCAGGCGCGGCAGGCCGAGGTGGTCGCCGTACTGCAGCAGGAGCCCGGAGACGTCGCCGTCGATCGCGTGGTCGGCGAGCCGCATGTCGGAGTACGAGCTCTCCGACAGGTTGTTGGCGATCGTGTCGTAGCCGAGCTCCTCGGGTGATTCGATCTCGATCGGCATCCGCCGGAAGCGCATGGTCCGAGGCTACGCGGTGGGGCGCGGACGTCACTAGCATCGCCGCCATGGGCACGGAGGCGGCGACCGCGCGGTTCGAGGGTCTTCGCGAGCAGGCCGACGCGCTCGCGTCCGGCCAGGTCGGCGCGGTCGAGCTGCTCGAGCAGACGCTCGCGCGCATCGATGCCGTCGATCCGTCGCTCGGCGCGTTCCGGATCCTGCGTCGCGACGGCGCGCGCGCCGAGGCGGTCGAGGCCGACCGCCGGCTGCAGGCCGGCGAACGCGCGCCGCTGCTGGGCGTGCCGGTGGCCGTCAAGGACGACACCGACGTGCTGGGCGAGACCACGCCGTTCGGCTGCGGCGGCGACCTGATCGCCAAGGAGGACGACGCGATCCTCGTCGCGCGACTGCGCGCCGCGGGCGCTCTCATCGTCGGGAAGACGGCGACGCCCGAGCTCGGCCAGTGGCCGTTCAGCGAGGGGACGGGGTTCGCCGCCCGCAACCCCTACGACACCGACCGCACGCCGGGCGGCTCCAGCGGCGGATCGGCCGCCGCCGTCGCAGCGGGCCTCGTGGCCGGCGCCGTCGGCTCCGACGGCGCCGGATCGGTGCGCATCCCCGCCGCATGGTGCGGCCTGGTCGGCGTCAAGCCGACCCGCGACCGCATCCCGACGGGCCCGGAGGGCGAATGGTTCCACGGCCTCACCGTCCACGGACCGCTGGCTCGGACGACCGCCGACGCGGCGCTGCTGCTCGACGTGCTCGCCGACACCGGGACGCGCTACGCCGAGGCCGCCGCGCGGCCGCCCGGACGGCTGCGCATCGGCGTCTCCTTCACGACGCCGTGGGTGGTGCCCGGCAAGGTCGATCCGCAGGTCCGCGCGGCGGTCCGGAGGCTCGCCGAGGTGCTGCGCGAGCTCGGCCACGAGGTCATCGACGCCGAGCCCGACCATCGCATGGCCGGCCTGCTGTTCCTGCCCCGCGGCACCAACGGCGTGCGCCGCGCGATGCATGCGATGGGCCCGCAGGCGACCGTCGAGCGGCGCACCCGCGAGCACGCGTTCCTCGGCGGCGTCCTCGGCGGCGCGATCGTCGACGGCGCCCGCCGCGCAGAGCCGTGGCTGGCCGGCCGCATGGCCAAGGTCTACGAGCGCGTCGACGTCCTGCTGGCGCCCACCACGGCGAAGCCCGCACTGCGCATCGGCCAGTTCGAGGGCAGGCGCTGGCTGCCCACCAGCACCGCGATCGAGGCCGCCTGCCCGTTCGCCTTCCCCTGGAACGTCGTGGGCTGGCCCGGCGTCAACGTCCCGGCCGGCGTCGACGACGGCGGCGTCCCCCTCGGCGCCCAGCTCCTCGGCCGCGCCGACGACGAGGAGCAGCTCCTCTCCCTCGCCGCCCAGCTCGAGTCCGTCGAGCGCTGGGACACCCGCCGCCCACCCGCCTGACGCCCCCAGGGGTCAGACCCTTCATGAAGGATCAATGAAGGGTCTGACCCCTGACGGAGGGCGCGGGCGAAGGCCCAGCGGGGCTGGTCGACGCCGGAGCAGTCGATCTGGGTGCTCGTGACAGGGCGGCCGCAGTCGCGGTCGCGGCCGGCCTCCCACATGCTGAGCATCCCGAGGTGCGCGCTGCTCGCCCAGGCCCGCAGGTCGCGGGCGTCGGCGTCGGCGAGCGTGAAGATCTCGGTCTGGACGTCGTTGATGCCGATCATCGGCGTGACGCCGACGCGGCCCAGGCCGATGCCGAGCTGGCGGGCGGTCGCCATGGCCGCCCGGATCGCGTAGGCGCCCATGCGCCCGCCGGGGTTCGGTGCCGCGTCGTCGCCGTAGTCCATGGCCATGACGTTGACGAGATCGAGCCGCACACCGGCCTTGATCGCGCCGCGGGCGAGGGCGCGTCCACCGGCGTCGAGGCCGGTCGGCAGCACCGGCAGCGTGTAGGCGACGCGCAGGCCGCGCTGTTGCTTCTGCAGCGTCGCGATGGCCTGCGCCCGCCGCGCGTTGGCGGCGCGGTCGGCGATCGCGGCGCCCTCGATGTCGAAGTCGGCGTGGTCGGCGCCGTACGCGCGCAGCGTCGAGCGATACGCCGCGGCCAGCGCTCCCGGCGTCTTGCAGATCCCGGCCAGCTCCGCTCCCGCGGCGCCGCCGAAGGACACGACCACGTCGCCGCCGGCGCGCCGGAACGCGCGGACCTGATTGCCGCGATAGGGCTTGCGGCCCGCTGCCGGGTAGGTGGCGTAGCCGCCCCACGCGGGCGTGCACTCCGTCGTTCCCTGCGCCACCACGAACCCGAGCGTGACGCGGGTGATGCCACCGGCGTGGCGCATCGCCTGCAGGTTCGGCGGCGGCCAGCCCGCCAGGTCGCTGTAGGGCGCGAAGCGAAACCAGGACGCCCCCGCCGAGGGAGCGAGCACCCCGAGCAGCGCAACGGCGACGAGAACTGCACGGGCCATGCGCCCAAGCCTGCCACGATGCGCGCGATGCCGACCCGCCGCGCCTTCCTCGTCTCCGGCGCGACCGCGGTCCTCGCCGGCCGGGCGCTCGACGCCACCGCCGCGCGGCCGCGCCCGCCACTCGCGCGCGGCGGCGCGTTCCCGCAGGGCGTGATGGCCGGCCAGCCGGCGTCGCATGCCGCGACGCTGTGGGCGCAGCTCGCAGAGCCCGAGCGGCCCGGCCCGCTGCGCCTGGAGGTCGCGACCGATCCCGGCTTCGCCCGCGTCGTGCATCGCGAGCGCGTCACGCCCGCGCCGCACACCGGCATCGCCCGCCGCCGCGTCGTCGGCCTGCGTCCCGCTCGCCCCTACTGGTACCGGTTCGCCGGCGCGTCGGGCTCGTCGCCGGTCGGGCGCTTCCGCACCCTTCCCCCGCCCGACAGCGCCGATCCCGTGCGGATCGGCGTGTGGTCCTGCCAGATGTACTTCCTCGGCTACTTCACCGGGCAGGCCGCACTGGCCGCCGAGGACGACCTCGACCTCGTGCTGTGCCTGGGTGACTACATCTACGAGACCTACCTCGACCTGACCCGCACCGAGCCCAGGCCCGAGGGCGCCGAGGGCGGCGCGCAGACCCTCGCGGAGTACCGGGCGAAGTACGCCGCCTACCGCAGCGATCCGGACCTGCGCGCCATGCACGCCGCCCACGCGTTCCTGCCCCTGTGGGACGACCACGAGGTCGCCAACGACTACGGCGGATCGAACGTCCCCGCCGGCGAGCGCGAGCCCGACCCGGCCAAGCGCCGCCGCCACGCCTACCGCGCCTGGTTCGAGGCGATGCCGCTCGTCCGCTCGCGGCGCGAGCCCGACCGGACCTACCGGCGCTTGAGGATCGGCCGCCACCTCGACCTCTTCGCGCTGGACACCCGCCAGTACCGCGTCGAGGGCCAGACGCTGCTCGGCCCCGCGCAGGAGGCGTGGCTGACGAAGGGGCTGACCACGTCGCGCGCGTCGTGGAAGGTCCTCGGATCGAGCGTGCTGATGATGGACCTCAACGGCCCGGGGTCCGAGTCGATCACCGGCGCCTCGGCCGGCTCGTGGCAGGCCTTCGCCGACCGCCGTCGTGCGCTGGGCGAGCGCCTGGTCGGCGGCGGCGTCCGCGACGTCGCGGCGGTCACCGGCGACGCGCACGCGTTCTACGCGGGAACGGTGACCACGGAGGGCGACGCGAGCGGCACGCCGTTCGCCACCGAGTTCTGCGCGGGCACCATGGCCGCGTCCAACGCCGGGACGTCGGTCTTCGAGGGGCTGGGCCCGGCGTCTGCTCCCGCGCTCTCGGCGGCCGACCGGGTCAACACCCCGACGCTGGCCTTCTCCAACGCCGCCGATCACGGCTACGCGATCGTCGAGGCCCGGGCCGACGCGCTCGACGTCACCTTCCGCGCCGTCGAGACGATCCAGCAGCCGAAGGCCGCCGTCCGCGACCTCGCCCGCTTCACGGTCGCGCGCGGAGAGATCGGGCCGCACGCGCGCTGATCCAAGCGCGCGAAGGCGCTCGTACCGCACGCGTGGAGCGTGTCTGGGACTACCCCCGTCCTCCGGCCGTCGTGCCGTGCGCCGTGCGCGTGCGCCTCGAGCTCGGCGGCATGACGATCGCCGACTCCGCGGCCGCCCTGCGGGTGCTCGAGACGAGCCATCCCCCGGCGATCTACATCCCGCCGGCCGACGTGCGGCTCGACCTGCTCACACCGTCGCGAGCGCGCGCCACGTGGTGTGAGTTCAAGGGCACCGCGCAGTACTTCGACGTGCGCGCCGGCGAGCGCATCGCGCCCGCCGCGGCCTGGTCCTACGCCGCTCCCACGGCCGGGTACGAGGCGCTGCGCGACCACGTCTCCTTCTACCCCGGCCGCGTCGACGCCGCGTGGCTCGGTGACGAACGGGTCACGCCGCAGCCCGGCGACTTCTACGGCGGCTGGATCACCGCCGATCTCGTCGGGCCGTTCAAGGGCCCAACGGGGACGCTCGGCTGGTGAATAGTCGATGATGCCGGCATGGCCGCCACCGTCGACGTCGCGATCATCGGCGCCGGGTTCTCCGGCATCGGAGCGGCGGTCGCCCTCTCCGACGCCGGCATCGACGACTTCCTCCTGATCGAGGAGGGCGACGGGGTCGGCGGCGCCTGGCACTGGAACCGCTATCCGGGCATCGGCGTCGACATCCCGTCGTTCAGCTACCAGTTCTCGTTCCGGCAGCGGCCCGACTGGTCGCGCGTCTACGCGCCCGGCAGCGAGCTCAAGGACTACGCCGACGACTGCGTCGATCACTACGGACTGCGCCCGAAGCTGCGCCTGAGCACCCGCGTCACGGGCGCGAGCTGGGACGAGGACGAGAGCGTCTGGCGCCTGGAGACCCACGCAGGCGACCCGGTCGTGGCTCGCCACGTCATCGGCGCGACCGGGGTGCTGACCAAGCCGCAGGCCCCCGACATCCCCGGCGTCGGCGACTTCGCCGGCGCGACGATGCACACCGCCCGCTGGGACGACTCGATCGATCTGCGCGGCAAGCGCGTCGCCCTGATCGGCACGGGCGCCTCCGCGGTCCAGGTCGTGCCCTCGATCGCCCCCGACGTCGAGCAGCTGACCGTCTTTCAGCGCACGCCGATCTGGTGTCTGCCCAAGCTCGACGGCCCGGTCCCGGAGCGCGTCCGCCGCGTCCTGCGGTCGGTCCCCGGCGCGCAGCAGACGGCGCGCTTCGTCTCGCAGGCGCTCGTCGAGCTCACGTTCCCGGTCGCCGCCCACTACGCGACGGTCGTCCCGATCGCCAACGCGTCGATGAAGGTCGCGCTGCGCCACCTCGACAAGCAGGTCCGCGATCCCGAGGTCCGCGACAAGCTGACCCCGCGCTACGGGCTGGGCTGCAAGCGCCCCGGCTTCTCCAACGACTACCTGCGCACCTACAACCGGCCCAACGTCCACCTCGAGACCTCGCCCATCTCGGCCATCAGCGGCACCAGCATCCTCACCGCCGACGGCGCCCACGGACCGTTCGACGTGCTGATCCTGGCCACCGGCTTCAAGGTCTTCGAGCCCGGCAACATGCCACCGTTCCCGATGCGCGGCGCCGGCGGGACCGACCTCGAGGAGTTCTGGGCGACCAACCGCTACCAGGCCTATCAGGGCGTCAGCGTCCCGGGCTTTCCCAACTTCTTCATGATCCTCGGCCCCTACGGCTACAACGGCGCGTCCTACTTCACGCTGATCGAGAACCAGTCACGCCACATCGTCCGCTGCCTCAAGCGCGCCCGCGAGATCGGGGCCACCCGCGTCGAGGTCACCCGCGAGGCCAACGACCGCTTCCTCGAGCAGATGCTCGGCCGCCGCCACCGGCAGGTGTTCTTCCAGGGCACCTGCGGGACGGCGAACTCGTACTACTTCGACGCCCACGGCGATGCGCCGTTCCGCGCGTCCACCACGCTCGAGGCGCGGTGGACGAGCTCACGCTTCCCGCTGGCCGACTACAGGTTCAGCCCGCAGTAGAACGCCAGCCGGGCGTCGAGCGACCCGTTGCCGCTCCCGGCGATCGCGCGGCCCAGCAGCCGACCATCGGCCTGCGCGGGGTTCGGGATGAACTTGCGCGGGTGGTTGTCCGCGCGTGCCGTGACGACCTGGCGCATCGCCTTGCGCAGCGCCGAGCGGTGCTTGGCGAAGCCCGCGGTGGTCACGGCGACGGCGCTGACACGGCCGCTCTTGGCGGCGAACACGTAGGCGCGGTTGCCGGCGCGGCGCACCGTCAGGCCCGGACCGGGCGCCCGATCGCCCACGGTGATGCCCTGGGCGAAGCGCTTGTCGGCGGTCGCGCCGACGAGCTGCACGATGCCGCGCTTGTCGAGGACGGCGACGTCGGCCGCATGGCGGTTGTTCGCGCCGCGCACGCACCAGCTCCACGCCGTCGTGCGCTGCTGCGGCTGGCCGGCGGCCTTCAGCAGCGTCTGCCAGTCGGCGCCCAGGCGGATCGGGCCGCGCCCGGTGGCCTTGAGCTTGCCGTGACGGCGCGAGCAGCCGTCGGAGGGCACGCCGCTCGCGCGCTCCCACATCTCGAGGTAGGCCTCGGCGCCGGCCATCATGTCGTCGGCCAGCTTCGGCCCGCCGACGCGCTTGAGGTCGGCCAGCCAGTCGGCGTAGAGCCCGTAGTGCGCCACGCCCTCCTTGCTGAAGTCGAACGTCCGGTTGCCGGTCTTCTGGCGCTCGAAGGTGACCTTGCCGTCATAGCTCTTGAACGGGTAGGTGATCGACGTGCCGTCCTTGTCCTTGTCGGGCTGATGGGACAGGCCGCCGAGGTCGGCGCCGTAGCCCCAGCCGAACGCGTAGGGCGTCTGCTTCGGGCGGTAGTCCTGCCAGTCCTTGACGTAGGAGTCGGTGGAGGAGTGGCCGGGGAAGACCATGCCGCCCAGCTTCCACAGGCGCGGCCAGTTGCCCGGGTCCATCCAGCCGTGGGGCGAGATGACGCCCGAGTAGTGCTTGGACTCCAGCAGCGTCAGCGTGTCGTCGACCGCCGCCTGGCTCATGTGGTCGGGGTTGACGATCCAGTGGCGCTTCATCATCTCCTCCTCGGCGAACGCACCCAGGTCGGTCAGCCCGCGCGTGTTGCAGTGCGGCGCCGGCGGATACTGCGGGATCGTCGAGGCGGGGAAGCCCAGCGGCACGAAGATGCCGTTGAGGAACGACTCGATCGCGGGGTTGCCGAAGGCGATCTCGTTGTCGTGGAGCTTGCCCGTGCAGGTCTTGGCGTCCCAGAACGAGCCCGAGCTCTGCTTGTTGCCGGCGTTGATGACGTAGCTAGCGGTGCCCGAGTCGAAGCGCACGCCCGTCAGCGGGTTGTCGTACTTGTTGAGCAGCAGCGACGAGCGCACGCCGAGCTTGTCCATCTCGTCGATCTGGCGCAGGACCTGCGCCTTGTCGCAGGTGCTGTTGGTCTCGAGGCCACGGCAGTCGAACGGCTCGGAGGTCTCGATCTCGAGCACGACGGCCATCCGACCGGAGTTGATGACCTGGCGGGCCTGGTACGGGTCGGTGACGATCTGGAAGAAGCCCTTGCCGGGTCCCCCCGCCTGCGCGTCGACGTAGTCCTCGAGGTCCTTGATGTGCTGGAACCCGCGGCGCATGCCGTCCATCTCGTTGCAGCTCTTGGTGTGGTCGACGAGCGTCTCGCACAGCACGCGGTTCTCGTTGACGCCCATCACCATCAGCCGCAGGCCGGACAGGTAGACCCGCTGGACCCAGCGGTAGTACTCGCCCTCGTAGAGCAGGTCGTCCTTGCTCTGGTTGGGGAAGTTGGGCCAGTTCGCCGTGTCGTGGGGATGCACGGGGTTGCCGTAGCCGAGGGTGTTCTCGACCGGCGAGGCGCCGCCCTGCGGTCCGTAGCGATCGGCGCAGTCGGGCAGCGCGTAGGTGATCCCGTACTTGTCCCACGGCGCCCCGCAGCGGAACTGGCCGCCGAACGAGTCCCACGCCATCCAGTGGTTGTGGCCCTCGACGATGCCCCGGACCGCGCCGAACTCGGTCGCGCCCTTGGCCGGCGTTCCGGTCGCGTCCAGCGACGCCTCGGGGAACTCCGCGCAGCCGTCGGCCGCCGTGAAGCTCACCGTGGCGATGGACTTCTTGGTCGACTCCGGGGCCAGCGTGAAGCCCGTGCCGGCCGCCTGCACGGCGAAGTCCGCCGCCGGGCTCGGCGCGTCGGCGGCGGCGAGCTTGCCGTCGGCGCCCGCCGTCAGGAACTTGCCGTCCTTGGTGTAGAGCATGTAGCGCCCGAGCGCGGTGGCCTTCATCCGCACCTGCTGGGCCGCCGGCTGACCCGCGATCGAGTAGCACCCGTTGGCCAGCGAATAGCGGTCGGCGCCGTGCGCGGCGGCGGGCGCGAGCGCGGTGAGTCCGGCGAGGGCAAGGGCGGCAGCGGTCCTCATGGCGGCGAACCTAGTCGATCGCGCGCGGCTTCACGCGGAATCAATGCAGGCTGTTGCGCAGCGCCTCCGCCATGACCGCCAGCCCGGCGCGAGCGGCCCGCGCGCTCGCCATGTTCATGAAGCCGTGGACGTGCGGGTGGCGATGCAGGACCGCCGGCACGCCCGCGTCGGTCAGCCGCGCGGCGTAGGCCTCGCCCTCGTCGCGCAGCGGATCGGCCGCGGCGGTCACGACGAACGCGGGCGCGACGCCGGCCAGGTCGGGCGTCAGCAGCGGCGAGGCCCGCGGGTCGCTCCACTGCGCGCGGTCGGGCACGTACAGCGCCTTGTACCGGTCGGTGTCGGCCTCCGAGAGCAGGTAGCCGGTCGCGAAGGCGTGGATCGACGGGTGCTTGTGGCTCAGGTCGCACCCCGGATAGACGAGCAGCTGGAAGGCCGGCGCCGGGCCGCCGGCGTCGCGGGCGCTCACCGCCGCGACCGCCGCGAGGTTGCCGCCGGCGCTGTCGCCGCCCACCGCCAGGCGCGCCGGATCGGCGCCGAAGTCCTGCGCGCGGCTCGCCACGTCGAGGAACGCGGCGAGCGCGTCGTCGGCCGCGGCGGGGAACGTCGCTTCGGGCGCGAGGCGGTAGTCGACCGACAGGACGCGGGCACCCGAGAGATCGGCCAGCACGCGGCACGGCGCATCGTGGCTCTCGATCGATCCGCGCACCCAGCCGCCGCCGTGGAAGAAGACGAGCAGCGGCGCGGGCGTGCTCTTCTCGGACTCCGGGACATAGAGCCGGGCGCGCAGCGGACCCGCGCTGCCGGCCACTGTCGTGTCCTGCGCGCGCACGCGCGCGCGAGGCCGGCCGCCGACGGCGATCGCCT
The DNA here is from genome assembly GCA_045805505.1 of Solirubrobacteraceae bacterium. GTDB lineage: Bacteria > Actinomycetota > Thermoleophilia > Solirubrobacterales > Solirubrobacteraceae > BP-464. The sequence goes on from JBJMLA010000141.1 coordinate 77,884, forward strand.
GCGCGTCGAAGCTCCGGCGCGCGGCGGGCGTGGTCACGACCATCGGATCGCTCGGCTCCTTGGCGACCATCCGCTCGAGGCGCGCGAGCAGCCGCGCCTCGGGCGCGAGGTCCGGCGCGGCAGCGGGGGCCGGGCCGCCCAGCGCCGACTGCACGCGCGCCGGCAGTGCGAGCGCGGCGCGGCCGAGCGTCCCGGCGATGCGGCCCTGAAGGGTGGCGGCGTCCATCAGCCGCAGGCCCGGGCGCCGCCGAACGACGGCGGCGCGGCGCGGCGGCCCGTCCCCCACGCCTGGTTCGCGTCGGCGCTGACCGCAAAGCCGAGCCGGCCGCCCTTGCGCAGCTTGCGGAACGGCACCCACGTGCGGTTCAGCGGCTTGCCGTCCAGCGTCGCGCGCCGCACGTAGGGCGTGCCGGCCGCCGCCTGCGGCGCGCGGATGGTCAGCGTCCCGCCGGGCAGCTTCACGCGGGCGCGCGGGAACAGCGGGCTGCCCAGCGTCAGGACGTCGGTCCCCGGGACCGTGGGGTGCAGGCCCAGCGCGCCGAAGACCCACCACGCCGACATCGCCCCGAGGTCGTCGTTGCCGGGAAAGCCGCCGGGCGTCGGCTTGTAGAGGCCGAGCAGCGCCTTGCGGACGGCGGCCGCCCCGCGCCCCGGCGCGCCGAGCCAGTCGTAGAGGTAGGGCGTGTGCAGCGTCGGCTCGTTGCCGAGGAAGGCGTGCTCGCTCTCGGGCCCGTCGTTGAGCTGCGCGAAGAAGTGGTCGAGCTTCGCGAGCGCGGCCTTGCGGCCGCCGAGCGCCTTGATCAGCCCGGCCATGTCCTGCGGCACGAACCACGTGTACTGCGCGGCCGAGCCCTCGACGAAGCCCTCCTCCGTCGTCGCCGGCGCATCGCGCACGAACGAGCCGTCGGCGCGCCGCGGGCGCATCAGCCCCGTCTGCGGATCGAACACCTTGCGCCAGTTGTCCGCGCGCTTGGCGAACGTCTGACACGTCGCGCCCTCGCCGATCGCCGCCGCCAGCCGGGCGATGCCGAAGTCGGCGAGCGCGTACTCGAGCGTCGTCGCCGCCGTCCCCCACACCTTGCTCGGATCGACGGCCTGGCCGATCGTCGAGGTGTTCTGCTCGTAGCCGACGTAGCCCAGCCGCAGGTAGTCGTCGAGCCCCGCGCGCTGGATGTAGCCCGCGTTGTCGCTGATTCCGGGCTTCGTGGCGCCGTCGACCATCGCCTGCAGCGCGGTCGCGCGATCGAAGCGCTTGGCGCCGTAGGCGTTGGCCCCGGCGATGAGCAGGTCGGCCGGATCGCCGACCATGACGTTCGTCTGGCCCTCGCGCAGCGACCACTTCGGCAGGTGGCCGCTCTCGCGCCAGTCCGAGATGAGGCTCGAGACGAAGTCCGACGTGATGCCCGGAGCCAGGATCGCCATCAGCGGCAGCTGCGCGCGGTAGGTGTCCCAGCCCGAGACGTTGACGAACTTGCGAAAGCCCTTGGCGGTGTGGATCTCGCCGTCCATGCCGCGGTACTGGCCGTCGGCGTCGCTGAACAGGCTCGGGTGGATCTGCGCGTGGTAGAGCGCCGTGTAGAAGAGCTCGCGCTGCGTGTGCGTGCCGCCGCCGATGCGCACCTGGCCGAGGCGCCTGTTCCACGCGCGGCGGGCCTGCGCCCGCATGGCCTCGAAGCTGCCCGAGCCGGCGGCGGCGAGGTTGCGCCGCGCGCCCTCGACGCTGACCGAGGAGACCGCGACCCGCGCGGTGACCGGCCCTGGTCCGAAGCTCGCATATGCCCCGGCCTGGGCGCCCGTCGAAGGGTGGCCGGGTAGCGAGTCCGGCAGCCCCGTGGTGCGCTTGTACTGCAGCGTCGCCACGCTGACCTGCTTGGTCAGCGCCGTATCGCCGGCCGCGGTCGAGCCGGGCGTCACCGTCTGGCGGACCCACGTGCCCGATCCCGCGAACGCGGTGTCGAACTGCGCGACGAAGTGCAGCCGATAGCGATCGAGCGCGGAGCAGAACGCGCCACCCACGACCGTGCCGCTGATCTCGCGCCGCTCCGGGTCGACCTGCAGGTCGGCGATGTCGTTGCCCATCGAGCTGCCGCCCGCGTTGACGAGCACGGATCCGCCGGCGCCGGCCGGGAAGGTGAAGCGCATCGCGCCGCCGCGGGCGACCGCCGTGAGCTCGACGCCGATCGGGTTGGCGCCAGGGTTGAGCGTCACGCGGTAGTCGCCGGGCCGCGCGACCTCGCCGTCATGGGTGAACTTCGCGATGTAGCGGGGCTCGACGTCGTAGGAGCCCAGGGTCGAGGGCGAGGCGTCGACGGGGTGGGTCGTCGGCAGGAACGGCACGTCGCCGAGCGCCGAGCACCCCGCGCCCGACAGGTGCGCCAGGCCGAAGCCCTTGATCTGCGTGTCGCTGTGCGTGTACATCCCCGAGTAGTTGCGGTAGCCGGGCTCGGTGTCGGGACTCACCTGCAGCATCCCGAACGGCGCGACGGCGCCGGGGAACGTGGCGCCCGCGCCACCGCCCGTGCCGAAGTCCGGTGCCCCCTCGTCGGTGCCGGTGCGCGTATCGACGTAGCGCGTCAGCGGCGCCGCGCCGGCCGGGACCGCAAGCAGCAGGGTGACAAGGGCGATGAGGCCGGACCGGGTGAGCACCGGGCGACCGTATCGGGTCGGCTAGGGCGCGGGAGCGACGGACGCCGTCGTCGTCGCGCGCTTCGTGGCGTCGGTCTCTGACGTCGCGGTGAACGTCAGCGGCGCGGGCGCGGTCGCGCCTGCCGGCACCGTCACGTAGACCGGCACCCCCACCGTCTGGCCGGCCGGCACGTCGAGCACCGCGGACCGGACCGCCGTCGCCCAGCCGCCGGCCGTCTTGGCCTTCACGCGGATCAGGTCCTCGGCCTGGCCCGTGTTGGTCACCTTGAAGGTCTGGACCGCGACGCGCCCCGGCGCGGCCGGCTGTGCCCCGCCGCGCGCGGCGGTCACGCCGCGCGGGAAGATGCCGCCGCCGTCGAGCGACCGGACCGCGACGCGGTAGGACAGCACGCCGTCGTCGTCGCGCTTGCCGGCCAGGACGTAGAAGTGCAGGCGGTTGGGCGTGTCGACGTACTCGCTGACCACGCCGTCTCCCGTCCCGGCATGGAACAGCGCGTCGGCCAGCTGGCGGTAGTCGCCCTTGGTGACCTTGACCGGCGTGCCGTCGGCCCGGGTGAAGTCGACCTTGTCGATGTCGTCGGGGTGCGCGTCGATCACCCACTTCCACGGCGCGAGCTCCGCGGTCTTGTTCTTGGCCAGCAGCACGCCGTGATCGGGGGTGAACGAGTCCGAGCCCATGCGGTCGACGACCTCGAGCGTGTAGTTCTCGAAACCGCCGCCGTCGCATCGCCAGTCCTGCGCCACCGTGCAAGCCGGCGTCTTGTCGCCGCCACCCAGCGCGATCAGCAGGCCGTGCAGCCCGTCGCGGCCCGTGCCGGGCCCGATCGGGATCTCGCGGGCCCACACGTCGGCGAACGCCGGGCCGGTGATCGCGAGCGCGGTGCGCTCGAGAACCATCACCTCGGTCGGCTTGACGAACCCCATGCGCAGCTTGTCGCGCAGCATGTGGTGCGATCCCATGGAGGCGCCGAGCGTCGGCGGGACCTGCCAGCGGTTGTGGCTGCCGCCGGGGCCGTTGAACGAGCCGCGCGACATCATGTCCCACGGGCCCGAGTAGTCGCGCTGGGGCGGCGTGGCGAACGAGTTGTTGTAGTTGTCGAGCACGCCGAGGATGTGGCTGAACTCGTGCGCGTAGACCGCCGCGCCGTCGTTCTCGCCCTCGGTGGCCATCACGCCGGGCGTGGCGTGCGACCAGATGCCGCGCGCGGCGTAGAACGAGGTCCACGGGACGTAGCGCGTCGGAGCCCAGTTGGGCTTCGCCGGGTCCGGGTTGCCGAAGTCCTCGCTGATGCTCTCCTTGTCCTTGAAGCGCATCTCGCCGGCCTCCTGCCACACGCCCGACTCGTCGTAGCCAGAGTGCAGGAGAAAGCGGAAGTCGTAGTCGCGCACGGTCGTCGCGGTCGCCGCGGTCACGTCGGCCAGCGACTTTGTCAGCAGCTCGGTGTCGAAGTCGCCGTCGCAGGTCTTGCCCGTCGGGCACGCCGACTCCTCGCCGTGCTCGGCCAGGCCGTACTCGTACTCGTCGCGGTCCATCGGGTACGGGCCGAACGGGTCCATGTCGACGCCGACGAGGCCGTAGGAGTTCTCGAGCCAGTACTCGTTGATCGTGTGGCCGTGGTTGAGCGCCGTCGGCTTGTTGAGCAGGTCCTCGTAGAACTGGCCGACCTGATCGCGCGAGACGCCGCCCGCGGTGAGCGGGTTGCCCATCGGGTCGGCGCCCGTCGGGCTGCTGATCAGGAACGGGCGGTCGGGGAAGTCGCCGAGGATGAGCGCCGCACGCAGCTTCTTGGGCGGCTGGCGGTCGGGGTGCTCCCAGTCGAAGCCGGGGATGGGCCGGTAGTCGGCCCACGTCATGTCCTCGGGCAGCACCCACGAGCGCGGATCGGTCGGCGCGGGCGGGGCGGCGAGGCCGGGCGCTTCGTCGGCCAGGGCGGCCGGCGCGGTGGTCAGCGCGGCGAGCGCGGCGAGCAGGGTCCCTCGGCGGATGGGCATCGAAGGCCTTCAACGCACGGCGCACCGGTTTCTTGCGCCACGACAGCCGCGGGTCCTCCGGCGACGCCGGAGGACCCGCGCGTTCGATCAGGTGACGGCGTCCTTGACCTTCGCCATCAGGCCGGGACCGTCGCCGTCGGCGCGGCTGGCCTCGGTGCCGCTGTGCGTGCTGGCGGGGCCGGGCATGAGCTCGGGCTCCTGTCCGAGCGCCGGCACCGGGTCGACGACCGAGAACTCGCCGCGCCCGTCGAGCGTCTGGCCGCGCGTCCAGCGGCCCTCGCGGTCGGCGCCGCCGTCGGAGTGCGCGAAGTACTGATGCGCGTACTGCTGGTGCTCGGGCGTGTCCTCGACGTCGTTGGGCGCGACGTTCCACGTGTCGCCGATGTCCTCGATCGCCGCCAGCCACTGCTGCTGGTGCATCGAGTCGCGGGCGATCAGGAACGACAGGAGGTCCTTCATGCCCGGGTCGTCGGTGAGCTCGCGCAGGCGCGCGGCCAGCGTGCGGCCGATGGACTCCGCCGCGACGTTGGCTCGCATGTCGGCGAGCAGGTTGCCGCTGACGTCGATGCAGGCGGCGTTGAACGGCACGCCGTTGGCGTCCGAGGGCATCGCCGAGAGGCCGGCGCTGAGGAAGTGGCGCGGCTCGACGCCGCCCATCCGGGCCGACACCATCGGGTTGGTAACGACGTCGTCGATCTTCTCGGACGGCATGCCGTCGAGGTTCATCGCGACGGCCGTGCACAGCAGCTCGATGTGACCGATCTCCTCGGTGCCCGTCGAGATCAGCATGTCGCGGTACTTCTTCGGGCCGCGGTAGCCCCACCCCTGGAAGAGGTACTGCGTCATGACGCGCATCTCACCCTCGGGCCCGCCGATCGCCTGCTGGAGCATGCGCCCGAAGACGGGGTTGGGCTTGTCGACGCGCACGGTGTACGCGAGCTCCTTGTGGTGAGAGAACATCGAGCCTCCTGAGTAATGGACGGGTAGAACCTTTCGGCTACCCCAGAGCCCGAGCGGACACGGGCATCCCCGCGCGTCACCGTTGTGAGCCAACCCGCTTAACGGCCGTGGGCCCACCGGCGATGCCGGCGGGCCCACGGATCCTGCGGTGCGGCCGGAGACTAGGCCGCGGTCAGCGCGGCGACCTTGACCGCCGTCATCGACGTCTGGATGAGCAGGCCGGAGTTGCCATCGGAGCACTGCAGCTCGATGTCGTTGCTGTTGACCAGGATGCCGCTGAGCTCCACGGCCGCCAGCATCGTGACGTGGGCGCGCTGCGTGCCCAGCGTGATGAAGTCCTGGTCGTCGTTGAGCACGGTGGCGCCATGCAGCAGCTGGCAGCTGAGGTTGCGGTTCGCGTCGCCGATGCCGAGGCCCTCCACCGTCGCGGTGATCAGGAACTTGCCGGTCGGCAGGTCGAGCGTGTCGACGGTGCCCATCGCGTCCGGCGCGTTGACCGAGCTGTTGACGATCGAGAAGTAGCCGTCCGAAGGGCCGCGATCGCCCGTGTCGCCCTTCGCGCCGGCGGCGCCGGCGGCACCCGCGGCGCCGGTGTCGCCCTTGGCTCCGGTGGGACCGGCCGGGCCGGTGGCGCCCTTGAGCGCGGTGCGGGCCTTGGGCGAGAGATCACCGAGGCCGAGCGACTTGTTCTTGATGTCGGAGCCCGTGACCGAGCTGTTCTTGATCTGCTTGCCCGTGATGAGCGAAGCGCCGGTGGCGGTGCCCGCGCCGACCAGGCCGAGGGCGGCGATGACGACGGCGGCGCGAGGAGCGAGACGCCTGATGGAACCGGTGCGAGTCATGTGAATCTCCCTGAGTGGATTGAGTTTGGATCGCTTGGGAGACCTCGATCTCCCTGACGAGCCGAACCTTGGACTGCGCACGACGCAGGGTCATGAGGGGCAAGCCCTCATCTTTGGCACCCCCAGGCGAGGGGCTGGGGGCCCCGATACGGCCTGGGGGCCTGGGGGTGGTGAAGATCGATCAGGCGCCCAGTGGAGTTGGCGCGGAAAGGGCCCTGGGCGTTTATAGGGTCGCGAGCCCATACGCCAGGCAAGTGCCTGAGGAAGCGGTCCAGCCATGCTCACCGAAGGTCACTCGAAGTCGCCGTGCCTGCGCACGGCCGGGATGCTGGTCGCCGCGGCCCTTGCGCTGGCGACCCCCGCCGCAGCCGACGCCGCGATCGGCTCGGTCTTCACGACCAGCAACTCGCCCGTGACCTGCACCGTCCAGGTCGGGGCCAACGCAGGCCAGCGGTTCTGCAGCGGAAGCCCCTCTCGCGTGCCGTCGTGGGACGGCACCCCGACCGACGTGAGCGTCACCCTGCCGCCGGTGCCCAGCTCGGGCCCGGACGGCCCCTTCCCGCTGGTCGCAGTCTTCCACGGCTATGGCGGCTCGAAGATCACCCCGGCCAGCTCGACGACACAGCGCTGGATCGCTCGCGGGTACGCGGTGTTCAGCAAGTCCGACCGTGGCTTCGGTCAGTCGTGCGGCGGGCCCTCGGGCTCGCGGCCCACGGGCTGCGCGACGGGCTACGTCCGGCTCATGCACAACGCCTACGAGATCCGCGACGCGCAGTACCTCATGAGCCTGCTCGCCGACGAGGGCGTCATCGACGGCCAGCGCATCGGAGCAACCGGCGGCTCCTACGGCGGCGGGCAGTCCTACGCGCTCGGCGCGCTGAGGGACCGCACGCAGCTGCCCGACGGCACGCTCGTGCCCTGGACGAGCCCGGGCGGCAAGCCCATGAGCATCGCCGCAACGGCTCCCGAGTACGGCTGGACGAACCTCGCCTACGCGCTGGTGCCCAACGGCAGCACGCTCGACTACGTCGCCAACGCTCCTTACCGCGGCCCGCTCGGCGACAGGCGCTTCGGGATCCAGAAGAGCAACTGGTCCAGCTCGCTCTACACGGGCGGCCTGGTGGCCGGCGGGTTCTACGCGCCGGAGGGCTCCGACAGCACCGCCGATCTCACCGGCTGGCAGAACGCGGCGGCGACCGGCGGCCCCTACGACAGCAACGCCACCGCTCAGCAGATGATCGACGAGCTGTCGGCCAACCACTCGGCCTACTCGATCGACGACAGCCGTCCCCCGGCCCCGGCCCTGCTCTCGAACGGCTGGAACGACGATCTGTTCCCGGTCGACGAGGCGGTTCGCTACTACAACAAGGTGCGCACGCGCTGGCCCGACAACCCGATCACGATGTTCCACCTGGACTTCGGGCACAGCCCGCGAGCCGCTGCCTTCGGGGCCGACACTGCGCAGCTGGCGACCGCCGAGAACGCGTGGTTCGACTACTACGTCAAGAATGTCGGCACGGCTCCGGTCGACGCCGTGGGCGGTGTCGACGTCCTCACGAGCAACTGCGCCACCACCACCACGACGACGCGAGCCGCCGGCGCGTTGTTCCACGCGGCGACGTGGGCAGCGCTGGCTCCCGGCGAGGTGCGGCTCTCCGGAGGCGCCGCGCAGACCATCACCGCGCCGGGCACCGCCCCCAGCAACACGTTCACCACCGGCAGCATCTGCACGACGACCTCGAGCGCCGACAACGCCTCGGCGGCCACCTACAAGCTCGACCCCGCTCCCGTCGGCGGCTTCACGCTGGCCGGCTCGCCGACCGTCATCGCCGACATGGACGTGCTCGGCGCCAACGACGGCGTCCGCGCGCGGCTCTACGACGTCGACGTGACGTCGTCGACCGAGCGCCTCATCGGGCGGCAGCTGCTGCGCCCCGTCGGTGTCGGCACCGGCCCGGCCCGGCAGGTCTTCCAGCTGCATCCGCAGGCGTGGCGTGTAGCGGCTGGGCACGTCGTCAAGCTCGAGCTGCTGGCCCAGGACTCCAGTTACGCACGCGGCGAGTCCAGCGCTGCGCCCCAGCAGTCCGTCGTCGTGACCAACCTCGAGCTCCGGCTCCCGACCATCGATCAGCCGGGCACGGGTGGCATCGTCCATATGCCGTCGCCCAAGGCGCTCCCGGACGGCTACGTGCTCGCCCGCGACCTCGACACGGCACCGGCCATCACGACGTCCACCTCGGCCCTCGCCGCGACCGGCGGCGCCGCGGCGACGCCGATCGACGGCGCCCTGACGATCGCCGATGCCGATTCGGTGTCGCTGACGGGCGCGACCGCGCAGATCACCAGCGGCTACCGCGCCGACGAGGACGTCCTCGGGTACGTCGCGGCCAACGGCATCAGCGCGACGGTGTCGGGCGACACCGTCACGTTGTCCGGAAGTGCCACCGTGGCCGACTACCAGGCCGCGCTGCGCTCGATCACCTATCGCAACGCTTCGACGGCCGCGAGCGGCTCCCGGACCGTGTCGTTCGGCGTGACCGACAGCAGCCGCATCTCGAGCGCCGTGTCAACGCGCGACATCAGCGTCACGCCGGCGCCGCCGTCGACGGCACAGCAGCCGGCTCCGACCCCCACCGCGCCGGAAAGCGCCCGCCCGGTCGACTCGGCCAGCGGACCGGCCCCGGCGACTCCGGCCGCCGTACCCACCGCGCTGCGCATCCTGCACCCCTCCGTGAGGCTCGTGGGGCGCTCGATCGCCCTGCGCCTCGTCTGCTCAGGGCCCGCCGGAAGCCGCTGCACGGGACGCGTCCTCATCGATCCGCTGAGCAGGAAGCGCGGCACCGGCGGACGCTACGGAAGGGTCACGTTCGACCTCGCGGCCGGAGAGGCGAGGTCTGCGCGGCTGGTCATCAGCCGCGGCCTGCTGCGCCGGGTTCGCGCTCGGCACCTGATGCACGTGCGGGCCACGGCGGTCTACACGGGCAACGCCGCGGCGCGCCTGAAGATCTCGCGCTCCCTGGCGGTGGCCATGCCCAGGCTGGCGGACCGTCGCTTCTGACCGAGCGCCGGACCTGCGAGCCTTGCGGCGTGGTCCTCCGCGCCGCCGTCATCGCCCTGCTGCTTGCTGTGCCCTCAGCCGCCTCCGGGCCGGCGCCGCTCGGCATCGGCGAGAACTACTACGTGCGCCCCGACGGCGTGCCGACCGTCAAGGCCGTCGCCGGCACGCGGCTGACCTTCCGCTGGCTCGGTCGCTTCAACCACACGGTCACCACGCGCTCCGGTCCCTCGCGGTTCAGCTCCGAGCCGCAGAACTCCGGGACCTACCGGACACCGCGTCTCAAGCGCGGGACCTACGTCATCTACTGCACGATCCACGGCCGCGCCGACATGAGCATGAAGCTCGTCGTCAGGCGCGGCTAGACCGCGACGAGGTCGGCGAGCAGCTCGAGCGACCGCAGGCGGCCCTCGATCGTGTCGGCCTGGTGCGCGGTGATGAGCTCGTCGGCATCCGTGAGCGCGCGGAAGTCCTCGAGGTAGGAGGCGACCATGTCGGGCGTGCCCAGCGCGGTGTGCGTGAGCATCTGATCGACCATGGCGCCCTGCGGCGAGGCGAGCACGCCCTCGACCTGCTCGTCGTCGAGCCGGTGGCCGGGGCGGCTGAAGATCCCGCGAGCGAACTCGTGGCGGCGCACCTGGAAGTGCCGGCGCGCCTCGTCCTCGCTGTCGGCCGCGAGGACGTTGACGGCGGCGATCAGGTGGGGCCGGTCGAGCTGCGCCGAGGGCTCGAAGCGCTCGCGGTAGAGCACGGCCGCCTGCTCGAGCGCCTGGGGCGCGAAGTGCGACGCGAACGCGAACGGCAGCCCGAGCGCCGCCGCGAGCTGCGCGCCGAACAGCGACGAGCCGAGGATGTAGAGCGGCACGTTCGTCCCGCGGCCGGGCACGGCCTGCACGTCGGCGATCCGGGTCTCTCCGGTCAGATAGCCCTGCAGCTCGAGGACGTCCTGCGGGAAGGAGTCCGAGGACGTCGGATCGCGCCGCAGGGCCCGCATCGTGTTCTGGTCCGAGCCCGGCGCCCTGCCGAGTCCCAGGTCGATCCGGCCGGGATGCAGCTCGGCCAGCGTGCCGAACTGCTCGGCGATCACCAGCGGCGAGTGGTTGGGCAGCATGATCCCGCCGGCGCCGAGCCGGATCCGCTCGGTGTGCGCCGCGACGTGCGCGATCAGCACCGAAGTCGCCGACGACGCGATCGACGCCATGTTGTGATGCTCGGCGTACCAGACCCGCTGGTAGCCGAGCTCCTCGGCCTTGCGAGCCAGGTCGACGCTCGCGTGCAATGCGTCGGCGACCGACCGCTCGCGGTTGATCACCGCCAGGTCGAGCACCGAGAGGGGAACGGAAAGGGCCATCCCGGTTCAGGGTAGGTCGCGTCCTGGCGGGAAGGGCACGCGTTTCTGCGCAGTTTGAAACTTGACCCGGCGGACAAATGATCCATAGGCAACCGTCCAGTTGCCACAGTAGGAATGGGCATGGCCACTCGCTGCCGGCGCCTCGTTCTGCTGACCCTCGCGCTGCTCGCGGTGGCCCCGTCGGCGGCGAACGCCGCCCTCGCGGACAAGCTCGTCCTGCAGCTCGGCAATGGCGCCCAGCAGAAGGTCGGTGGCGAGGCGATGGGCTGGGTCCTGGCGTCGATCGGGCTCGGCAGCCCCGAGTCGGCGATGCTCGCCGACATCCGGCAACAGCTGGTCGCGCTCCAGAAGCAGGTGGCCGAACTGCGGCGGGTCGTCGAGCACACCCGCGCCGACGTGCTCGACCTCGCCTGCCAGACCGCGGTCCAGCACGCCGTCCCGATCATCGCCGACACGGACTCGGCGCTCGATCAGATGAAGATGATGGCCGACACGTCCGACGACGCGAGCCGGCACAAGATCGCCCAGCGGCTGGAGGAGTTCATCCACACCCACCTGCTGTCCAAGCAGCAGGCACTGCACGACCTCCTCTCGGGCGGCTCGGCCTCGGCGGGCCTGATCGTCACCTGCGCCCGCTCGCTCGAGTACAGCTACCGGCCGTTCGTCTCGCCGCGCCACCACCCCGAGGTGGCGCAGTTCGTCCACTACTACACCGAATCCGAGGCCCTGCTGCTGGCCCTGCGCGTCGAGTACTGGCACGCGACCCACCAGTCGGGCGACTTCATCAGCGAGCGCATCGCGATCGTGCGCGACTGGATCAAGGCCCAGGAGGCCTACATCAAGCCCCAGGTGCCCCCGCACACGTTCCTGGACAAGCGCTCGAAGACCATGTGGCGCGGAGCGGTGCACGTCATCACGGGCACCCAGATCCGCAAGAACCACTGGAGCCGGTCGACCCGGTTCAGCTTCGACGGCTACCACGACTGGCGGCTCGCTTCCCTGACCGAGGTCACCAAGCTCTTCCACGGCTGGCGTGGCTTCGACGCGCCGAACTGGGTCTGGGACCTGACCGGCCAGTTCACACTGCCGGAGCACCGCACCTGCTGGTGGGGCGCCGAGACGGCCGAGGGCTGGGCCCCCACGCTCGACACCGGCTACACCATGAACCTCAACGGGCTGACGGGCGACCGCTTCCGTCGCTGGATGGGCTACACGTGCTACATCGCCTACGTGCGGGCCGAGCCCGACATCGACCGCTGGGCGTACACGGAGGCGGCATAGAGCACCCCCTGGCGAGAGGGGGTTCTGCAAGGGCCGGGACCGCATCCAACGGGCCCAGAACGAACAAGGCCCCCTGGCGAGAGGGGGCTTTGAACATTGTCCGTCCGGCGAACCGGACGGACATAGCGGGGGGCCCGCTTCGTCTCTCGCGGTGACGCCCAGACCGCTGGGATCAGCTGGGCGGCATCCGGAGGATCTCGATGATGAACTGCTTCCTGCCGCCGATGTCCCCCCGGCGGTGGAACGCGATGAGGCCGCCAGCGACGACCATGTGCGTCTCCTGGCCCTCGACCATGGTCAGGTGGTGGCCGTTGGCCTCGATGAACGGGCGCCCGACGCTCGGGTTGCGCACGTAGAAGTAGAACGACTTGTGGGTGGTGTTGGAGGTCGCGACGGCGCCGGCCGGATTCGCGCCGCCGCCCTTGAACTTGCCCCCGCGGGCGTGCAGCTGGTGGATCTCCGAGGTCACGTTGCACGGGTTGTGATGGGTCCCGAACTTGTAGTGGATGCTGACGTGCCCCCGGGGGCAGTAGCCCAACCGCACGCCCTCCGAGCTGTTGTTCCAGATCGACAGGTCGATCGGGTTGCCCTCAGTGACGTTGGCGTTCACGGGCGCGGACGCCCCCGCGAACAGGCCGGCGACGAGCAGCGGGACGGCCACCTTCAAAGACTTACGGAACATAAGCACCTCCGTGTGCTGGGGCTGAGTGGCAGGCGGAGGGCAGCAGTGACCGTCGGCTGGTACGCCGACGAGCCCTCCGTCCCGATGCCCTGGACCGCGAACGTACCTCACCCGCCCCCGCGAAGCGAGGGCGCAGCTTCGAGTTGGCGCCCGATTGGAGGCCGGGTCGGTGAGCCGGCCGGTGGTTTCAAGAACCGCCGCGGGGTCCAACGGCTGCGAGGCCGGCTCAGGCGACTGGAGCGGGCCGAAATCCGATCTGAGCCCACAACGAACAAAGCCCCCTGGCGAGAGGGGGCTTTGAACATTGTCCTTCCGGCGAACCGGACGGACATAGCGGGGGCGGGATTCGAACCCGCGACCTTCGGGTTATGAGGTGGAACGGGCCGGATCGGGTTGGCTCGGGTTCCTGCAGTTTGCGAGAGATTTCTCTGGTTGGCTCCGGGTCGACTCGCTCGGATTGGAACCACATTGGAACCACGAGAAGCAACCGTGCCGTGCTCGGTCGACGTGTGCGACCGAGCGCAGCCACCGCAAAACAGCGCGGACTACCGAGGCATTTGTGCGGGCGGTTTCCTGCCCCGCCTAGCTGGCCCGCGAGGCGGCCTCGACACTTCGGCGTGGGCGGTCGCCGCTCGCGTGAGACACAGAGCACACCCTCGCTGAGATCACCGCTCGTACTCGGCCAGAGCGCGCGCGATACGGAACGTGTCGAGGGCCACGACACCATCAATGACATCGAGCGCGGCATTCTTTCCTTCGAGGTCGTTCGCGTCGGCGTAGGCGCGCGCTGCGAGCTCGGCAACGTCATGGACTGCCATGCGACCACCCGCGGCTTCACCTGATGCGAACTCAGCGCCTAGAAACGCGCCGGCCACGCGCAGCGACAGTGCGGGAGGCGGCGCATCAGCCATCTCGAGACCGTGCAGAAGGGCTTGCGAACCCTCAGCGTCGAAGGCTCTGGAGCTCAGAAAGGCGTCAACGAGTTCGTCGGCGTCGGCGAAGTTCAGCTCGGAAAGCTCGCGAAAGACCGTGCTGGCCGCGGTTCGAACCTTCTCATCGTCATCGTCGAACGCCCCGGCGAGTTGCTCCTCGCAGCGACTGCGATAACGGGCTTGCGTGATGTTGGCTGCATTGACTTGCGCGACGCCGAGCCGGTGCGCCTCGTCTCCGCGCAGGCACCGCTCGACGAGATCTTGGCCATGCTCGCCATCAAGCCCGACGATGGCGGCCTGCACCGCCCCGCGGGTGCGGATCACTGGCAGGTCGCTCGCAACCATCCGCTCCAGAACAGGCCGCAGGATGTCGAAGTGCTCGCGAGCGGCGTAGCGCAGGAACTCGTGGGTTTCGCGGCCCGCCAAGATCCGATCGTCGGGATGCGAGGCGAGATCGACGAAGAGGTCCACCGCCCGCGAGGACTGGTGACGCATCAACGCGGTCAAGGTGCGGACCGTCATGCCACGCACGGCCGCCGAGACGTCATGCACAAGGGCCTCGATGGCGGCCATGAACGGTCCGACGTTCTCCTCGTGACTGTGGATATGCACAGCGACCTCGTAAGCGACGGAGCCGCGCACGGAGTTGAGACCTTGCAATTCGACGCGCTCCTCATCTGAGATGTCTCCGGAAAAGTCCTCGGAAACCTCCGGTGGGTCAGGGTCGTTGATCGCGTACCACGACAAGATCTCGGCGAGGTCGTGCGGCAACGGTGCGCCACGATGACGTTGGAGCGGGTGAGCGATCCAGCGTCCGCACGGCCGGCCAGGTAGCTGGTGGCAACGTTCGATCAGCACCCGGGTCGCGGCAAGCGACACGTCGTGCTCGCTGCCAGCGACCCCTCGCAGCAGCGCATCGAAGTAGTAGACGTGCGTGTCGTCACGCATTTGCGCCGCGAGGCCTATGAACCGCGCCGGATCCTCCTTAGCGCGGCCCTCAAGCTCCTGCGATAGCTGATGGGCCCCGCCCTTCAGGAAGTCTCGACGGCCTGAGTCATCAGAGTCGTACCGGTCAAATGCGCGAAGCCACTGCCAGTCTCGCATCTTCCGAGTCGCGTCCGACGGGATCGGCGAGCCGACCATCCCGCCCTGGACGCCCGACGGTTCGGGAGGCTTATCGGTGCCGAACTTGCGCTGCCATTCGAGGAGCCGGCGGCGCCCAAGCTCGCTGCGTCGGCTTGGGTCCATGGCATCGAGAAGAGTGAACTGAGCTCCTCCGCGAGCGCGCCTGCCCTGATGAGATCGCTCCCATTGCGTGTAGTAGGCAAGAACGACCGCCTCGAGGCGTTCGAAGCTATCCGTCGAGCAATGGGGCGTGATGGCCAGGAGTAGCTCGCGCGTAGCCCAGTGGTCGTCAGAGGATCGCCCGACGTTCAAGCGCCGTAAGTCGGCAAGGATGAACTCCGAAGCTCGGTCGGCGAACACTTCCGGATTCGCCGCAAAGCCTCCAAACAGCAACGAGCAGACGGTCTCGTACTCGGTGTCGCAGTGTTCCTCGACGAGCACGCTGAAAGCGGCCGGGTCCTGGCGAGAGAGTTGGCTGAGCGCCGTCTCTGCACCGGCGAGCAGATCGTCGTCAACTGAGTCGCGGTGACGGTATATGCGGGAGGTGTGCCACACCGCGTCGCGGACTAGTTCTGACTCGTTGCTGTACTCGGGCTGCCCCGTCCGGCTGATGATCGTCAACATCTGCGGGAGAACATGCTCGACGAAGGCTTTAGGGGCGTCGCGAGCGCTGCCTTCGATGAGGTCGTGGATGTAGAGCTCGCGCGGAATTAGAGGAGCGCGGAGATCGAACGGGTTGATGACCTTCTGCTCATCGGCCGCGCGCAGTCGGTTTCGCAGGTAAGCACCGAGAAGCTCGCATCCCCAATCGGGATGACGCTCGGCCAGGTTGTGCGCGAGGTAGAAGAAGTCGCGACGGCCAAGTTCATGTTCGTCGGTCTCGAGCATCCGGATGAACATGTCGAAGGCCTCGCGGCTTTCAGAAAGGTCTGTCCGCTGCAGCACCGCGCTGACAGCCTCAGCCGCCTGGGCATTGCGGGCTTGGTGTTCGGTGAGAAGCTCGGCGGCGCGTTCCGGCGATGCAGGCTGGGCGACGGCAATGATCGACAATGCGAGACCGCTGCTGTCGCCGTCAGCGAGCCATGCCTCTATTAGCCCCTTGGCGTCGAGGTAACCGAACCATGCCGCAGTGCTGATGGTGTGGTGAATCCGCCGGACAACAGCGGGGGGGCCTGTCGCAAGGAGCTCATCAAGCAGTTCCCATTCGGCGTCAGTAGGTGTCTCGACCGTGCCTAACCAGGAGAGGACGAGATCGCGAATGTGAAAGCGGACGGCATCGTCCAAGAGGAGGTAGCGGAGGTCCTCGACGTACCGGTCCGTGGAGCCGCGCCTTTCGTAATCAAGGAGCTGTCGTACCTGTGCACGGCGAAAGAGCAACTGATCTGCGGCCAGCAGATCACGAACGGTAAGCCCCTGACGTGAGAACAGCCGGGCGAAGGCATAGTCGAAGAACGTCTCGTGAAAGAACGCGATCTGATCAGCGTCTTCAGTGAGCACCGACTCCGAAAGCATCTCGTCGCGGTCGGCCTCCCATGGGTCCAGCAGCTCCATGGGAGAACGCAGCGTCGCCCGATGATTCATGTCGTCGACGAGCGCTTGGAGAACCTCAGTCCAGTGGGGTTCTCGACCGAGCCGGTCTGTCACCTTGCGCCGTTTGACCTTCCAGAACTCGTCGTAGAGATCGCGGAGCGTCGTGATCGAGGGAAGGTCCTCCGGCGCGACGGGCGAGATCGTGCTGAACAGATAGAGATGCAGCGGTACGCGCAGCAGTTCGAGCAACGGGGTGGTGATGAGCGGCCGGTTGGCGTCAAGCTGCGTAAGCACCTCGTCGACCTGGTCAGGGGACAGCTCCGTGATGCGTATCGCCGGTGACTCGTTGCTGACGAGGCCGCGGAGTCGCGCGTCGTTCCGCACATCAAAGGATCGGCAGGCAACGACGACGCGCATGTTCGGCTGCGTCGCGGCTGCGCGAACCATTAGATCGACGCAGTCGAGAAACGCCGACTGGCGGCCCGCTGTAGTACTGACCGCATCGAGCTGGTCGACAACTAGCACGCATGGTTGGCCCTGGCTAGCCACCGCTAGCGCCGCCGTGGGTGACACGGGCAGCTTCATTTGCGCCCCCAGTTCTTCAGGGGAGTCCGTTGACTGCCACCGATCCAGCCGGAATACGAGGTGCGGGATCGCCGCGTCCTCAAGCTCTCCTACGAACTGCAGCAAGACGTCGCTCTTGCCGGCGCCGGCGGTGCCCTCGACAAGAACGGCAGGCTGAGTATCGATGCGTTTGCGAATCGCCTGGGCTTCCGGGCGTCGGATGAGCTCCCCGCCAATCAGCGTGTTCCTTCGCGTCCCGACAAAGCGGTCGTTGACCGCACGGATGCGCGAGACGAGCTCGGGGCTGTCGTGCCACGGGTTCGGCGTTAGGCCCACCTTGGCCAGGTCTGACCAAAGCTCCACTGCGGTAACCCGCTGGTTGACGCGATCTCGGAGGATCTGGATCAATACGTCGGGCGCGCTGGCCGTGGGACCTTCCATCACCAGCTCGCACTCCAGGGCGAGGAGGTCGGTTAGCTCGTCCTCGCCGATGGTTGCGACACGCACTCGCTGCAGCGAGGAGAACACCCACAGCTCGTCGGTGTCCCAGATCTCGGCCAGTTCGTCGAACTGCCGCTTGCGGGTATCCACCGACAGCACGCCCTTTTTGAAGGTGTCGTAGTCGGCAGCGTTGCGCGCGTCTATCGACAGGTCATCCAGGACCTGTGCGGCGTTGCCGGACGCGAACACGCATACGGCGTGAGGGTCTTCGAGTTTGCTTCGGAAGGCCTGCAGGACCACTCGCAGGTCCTTGAGGCGCCAGCCGGAGTCGCCGCTGATTTGGCGCTTTACCTGGTGATGCTCGACGGACTCCCCGGTCGCGATCTCGAACTCGAAACCCGTCTCACCAGTATCGATCCGCTCCAGGTAGATCCATTCGGCCTCGGCCTTGAGGATCTTCAGAATGGTGTGCGCCGTCCAGCGATCTTCGAAGCGCTGGCCGACCTTCGCTGACGTTGCACCGCGCGGTGGCACACCTCCATCTTGCAAGGTGGCGACGACGCTTTGCGCTCACCGCAGTTGAGTAGTTCGCTATTCCCGCGCTTCGGCGTCGCTCGAGAGTGACCGTCGAACGCCGCGGAAATTGCGGGGGTGCGGGCTCATTCCCCTAACTCGGACTGATCGCCGTGGGAGCGTTGCTCCTCCGAGCCTGGATTGTTGGAGAGCCTGTCCTCGATTGACCGGTTGATGAACGGCGTCGGAATGCCCGCTGGTGAGCCCAAGGCTTGGGCGATCATGTTCGGCAGAACGTCCTCCGCGACGGAAAGTGTCCGTTCCAGGTCAACGGCTAGCAAAGACTCGTCGACATCGAGGCTGGCGATCCATTCAGCTGGTTGGTATCGAGCGAGTGAGGAGAGCGCGAGCAGTAGCGCCCACCAAACCAGGAGACGGTGGGGCGCGTCGCGTGCAGTTCCCAAACGCGGAACGAGATAGAACCGCTCGTCGACTCGTTCGGCGATCTCGGCGAGCGACCGGACCGCTTTGGTCCCCGGCGTCGCCCCGTACCGTGGCTGCCCGGGCCATTCCAAACAGACGGAGGCGATCTGGCCGGCGGGAGGCCCAACAGGCGCCAGCAGGACGAAACCGTCCGTAGCGCAGTATCGCTGCAACAACGATCGCACCTCGTCCTCGGTATGCGCGCGCGCATAGATCCTCCCACGAGCGGGGTGAAGGACGGACAGCCAGTTGGGGTTCTCGCCCTCCGGGTGCACCTCCAAGGCGCAGAGTGCGTCCCCTGCCAGTTCGCGCGCGGGTAACAACTCAGGAAGCGCACCACACAGTTGTCCTAACTGGAGCCGCCCCTGCAGGGGAGCCGAGTCGAGCGCAACGGCCACTGCTGATGGCGCATCAGATCCACCCTTCTTCGGCTTCACGTCGACCACCGTGCGACGCAGATCGGTTGGGTCAACCTCAACTCCGAGACCATGGCCGCGGTAGTCCCAGCTGCTCGCCTGGTTGTGCGCGGCGGCAATCGCGCGCCCGGCCTGGCTGAGTGCATAGAAAAGTGGAAGTGGCTTGCTGGCAGGTCCG
Organism: Solirubrobacteraceae bacterium; assembly: GCA_045805505.1. GTDB lineage: Bacteria > Actinomycetota > Thermoleophilia > Solirubrobacterales > Solirubrobacteraceae > BP-464. Next base: position 96,875 of record JBJMLA010000141.1, read on the forward strand.
ACGGCCGCGGACGCCCGGAACAGCTCCTCACTTTGCTGGAGCGCAGCACCGAAGACAGCGCGCCGAGCACCGTCGGCCGCTAAGAGTGGACGACGAGCGCGAAGAGAACGAATCCGGCGCCAAGCATCGTTCGACACCAGCGGATCGTTCCGGAGCGGGAAGACGGCACGCGCAGCCAGCCGGCCTCCGCGGGGATACCACTGGGGACCTGCCCGTGAATAAGTCCTTCGATTGCTCGCGTGGATGGGATAAAGTACCCGCGTGGGCGTCCCAAAGACCTTTCCGCTTGAAGCACCAATTCGGCCTGAGGCGCGGCAGATTGGGCGCAAGGCGCACATTGACGCGCTCGAGAGTCAGGTAGTCAACACAGAACAACACACCCTTCTTTTTGCCGACCGTCACGTCGGCAAGACCAGTATGGCTTGGGCCGTTCTCGACAGGATCCGGACCAGTGAGGCAGGCTGGGCTCTGGAGGTCAACCTTTCACACGGCCCCGTGCGCTCGAGCGCGTCTTTGGCCGCCAGGTTGGCCGAGCAAGCGCGCACCGCACACCTCCGGATCGAACCCATAAAGGACGGCATCTGGCGCCGGGGTCGCGCCGCTGCGAGGATTGCTCCGGCAACTGCCGCCGCGGCGTCGGCGCTCGGGGTAGACATCGAGGGTGTCGACCTCCCGGCACTCGCGACCGCAGTCGACGGCGCGCTCGCCGGCTCGGAGGATGAGGACACCATGAACCTGCGCGAGGTACTCAGTGCAATCCAGGTTGCCTCAATCAGCGCAGACAGGCCGACGATCGTCTTCGTCGACGAAGTGCAGCGCCTCAGCACTTCATGGGGAAGCGATGAAGACGGTCGCGACGCCCAGCTCGCCATCGCGGAGACGATGGACCACGCCGAAGGTCGCGTCGTGTTTCTGCTTGCCGGGAGCGAAAGGAGCGCGGTCGAGGAACTGCTTGCCGAGGGACAGCCTCTTCGCCGCGAGGGAATGATGTTCGAGGTGCAGCCAATCAGCGGCGAGGACTGGCGCCATGGATTGGCTGACCGGTTCTCCGAGCTGAACGCGGAGATCACGTCCGAGCGCATCGATCAGATTCTCCGCGCGAGCGCCGGTCACCCGCAGCGGACCATGCGGGTCTGCGCCCACGTCCAGCAGATAATTGGCAGCGGGATGTTCGATGTCAGCGAGCTGGTCGTCGAGCAGGCAATTGAGAGGGCACAGGGTCACCCGTCGTGGAGCGACTGACCGAAGCGATCCCAGCCCTTCACATCGCTCTCACCGCGGCACGACGCCGCGATCGTGCGCTCCTAGATGAAGCGCTGCGCCGGTTTGGCGTCACAGGCGTACACGGTGAGGCAGAGGTCGGCATCACCTCCCTGATAGCCGCGACGATCGACGACGCTAACCACCCCGTGATCAGGGTCGACCTCGACGGCGCCACATCTGCCGATGACGTAACTTGGCTGCTCGCTCGCGGACTTGCGCGCGCAGTGCTGGGGCCCACCTTGTCGGTGCTGCTCGGGCCCAGCGAGATGCGGCCGACCTCGGCGCAGCAGCATTACATTCAGTTCGCCGAGACGGTCGGCAGTCAAATAGCTGACCTTGCGCTCAGTGACCAAGGGATGGGCTCAAGCGTCGACGCAATCCAGGTGCTCGACGTCATCGGTCGCGTTTACGAACAGTCAGTTCAGCCGCCTGTTCTGTGGATCGACCATTTACAGGCCCCGGCGTTGACACCACGCCATCCGGTCGACGTCGACGCGCTGCTCTGGAACGTGCGCAGCGTCCAGCAGCGGTTCGAAATGCCGGTCATCATTTCCGGCCACCGGATGGCGAGCCCGATCGCCTACCGCCGATCGGGTGCGTTCCATGGCGACGGCCAGTGGGTCACGATCGGTAGGCCAGGGGTCGAGGTATGGACGGCCACAGCAACCGCCCTCGAGGACTTCGCTCCAACACGCGAGTGGATTGCCGCGATGACTGAGATCACACATGGGCACCCAGCAACCATGCTCCTTGCGCTAGCGCTGAACGTAGAGCTTGGAAGCCGCCCGCCGCTCGAACTGTGGCGCATCATGCTGAGCAGCGATGACGGGCACGTCGCGCGTGCAGTCCAACACGCAAGGTCGCTGCATCGGCTCGGCGGCCGCGTACTAGAGCTGATCGCTATCGGCATCGGGCCATACGAGGATGCACAGACCGATGCGCGCCGCAAGGAGATCTATCGCGCTGTAACTCGCCTTCATGAAGGCGGCCTGATCACACAGCCTCGGCCACGGGCGTGGGAGCTAACCAATCCGCTCCTCGCTGGCCGCCTGCGCGGGGAAGCGCCCACTAGCACCGACGACGCAGCACCGCGTCAGGTGCATGAAGGAGTCCCTACTGACGCGTAGCCCAGCCTCCGCAGCGCCTTCCAGCTCGACAACCCAAAGCTCAGGTACCGCGACTCGACCTCGCCCCACGCGGACCCACGCATCACCGTCGTCATTCGTGCCGACAAACAACCGGACACAGACTTGCACCCTCCGGGATGGCCTTGTGCGGCGGTACCCAGATCGCCGGCGGCGGGACGTCAAATCCATGGGTGGGTTGTCTGCCGCTCGCGCGACCTTGGAGATATGGCAACCAGACAACCGCCGGCAACCGTGCCCAACCAGATGCGCTTCAACGTCGACCGACCTGCAGTCAACCTGTCCGAGCCGCTGCTGACGGCCAGCCAGGCCGCGGCGATGCTCTCGGTGCGGACCTCGTGGGTGTACGACGCGGCACGGAGCGGCGTGCTGCCGTGCGTCCACATCGGCAAGCACATCCGGTTCCTGCGCGCTGAAATCGAGCGCTTCGTGGCTGAGCAGCGCGCCGGTCGCTAGAAGGTCGGCAGCGGAGCCGGCTCTGTGTCGCCGAAGGCGCGCTGCGCGAAGATCGCCGCGCCAGTCGGGTCCGGCGCATAGTGGGCGTAGATCTCAGTCGTCGAGATGTCGGCATGGCCCATCCACTCCTGGATGGCGCGGATCGGAGCGCCGGCGGCGGCCATCTGCGTGCCGAAGGTGTGGCGCAGGCCGTGAAAGGTGATCCGCGGGATCTCCGCCCGCTCAAGCGCTTCGTACCAGCGCTTGCGGAGCTTGGAGGCATCAAGGACGTGCGCCGTGACCGGGTGGGCGAAGACGAGGTCGTCCTCGGCACGCCAGCGCGTGGCCTGGAAGTGCCGCTCGAGCTCGCCCGCCAACCGGTCGCCCATCGGCACCGAACGGCCGCGGTGGGACTTCGGCGAGTCGAACTCGCCGCGGACGTAGCTCTCGGCGACACGCACGCGTGACGCCGGCCAGTCCACGTCGCACCAACGCAGCGCGATCAGCTCGCCCTGCCGGAGCCCGGTCATCGCGGCAGTTAGGTAGAGCGGGCGCTCGACGGCGCCGAGGTAGTCCTCGGGGCACGCGCGCAGCACCGCCTCGATCTCTTCGCGTATGAGGAACTTGATCCGGCGGTCCTTGAACCGCGCCGGGCGGGGACGGTCAACCAGGGCAACGACATTGCGGGCGACCCACTCGCGCTTCACGGCGAATGAGAACAGGCCGTGCAGGAAAATCAGGTGGTTGCCGACCGTCTTGGAGGACAGGCCCTCGTGCTTCTTGGCCAGCAGATACGCCTCGACCCGCGCCCGGTCGATCTTGTCCATCGGCCGGCCACCGAAGAACGGCCCGAGGTGGCGGTTCAAGTAGCCGCGGTAGTCGGCGATCGTCGTGCGCTTGCGCTCCATGACGACCTCGAGGTGCTCGACGTACAGAGCGCCGGCCTCCGCGACGGTCATCCGAGTGCCGAGCGGGACGGCGGTCTCCGCGATCAGCCGGCGCATCGTCTTCTCGGCCATCACCCGCGTCAGGCCGTCCGCGCACGACGGCGTCCTCTTCAGACCGACTCGCCGCTTGACCCGCCGGTTGCCGACACGCCACAGCGCGTACCAGGTCTCCCGACCGTTGCTATCCGCACGAATCTACAGCGAACCTGAGCCATAGGAGCGACGTGCCACGACACCCAATATGTCGCACGAGCCGACGTTCACCCCCGCCCCAAATTGGAACCACATTGGAACCACGAGGAGCAACCAATCGGCTGCTTAAAGAGCAAAACCCCCCTGGCGAGAGGGGGGTTCTGCATAGCGGGGGCGGGATTCGAACCCGCGACCTTCGGGTTATGAGCCCGACGAGCTACCAGACTGCTCCACCCCGCGGCGAACAAGGAAGTATAGAAGCCGAACGATCCGCCATCAAGACGGCGGCGTGCGGCGGCCCGTCTAGAGGAAGATCTCGAACGCGTAACTGCCGAAGCTGACGCGGACCCGGCGGAGATCAGGACCCAGCGCCTCGGCGCCGCCCGCGCTGAACGGCGCGTGCAGCGTCTTGGATCGCCCGCCACTCACGTTGTACGCGGCCTCCGCCACGACCTGGCTGTTGACCTCGACCGCGAACCGGCCCTTGCAGAGCCCGACCGAGCCGTCCTCGTCGTCACAGGAGATACGGACGCGGACGCCGGGCTCCTCGCGCTGCGGCAGCCCGCTCACGAAGAACACCTGGGCGCCGCCGAGGGTCAGGGATTCGCAGCCCGGCTGCAGAAGCGTGCTGACCGGCTCCTCGAGCGAGACGGAGTCGTCGCCCTCGTTGCAGGCCACGGTGCCGCCGACGGCCGCGAAGGCGTCGTCGCCGATCCCGCCGGAGAGCGTCGCGCCGCGGCCCGAGACCTCGTCGTCGCCGGGGCCGCCGGTTCCCGTCCCTCCGCCGTCGGCGATCACGACGTCCGCGCCGTCGCCGCCGACCAGCTGGTCGGGTCCGCCGCCGCGGCCCCAGACCCGATCGTCGCCGCCGAAGCCCTCGACGCGGTCGCGACCCCTCGACCCGTCCAGATCGTTGTCGCCGTTGTTGCCCAGCAGGACGTCGTCGCCGGCGCCGCCGGTCGCGTCCTCGATCCCGACGAACGTGTCGCGTTCGCTCGCCGCGCCCTGCGGCGCCGCCCGGCGCAGATCGACAAGAACGCTCCGGGTGCGCCCCGCGTAGGTGACCGAGTCCTCGCCCGCCCCGCCGTCGATGAAGTCGTCGCCCGCATCGGTGCCGGCCGCGTCCGGATGCAGCGAGTCGGCACCGGCCCGGCCGTGCAGCGAGTCGCGCCCGGCGCCGCCGGCGAGCACGTCGCCGTCGGACGTGCCGAGGATCGTGTCGTTGCCCGGTCCGCCGTAGAAGAAGCCGTACTGACTCACGCGCGCGGCGTTGATGCGGTCGTCCCCCCGCCCGCCGTAGACGATGACGCGACCGCCGCTGGACCTCCCGACGGCCACCACGGCAGCGCTGTCGTCGCTATCGCCCAGCCGCAGCGTCGAGGTCCACTCCGAGCTGCGCCGCGAGCGGCAGACCACGTGCCGCGCGTCCTGGGCGACGCATCCGTGGCCGGCCACGAGGTCCGCGCTCGAATCGGACACCGCGATGGACTTCGGGCCGATCGCGAACCGCGTGGTGCTCGCCTCGCCGGGCCGGCCCGCGAATTTGAAGGTCGCCCCGAAGACGTCCTCCTTCTGCCCCACCGAGACCGTCGCGGCCGCAGCGGCACCAGGCGAGCAGAGCAGGGCAAGGACGACGACGCTGGACCGGAGCATCCGCGGGACCCTAGAGCGAGTCGGCGCCGAAGGTGTCGCACGCGCCGGGATCGCCGTCGGCGCGCCCGGCGTTGAACCAGCGCTGGCGCTGCTCGGAGGTCCCGTGGGTGAACGAGTCGGGGTTGACGTCGCCCCCGGCGCGCTTCTGCAGCCGGTCGTCCCCGACCGCCGACGCCGCGTCGAGCGCCTCGGCCACATCGCCCTTCTCGAGATCGCCCGCCGCGAAGACCGAGTTCGCCCACACGCCCGCGTAGCAGTCGGCCTGCAGCTCGAGCCGCACCGACAGCTCGTTGGCGTCGTCGGGGTTGTCGCGCTGAGACTGGTTGACGTCGTCGCTGGTGCCGAGCAGCTGCTGGATGTGGTGGCCGGCCTCGTGGGCGATCACGTAGGCCCACGCGAAGTCGCCGCCCTTGGCACCGAGCTGGCCCTTCATCTCGCCGTAGAAGCTCAGGTCCAGGTACATCCGCTGATCGGGCGGGCAGTAGAACGGCCCGACCGCGGAGCTGGCCTGCCCGCAACCCGTGTTGACGCCGCCGGTGAAGAAGACGAGCTTGACCCGCTTGTAGTCGCGGCCGTCGCGCTGGAAGCGCTGCGCCCAGCTGTCGTTGACGTTGGAGACGACGTAGGCGCTGAAGTCCTTGAGATCGCGATCGGGGTCCTGCGAGGCGGGGATCGGATCGCTCTGCACGGGCGCCCCGCCGCCGCCCAGCGCGCCGCCGATGTCAAAGCCCGAGCCGCCGCCACCCAGCACCTGGATGGCGAGCACGACCAGCACGCCGACGATGCCCAGGCCGCCGCCGGCCCGCCCGATCGGCAGGCCGCCCATGCCGCCTGAGCGGCCGCCCGAACCGCGGGCGTCGATGATGTCTCCCGCGCGGCCACCGCCGCGCTTCCATTTCATGGCGCGGTGCTAGGACCGGCGCTCGATGGACTCGAGCGGGGGCGCGCCCGGGTGCCGCTGCGCGCTGTCGCTCGCGGGGGGCTGGACGCCGCCCTTGGACGCCCTGCTGCTGCGGGCCATGTACTTGAAGAGCAGATAGCCCGCGAGCGCCACCAGCAGCAGGGTGCCGACGATGATGGCGATGCCCGGCAGCGGGCCGCCCGTCTCGTGCTCGCCGCGGCCCTGGGCCAGGATCAGCAGTGCCAGCATCGCTCAGCCGCCCTGGATCCGCTTGGCTTCGTCGTCGTCCGGATTGGCGGAGGGGTCGTTCTCGACCTCCTCGACGAAGTCCTCGACGGACTCGGTCGTCTCCTCCTCCGGCTCGGTGTCGCGCTCTTGGCTCTCCATGGGGCCGACGTACCCGCGCCAAGCGCGGGAGAATCCCGGCCGTGGCCTCCGTCGTCATCACGCGCAAGCTCCCCGGCACCGCCGTCGACCGGCTGGCCGAGCGCCACAGCGTCACGGTGTGGCCCGGCGACGCGCCGCCGGCGCCCGACGAGCTGCGGGGCCTGGTCGCCGCCGCCGAGGGCCTGCTGTGCCTACTGACCGATCGCGTCGACGAGCGGCTGCTCGCCGGCGCCCCGCGGCTACGGGCCATCGCCAACTACGCGGTCGGCTCCGACAACGTCGACCTGGCCGCCGCGGCCGCGCAGGGCATCCCGGTCGGCGTGACGCCCGATGTGCTGACCGACGCGACCGCCGACCTGACGATGGCGCTGCTGCTCGCGGTCGCCCGCCGGCTGCCCGAGGCCCACAGCGCGGTCCGCGCCGGTGGCTGGCGCACCTGGGAGCCGCGCGGCTGGCTGGGCCTCGAACTGCACGGCGCGACGCTGCTGATCGTCGGCGGCGGGCGCATCGGCCAAGCGGTCGCGCACCGCGCCGCCGCATTCGGCATGACGATCGTCACCGCCGGCCGTGGCGACGACCTGCACGCGCTGCTGCCGCGGGCCGACGTCGTGTCGCTGCACGTCCCGCTGACCGAGCAGACCACCCACCTCATCGACGAGCCCGCGCTCAAGCTGATGAAGCCCAGCGCGCTGCTCATCAACACGGCACGCGGCGCCGTCGTCGATCAGGTCGCGCTGCGCCGCGCGCTGCACGACCGCTGGATCGCCGGCGCGGGCCTCGACGTCACCGATCCCGAGCCGCTGCCGCCCGACGACGCGCTGCTGGGTGCGCCCAACCTGCTCGTGCTGCCCCACATCGGCAGCGCCACCCACGCGGCGCGCGAGCGGATGGCCGACCTCGCGGTCGACAACCTGCTCGCCGCACTCGACGGCCGCCCGATGCCCCACCCGGCCTCCACAAGGACCCGCGCCACGTGAGCGAACGGGTCGCGGTCGTCGATCTCGGCTCGAACTCGACGCGGCTGCTCATCGCCGACATCGGCGAGGACGGCGCGATCACCGAGCTCGAGCGCCGCTCGGTCGTCACGCGGCTGGCGCAGGAGGTCGACACGACCGGCCGGCTTGCCGACGAGGCCATGCAGCGCGTCTACGGCGTGCTCGCCGACTACCGCACGGCGATCGACGCGCTCGGCGCCGACCACGCCATCGGCGTCCTGACCAGCGCGGTGCGCGACGCGGCCAACGGCGAGGAGTTCACCGATGCCGTCGGGACCCGCTTCGGCATCGCCGCGCGCACGATCGCCGGCGAGGAGGAGGCGCGCCTGACCTACCGCGGCGCGACGAGCGAGCGCCCGGACGGCGGCCCGCTCGCCGTCGTCGACATCGGCGGCGGCTCGACCGAGATCGTCGTGGGCGAGCGCGCGCAGCTGCGCTTCCACGTCTCGACCCAGGTCGGCGTCGTGCGCCACAGCGAGCGTCATCTGCACGACGACCCGCCGGCGCCCGGGCAGGTCCGGGCGTTGCGCGAGGACGTGGCGGCGACCTTCGCGCAGCACGTTCCGCCCGAGCTCGGCGCCGTCGCGGCTGTCGCGGTCGGTGGCACCGCGCTGCAGGCCGCGGCGATGATGCGCCTCGATCACCTGCCCGCCGACGGCCTCGAACAGCTGCTCGAGCGCCTCGCCGCCGTCCCGCTGGAGGAGCGCGCCCGCACGCCCGGCCTGGACCCCACCCGGGCGCCGACGATCGTCGCCGGCGTCGCGATCCTCGTCGAAACGCTCGCCGCGCTCCGCCTGGACGTCGCCGAACCGTCCGATCACGACATCCTCCGCGGCGCCGCGCTTGAACGCACCGCTTTCACGGGAACGCATCCCCAGTTTTAGGGCCAAAGATGGACGGATGGCCGATTGTCCGCGACCGTGTATTGGACCGATACTTCCGGCGTCGGGCAAAGGGTGACGTTGCCTCATACGCAGTGCCACTCTTTCTTCGGCCTCATAGGTCTGGGCGAAGCCGCATCGAATCGGCGCCTCCCGCCGCCCAGACCACCTAATCGGCCCCATCAAGGCACGTACCCCTGCCCGTCCTGACGGGGCCACCTTTGGAAGCCGCCTTCGGGCGGCTTCCAGACTTTAAGCCCCCCCTTAGCTCGGGCCGCCGATCGGCTGTTACGGTCGCAGACGTCCCCGAACGAGAGGAGCCCACCATGGCGACCATGCAGCAGCCGCTGTACACGTCCGCCCCGATCCTCGACTACGACGATGAGCCGCAGACGCCGCTCACCGACGAGGAGATGCTTGACAGCGCAGGGGTGATGACGCTCGAGTCAGAGCAGTTCGACGCCGCGATCCTGGAGGCGCTGGTCTCGCCCTGAGTGGCGCGTTGGCGCTCAAGAAGTAAAATCCGGCAACCGACGGCGATCCCCGCCGTCGGCAGCCGGCCAAGGGAGACATGGATGTCACTTCGCGGGAGCAGGTCCTTTGCCAACGTCACGTCGGTCCTGGCGCTGATCGTCGCGCTGGGCGGTACGACGTACGCCGCGGTCACCGTCACGGGCAGGGATGTCAGGGACGGCTCCTTGACCGGCCGTGACGTCAGGAACGGATCGCTGTCAGGCGCCGACGTACGCGACAACTCGATCGACGGATCCGACATCCGCCGAGACGCGATCAACAGCGACGACATCGAGGACGGCTCGCTCACCGCCGCCGACCTACGCCCCGGAGCGGCGACGGGCGCGGCCGGGCCGAAGGGCGACGCGGGGGCGAAGGGCGACGCGGGTCCCGCCGGCGCCACCGGGCCGAAGGGCGCCACCGGCGCTACCGGGCCGGACGGCTCGGCCGTCGTCGCCCGGGTGCAGGCCACCGGCCCCGTGACGACCACGGCTGCGAACACCCCGGTCGCCGTGCCGTTGCGCGGCGCGACGTGGACGCAGGCCGCTGACGAGATCAGCGTCTACCACGGCTTCGCCAGGCTCACCCTGCCCGCGGGCTGTGGGGCCGGCATCGACATCATCTCCGTCCGCGTCTACCTCACCGACGAGGCCGGCACCCCGCGGCTCATCGGAAGCACCGTTCTCCAGGGCCCGGGCACCAACGTGCTCTCCGCAATGAACATCGGCGTGTTCGACCTCCCACCGGGAACGCCGACGAGCCGGACGTTCTCCGCCGACGTGCAGGACGATTGCCCGGGCAGCGCGCACGCCACGCTCGACTCCCTGGACATCGTGGCCGTCGGGACGAAGTAGCCGGCGCTAGGCCAGGTTCGACCGCCGCGGGTAGATCACCGCGGGGTCGGTCAGCACGTTGACCAGCGCGGGCCTGCCGGCCTCGAAGGCCCGCGCCAGCGCCGGCTTGAGGTCGGCCGGCGCAGAGACGAGCTCGCCGTGGCCGCCGAGTGCCTCGACGACCTGGTCATACCGGGTCTCGGGCGTCAGCTCGGCCGCCACGGAGTAGCCGTAGAGGAACTCCATCGGGTGCTTCTCGAGCGCCCAGATGCCGTTGTTGCCCATCACGCCGACGACGTTGACGCCGTGGCGGGCCAGCGTGTCGAACTCCATGCCGGAGAAGCCGAACGCGCCGTCGCCGAGCAGCAGCACGACCTGCTTGTCGGGTCGCGCGAGCTTGGCCGCCAGCGCGTAGCCGGGGCCGGCGCCGAGGCAGCCGTACGGGCCGGGATCCAGCCAGCAGCCCGGCTCGTAGCTGGGCACCACGCGCCCCGCATAGGAGACGAAGTCGCCGCCGTCGCCGATGATGATCGCGTCGCGGTCGAGGACCTCGCCGAGCTCCTTGTAGAGGCGCATCGGGTGCAGCGGCGCGCGGTCGTCGTTGAGCTCGGCCTCCTCCCCCGCGCGCTTCTCGTCCTCCTCGGCGCGCAGAGCGCTGACCCAGCTCGACGAGTCGGCGCCGCCCGCCGCGCCCGAGCGCAGTGCGTCGAGCGCGCGCGGGACCGAGCCGTAGAGCTCGGCGGCCACCGTGCGCGGGTGGTCGCGCACCGGCTCGGCGCGGTCGAGCACGATCAGCTCGGTCTCCTCGCCGAACGATCCGCCGAAGCCCAGCCGGAAGTCCATCGGCACCCCGACGATCAGCGCCACGTCGGCGCCCTTGAGCCCGTGCCCTCGCGCGCGGGAGAAGAACAGCTCGTGGTCGGCGGGCACCGAGCCGCGCGCCAGGCCGTTGAGGAAGACCGGGATCCGCAGCTCCTCGGCGAGCGCCAGCAGCGCGGTCTCGGCGTGCGCCCAGTAGGCGTTGGTGCCGGCCATGATCACCGGGCGCTCGGCGTCGCGCAGCAGCTCGACGGCGCGGTCGAGAGCATTGCCGTCGACGTCGGACTCCTCGATCGACACCGGCCTGTTGTCGGGCGCGTCGCCCTCCATGAAGACGAAGTCCAGCGGGAAGTCGACGAACGCCGGCCCGGTGTGCGGGGTCAGCGCGGCGGTGAACGCCTCGTCGACGAGGCCGGGGATCTCGGCGGTCGACTCGGGCGTCGCGGCGTACTTGGTCACGGGCCGCACGAACGGCACGTGGTCGATCTCCTGCAGCGAGCCCTGCCCCCAGCGCATCGCCGGCGCCCGGCCGCCGAGCACGACCATCGGCGAGTTGTTCATCATCGCCGAGGCCATCGCGCTCATGCCGTTGGTCACGCCGGGGCCCGCGGTCAGCGCGGCCACGCCCGGCTCGCGAGTGACCTTCGCCCAGCCCTCCGCGGCGAACGCGGCGGCCTGCTCGTGGCGGACGTCGACGATGTCGATGCCCTCGGCGCGGCAGCCGTCGAAGATCGAGAACAGGTGGCCGCCCGACAGCGTGAAGAGCTTCGTCACGCCCTGGGCCTTGAGCCGCTTGGCGACCAGCCGGCCGCCGTGGACCTGCGTTCCCTGCTCGGTGTCGGAGGACATGCCGAAACCCTATGCGGTGCTGCGCGGCGCCGCCGTGCGCGCGCTGACCACCGGCGCCTCGGCGGGCTCGAGCGCGGGCGCCCACAGCCGGACCTTCTCCGACTTGCCCTTCAGCGCCACCGTCGCGCGCGGCTCGACGCTCACCGAGTCCTCGGCGAGCAGGCACCGCGTCGCCTCGGTGATCAGCACCTCGTCGCCGGTGTCGCGCGTGACCTCCTCGACGCGAGCGGCGGTGTTGACCGCGTCGCCGATGACCGTGAACTCGACGTGACCGCCGCCGCCCACGGTGCCGGCGACGACCGGCCCGGAGTTGATGCCGATGCCGATCTGGAGGTCCTCGCCGTAGCGCTCGCGCACCAGGCAGGCGATCTCGAGCGCCGCCGCGACCGCGCGATCGGCGTGATCGTGCAAACGGTCGGGCGCGCCGAAGACGCCGAGCAGGCCGTCGCCGATGAACTTGTTGGCGTGCCCCCCGTGGCAGGCCAGCACCGGCACGATCGTCCCGAAGAACTCGTTGAGGCGCGCGACGACCTCACCGGCGCTCGAGCGCTCGGCAAAGGCGGTGAACGAGCGGATGTCGAGGAACAGGATCGTCACCTCGACCTCCTCGCCCTCGAGCATCGGGCCCTCCTCCAGCACGCGGTCGGCGACCTGCGGATCGACGAACGCGCCGAACGCCTCGTGCAGGCGCTGGCGCTCCTGCAGGCCGCGCATCATCTGGTTGAACGAGCCGGCGAGCCGCCCCGCCTCGTCGGTGCCGGTCATCGGCACGCGGACCGAGAGGTCGCCGGCGGCCACGCGCTCGGTTCCGCGGCGCAGGTGCCACAGCGGCTGCAGGATGGTGCGCGACAGCAGCACCGAGAGCTCGAAGGAGATGGTGAAGGCGACGACGATCGCCACCACGACGTTGACGCCGAGGTCCTCGAGCGAGGAGTGCCCGCGTGCGGCGAGCGCGGCCACCGTGACGCCGGTGATGATGTTCATCGCCGGCAGCGCGGCGAGCAGCCGCCACTTCAGCGGCACCGTCCGCTTGCCCAGCTCGGCGCCGTCGGGCAGCTCGTCGGCGACCTCGGCGATGACCGGGTGCAGGATCAGCTCGCTCATGAAGAAGCGCAGGAACACCCCGTACATGAGCACGACCGAGGTGCCGGCCATCAGGATCAGGAACGTCGTCACCCCGGGCGTGCCGAGCTCGAGGTACATGTAGATCGTGATGGGCAGGATGCTCATGACGATCCACAGCCGCCGCAGCGCGCGCAGGAAGTCGAGCGGCAGCCCGGCCAGCGCCCGCCAGGCCTCGGTGGCGGTCTCAGGCGTGCGGTTGCCGCGCAGCCAGGCGTCGGCCGGGCGGACGAGGCAGAACGTCGCCCGCAGCGAGAACGCGTTGTCGAGCAGCACCAGCCCCTGGGCGACCAGCATGATCCGCCCGAACTGCCAGCCCGACAGGTCCTGATAGAGCGCCAGCAGCCCGACGCCGCCCGCGGCCACGAGATGGGCGAACTGGTACTGCAGGGCGAGCATCAGCCGCGGATATCGCGGCCCGAGCTTCCGATAGAGCCACCGCAGCGGCGAGCGCTCCATGCCCCCATTGTGGGGGACGGAGTGCGAAGGCGCCAGTCTCAGCCGAAGGCGGTCGCGGCGGCGGCGGCCTCGGGCAGCCGGGCCTCGCCCGCGAACAGCTGGCGGCCGACGCGCAGGGTCGGCAGCTCCCGGGCGCCCATCTCGACCAGGCGGCGACCGGCGTCCTCGATGGCCTGATCGCGCGCGGTATCGCCCGCGGCGGCCAGGCAGTCCTCCAGCGGGACCCCGGCGGCGGCGGCGGCCTCGGCCAGCACCTCGGGATCGCCGAGATCGAATCCTCCGCAGTAGGCCAGGCGGCTGGCGGCCAGCACGAACGCGGCGCCCCGGCCGAGCTCGCAGGCCAGCGCCGCGGCGCGCATCGCGGGCCGCACCTCGGCGGCGAAGGTGTCGGGCCAGATCAGCGGCGCGCCCAGCGCGGCCGCCCGGTCCTCGGCCTCGGCGGCGAGCCGCTCGACCGGCACGTTGCCGTTCCAGACGATCCGCGCCGAGGCGGGCTGCCAGCGCACGCCGGCGAAGAGCTGATCGACCCGCTCGGCGGCCAGGTAGGTCTGCGGCAGGGCGAGATCGAACGAGAACGTCGCGCGGGCCGCGCGCGGCCGCGGATGACGCGCCGGGGATCCGGTCGCGAGTGTGCGGCGGCGTTCTTCGAGTGAGATGACGTTGCCCATGCCTGTACCCCTGCAACGAACCGGGCTGCCCGAACTTGCGGTAAGCCAAAAACAGGGGATCGGCCATTCGTCCAGTACCGGGCGCTCCTCTTTCCTTGGCCTCACTCACCCGTTTATGGTCTGACGGCCCCACCTCTTCGGTCCGCGGAAAGGCACGAACGCCACATGCCCGCTCCTCCCCCTCCCAAGCGCCACCCCTACAACCAGTGGTCGCCCGACGCCCGCGCCCTCGACCTCGTCGGGGACAAGTGGACCCTGCTCATCGTCCGCGACCTGGCTTCGGGTCCGCGCCGCTTCGTCGAGCTTCAGCGCGTCCTGCCCGGGATCTCGACCGAGCAGTTGCGCTCGCGCCTGAACCGCATGGTCGCCGACGGCCTGCTGACCCGCCAGCGCTACCGCGAGGTGCCGCCGCGCGTCGACTACGAGCTGACCGAGCGCGCCAAGGAGCTGCTGCCGGTCGTCGGCGAGCTCGCCCGCTGGGGCTACAACTGGGCCTGGGGCCAGCCGCGTCCCGACGAGGCCATCGACATCGGTGCGATCTTCCGCTGTGCTCCGGGCATGGTCAGCCTGCCGGCCGACGCGTCGGGCTCGGTCGAGCTCAGCGTGGGCCAGCGGCAGTACTCGCTGGTCTGCGGCAACGGCGGCGTGCGGATCGAGGAGGGCCCCGCGCCCGACGCCCGCGCCCGGGTGACCGGCAGCGAGCGCGCCTGGATCGAGGCCATGGGCCCCGCGTCCGCGCGCGCCGACCTCGACATCGAGGGCGATCGCGGCCTGGCCAACCTCGTGCTCGACGGCTTCAGCACCGTCGCCGCGCAGCAGCGCGGCGTCCGCGCCGCCTAGCGGCGCCGCGCGGGCCAGACGACCGGGTGGCGCGTTCGCCACCCGGTCCACAACTGCGTCCCCCACCGGATTCCGGTGCTAGAACGGGGCCATGAACGCACGGATGCTCGGGGCGATCGCCCTGCTGCTGGTCGCTCTGCCCACCGCTAGCGCGAGCGCGGGGATCGCCACCGACGCGATGGTGCAGTGCGCCGCGCTCGGCCCCAAGCACCCCGGTTCGCCCGCCGACGGGCAGATGGGCGACCGGCTGATCGAAGCGTTCCGTGCCGCGGGGCTCGAGACGAGCGCCGAGCGCTTCCACATGCCCGTCTGGGAACCGGGCGCGACCACGATGTCGATCGCCGCCGGCCCGGGCACCGGCACCGCCTACCCGACCGAGCCGTTCGCCTACAGCGGCGTCGGGCACGTCGCCGCCGAGGTCGTCGACCTCACCGGCGGCGCCGAGAGCGACTACGACGGCGTCGACGTCAAGGGCAAGATCGTGATGGTCAACCGCAGCGACACCTACCACCGCACGGTCCAGATCGAGAGCGCGATCCGCCACGGGGCGGCCGCGATGCTCCTGGTCGCGGGCTCGCCCAAGAACCTCATCCAGACGGGCTCGGTGCGCTGGGGCCAGCGCCCGCCCTCGCCCATCCCGGCCGTGACGATCGGCCAGAACGACGGCGCCGCGCTGCGCGCCCAGATGGACAGCGGGGCGGTCACGCTCGCGCTCGACGTCGCCGGCGAGCGGGTCGACAAGGTCGCGCGCAACATCGTCGGCTTCCGCAAGGGCACGCAGTACCCGGACAAGTACGTGGTCGTCGCCGGCCACTACGACTCGTGGTACGCGGGCGCCTTCGACAACTGCACCGCGGTCGGCTCGCTGCTGCACATCGCCGGTGCGCTCAAGGACAAGGCGCCGGCCTACTCGACCTATTACATCGGCTGGGACGCCGAAGAGCCCGGGCTCGTCGGCTCCTACGACTGGATCAGCCGCCATCAGGGGCTGATCGGCGACATCGTGTTGAACGTCAACCTCGAGGAGACCGCCAGCGCGCTGTTCTACAACGGCGCGAAGCTCGACACCCCGAGCGTGCAGCTGGCCGGCACGACGAGCTCGCCGACGCTGCTGGCCACCGCCGAGGCGACCGCGGGCTCGAACCTCTTCACGCCGGTGATCGGCCCGATGGCCGCGCTGCGCGGGCTGAGCGGCGGGATCATCCCGACCGACATCGAGGGCTTCTACGCCCAGGGCGTCCAGGGCCTGACGACGGCCGGGCTGTCGCCGTATTACCACACGACCGACGACACCCAGGACAAGATCAACACCACGGATCTCGAGCGCATCAGCGACTTCCTCGCCGACCTGGTGTCCAACATCCAGCTGCTGCCGCCCGAGACGCTTGCGCTGCGCGAGGTGCCGACGGTGAAGGTCACCGCGCCCGCGAGCACGGCGGCCGGCGCGGCCGTCCCGGTCGACGTGCAGGTCACCAACGTCGACGGCTCACCGGTTACGGGCGCCGACGTCGTGGTGCTCGCCGACCAGCGCCACAACTGGGCCGTGGCCGAGGGCCGCGCGAAGGACCTCGGCGGCGGCCAGTACCGCTACACGATCCCCGCGGGCGCGACCGACGCGTTCACCACCCGCCTGCGCGCGACCGTCAACGATCCGACCTACCTGGCCAATGGCTTCGCGCGCGTCGACCAGCGCAAGGGCGGGCTGCTCAAGGCGGGCACGGTCTGCCGCAAGGCCCGCGTGGTCCGCCTGCCGGTCGCTTCCGAAGGCCTGACCGGCCTGACCGCCCGCGGGCGCAAGGGCCGCGTGAAGGTCCGCAGGACCGCCAAGGGCTACGTCGTGCTCGCCGACCTGCGCAAGGTCACCAGCGGTCTCTTCAAGCTCCAGCTCACCGCCACGACCGCCGGCGGCGAGCGCAAACAGAAGCGCATCTACCGCGCCTGCGCGTAGGTCGCGACGCTCGTCGCGTCCTGGGTTGTGGGCCATAGTGGCCCACGGGCCAGGACGCGCATCAGTGCGTGACCTTCTCGGGCGGCTTGTCGAGGCCCGCGCGCGGCTACTTCGCCGCCGACGAGTAGTCCTCGGCGGCGACGTGCGGGAAGAGGCCACCGGTGGAGCCGGGGCCGCCGATGGCGGGCTTGGCCGGGAACAGCCAGCAGGAGGGCTCGGCGGCGCCCGGGACGGGGTTGGCGTCGTCGGGGCTCGAGGAGGCGGCGTCCGGGGCCGGCGTCACCTGGCGGGTTCCGTCGGGCTGGTTGGCCGTCGTGTTGTTGCAGTCGGCCTCCGGGAAGATCATCCGCTTGGCGAACTCCGAGCCCTGCCAGACCGGCGGGAGGTAGGCGTTGCCACGGTCGGCCGCCGGGCGGTTGGGCCAGAAGGCGAGCGTCTCGGCCCCGACCGGACCGAACTGGCGCAGGTAGTGGCCGCGCTGGTGCTCGTCGTTGACCGCGACCGTGTCGGCCAGGGCGCCCGCGCCGTTGGAGATGAAGTCGGCGGTCTGCCACTGGTAGTACTCGAGGTACTGCAGGATCGGGTTGAGCTGCTCGAGGAAGGGCTGGAGCTGGCCGAGCAGCGGCGTCGTCGCATTGAGCGTGTCGCGCAGCGCGGGCAGGCCGTCCTTCGACGCGGTGATCAGCGGGTCGAGCTTGCGGAACGTCTGCTCGAGGTCGGGCGCGAACGCCTTGACCGACCGCAGCGTCGGGCGCAGGTCGCGCGCGACGGGGCGCAGGTCGTGGATCAGCGGCCGCGTGTTGACCGAGAACTGCTCGAGCTTGGTGAACGTCGCCCGCGACTCGTCGAGGAACGTCGGGAAGATCCGGAAGGTCTCGGCGAGCGCCTCGTTCTGGGAGGCCAGCGCGCCGAACGTGTCGGCCGAGCCCGTGATGAGGTTCTTCAGCTGGGACTCGTTCTGGGTGATCGCCGCGAACGTCACGCCCGTGTTGCGCACCAGCCGGCTCACGGCCGAGGACTGCGCGTCGAGCACCGCCAGCACGTCGTCACCGGAGGCGACGAACCGCGGCAGGTTGCCCAGCGCGTCGTTGAAGTCCAGGCCGCGGCCCTTGACGCCCTTGGACAGGTCCTGCTGCCAGGCCTGGAACGAGCGCCGTGTCACGGGATCGAGGGCCTGGAAGATCTCGTCGAGCTGGACGGAGTCGGCGACGCGCGTGCCGTCGAGCCAGCCGTTCTCGGGGATCTTCTTGGCGTCCGCGGTGCCCGGCGTCAGCTCGACGTAGGTCTCGCCGAGCAGCGTCTTCTGCCGCAGGATCGCCTTGGCGTCGACGCTCAGCGGGGCGATGCCGCTGTCGAGCTGGATGGTCGCGACCGTCTTGTTGGCCTCGCCGTCGACGTCGATGTCCTTGTGGGTGACCTTGCCGACCGAGACGCCGGCGATCCGCACGTCGGCCTGCTCAGCGAGCTGCGTGGCCTCCGGGAAGGCGACCTTGAACTCATAGCCGCGCGGCTTGAGCGGCACGGGCCCGCCGAAGGCCAGCCACAGGAACAGCAGCAGCCCGAAGCACGACAGCGCGAAGAGCACCATCGTGAGCATCCGGCCGAGGGTGGGCGCCTGCTTCTGCATCAGGTGTTCGCCTCCTCGGCCACGGCCGCCTGGCGGCGCGGCTGGGCAAGCCGGGCAAGGACGCAGCCCGCAGTGCGTGCCTCTGGCACGTGCAAGGCCGAGGACGCAGATCCGGCGCCGGCCAGACGCGGCGTCCAGGTGGTTGTGGTCGGGGAGGCGGACACCTAACCGCAGAGCCCCGCGTCGAAGACGGGCTTGGAGAAGACCAGCGAGTAGATCGCGTTGCCGGCGTCGCCACCGGACTCGTCGGCGATCTGCTTGAGGATCTGACACGGCGCCGAGAACGTGACCGGGCGGAACGTGCCGTTGGCGTCCGAGCTCGAGAACAGCGCGCCGCCGTCGTGGTTGAGCCAGGCGATCCAGAACAGGAAGCCCTCGTCGCGCGAGGCGGTCGTCGGGCCCTCGCTGCCGTTGGGGTTGAAGCCCAGCATGTTGAACAGGTGGTTGAGCACCGTGAACGAGCCGGTCAGGTCGGGCGTGGCCTTGGCGAGGTTGCGCGCCGCCGGGCGCAGCGTGCGCACGACTGGCTGCGCGTCACGCGTGAACGGGCGGATCTGGTCGCGCACGATCGGCGCGGCCTCGCGGGCGAACGGGATCACCGCGGCGTTGGCCTTGTCGAGGCTGCGGACCGCGGGGCGCAGCGCCTCGGACGCCGTGCCCAGGACGTCGGCGTAGCCCGTCACCTTGTCCAGCGTCTCGGTGGTCTGGTGCAGCGCGCCCGGCAGATCCGAGACCGCCCGGCTGATGTTGGACTCCTCCGACGCGAACGCGCGGAAGACCTTGGCGGAGGTCCCGACGAGGTCCGAGAGCTGCTCGCTCTTGCCCGCCAGCTCGGTGTTGAGCGTGTCCAGGCTGGTGATCAGCCGGCGCAGGTTGCGGTGCCGGGCGGCGACCGCGGTGGTCACGCGCGCGAGGTCGCGGTGCGTCGGCTCGAAGCGCCGGAAGACCTCCTGGAGGTCCTCGCCACGGCCGTTCAGGCCCTCCCCCGCGCCGTTGACCAGCAGCTTGAGATAGTCGCGGGAATCGCCGTCGAGGAACTGATAGACCTCGTCCGGGTTGATGTCCGGCAGCGTGTTCTGCACCGGGATCGCCCAGTTCTCCTTGGCGACCGGCGCCCCGGCCGAACCCGGGTTCAGCGCGACGAACATGTCCTTGAGGCCGGTCTTGGGCCGCAGCAGCGCCGTCGCGTCGGTGTGGACCAGGTCCTTGTACTCCTGGTCGATGTCCATCGTGATGACGGCGACGCCGTCCTTGAGCTCGACCTTGGCGATGTCGCCCACGCGCACGCCCGAGACGCGGACGGTCTGGCCCTGCCCCGGGGTCACCGCCTGCGCCGTGGAGAACTCGGCCTTCAGGTGGAACGGCTCAGCCTCGACGAACGGGAAGCGCAGCCGCTGGTTGTGCAGGATGTAGACCGAGACGCTGAGCGCGACGACCAGCAGGACGACGATCGCCGCGAAGTCCTTGAAGTGCTTGCGGATGGCGGTCACTGGCCCAGCGCCTCCATGGCGGCATCGAGGACCGGGCGGTCCTTGAGCGCCGGATGCTTGGGCAGCGTCTTCTCGAGCGTCGCGCGCGCCTGGTCGACGATCTTCTGATAGCCGGCCTGGTCGGTGACCTCGATCTTGTGCTCGTTCGGCACGGCGGCCGCGACCGTGCGCAGGTCGGGCTGCTCCTGGGTCTCGCAGGGGACGTCGGGCCGGAACTGACGCTCGAGCTTGGCCGGCGGCGGCGGGTTGACGCCCAGCAGCGGCGACGTGCTCTGCAGGATGTTGCCGGCGGGCTGCGGGTAGGCGTACTGGCCGCCGGTCAGCAGCACGCGGAACCACTGCCCGTTGGCGTCACCCGAGCGGCTCTCGCCGGCCAGGCCGCCCAGCGGCTTGGTGGACTCGACGTAGACCGGGCCGACGGCCGGGAAGACCGGGTCCTCGATCTTGTCCTTCGTCCACGGCAGGATCTGCTCGTTCTGACAGCTCGACGCGGCGCGGACCTGCTCGTAGAGGGCCGGGGTGCGCGCTGTCAGGCGGGTCAGCGACGGCACCGTCGGGCGCATCACGCCGACCAGGCCGCGCAGCTCGGGCACCGACACCAGCGCGCGCAGCTGCTCGACGAGCGGCAGGCTCGCGTCGATCGCCGGGCCGGACGAGCGCGTCGCCGGCCGCAGGTCGCGGACGAGGTTGCGCACGTGCGGGAACGCGTCGTTGAGCGCCTGCAGCGCGGGAAGGCCGGCGCGCAGCGTCAGCGGCAGCTCGGCGATCGCCTCCGACAGCGCGCCCTGCTCGACGGCGAAGGCGCCGGCGGCGGTGTTGAAGTCCGAGACGAGGTTCTGCAGCGCGACCGGATCGCGATCGAGCGCGGCTGCGACCTGGCCCGCGCTCTTGAGGTAGCCCGAGAGGTCGTGCTCGTTCTCGCCCTGCTGCGCGTCGGCGACGATCGCCCCGTTCTTGTACGCGGGCTCCCAGTAGCGGATCGAGCGGTTGAAGCCCGCGCTGCCCTCCTTGTCGAGGCCCGTCGAGAGCTCGTCGAGCAGGCTCTGCAGCTGCTTGCGCGTGGGGTCCTGCAGCGAGGTGAGGATCTGGTCGAGCTGGACCGGCGCGTGCGTCTGGTTGATCGGGATCGTGTCGCCGTCGTCGATGACCGGCGCCGACGGCGAGCCCGGGTTGAGGTCGACGAAGAAGTTGCCCTCGAGGAAGATGCGCGGCCGGATGGCCAGCGTGGCGTCCTTGTGGATCGGCAGCGCCTTGTCGTCGATGCGCATCTCGACGACCGCGGCCTGCGGATCGTCGCCGACGTGCTCGACCGCGGTGACCTTGCCGACGTTGACGCCGGCGACGCGCACGAACGAGCCCGGCTTGACGTTGTTGGCCGTACGGAACGCCGCCTTGACCGTGTAGTGATGGCGGAAGGGGATCTCCTTGGTGAACCCCAGGTAGGTGCCGATCCCGATCAGCACGAGGGTCAGCAGGCCGGCCTGGAAGTAGCTGAGGCCCTGTCGCTGGTTGCGCCTCATCGCCCGGTCCTCTGCACCTGGTTGGGCAGGCCGCCCGACGGCAGCTGCATCCCCCGGCCGCCCGGGGCGCGGGTGAACGTCTGGGTGTCGGTGACCTTCGCCGGGCCGGTCCCGACGCCGCGGCCGTTGATGTCGTAGGTGTCGAACGTCGGGCCGAAGTCGATCGACTCGTCCTGGGCCGGCTGGTCGACCGACGCGCGGGCGTAGGCGTCGTAGCTGCCGTCCTGCGGGCGGAAGCGGTTGACGCCGTAGGCGTAGCCCTGCTGACCCTTCTGGCAGTTCGCGGTGCCGTCCTCGTGGACCGCGTCGCCGCCGGTCGTGTTGTTGTGGACGTGCTGGGGCCGGCCGCCGTTGGCACCCGCGCGCGCCGGGTCGGAGGCCTTGACTCCGTGGGCGAACTCGTTGGCCCCCTGCGCGCCGACGCTGTCGGGATCCTGGCTGGCCATGTTCAGCAGCGCGCGCTCGGCGCTGCCGGTCTCGTCGGGCGCGGTGAAGTGCTCGGCGGTGAACGTCCAGAACGTGTTCCAGTAGTTGCAGACCGTCACGTAGGGCCCGAGGAAGCGCAGCTGCGGCTGCAGCGTCCCGACCGTGTCGCGGAGGCCGCGCACCGCGCCGTTGGTCGTCGGCGTGTCGGCGAGGTTCTGCAGCGCGCTGAGCGTGTCCTGGAGGTCCTCGTTGAGGGTGACCGAGCGCTTGGTCACGGGCACGCCGACCTCGAGTGCCGAGTTGAGGCTCGGCAGCGCGTCACGGAGGTCCGAGGCGGCGTAGCGCAGGTCGTGGGAGAACGCGGCGGTCTCGGCCAGGAACGGGCGCTGGACGCGGAACGAGCTGGTGCCCGCCTCGAGCGCCGGCACGTTGCGGCTGATCGTCTCCTTCAGCGCCTCGGGATCGCGCGAGATCGCTTCGAACGTCGTGGCCATGTCGGTGAACAGCCGCGCGTTGACCGCCGAGACCGGCGCGACGATGCGCGCCGCGTCCCCGAGCTCCTTGAAGAAGCTCTGCAGGTCGGTCTGCTTCGAGGAGAGGTTGGCCATGACCCCTTCGAGGTGGTCGAAGAAGCCCGGCGCCCGCTCGATCGTCGTGTTGAGGTCGTATCCGCGGCCGGTCAGCGCGTCGCCGAAGCCCTGCAGGTTGCCCTGCGCGGCGGCCCGCGTCGGCTCGTCGAACATGTTGTAGAACTCGTCGAGCTCCACCGGAACCGACGTCTGGGAGATGGGCAGCGAGCCCCCGTCCTCGATCGTCTTGGCCGACGTGCCGCGCTCGAACTCGACGTACTTGAGGCCCAGCGAGGAGCGCGGCCGGATGACGACGCGCGAGTCGACCGGCACCGCGCCGAACTTCTCGTCGAGCTTCAGCTTGAGCAGGGCGCCGACGCGGCCGCCGGGCAGCTTGACCGGCTCCATGTCCGTCACCACGCCGATGCGGAAGCCGCCCGACCGGACCTCGTTGCCGGGCACGAGCTCGGCGCCGTTGGCCACCTGCACGTTGATGACGCGCGTCGGGACGAACGGCAGGCCGTTGTTGGCGTTGTAGGCGAGGAACACCGCGACGACGACCACGAGCGTGGTGACCGCGCCCACGAGGACCGGGTTGCCGACGATCGATGCGGAGTTGCGTCGCCTCATGCGCCCAGGAGGTAGTCGAGGAGCTTGTCCTGCGCCTTGGTGGCCTGCTGACCCTTGGTGAGGTCCTGGACCGCCTTGGGGGGCGACGGGATCACGACGTCCGGCGCGCCCGGGATGACGTCGCCGAGCGTCGGCGCCCCGGGGTTGTCCGGCACCGGCGCGGCGGCGGCCGGCGCGGTTGCCGCGGCCTCGTCGCCCTGCGACCGGGAGCCGCGCAGCAGCGAGTCGCCGACGCTCTTGCGCGAGCGCACGGTCGCCGGCGCGAACGGGTTCTGCTGCGCGTCGGTCAGCGGCCCGAACGGCGGCAGGTTCGACGGGCGCGTGGCGTCGGGGAAGTTCAGGCCGGCGCCGTTGGGGCCGAGGCTCGCGCCGCAGCGGTCGTTGAGCTTCTTGCCCTCGCCCTCGTCCTCGAGCGCCCGCGTGGTGTCGGCGTAGTCGGCGCAGTCGCCGAGGAACGGCGCGACCTTGAGGATGTGGACCGAGCTGTCGTAGATGTTGACCGCGTTGGTCTGGTCGAACGTGTACTGCAGCAGCGCCTCGAGCCCGGTGAAGCCCTTGCCGCCCGGGCTGTCGGCGTCCTGCTCGACGGCGTTGTCGCGGCTGTCGAGGTGGTTCAGGACGATGTCGAGGTTGTTGGCCAGCTCGGGCGCGCCGCGCGAGAAGCGGCGCAGCTCGGCGATCGTCGGCGCCGCGGAGCGGACGGCCTTGCTGCCGGTCTCCGAGGCCTCACCGAGCGCGCGGATGGCCGGGCGCGACGCGTCGGCGAACGGGCCCAGCCGGTCGAAGAACGTCGTCAGGTTCGGCGCGGCCGAGGCGAGCGTCCGCAGCGCCGGGGTCTGCTCGTCGGCGACGTTGCCCAGCTGGGCCATCGCCGGCTCGAGCTCCTCGAGGAACGCGGGCAGGCGGTTGAAGCCGGCGGCGATGTCGTCGGCGCGCTCGGAGCTGGCCGACGCCGTGCGGTCGGCCATGTCGACCCAGCGCGCGACGTCCTTGCGGTTGTCGGCGAGGTCGCCGACCACCTGGTCGGCGTCGCGCACCAGGTTGGCCAGCACGCGGTTCTGCTGACCGAGGATGTGCAGGACCTTGTCGGTCTCCTGCAGGCCCGGCGACGCGCGCTTGATCGCCTCGTTGAGGTTCGCGCCGTTGCCGGCGACCGCGGCGCCGAGCTCGTTGACGATGATGCTGAAGCGCTCGCGGAACGGGCGGCGCAGCACGTTGTTGACGAGGTCGGGAGCGACCACCGACGAGGTGCGCTCGACCGGGATCACCGAGCCCGGCTTGAGCTCGGTGGGCGCGGTGCCGGGCTGGCAGTCGATGAAGTACTCGCCGATCAGCGACTGCGGCCGGGCCTGGCAGGTGACGTCGGTGCGGAACGAGCCGAAGCCGGTCTTGGTGATCTCGATCTCGACGAGCGCGCGGTTCGTCTTGCGATCGAGCTTCATCTCGCCGATCTTCCCGGCGCGCACGCCGGCGATCTTCATGTCGCCGCCGCTGATCAGGCCGAACGCGTCGTCGAGCTCGACCCAGTACTTCGGCGTGTCGGTGGCGTCCTTGGCGCCCGTCCCGAGCAGGGCGAGCGCCCCGCAGCCGAGCACCGTGACGAGGATGGCGAGGACGCGCTTCATCTCAGTCGCCCAGGGGGATCTGGGTCTCGTCGCAGGGGTAGTCGGCGCTGGGCTTCCACACGGTCCCGCGCTCGATGGCGCCCGGGCAGCGGTTGCGCTGGTTGAGCGAGATGGCGCCCTGGTCGTTGAGGAACGGGACGATCAGGTCCTTCAGCGCGCCGCTGGGCAGGAAGCCGTTGATGTTGGTCGGCGGGCTCACGTGCGGCGCCGCGCGGCTGCCGCCGCCCAGGGCGTCGTAGACGCCCGAGTGGCTGAAGTCGTCGAACCAGCCGACGAGGTCGGGCGCGTAGGGCCGCGCGTAGGCCAGCTCCGGGACCGACTCGCGCAGCGCGCTGGTGGAGGCCGGCAGCGCGCCCTCGCGCTCGGCGCCGTTGCGGTTGACCGGGCCGACGCCGATGTCGGCGACCGGCACCGCGGCGTTGGTCAGCTCGATGAGGTCGTTGCGGCCGCCGACACGCTGGATCAGCGCCGAGAGATCGCGCAGCGTCGGGCGCGCGTCGTCGGCCAGCGGGCGCAGCGCGCGGACGAACGGCTGCAGCTTCCTGGCCACCGGCTTGGACTCGTCGACGAGCGGCGTGAGGTCGTCGATCGTGCTGCGCAGGTTCACGAACGTCGTGTTGGCCCGGCGCATGAACGCGGGGAAGTTGGCGATCGCGTCGGCGAGCGCCGCCTTCTGGCGCCCGATGGCCGTGGTCGTCGTGGCCAGGTGGTCGATCAGGCCGGCGAGGTCGTCGCGGCGCTCGGCGATGGTCGTGACGAGCTTGGACGAGTTGACCACGAAGTCGCGCAGCAGCGGGGTGTCGTGGTTGAGCTCCTCGAACAGGCGGCTGGAGGCGGCCAGCGACGGGTTGAGGTAGGCGAGGCCCGCGTTGGCCTCGGCGCCGCGCCCGCCGTAGGAGGTGCCGTAGCCGCGGATCAGCCGGCGCAGCGAGTCGCGGGTCTTCGAGTCGAACGTGTTGAACAGCTGGTCGAGGTCGACCGCGGTGGTCGTGTCGACCTGGCGGATGACCCCGCCGTCGGGGATCTCCGGCGGGTCCCCGCCCGGCAGCATCAGGTCGAGGTAGCGGTTGGCCACCCCCGACAGCGACGCCTGGCGGACGACGACCTGGGTGCCCTCGCGCAGCGGCGCGTAGCGGTCGTCGTCGATGGACATCGTGATGTCCGCCTGGCCGTCGTCGGTCAGCTCGATGCGCCGGACCGACCCGATCTTGGCGCCGGCCACCTGCACCAGATCGCCCTTGACGAGCTGCGAGGCGTTCGCGAACCGGGCCTTGATCTCGTAGCCACCGTCGCCCGAGCGCAGGAGCACGACGGCCAGCGCCGCGACAGCGACAAGCACCGCGCCCAGCGCGGCGGCCCTCCCGATGGCCCTCGAATTCCTCAAGCTCGCTCTCCCAAACGGCCTGCTCTCCTCCCCGAGTGGCAACGTGCCACCGAGACAGCGCCGAAGAATGGCTAGTCACTTCTGAGACTTCAAATGGGAACCGTCAAAACTCAACAATGGGGCAACTTTCCGGATTCCGGTGGGTTCTTGCTGGATGCCCCGATTGATTCTGACTCTGCTGTCCGCCGCTGTCCTGATGGCCTTCACGGCCTCCACGGCGGGCGCCAAGACCAACGTCGCCGTCGGTATCGGCGACCAGTCCTCGGCCATGTTCGCGGCCAAGGACTTCAAGGCGCTGAAGGTCAAGAAGGTGCGCTACTTCATCCGCTGGGATGCCATGAAGGTCGGCTACGCGCGCAAGGCCGCCGACGCCTACGTCGCCGCCGCCAAGAAGGCGCACGTGCGGGTCTTCATGCACATCTCGACCAACGACTACCGGCCTCGCAAGGGCCACCTGCCGAGCGTCAAGGAGTACCGCCGCTACGTCGGCAACATCGTCAAGCGCTACCACGCGAAGGGCGTGCGGGAGTTCGGCGTCTGGAACGAGGCGAACCACTACTCGCAGCCGACCTACAAGAACCCCAAGCGCGCCGCGCAGTACTTCCGCATCATGCGCTCGAAGTGCAAGAAGTGCACGATCGTCGCGCTCGACATCCTCGACCAGCCGAACATGGAGAGCTACATCCGGCGCTTCTACAAGGCGCTCAAGCCCTCCGAGCGGCGTGCCGCCAACCTGATCGGCATCCACAACTACGGCGACACCAACCGCCACCGCACGTCGGGCACCCGGCGGATCATCGCCGAGACCCGCAAGCACAACCGCAAGGCGAAGTTCTGGTTCACCGAGACCGGCGGCCTCGTCAACCTTGGCAAGAGCTTCAAGTGCTCGACGACCCGTGCCGCCAAGGCGCTGAAGTACATGTTCACGCTGGCGCGCAAGTACAAGAGCAGCGTCAGCCGCCTGTACGCCTACAACTTCTACGGGACCAAGCCCAGCTGCAACGGCTTCGACTCGGGGTTGGTGGCGTACAACGGCAAGAAGCGCAAGGGCTACACGGTCTTCAAGACCGAGGCCCGCAAGTTCGCCCGCTGAGCTAGGCGATCCGGCGCGCTCGCCCTATTCTCGGCGGGCGCGCCCGGGTAGCCCAATTGGTAGAGGCCGCGGCCTTAAAAGCCGCTGCTCGCAAGAGCGTGCGGGTTCGAGTCCCGCCCCGGGTATCCGCGTCAGCCGGCCAGGCGGTCTTCGCGCGGCTGCCTGGCGGCGGCCGAGTCCGTCGTCCCGCTGTAGCTGCCGGACACGACATACCCGGACACCTGGATGTCGGTGAAGCCGGAGTCGGTCGTGCTGGCCGTGTTCTGCGTCGGCCCTCCGCCTCCCACGATGCACCACATCGGTGCGCCTGGCGTCGGCTTGTAGACGACCGGCGTGGCGAAGGTGTCGGTCTCCGTCCCGTGGGACTTGATGTTCAGGTGGGTGATGAGCCGGTGGCCTGAGGAGAACGGCTGGCAGGTCCCGCCCGGCGGGATGGTCTCGTAGTACACGTAGACCTCCCAGTCGCTGGTGTTGGTGATGGCGTTGGTGATCACGATCCGGTCGACGGCCAGCGTGGCGCTGGTCTCCGGCGTGATGGGCAGGTACTTCGAGCCGTTCTTGTAGTAGTTCGTGATGGAGCCGAGCGTGTTGAACGTCGTCGGCGGCGAGCTGGTGGGACCCGCCGGACCGGTTGCGCCCGTGTCGCCCTTGGGGCCCGCGGGACCGGCCGGGCCGGTCGCACCCGTCTCCCCCTTGGCGCCGGCAGCAGCGGCGGGCAGGACCGACGCGGGGAACTTCCCCTTGGCGTCGAGAGCCAGCAGGCGGTTGGGCTTCGGCTTGCGCGAGGCGCTGATGCCGCTCACCCTGCTCGCATCACCCGCCTTCTTGGCGAAGGGCACGATGCCCGCGGCCATGGCGCCACCGCCCAGGACGACGAACAGGCAGAGGGTCGAAACCACGTTGGCGTAGGTGAAGGCGGCGCGGAGACGGGCCATGCACGGCGACCGTACCGGCGGCGACCGGCGGGCAGGGGATTTCTCTCCGGCGGTCGAATGGCCTTGAAGGGCCGCAACTCCCGCGTACCCTGGGGGTTGCAAGGTCCAGCAGTTCCTTTCGCGCGAAATGGAAGTCAGCACACTCAAGACCGTCGGCGCCGCCGGCATGCGCGGGCCCACCCCGCTGCTTCGCCTTGCCTCGGATGAGCGCCTGGTGGTTCTGACGCGCCGCGGCAACCAGGCCGCGTTCGAGGCGCTCGTCGCCCGCTATCAGTCGCGCCTGCTGGCCTTCTGCCGGCACATGCTCGCCTCGCGCGAGGACGCCGAGGACGTGCTGCAGGAGGTCTTCGCCGCCGCGTTCAACGCGATGTGCGCCGACGAGCGGCCGATCAACGTTCGGCCCTGGCTGTACCGGATCGCCCGCAACCGCAGCCTCAACCATCTGCGCAAGGCGACCGCGGTCGGCGTGGACTCGATGGACATCCACGTCGCCGAGCAGGGCACGACGACGGCCGAGAAGGTCCACAAGCGCGAGGAGTTCCGGCTCCTCATGGCCGACGTCCAGACGCTGCCCGAGACCCAGCGCACCGCGCTGCTGCTGCGCGAGATCGACGCGCTGAGCTACGAGCAGATCGCCGAGGCGATGGACACGACGATCCCGTCGGTCAAGTCGCTGCTCGTCCGCGCTCGCGTGTCGCTGGCCGAGCTGGCCGAGGCCCGCACGATGTCCTGCGAGGACGTCCGCGAGGAGCTCGGCGAGGTCGCAGAGGGCATCAAGCAGCGGATGAGCCCGCCGGTCCGGCGCCACGTCAAGCAGTGCGAGCGCTGCGGCGGCTTCCGCAAGCAGCTGCGCGACACCAACAAGGCGCTGGCGGCGATGTTCCCGATCGGGCCGCTGCTGTTCCTCAAGAAGACCTTCCTCGCCCAGCTCGGCACGACCGCCAGCGCCGGTGGCGCCGCGGCCGGCGCGAGCTCCGCGGCCGCCGGCACCGTCGCCTCGAGCGGCGCGAGCGCGCTCGCCTCGGGCATGGGCGCCATGGCCAGCAAGACCGTCGCCGGCCTGACCGCCGCCGCGATCGTCACCGCCGGCGCCGTCGAGGTCCAGCACTCGGGCACGCGCCGGGCGCCGCGCCCGTCGGCCATCGCCGCGGTCCAGCCGGCCGCTCCGGTCGAGCCGCAGATCGTCGCCAGCGCGCCGCAGCCCGACGCCGCCGTCGAGACCGCGCCCGCTCCCAAGGCCCGCGTCGCCGCGATCGAGAAGGCCGCCGACAAGCCGGCCGCCGTCGAGCCCGCGCCGACCGTGACCACCCCGACGACCACGACGCCCACCACCACCGTGCCGACGCCCGTCGCGGCGCCGGTCGAGGGCTCCGACGTCACGACGCTCCCCACCCAGGAGCCGGTCGAGGAGGGCACGGGTCAGCCGGCCCAGCAGCCCCAGAACGCCGACGGGCAGACCACGACGCCCACGCCGGCTCCCGCGCCGGCGCCGCCGCCCGAGGAGCAGCCCGCCGATCCGGCCGCGCCGCCCCCGGCGCAGACCACGCCGGTGCCGCCGCCGGCCGTGCCCGTCGTGCCCGTCCCCGCGCCCTAGGCGATCCGGTCGCCGGGCTGCGAGCCCGTGTCGGGCTCGAGCAGCAGCACCGGGTGGCTGTCGGCCACCGCGCCGAGCACCAGCACCTCGCTGCGCACCGGACCGATCTGGCGCGGGGGGAAGTTCACGACGCCGACGACGAGCCGGCCCTCAAGCTCCTCGCGGCTGTAGTTGGTGATCTGCGCCGACGAGCGCTTCTCGCCGATCTCGGGCCCGAAGTCGACGGTCAGCTTCCACGCGGGGTTGCGCGCCTCGGGGAAGTCCTCGACCGCGACGATCCGCCCCACCCGCATGTCCACGGCGACGAACTCGGAGTACGTGATCTCGGGCGCGTCGCTCATCGGCGCAACCCTAGAGGCCGCCGGCGCCCAGGAATCAAGTCGCCCGACTTCGTGCCGATAACCACAAACATCAGCATGACCCCCACGACCTCATGGACACTTCGCTCCAGCATGCTCCGGCTCTTCGCACGTTCCACTACGACGCTGTTCGCCGTCGCCTGTGGATCCGCGGCCAGCGCTGCCACCATGGCGCGACGGGAGCGCTCCTGACGGCCCTCGGGGCCGCCGGGGTCATCGTCTCCGCCCTGCGTCCCGCTCGCGCGGTGACGCTCCTGGCCACCGGCTCGCTGCTGATGGCCCACGACTGGAAGGACCGCCCGCTCTGGTTCGAGCGCGGGTGGCAGGACCAGCCCTAGCTCCCGATGTCGAAGAGCGCTTCGAGGTCGTGCTTGGAGAACGCCTCGAACGCCACCATCGTCTGCGTGCGCCGCACGCCGGGCAGCTGCCCGACCGCCGCCGTGACGATCGGGGCGAGGTCCTCGTGGCGCGGGACCGCGACGATGGCGATGAAGTCCCACTCGCCGGTGACCGAGTAGGCCTCGCGGACGCCCTCGACGTCGGCCAGCGCGCCGCCGAGCGTCGCCATGGCGTCGCGCTCGGCCTCGATCAGGACGACGGCGTGGGTCACAGCGAATGCTCCTGGCCGGGATCGAGCACCGCGACCTGGGCGATGCCCGCGTGCTCGACGTCGGCCTTGAAGGCCTGTGCGTCGGTCTCGATCGGCGGGAACGTGTCGTAGTGGCAGGGGATGACCAGGTCCGCGCCGATCAGGCGCGCGGCCTCGACGCCGTCGAAGCGATCCATCGTGTAGTGCCCGCCGACGCACAGCAGCGCGGCGTCGAGCCGGCCGCGCTTGCCGGCGAGCGCGAGGTCGGAGAACAGCGCGGTGTCGCCCGTGTGGTAGATCCGCTTGCCGCCGAACTCGATGACGAGGCCGGCCGGCGTGTTGACCGTCCCCTTGGGCGTCGTGGAGGTGTGCCAGGCCGGCGTCAGCCGCACGCTGCCCCAGTCGAACGCCACCGTGCCGCCGATGTTCGGGTCGAAGACCTGGTGGCCGTCGGGGAGGTCCTCGGCGAGCTCCTCGGCCAGCTCGACGATGGCGAGGACCGGAGCGCCGGTGCGCTTGGCGATGTCGACGGTGTCGCCGATGTGGTCGGCGTGGCCGTGGGTCAGCAGGATGGCGTCGGCCTGCACCTCGTCGGCGGTGGCCGCGGCCTTGGGGTTGCCGGTCAGGAACGGGTCGACCAGGATCGTCGTGCCCTCGTGCTCGAGCGCGAAGGCGGAGTGGCCGAGGAAGCGGATGTTCATGCGGGGGGATCTCCCTGTTCGAGTTCTCTGGCGAGCTCCAGGCCGACAGCCACGCCCACGAGCATCCCGAGGCGGGTCTCCTCGGCCAGCAGCGTGCGCAGCGCCATCGCCCGCTCGCCGGGGTCGGCGATGGCGGCGGTCTTCTCCACCTGCCCTTCATGGGCTTCGCTGAACCAGCCGCCCGCGTCGAGCGCCTCGTTGAGGATCCGCTGCAGGCCGGGGGCGGCGTGGGTCACGACATCCTGCGCGTGGGCGAAGCGGTCCGGCTCAGCGGTCAGCGCCTGCACTGCGGCGTCGACTTCTTCGGCGGTGAATCGGCGGTCCGGCACGTTCGTGTGACGATACCCCGGTGACCATCCCGCTGACCTCCCTGTCACACGGCGCCGGCTGCGGCTGCAAGCTCCCGGCCGCCGCGCTGCACCCGATCGTCGCCGCCCTGCCGGCGGTGCGCGACCCGCGCGTGCTCGTCTCGGCCTCGACCGCCGACGACGCCGCGGTGGTCCAGGTCGCGCCCGACCTGGCGATCGTGCAGACCGCGGACTTCTTCACGCCGATCGTCGACGACCCCTACGACTTCGGGCGGATCGCGGCGTGCAACGCGCTGAGCGACATCTACGCGATGGGCGGCGAGCCGGTCTCGGCGCTCAACCTCGTCGCCTTTCCGTTGGAACGGCTCGGCGGGGAGGTGCTGAGCGCGATCCTCCGCGGTGCTCACGACATGGTGGCGGCTGCCGGAGCCTCGACGGTGGGCGGGCATTCCATCGACGACCCCGAGCCCAAGTTCGGGCTCTCGGTGATGGGGGTGGTGCATCCCGACGCGGTGCTGCGCAACGCGACGGGGCGGGTCGGCGACGGGCTGGTGCTGACCAAGCCCTTGGGCGCCGGCGTGATCGCCACGGGCATCAAGCGCGGGCTGGTCTCCGAGGAGGTGGTGGCCGAGGGCATCGCGGTGATGACCACGCTGAACGCCGCGGCGCTGGCCGATGCGCGCGAGGCGAACGCCTCGGCCCTGACCGACGTGACGGGCTTCGGGCTCCTGGGCCACCTGCACGAGATGGCGCTGGCGTCCGGCTGCGCCGCCGAGGTCTCGGCCGAGGCGCTGCCGGCGATCGACGGGGTGTTGGACCTGCTGGAGGCCGGCGCCGACGTGGTGGCCGGCGGGACGCGCCGCAATCGCGACTACGCGGAGACCTTCACGACGTTCGCCGCCGACGTCGCCGAGCCGCGGTGCTGGCTGGCCTGCGACGCGATGACCTCCGGCGGGCTGCTCGCCGCCGTTCCCGGCGCGATGCGCGGCACGGCGATCGGCCGCCTCACGGCCGGCGAACCGGGGCACATCACCGTCGTGTCCTGACCAGTGGGCCATAGTGGCCCAAAACCCAGGATCAGAGCTTCGCGCAGGCCTCCAGGCCGGCGTCCTGGGCGAGGCTCTTGCGGCGGTCGCTGGCCTCGTTGGCCTCGGCGAGCAGGCGCTGCACCTCGCCGGAGTCGGCCTTCTCGGCGGCGGCGCGCAGCGCCTCGGCGCGGGCCACCGTCTTGTCGGCGGCGTCGCGGAACGTGGCGAACGCGTCGGCCTTGTCGCCGGGCGGGTCGAGCCCGTCGATGCGCTTGACCGTGTCGCGCAGCACCGGCAGCGCCTTCTCGATGTAGGGGCCGAGGTCCTTGACGTGCGTGGGCTGGCCGAGCTTGGCGATCGCGGCCGAGTAGTCCGTGCAGATCGCGTTGCCGGCCTTCTCGTAGACCGCCGGGTCTCCCCCGTCGTCGCCGCCGCAGCCGGCCAGCGCGACGAGGCCGACGAGCAGCGCCCGGCGCATCAGTCCGGGACGCGCGCGAGCACGTGGCCGACGACGAGGCCCACGAGGATCCCGACGCCGCCGGCGACCCAGCTGGCCAGCGGGAAGAACGCCGGCATCAGGAAGATCACGGCGCTGATCACCGCGGCGCCCAGGAGGTCGCCCTCGTAGTCCTGGCCGCGGCGCGCGGCGACCATGTCGCGCACGACCCAGGCGCAGAGCATCGCCAGCGCCGCGCCGTTGGCGCCGACCAGCGGGCCGCCCTCGACCTCGACGGCCAGCGCCAGGCCGCCGATGCCCCCGAGCACGAACAGCAGGATCACCGGCACCGGCCCGTGACGGCGCTCGAGCAGCCAGCCGAACACGCCGACGCCGACGAGCACCGCGAGCTGGTACCAGGCGTTGAAGTAGGCGAAGACGCCGTAGAGGACCTTCTCGGGCTCGGCGGAGACGTCGAACGGGATGACGTCGAAGTCGTCGATCCAGACGAGCGCCAGCCACATGAACATCGACAGGCCGACGATGACGATCGTCGCCCAGGGCTTCGCGCCGAACGCCGGCGCCGAGAGGCCGGGCACCCGTCGCTCGCGGGCGATGCGCGGCTCGCGGACCTTCTTGACCCGCCCGCCGCGGCGGACCTTGGGCTCGGAGATCGTCCCGTCGCGCTCGATCTTCGGCGCGCGCTTGCGCAGCCGGGTACCGCAGTACGGGCACTCCGTGATGTAGGGAGATACCTCGGCGCCGCAGTTCTTGCAGACGACGAACAGATCGGGGCCGGACGCCATGCCCGTCCGATTCTACGGTCCGCGGGGGTCAGGCCCCCGTGGCTTCGACGATCTCCGCCATCACTTCGCGGAGATCGTGGTTGGCCTCGTAGACCACGACCTGGCGCTCGGCGCCGCTGCCCTTCTCCAGGAGGTCCTCGATCCCCGCCAGGTCAGCGGCCGAACCGACCTGCTCGGCGTGCTCGCGCAGGCGGTCGAGCAGCCGGCGGGCCAGATCCTTGGTGGCGATGCGGTCACCCGACGGCAGGTCGACGAGCTCTCCGCCGAGGCCGTGGCGGGCGGCCAGCCACTTGTTCTCGTCGAGGATCTGAAACGAGTAGTGCGGCAGCTCCACGCCGGCCTCGTAGCCCGCGGCGAGCTCGTGGACCATCGCCTGGATGAGCGCGGCCAGGGCCATCGTGTGCTCGACGCGGGTCTGGGCGTCGCAGACCCGGATCTCGACCGTGCCGAACTTCGGGTGGGGCCGGACGTCGTACCAGAGGTAGGTGTAGTCGGCCATGACGCCGGACTTGACCATGAACTCGATCTGGCGGCTGTAGTCGTCCCAGTCGCGGTACTCGGGCGGCACGCCGACCCGGGGGAACGCGCGGAAGATCGGCGTGCGCGTCGACATCAGTCCGGTCGCGTCGGCCCGCCAGAACGGGGAGTTCGCGCTGAGCGCCAGCAGCACGGGGAGGTGCACGCGCATGCCGTTGGCCACGTGGATGGCCTTGTCGGGGTCGTCGAGGCCGACGTGGACGTGCAGCCCGAAGATCAGCTCCTGGCGGGCGACGAAGCGCAGCGCGCTGATCAGCTCGCGGTAGCGGGGCCGCGCGACGATCCGCGCGTCCTCCCACATCGCGAACGGGTGGGTGCCCGCCGAGCCGATCGTCAGCCCCTTGCCGGAGGCGTTGGCGATCACCTGGCGGCGCAGCCCGCGCAGCTGCGCGCCGGCCTCGGCGGTGTTCGCGCACGGCTTCGTGGCGATCTCGAGCACCGACTCCATGAGCTCAGGCTTGATCTCGCCGTCGGTCGCGTCCTCCAGCAGGGACTCGATCGCGTTGACGAGCTCGAGCGAGCCCTGGTCGACGATCATGAGCTCCTCCTCGATGCCGATCGTGAAGCTCGGCCCGGTGAAGTGGTGCTCCATCAGGCGGTGAGACTACCCGTGGCGCCGGAGTACGATCACCTCATGGCGACTGATGAGATGACGACGAACCGACTCGAAGAGCTGCTGGGCGACGACGCGCAGAGCCTTCTCGAGCACAAGTGCGAGACGTTCCCCGCGGAGAACCTCCATCTTCCGGGCCCCGACTTCGTCGACCGCGTATGGATCGACTCCGACCGCTCGACCAACGTCCTGCGCAACCTGCAGTGGCTGGTCAACTCCGGCCGGCTGGCCGGCAGCGGCTACGTCTCGATCCTCCCGGTCGATCAGGGCATCGAGCACTCGGCCGGCGCGAGCTTCGCACCGAACCCCATCTA
This sequence comes from Solirubrobacteraceae bacterium, assembly GCA_045805505.1. Lineage (GTDB taxonomy): Bacteria > Actinomycetota > Thermoleophilia > Solirubrobacterales > Solirubrobacteraceae > BP-464. The sequence goes on from JBJMLA010000141.1 coordinate 132,309, forward strand.
CTTCGATCCCGAGAACATCGTGCGGCTGGCCTTCGAGGGCGGCTGCAACGCGGTGGCCTCGACCGTCGGCGTGCTCGGCGCGGTGTCGCGGAAGTGGGCGCACAAGTTCCCCTTCATCGTCAAGCTCAACCACAACCAGCTGATGACGCTGCCCAACACGTTCGACCAGGTGGAGTTCGCCTCGGTCCAGCGCGCGTACGACATGGGCGCCGCGGGCGTCGGCGCGACGATCTACTTCGGCTCGCCGGAGTCCAACCGCCAGATCGTCGACATCGCCCGTGCCTTCGAGGCGGCCCACCAGAAGGGCATGTTCACCGTCCTGTGGTGCTACCTGCGCAACAACGGCTTCAAGGTCAACGGCACCGACTACCACGTCGCCGCTGACCTCACGGCCCAGGCCAACCACCTCGGCGTGACGATCCAGGCCGACATCATCAAGCAGAAGCTGCCCGAGAACAACGGCGGCTACAACGTGCTCAACGAGTCCGGCGCCTACGGCAAGACCAACAAGCTGGTCTACGAGAAGCTGACGACCGACAACCCGATCGACCTGACCCGCTACCAGGTGCTCAACTGCTACCTGGGCCGCGCCGGGCTGATCAACAGCGGCGGCGCCTCCTCGGGCGCGACGGACCTCGCCGAGGCCGTCAAGACCGCGGTCATCAACAAGCGCGCGGGCGGCATGGGCCTGATCTCGGGCCGCAAGGCCTTCCAGCGCCCGATGGACGAGGGCATCGGCCTGCTCAACGCCATCCAGGACGTCTACCTGTCGCCGGAAGTGACCGTCGCGTAGCGAAGTCGTTGCACGCCCCGGTGCATGCGCGCCGGGGCGTCGCGCAAGATGTCCGTCGTGAGGGCCCTGCGCCGTCTCCTGCCCGTCGTGATCGCCCTGGTGGTGGCGGTGGGCCTCGTGCTGCGCGCCGGCGAGGACGACACGCTGCCGCCCTCGCACGCCACCGTGGTGCGCGCGGTCGACGGCGACACGATCGTCGTGCGGCTGCCGTCGGGGACCGAGGAGCGCGTGCGCTACGTCGGGATCGACACGCCCGAGTCGGTCAAGCCGGGCACGCCGGTCCAGTGCTTCGCCAAGGCCGCCTCGGACGCCAACGCGGCCCTGGTCGAGGGCCGGCGGGTGCGGCTGGTCCGCGACGTCTCCGAGCGCGACCGCTACGGGCGCCTGCTCGCCTACGTCTACCGCGACGACGACGACCTGCTCGTCAACGAGGAACTGGTCCGCCAGGGCTACGCCCACGCCACGCCCTATCCCCCGGACGTGCGCTACGAGAGCCGCTTCAGGACCCTCGAGCGAGAGGCCCGCGAAGCCTCCAGGGGGCTCTGGAAGGCCTGCTGAGCGGTACGCTCCAGGAGCAATGCGGATGCGTCAGAGCCTCGCAGAGCTGGAGCGCGCCTTCGTCGAGGAGGCGCAGGTCGAGCAGGTCCGCGCCGTCGAATCGGTGCGGACGACGCAGCTGCGGGCCCGTCAGCGCGAGATCGAGAAGATCCACAAGCACGGCACGATGCGGTTCATCGTGCTCGTTCTCGCGCTCATCGGCACCGCCGTCCTCGTGACGGTGGCGATGTTCGAGACGCTCTATTACGTGATGGGCTAGCCGCCCGGGCGCTGCGGCGCTAGGCCGCGGACTTGCCGAGGCGCTCGAGCTCCTCGTCCACCTGGTGGCGCTGACCGCCGGGCGTGACCTCTCCGCGCTCTGCCTGGATCTCCAGGTAGACCTCCTTGCGGAAGACCGGCACGTCCCGCGGAGCGGAGATACCGAGGCGAACCTTCTCGCCCATGATCGAGAGCACCGAAACCTCGACGTCGTCGCCGATCATGATGCTCTGGTTGGACTTGCGTGTAAGGACCAACATCCGTAAAGGCACCTCCCTGCCTGCGTCCGGGGACTGGGGTACGTCCTGCCCGCTTCTGATGAACATGAAACCAGTGCGGTCAAGGCTACGCGCTGGTACGCACCGGGCGCCGCCAGCCGCTGCGCTAGGCTGCGGCGCCACATGGCACGACGCTCGCTGCGCCCCCATCTCAACCAGATCCGCGGCTGGGTCCGTCAGGGCCGAACCGACGCCTGGATCGCCCACCAGCTGGAGGTCACCGTCCAGCAGATCGAGTCCTTCAAGCGCGAGAACGACCTCACCGCCGACGGCGACGCCGTCGAGGCGGGAGCCGGTCCCGGCGTCGACTTCGACGACGAGATCGATCTGCGCGCCGAAGACGACGCGCTGATCGCCGCCGAGCTCGAGGCCGACGCCGCGCGCGCCGCCGAGGAGCCGGAGGCCGACGACGAGGACGCAGACCTCGACGAGGACGGCGCCCCGCGCCGGCGCCGCGGTCGCCGTGGCGGCCGTCGCCGCCGTGGCGGCGGCAAGTCCGTCGCGCTCGAGGGCAGCTTCGACCACGGCGAGGAGGGCTACGGGCTGTGGCTCGACCCCGCCATCGCCGACAACCCGGTCTACGCCGAGCACTGGGCGGGCCACCGGCCCGTCGAGGTCACCGTCGAAGAGGACCGCATCGTCATCCGCCGCGCCGGTGAGGACGCCGCCGCAGCCGACGATGCGCCGCAGGCGGAAGGCGACGACGAGTAGTAGCCGCCGCGCGCTCGCCGAGCGCGCGATCACCTTCGAGCGCGAGAACCTCGCGCTCGCCGCCGGTCATGTCGAGGAGCACCCGCTCGGGCGCTGGATGCGCAACGCGGAGAACCCGCAGATGTGGTCGCTCAACCAGCTCTACGTCGAGGGCCGGCAGCCTGCGCTGGACGCGGCGACGCTGACCGCCGAGCTCGATCGCGGCCTCGCCGACGCGCGGCACCGCCGCGTGGTGGTCGAGCACGACGCGACGGGACGCGGCCTGATCGACGGGATGCGCGGGGCCGGTTACGACGCCATCGCGCTGATGGTCATGGCCCTCGACGAGGAGCCGCCCGTGCCGGCGCCCGGCGCCGCCCGCGAGATCAGCGAGCCCGAGATGCGCGCCCTCGAGGCCCGCGTCGTCGGCGAGGGCGACATCCCCGCCGCCGACCGCCCGGTGGTGCTGGCCGGCCACGCGCACATGCGCGAGACCATCCCGGGCACCCGCTGCTTCGCCGGCGTGCTCGACGGCGAGGACGTCTGCCACACCACGCTCTACCTCCACGACGGCACCGGGCAGCCCGAGGACGTCGAGACCCTCGCCGCCGCCCGCGGCCGTGGCGTGGCCGCCGCGGCGGTCAGCCTGGCCAGCCGCGAGGCCCTCGCCGCCGGCAGCGACCTCGTCTTCATCCTCTGCCACGCCTACGACGGGCCGTACCCGCTCTATGCGCAGCTGGGCTTCCGCGCCACCGGGCGCTTCTGGACGTTCACCCGTCAGGGGTGAGCCGCCGGCCTCCTGCGTAGTCGGAGGCCTCGCGGACGTAGCGACCGAACGCGCTGTCGACCGCGATGCGCGGATCCCAGGCGAACGGGTGGTCGGGCGCGACGCCCATGGCGATCTGCTCGGCCCAGCTCGTCCCCCGCTCGTAGAGGGCGACCAGCTCGTCGATCGCGAACGCCGAGCCGAGGCGGCGGCGCAGCTCGAGGTAGACCTGCTCCTCGACGCGGTCGAGCACTCGCCGCTCGTCGCGGGAAGCCTCTTCGAGTCGGCGCCGGCCTTCGCGCCATTCCTGAATCGCTGTCTCGTAGCTCACTTGCCGTGCGGGAGACCGCGAACCACGAACGGTCGCTCTCCCGGACGGACCATACCCAGCCTGCGCGCCTCGGACTCGACGACGAGCGGGTCCCCCAGGGCCCGCTTGCGGGCCTCCAGCGCCTTCTTCTCGGTCTCGAGCTGCTGGACCTGGGACTGGCGCTGCTTGGACTCCTGGAGCGTGTTGACGTAGGAGCGCAGCGGGTTGACGTAGAGGAACAGCAGCCCCGCGAAGACGATCAGCAGCCCGTAGCGGCTCAGGCGGTCCCAGCGGATCCCGTGGCCGGGGGTGCGAGCACTGGGGCGCGGGCGGGCGCGGGTGGTGGAGGCGGCAGCCATTCAGGGCATCGTTCGACGCCCGGCAGGCCTCCCCTCCGGTGTCAACGAACGTTGCAGCGCCAGGTCAGCCTCTGAACACCGAGCGGCCGGGGAACGTCGCGTCGCTCCCCAGGGCCTCCTCGATGCGCAGCAGCTGGTTGTACTTCGCCACCCGGTCCGAGCGCGAGGGCGCGCCCGTCTTGATCTGACCGCAGCCCGTGGCCACGGCGAGGTCGGCGATCGTGACGTCCTCGGTCTCGCCCGAGCGATGCGACATGACCGCGGTGTAGCCGGCCTCGCGGGCGATGCGGATCGCCTCGAGCGTCTCGCTCAGCGTCCCGATCTGGTTGACCTTGATGAGGATCGAGTTGGCCACGCCGCGTCCGATGCCCTGCGTGAGCCGCTCGGGGTTGGTGACGAACAGGTCGTCGCCGACGAGCTGGACCTTCTCGCCGATCTTGTCGGTCAGCGCCTTCCAGCCGTCCCAGTCGTTCTCGTCCATGCCGTCCTCGATCGAGAGGATCGGGTACTTGCCGCACATCTCGGCCCAGTAGCCGGCCATGTCATCGGCGCTGAGCTTGCGGCCCTCGTGCTCGAGGTCGTAGACCCCGTCGGAGTAGATCTCGCTGGTCGCCGGGTCCAGCGCGATGACCACGTCCTCCCCGGGCCGGTAGCCGGCGGCCTCGATGCCCTGGACGAGCAGCTGCAGCGCCTCCTCGTTGGAGCCGAGGTCCGGCGCGAAGCCACCCTCGTCGCCGACCGCGGTGCTCATGCCACGATCGTGCAGCGTCTTCTTCAGCGCGTGGTAGACCTCGGTGCCCATCCGCAGGCACTCGGCGAACGTCGCCGCGCCGGCCGGGACGACCATGAACTCCTGGAAGTCGACCTTGTTGTCGGCGTGGGCGCCGCCGTTGAGCACGTTCATCATCGGCACGGGCAGGACGTGGGCGGTCTCGCCGCCGAGGTAGCGGTAGAGCGGCAGGCCCTCCTCCGCGGCCGCGGCATGGGCGGCGGCCAGGGAGACGCCGAGGATGGCGTTGGCCCCGAGGCGCGACTTGTTGGGCGTGCCGTCCAGCGCGATCAGCGCGGCGTCGACGCCGCGCTGGTCGAGCGCGTCGAGGCCGGCGACCGCGCCGGCGATCTCGCCGTTGACGTTGTCCACGGCCTGCGTGACGCCCTTGCCGTTCCAGGCGTCGCCCCCGTCACGCAGCTCGGTGGCCTCGAACTCGCCGGTCGAGGCGCCCGAGGGCACGGCGGCGCGGCCCGTGGCGCCCGAGCGCAGCACCAGCTCGACCTCCACCGTCGGGTTGCCCCGCGAGTCGAGGATCTGACGGCCGCGGACCTTCTCGATCTTGCTCACTGCTCGTTCAACCTCGCCTGTGCGTAGTAGGACAGCTGGGCGTCCTGGGACAGCTCGTCCCAGACCGCTCCGTCGGCCCGGGCGAGCGACTCTGCCGCCTCGACCCGGCCGCGAAATCTGCCAGAAGCGGCGCGCAGGGCGAGCTCCGGGTCGACCTTGAGCTTGCGCGCGACGTTGACGGCGGCGAACAGCACGTCGCCGACCTCGTGGAAGCGCTCGGCGTCGGTCGCGGCGGCTTCGAGCTCCTCGAGCTCGCCCGTGATCGCGTCGTAGGGGATGTGCTCGAAGTCAAAGCCAGTCGAGGCCGCGCGACGCTGGACCTTGCGCGCGTAGAGCGGGCCCGGGAGGTTCTCGGGGACCTCGCCGAAGATGCCGGGCTCGCGCCCCTCCTCGGTCTGCTTGATCTGGTCCCAGTTGGCCAGGACCTCTCCGGCGTTCGCCACCTCGACGTCGCCGAACACGTGCGGGTGACGGCGGATCAGCTTCTGGCGGACGTGCTCGGCCACCTGCTCGAGCGAGCCGGCGCCGCGCTCCTCGAGCAGCAGCGCGAGGAAGTGGACCTGGAAGAGCACGTCGCCGAGCTCGTCGAGCAGCTTGGCGTCGTCGCCGCGCTGGGCGGCGTCGGCGAGCTCATAGGCCTCCTCGACCGTGTGCGGGACGATCGAGCGCTCGTCCTGCTCGCGATCCCACGGGCACTCGCGCCGCAGGCGACGCGTGAGCTCGTCCAGCCGCTCAACGGCGTCGCCTGCGCTCGGCGCCACTACCCGGTGGTCGTGGTGGGCGCCGGAACGGTGCTGCCGGTGCCGGTGGTGGTCGTCTTCGGCTTCGGCGCGTTCTTGCAGTCCTGGGTGACGAAGTCCTTCGCGCAGTTCGTCTTGTCCTTCCAGCGGGCGCGGAAGTCCTTGACGAAGGCGTCGAGGGCCTTCTGCTGGTTCTGGGAGGCCAGGAGCTGCTTGATGGTCGGCGTCGCGTCCTTCAGCGACTGCTGCGACGCGGCGGTGATCTTCGTGACCTCGAAGATGTAGTAGCCGAACTGCGTCTTGACCGGGCCGGTGAGCTTGCCCTTCGAGGCGGCGAACACGGCCTCGTCGAGCGCCTTCTCCTGCTGGCCCTTGGCGACGGCGAGCAGCACGCCGCCCTGGTTCTTGGACGCCTGATCGATCGAGAAGGACTTGGCCACGTCCTTGAAGCTCTGGCCGCCCTGCAGCGCGGACTTCGCCTCGTTGGCCTTGGCCTCGGTCTTGGTCAGCACGATGCGCAGGTCACGCCGCTCGGGCTGGGCGAACCGCGTCTTGTTCTTGTCGTAGTAGTCGGAGATCTCGGTGTCGGAGACCTTGTCCTTGCCGTCGGTGACCTTCTTGCGCAGGTCGTTGGACAGCGCGTCGAGCTTGACGCGGAACTTGATGTCCTCGAGCGTCATCCCGGAGGTCTTGAGGAACTTGTCGAAGTCGGCCGGCTTCGGGAACGACTGCTTCTTCGTCGTCTCGAACTGCTTGTCGACCTCGGTCTGGGAGACCTCGACCTTCTGCTCGGCGGCCTCGCCCTGGATCCACTCGGAGGAGATCAGGAACTGCAGCACCTGCTGCTTGAGCCCGTCGTACTCCTGCTGGCACTGGGTCTTGAAGGTGTCCGCGGTCGGCTTGGGCTGGCCCTTGGCCGGCTTGGGTGCCGTCTTGGTCTTGTTCGCGATGCACGCCGTGAACTCGGGCGCGTCCGGCACGGAGGCCTTGGTGGCTCCGGTGGCGCCGCCCTGCGACGAGATCGCGGCGACCTGCATCCAGTGGTCGAACGTCTCCTTCTTGATGGCCGAGTCACCGATCTTGGCGACCGAGTCGGCCGGGACCGAATCGCTGTCGCCACCGCCGCCGCAGGCGGCGAGACCGACGGCCAGAGCCACAAAAAAGGCGCCGAGCGCCGAGAACCTCAGAAGCTTGAACATAAGTGCTTCCGAGGGTAGCGAAGTCAAACCGCCGCCTGAGCTGGTTCTAAGACAACATTTAAGAGCGCGTCCGCGGCGCGCACGACAGCGGGGAACTGCTCGCCCGGCTCCTCGGAGACGACGACCGTGACCTGCGAGCGGCCGGGCTCGTAGGTCGCGCCCGGAATCGCCTTGCGCAACTGGGCGGCTGCGTCCTCGCCGAGGTCGACCGGGGTGACGGTGAGGCGGCCCTTGCGCAGCGTCACCGCGGTCGCCCCGGCCTCCCCGAGGCGGATGCGCGCCTGCTGGAGCATGACCAGGTTCAGCAGCGGCTCGGGCGGCGGGCCGAAGCGATCGTCGAGCTCGTCGCGCAGCGCCATCAGCTCGGCGACGTCGCGCGCCCCGGCGATCCGGCGGTGCACGTCGATCTTGGCCTGCTCGTAGGGGATGTAGTCGGCCGGCACGTAGGCGTCGACGTTGACGTCGAGGCGCACGGGCTCGCGCTCGTCGGCGAAGCCCTCGGCATCGCGGGCGGCGATCGCCTCCTCGAGCATCGAGAGGTACAGCTCGAAGCCCAGCGCCGCGACGTGGCCGGACTGCTCGTCGCCCAGGAGGTTGCCGGCGCCGCGGATCTCGAGGTCGCGCATGGCGATCTTGAACCCGGCGCCGAGCTCGGTGTAGTCGCTCAGCGCGGTCAGGCGCTTCATCGCCTCCTCGGTCAGGGCCGCATGGCTCGGGTAGAGCAGGTAGGCGTAGGCGCGCTCGCGAGACCGGCCGACGCGGCCGCGGATCTGGTAGAGCTGGGCGAGGCCGAAGAGGTCGGCGCGCTCGACGATCAGCGTGTTGGCCTGCGGGATGTCGATGCCCGACTCGATGATGCTGGTGGCGACGAGCACGTCGGCCTCGCCGCGCAGGAAGCTCAGCATCCGCTTCTCGAGCTCGCCCTCGTCCATCTGCCCGTGCGCGACCTCGAAGCGCATCCCCGGGCACAGCGCGCGCAGGCGCTCGGCGGTCTCGTCGA
>JBJMLA010000142.1:0-5279 GCA_045805505.1 Solirubrobacteraceae bacterium
ACGTTCCTCATCGGCGGGATCACCGGCATCTTCCTCGCCGTCTTCCCGGTCGACTGGCAGCTGCACGACACCTACTTCGTCGTGGCCCACTTCCACTACGTGCTGATGGGCGGCGCCGTCTTCGGCATCTTCGCCGGCATCTACTACTGGTTCCCGAAGATCACCGGCCGGATGCTCAGCGAGCCGATGGGCAAGGCGTCGTTCGCGCTGATGCTGATCGGGTTCCACGTCACGTTCCTGATCCAGCACTCGATGGGCCTGTCGGGCATGCCGCGGCGCATCTACCGCTATCCCGACATCGGCGACCTGCACCTCTACAACCTGATCTCGACGATCGGGTCGTTCATCCTGGCCCTGGGCATCCTGCTGACCGTCATCAACGTGCTGCGCAGCGTCAAGAACGGCGCGGTCGCCGGGCCGGACCCGTGGAAGGCCAACACGCTCGAGTGGTTCACCACGTCGCCCCCGCCGGTCAACAACTTCGACGTCGTGCCGCGCATCCGCTCGGTCGAGCCGATGAAGGACATCCGCCGTCAGGTCGAGCGCCAGACGTCCGGCGCCGATCAGCCGGACGCGCCGGTCGAGGAGTCCCTGGTCCGGGGCCACTGATGGGTGCCGCTCCCGCCGCCGCGGTCCGCACCCGTCCCACCGCGCTCGTCATCGCGGCGGACCTGCTGGAGCTGACCAAGCCCAAGGTCCAGTCGCTGCTGCTCTTCACGACGGTGACTACCATGCTCGTCGCCGGGAGCCCGTCGATCGGGCTGATCCTGGCCACGTGTCTGGGCGGCTACCTGTCGGCCGGCGGCGCCGGCGCCGTCAACCACTGGTTCGACCGCGACATCGACGCCGCCATGGAGCGCACGGCCAACCGCCCCGTGCCGAGCGGCCGCATCCCCGGTGCCGTCGCGCTGTGGTTCGGCATCGCGCTGGCCGCCGCCGCCATCGTCGAGCTCTCGCTGCTGGTCAACCCGCTGGCCGCCGCGCTGTCCTTCAGCGGCTTCCTGGGCTACGTCTTCGTCTACACCGTCTGGCTCAAGCGCCGCACGCCGCAGAACATCGTCATCGGCGGCGCCGCCGGCGCGGTGCCCCCGCTCGTGGCCTGGGCGGCGACCACCGGCTCGGTCAGCGGCACCGCGGTGATCCTGTTCTTCATCGTCTTCTTCTGGACCCCGCCCCACTTCTGGGCGCTGTCGCTGCTGATGAAGGACGAGTACGCCAAGGTCAACGTCCCGATGCTGCCGGTCGTCCGCGGCGAGGACGAGACGCGCCGCCAGATCCTGCTCTACACCGTGCTGCTCTACGCGGTGACGCAGCTGCCGTTCTGCGCGGGCGGCATGCACGGCATCTACCTGGCCGGGTCGCTGGCGCTGGGCCTGGGCTTCATCTACGGCGCCGTGCGCCTGTCGCGCCGCGCCGACCGCCGCAGCGCGCTGCAGCTCTACCTCTTCTCCCTCGCCTACCTCGCCGCGCTGTTCGCGGTGATGGTCATCGACGCCAAGCTCTAGGATCTCGGAGCCCTCATGGACCGCAACCTCGCCCGCAAGAACATCCGCACGAGCCTGATCGTCACCGCGATCTGCCTGCTCATGTTCGGCCTGACCTTCGTCGCCGCCGCGATCTACGTCGCATGAGCCCGCTCGAGCGCCCCACGCCGCCCGCCGGCGAGGAGATCCACATCCCCGAGGGCAGCATCCAGCCCATGCTGCTGGCGCTGTTCATCACGATGACGCTGATCGGGCTGACGTTCCACTGGATCGTCCTGGCCTTCGGCCTCATCGGCACCGTGTGGGTCATCGTCCGCTGGATCGCCGACGCTCGCCACGAGCTCGCCGAGCTTCCGGCGAGCCACGACCACTGAGCCATGCCGCCCGTCTCGCGGCGCAGGGCCTGACCGGGCCGCCGCTGGCCTCGCCGGAGGCCGTCTGCGAGCGCCTGCTGGCCGTCCAGGGCCAGGACGGGCGCGGGTTCCGCCTCGCCGTCCGCTCGCGCACAGCGGGCCTGAGCGCGTCTGACGTCGACGCCGGGCTGTCCTCGGGCGCCCTGCTGGTCACCTGGCTCAACCGCGGGACGCTCCACCTCGTGCGCTCCGAGGACCACCCCTGGCTCTTCGCCCTGACCACGCCGCAGCTGCGGACGGGCAACCTGCGGCGGCTCGAGCAGGAGGGCGTGTCCGCGCGGCAGGCCGAGAAGGGCGTGAAGATCATCGAGAAGGAGGCCGCCGGCGGGCCCGTGACGCGCGCGGTCCTCCGCGAGCGTCTTTCCTCGGCCGGCGTCCCCGTCGCGGGTCAGGCGTTCATCCACGTCGTGTTCCTCGCCGCCCTGCGCGGGCTGATCGTCCGCGGGCCGGTGATCGACGGCGAGCACTGCTTCGTCCTGCTCGAGGACTGGCTGGGCCCGCAGCCCGCCGTCGACCGCGACGCGGCGCTGCGCGAGCTCGGCCGCCGCTACCTCGCCGGCCACGGCCCGGCCGACGCGCGCGACCTCGCCAAGTGGGCCGGCATCGGCCTGCGCGACGCCCGCGCGGCGCTCGCCGGCCAGCCGCAGGCTGCGGCGCCCCCGCAGTGCGAGGACGCGGCGGCCCGACCGAAGCTGCTGGGGCCGTTCGACCCGCTGCTGCTCGGCTGGGCCGACCGGAGACCGGTCGTCGGCGACCACGCCGGGATCGTCACGAGCAACGGGATCTTTCGCCCGATCGCGCTCGTCGAGGGCCGCGCCGCCGCCACATGGACGATGCCCCGGGGCATCGTGCAGCTCGCGCCGTTCGGGCGCCTGTCGAAGGCCGTGCGCGACGCGCTGGCCGCCGAGGCGGCCGACGTCGAGCGGTTCCTGGCCTCCTAGGCGAGCGAGGCGGACTCAGGGACGTCGCAGACCGCGCCGTCCTGGGTCCAGCAGCGCACGATGTCGCGCATCGAGACGACGCCGGCGACCTCGCCGCCCTCGAGCACCACGAGGTGCCGGAAGCCGCCGGTGATCATCGCGACCGCCGCCTCCTCCAGGGACCAGTCCGGCGCCGCGTAGACGAGGCTCGAGGTCAGGTGCTGGGCGACCAGCTCGCTGTCGGGATCCTGACCGGCGCCGAGAGATTCGAGGAGGTCGCGCTCGGTGAAGATGCCGACGCCCTGGGACTCGGGATCCTGGACCACGGCCGCGCCGACCTTGCGATCGGCCATGAGCTTTGCGGCTTCGCGGAGCGAATGCCCGGGCCCGACCGACAACACCACGCTGCTCATCCCGTCACGAACCTGCATCCATCCTCCTACTCGCGAACACTTGCAACGAATGCCTCAAACGCGACCCTAGCATTTGGATCCAGAAGTCTGGGTATACGGGCGGAAAGGGAGGTCATCATCCAATCGATGCCAGTCCAGCGCCCAACCACCACCAAGCTTCGCCGCAGCCTCTATGAGGAGGCGATCGCCATCGTCGAGCAGGAGTACGCCGACGACCTGGCGCTCGACGACATCGCGCGCCGCGTGGCGACGTCACGCCGCCAGCTCCAGCGGGCCTACGCCGAGGTCGGCGACACGACCTTCCGGGAGCACCTGACCGCCGTCCGCATGGAGCGGGCCGGCGACCTGCTGCGCCACGGGAACCTCACGATCCGCGAGGTCGCCCACCGGGTGGGCTACCGCCAGCCGGCCCAGTTCGCCAAGGCGTTCCGGCGCCACCACGGGACCGCGCCGTCGGGGTTCCGGGCCACGGAGCAGCGGTTCACGCGGCTCGGCAACGGACATACCGCAGCCCCGTCACCGGCCTGACGGGCCCTCTTCCTGTCGTTCCGCTCGGCGAATCCGTAGGATGCGCCGCCGATGAGGAGAGGCAAGCTGAACTTCGCCCAGATGGCCGTCGCCGTGGCCATCGCGTCGGCCGTGGGCATCGTCGGCGGCCTGCTGATCAACTGGTTCCCCGAGCAGGCCTCCACGCAGGCCGGTCCGATCGACACGCTCTGGGACGTGCTGCTGATCGTCTCGATCCCGATCTTCGTGCTCGTGACCGCGGTCGTGCTCTTCTCGGTCAAGTGGTTCCGCGTCCGTCCGGGCGAGGAGCAGATGGACGGCGAGCCGATTCACGGCAACACCCGGCTCGAGGTCATCTGGACGACGATCCCGTCGGTCATCATCGCCGCGCTCGTCGTCTACGCCTACCTGGTGCTCGACGACATCGAGAAGGCGCCGGCCAACCCGGCCAAGGAGCGCCACGTCCACGTGCAGGCCCGCCAGTTCGCCTGGCAGTTCCGCTACGCGGAGAAGGGCGCCGACGGCAAGCAGATCGTCTCGGACACGCTCTATCTCCCCGAGGACGAGTCGGTCATGTTCGACATCGACTCCAACGACGTCCTCCACGACTTCTGGGTCCCCCAGTTCCGCATGAAGATCGACGCGGTGCCGGGCATCACCACCCACTACCGCGTCACGCCCGACAAGCCGGGCCAGTACACGGTCGTCTGCGCCGAGCTCTGCGGCCTCGGCCACGCCTTCATGCGCACCAACGTCGTCGTCGTGACCCGCGCGGACTTCGACAAGTGGGTCTCCGAGCAGGGCAAGCCGCCCGCCGGCACCGAGGGCAAGACCGCCGACGCCGACCCCAAGAAGCTCTTCGCCGAGGGCAACGGCACCGCGATCGCCTGCGGCTCGTGCCACACCCTGGCCGACGCCGGGACGACCGGTCAGACCGGGCCGAACCTCGACGAGGCGCTGGCCTCCGACGACGCAGCGGCGATCAAGCAGATGATCGTCGACCCGAACGCCGAGATCTACCCGGGCTATCCCAAGGGGATCATGCCCGGCGATTACGAGCAGACCCTCTCGCCTGACGAGCTCGACGCTCTGGTGAACTACCTGGACGAGGTGACCGCCAAGTGAGCAGCCTTCCCCCCCTGATGCGCCGGCCCAGCCTGTTCCGGGCGCTCGAGTTCACGATCCTGGGCGTCGCGTTCAGCATCGCGCTGAGCATCGTCGCCCGCCTGGGCTACGACCTCGACCCGGTCTTCGACATCACGGCGGCCGCGCCGATCATCATGCTCGCGGCGCCGCTGTTCTTCCTCGTCGGGTTGGGCGCCTTCGACTACTGGTTCTACTGGGCGTCGGGCAAGAAGAGCCGCGCCGAGGACCACTCCTCGCACGGCGCCACGTCGTGGAAGGACTACTTCCGGATCAACACCGATCACAAGGTGATCGGGATCCAGTACACGGTCCACTCGTTCGTGTTCCTGTTCATCGGCGGCCTGATGGCGATGCTCATGCGCGCCGAGCTCGCCGCGCCGGGCCGCCAGTTCGTCG
>JBJMLA010000143.1:0-47802 GCA_045805505.1 Solirubrobacteraceae bacterium
CGGGCGGCGGCCAGCGTGGCCACCCGCGCCTGGAGCGCCGCGAGCTCGCGGGACTCCGCGACGGCTGCGGCCTCGGCCCGCTCGCGCTCGAGGCGTTCGGCGCGGGCGCGCCGGTCGGCTTCCTCGCGCGCGTGGCGTTCGTCGTCGAGCGTGCTCTGCAGCTCGCGCATCGCGGCGCGGCGGTCCTCGCGCCCGCGGTCGATGCGCCGCTCCTCCGCGGGCGGCCGCGGTGCTCGCGCGGCCGGATCGGGCCGGCGCACCGCGCGGCCCTCGACCGGCCGCGGGAGGTCGGTCAGCCCGCCGCCGGCGTCCAGCGCGAAGGCGGGGCGGCCCTGGGCGACGAGCTCGGCCGGTGCCGAGTAGGCCGCGCGCCAGACCGGCGCGTCGGGCCCCGCCAGCGGCGAGGCGTCGTCGAGGCCGGGCAGCGGCGTGAGGCGGTGGCTGCGGCGCCCGTCGTCGACGGTGAGCATCGGAGGGGCGAGCCGCTCGCGGTGCCCCGACCGCCAGCGACCGGACACGCGCAGCAGCACCGTCCCGGGCGTGGCGGTGACGTGCTCGAAGGATTCGACCTCGAAGTCGGGCATCGGTCGCGGCCCAGGCTAAGGAAGAAGGTCGACGACGGCGTCGAGCGCGTCGGCGACCAGCTCCTCGGGTCCCCGGGTGGCGTCGAGGACCCGGATGCGGTCGGGCTCGGCCGCGGCGAGCTCGTCGTAGGCCGCGGCGATCGCGGTGAAGAAGTCCTCGCCGGCGGCCTCCAGGCGGTCCTCGGGGAGCAGGCGTCCCTGCGCGCGCTCGCGCGAGGCGGCCGGATCGAGGCGCAGGAGCAGGGTGCGATCGGCCTGCAGGCCGCCGGTGGCGAAGCGGTTGAGGTCGCGGATCGCCTCGATGCCGAGGCCGCGCCCGGCGCCCTGGTAGGCGAGCGACGAGTCGACGAAGCGGTCGAGCAGCACCCAGGCCCCGTCGGCCAGCAGGGGCTCGAGCAGCTCGTCGACGAGCTGGGCGCGCGCGGCGGCGTAGAGCAGCGCCTCGGTCCGCGGCGCGATGGTGCGGCCGGGATCCTTGACCAGCGAGCGCAGCTCCTCGGAGAGCTCGACGCCGCCCGGCTCGCGCAGCAGCCGCGCCGTGACGCCACGCTCGGCGAGGGCGTCCGCCAGCCCCGTCGCGAGCGTCGTCTTGCCGGCTCCGTCGAGCCCTTCGATGGTCACCAACCGCCCGTTCACGACGCGTAGAGTCAAACCTACTAGTGCTCGCCGGGACCGAGAACCACCCCCACGCCGCCGCGGTGCTCTCCGCAGCGGTCCCGCCGGAGGGCTCGCCCAGCCACGCCTACCTGTTCCACGGCCCGGCGGGCAGCGGCAAGCGCGAGGTCGCGCGGGCCTTCGCCGCGGCCCTGCTGGCCGAGGGCGCGGCCGACGCCGCCAACGTCGCGCACCGTGTCGAGGCCGGCGTGCATCCCGATCTGACGTGGGTCAAGCCGATCTCGAGCGCGGGGATCCTCGTCGGCGACATCGACGAGGCCGTCGTCGCGTCGGCCAGCCGCACGCCGTTCGAGTCGAGCCGGCGCGTGTTCGTCATCGAGCGCGCCGACGAGCTCAACGACCAGGCGGCCAACAGGATGCTCAAGACGCTCGAGGAGCCCGCGGCGTTCGCCCACCTCGTGCTGCTGACCAGCAAGCCCGCCAACATCCTGCCGACCATCGCCAGCCGCTGTCAGCCCGTCCGCTTCGACGCACCGGGCAGCGCGGCGATCGCCGACCGGCTGGGTCGCCACGGCGTCGCGCCGGAGACCGCGCAGGCCTGCGGGCGGCTGGCGCTGGGCGACTTCGAGCGGGCGCTGTCGCTCGCGCTGGGCGACGGCCCGGTGATGCGCGCGGCGTCCGAGGCGATGGCGCGCGGCGCGCTGGCCAACCGGCTGGCCGACGCCCCGTGGACGCCGCTGGTGACCATCGCCGGCGCCGCGGGCGACGCCGCCGCCGGCGACGTCCGGGGCCGCGTGGCCGCCGACCTCGAGTTCCTGCCGGCCAAGGAGCGCAAGAAGGCCGAGCGCGAGGGGGAGGAGCACGCCAAGCGCGCCCACCGCCGCGCGAAGTCCCAGGCGCTCGACCAGTCCTTGCAGCTCGTCGGCCTGTGGCTGCGCGACGTCGTCTGCGTCATCGACGGCGCCGAGGACCTCGTCCACCACGCCGACCGCGTCGAGCAGCTGCGCGAGGACGCCGGCGCCGCCGACGCCCACCGCCTGCGCGACGGGATCCTGCTCGTCGACGACACCCGCGCGTCGCTCGCGCTCAACCCGAGCGAGGAGCTCGCGTTGGAGGCGCTGGCCTACCGGCTGGCGATGGGTGCGGGCGCCGGGTAGGGCGCCTGGCACGCCCGAACGTCCATCCCATCCCGAAACACCGGGATGGATGGGACGTTCGCGCTAGCTGATGGTCCCCGCCGCGGCGAGGATGATCACGCCGGCGCCGAGGATGAGGCGGTAGCCGACGAAGACCGCGAACGAGTTGTTGGTGATGTAGCGCAGCAGCCAGGCGATCGAGGCGTAGCCGACGACGAAGGCGAGGATGGTGGCGATGATCGTCGGCCCGGCGCCGTAGCCGCCGCCGTCGCCGACGTCCTTGAGCTCGAACAGGCCCGACAGGACCACCGCCGGGACGCTGAGCAGGAACGAGTAGCGGGCCGCGGCGACGCGGTCCAGGCCGAGGAAGAAGCCGGCGGAGATGGTCGCGCCCGAGCGGGAGACGCCGGGAATCAGCGCCGCCGCCTGGGCCAGGCCGATGACCGCCGCGTCGCGGGCGGTGAGGTCCTCGACCTTGCGCTCCTTGCGCCCGGCGATCTCCGACCAGGCCAGCACGAGGCCGGCCACGATCAGGGCCGCGCCGATCAGCTCCAGGGTGCGGAACTGGTGCTCGATCCGGTGCTTGAGGATCAGGCCGATGATCCCGATCGGGATCGTTCCGAGGATGATGTAGAGCCCCAGGCGCCATTCGAGCGTGCCGCGGGCCGCCGGATCGCGCAGGCCGGCCAGCAGCCCGCGCGTGATGTTCCACAGGTCGCGACGGAAGTACAGGAGGACCGCCGCCATCGTGCCGAGCTGGACGACCGCGGTGAACGCCGCACCCGGATCCTCCCAGCCCGCGAAGGCGGGGACGAGGCGCAGGTGGGCCGTCGAGGAGATCGGGAGGAACTCGGTGAGCCCCTGGACGATGCCTTCGACGATGGCGTGGAACGTGTGCACGGCGTCAGCCTACGGGGCCGAGATTCGGTTCCCGGCCGAACAGCTCGAAGGCGCGGAAGCGGGAGAAGAGCTTGTGCTCGGGCCCGTGGAAGTCGCTCGAGCCCGTGGTCAGCAGGCCGCGCCGCTCGCACGCGTCGACCGCGAAGCGCGTCTGCTCCTCGGTGTGGGTGACGTAGAACGCCTCGACCCCGTCGACGCCGAAGCCGGCGAAGCGCTCGATGGCCGCTTCCACGTCCGCGGGCTCCTCGACGTCCCAGAACGGGTGCGCCCAGATCGCGAGCCCGCCCGCCGCGTGGATGACGTCGATCGCCTCCTGGACGGTCGGCATCGTGCGGCCGCGGAAGCCGGGCTTGCCGGCGATCAGGTAGGCGACGATGAACGGCGTGACGTCGTCGGTGCCCTCCTCGGCCAGCCGGGCCGCGTTGGCCGGATGGGCGATGACGGCCTGGGCGAGGTGCGGGCGGCCGATCGGCTTGCCCTCGGCGCGCCGGACGGCCAGCGCGTCCTCGTCGATCTCGAAGCCGATCTCGCGCAGCGCGGCCATCATCCGGCCCGCGCGCCCGTCGCGATCGGCGCGGTAGGCCTCGAGCCGCTCGAGCAGCACGGGATCGAGGTGGTCGATCCCGTAGCCCAGGATGTGGAGGTCCTCGTACTCGCCGTCGATCGACGACAGCTCGGTAGCCGGCACGACGCGAACGCCATGCTGCGCGCCCGCCGCCAGGGCCTCGGCGACGCCGTCGACCGTGTCGTGATCGGTCAGCGCGAGCAGCTCGACGCCCGCCGCGGCGGCGCGCTCGACGACCTGCGCCGCGGGCAGCACGCCGTCGGAGTGCAGGGAGTGTGACTGCAGGTCGAACGTCGGAGCGTCGGGCATGGGCGCGCATGGTAAGACTGGCGCCATGCGCTTCGGGGTCCTCACCGGCGGCGGGGACTGCCCCGGGCTCAACGCGGTCATCCGGGCGATCGTCCGCAAGGGCATCAACGTCCACGGCCATGAGCTCGTCGGCCTGCGCGGCGGCTGGAAGGGCGTGCTCGACGCCGACGCCTTCGCGCTCGACCTGGATTCGGTGCGCGGGATCCTGCCCCGCGGCGGGACGATCCTGCGCACGTCGCGGACCAACGTGTTCAAGCGCGACGACGGGCCGGCGGTGGTCGCGCAGACCTTCGAGCAGCTCGGCCTCGACGGCCTGATCGCCATCGGCGGCGAGGACACGCTGGGGGCCGCCAACCGGCTGCACGGCGAGCACGGCCTGCCGGTGCTCGGCGTGCCCAAGACGATCGACAACGACCTCGGCGGCACCGACGTGACGTTCGGGTTCGACACCGCCGTCCATGTCGCGAGCTCGGCGATCGACCGCCTGCACACGACGGCCGAGAGCCACGACCGGATCCTCGTCTGCGAGGTCATGGGCCGCCACGCGGGCTGGATCGCGCTGCACGCGGGCATCTCCGGCGGCGCCGACGTGATCCTCATCCCCGAGCAGCCCTTCGACATCGAGGAGGTCTGCGCCCGGCTGCGCCGCCGTCACCAGGGCGGCTCGCTGTTCTCGATCGTCGTCGTCGCCGAGGGCGCGGTGCCCAAGGAGGGGACGATGGAGGTCATCGGCGGCGCGACCGACGAGTTCGGCCACGAGCGTCTCGGCGGCATCGGCCAGCGGCTCGAGACCGAGATCGAGCAGCGCACGGGCTATGAGACGCGGACGACCGTGCTCGGCCACATCCAGCGCGGCGGCACGCCGACCTCCTATGACCGCGTGCTGGCCACGCGCTTCGGCCTGTGCGCGATCGATGCCGCGCACGCCGGCCGCTGGGGCACGATGCCCGCGCTGCGCGGCACGGCCGTCGAGCTCGTGCCGCTGGCCGAGGCCGTGGCCGAGCTCAAGACCGTGCCGCCCGAGTACTACGCGCAGTTCGACGCGCTGCTGGGCTAGCTCAGAACCGTCTGATCCCGCTCCGCGAGATCGTGAACCCGTGACCCTTGCCGATCACGCGGCAGGTCATGCCGCTCGTGCGGGACGTGCACCGGAAGATGCCGATCTCGACGGCCTTGCCATAGCCGAGGGTGAACGCCTCCGGCGGTCCGTCGCCGACGCAGGCCGCGCCCGTGCAGACCTTGCTCGCGCCCTTGGCGCTGAGCTTGACGCTCGCAACCGGGTCGAACGTCTGGCAGTAGGCGTAGGTCCCGCGCGAGTCCTTGGAGGCGACCTCGCACTGGATGTTGCCGCTGGGCGAATGGAACCAGCTGACCTTCGCGGAGGCGGTGGCGGGTACGACGGCCGCGACCAGCGCGGCCAGCATGATCGTCCGTGTCATGGCGCCGACACTCTCATACGGGCGTCATCCCGCGCTGAATCCGCCTCCATCCGACCGGGCTTCACATTGCCGATCAACCCAGTCCCCCCAGAGCGAAAAGGCAAACCCGCCGCGAGGCGGGGACGCAAAGCCAGAGGTCTCGCCCCCGACGAGACGGCTCAGCTACCGACTCACTTCGAATGGATTCGAAGGAGTCACCATGAACAACCGTTTCTCGCTGGCGATCGCTGCGGCGGTCACCCTTCTGCCGGCCGCCCCCGCGGTCGCCAAGCAGCACTCTCAGCCCACGCGGCCGGTCATCACCGCCGCCGAGGGCGCAAGCATCCGCCCCGCGACCGTCCTGGGTCGCGTGCCCGGCCAGGTCCGCCTGAGCCTGCCGCGCGACCGCAAGGTCGACGTCGCCAAGCTCCGTGGCGTCAAGGTCGCTCGCAAGAGCGCCGCCCGCCGCCTGCGCGCCGTCATGGGCGCCGACAAGACCGTGGGCGCTCGCGTCCTGTTGCTCTCGGGCACCGGCGCCGAGCCGACCTACGTCTGGTGGAAGTTGATGCTCGCCGGCGACGGCGTGCCGTTCGACACCAAGATCATCGGTAGCGGTGGATCGATCACCGAGGGCGACCTGCAGAACAGCCCGACGTCGGGCAAGTACCAGGCGATCATTCTCGCCAGCGGCTCGCTGACCGACTGCGCCTACGTCGACTGCACCGACACCATGGGTGCCGGCGGCTGGCAGGCGCTGCAGACCTACGAGAAGGCCTTCGCTGTTCGTGAGATCGCGGCCTACGGCTGGCCGTCGCCCGCCTACGGCGCCGATTGGTCCAAGAACAACTGCGGCAACAAGAGCTCGATGAACCTGACCGTCACGCCGGCCGGCGCGACCACGTTCGCCGATCTCAACGGGACCATCCCGACCGACAAGAACGTGTGGGGCTGCGAGATGACCGGCATACCCGGCTCCTCCTTCACCCCGCTGGTCAGCGGCCCGAACGGTGCCGTCGTCGCCACGTTCACCCGCACCGACGGCGTCGACACGATGTTCAACTCCATCGACGGAAGCGATTGGACGATCCACAGCCGCCTGCTGTTCCACGGCATGCTCAAGTGGGTCACCAAGGGCATCTACCTCGGCTCCTACCGCAACTACGTCGGCATCGACGTCGACGACGTCCTCATCGGCAACGACCGCTGGGACCCGTCGACCAAGACGCTGAACCCCGACGAGAGCACGATCATCCGGATGACCCCGGCCGACGTGCAGCGCGCGGTCAGCTGGGAGGCCTCGACCGGCGTCTCGCTGAACATGCTCTTCAACGCGGTCGGCTCGGAGCCCATCGAGACGGAGGTCACCACGACCACCGGCAAGGGCAAGAACGCCAAGACCAAGACCACGATCAAGCGGGTCGACGATCAGCTGACGAAGTCCCTGATCGCCAACAAGAACGCATTCCGCTGGACCAGCCACACGTACACGCACGCCGACCTCGACGGTGCCGGCCAGGCCGAGATCGTCGACGAGCTCAACCAGAACGTGGCGTTCGCCAAGAAGAACGGCCTGCCGGGCTTCAACACGAGCGAGCTGACCACGGGCGGCCACTCCGGGCTGACCAACCCGGCGATGCCCGCCGCGCTGACCCAGGCCGGCATCAAGTCGATCGGCTCCGACGCCTCGCTGAGCAAGACCCCGACGGGCATCGGGTCGGCAACCACGCTGCCCCGCTACCCGACCGGCGTCTACTACAACGTGGGCACCAAGGCCGAGCAGCTCGACGAGTACAACTACCTCAACTACACCCTGTGCACGGGCACCGGCAATCCGGGCTGCCTCTCGGCTCCGGTCGACTGGGACGGCTACGTGAACAACGAGGCCACGATGATCCTGCGCCACATCCTGGCCAACGATCCTCGCCCGCACTACGTCCACCAGTCCAACCTGGCGGAGGAGGGCACGCTCTACCCGGTGGCCAACGAGGTCATCCGGCGCTACCGCAGCTACCTGAAGGTGCCGGTCGTCCAGTCGAACTACACCGAGGCCGGGGCCACGCTGGCCCAGCAGGCGGCCTGGAGCTCGGCGCTGAACAGCGGCAAGGTCAGCGGCACCATCTCCGCCACGGGGATGACGATCACCAACACGGGCTCGCAGCTGGCCGCTCCGGCGACCGGCCTGCGCGTCCTGCCGACCTACGGCGTCATGCGCTCCGGCTGGATGACCCTGCCGGCCGGCACGACGACGCTGGGGATCTAGTCATGGATCTCGACACGCTCACCGGACTGGGTGACGAGCGCAAGCTCGTCAGGGACATGGGCTCGGAGCCGGCGGGGGCCGGCTCCGGGACCACCCTCACGCTCTTCGATCTCGAGGGGTTCAAGCACTACAACGACAGCTACGGCCGGGCCTGCGGCGACGTGCTGCTGCGCCGCCTGGCCCAGCGCCTGGCCGACGCGGTCGGTCCCGACGCGGAGGCCTACCGCACCCGCGGCGACGAGTTCGCCGTCCTGTGCGCCGCGGATGACGCCGGCGCCATCGTCGACCGCGCCGCCTCCGCGCTGGTCGAGCTCGGCGAGGGCTTCATGATCCGCTCCTGGCACGGCAGCGTGACGATGCCGGCCGACACCGCCCTTCCCGGTGACGCGCTCAAGCTCGCCGATCAGCGCCTTCAGCAGCACCGCCACGACCCGCGCACGGACGCCACCCCGCAGCTCGCGCTGCGCGAGGCGACCCGCACGGCCGCCGCCGCTCCGGCGATCGAGGCCGGCGAGCTGGCCCAGCGCGTCGGAACGCGGATGGGCTTCACGGGCGAGCAGCTCGCGGACCTCGTCGCCGCCGCCGAGCTGCGCGACGTCGGGATGATGGCCGTCCCCGAGTCCGTGGTGAACGCCGACGGCGGCCTCGGTCTCGACGACCGCCGCCTGATCCGCCTGCACACGCTGGTCGGTGAGCGGCTGCTCAGCGCGAACTTCGGCATGGGCGCCGTCGCCTCGGTCGTGCGCTCCAGCCACGAGGAGTTCAACGGCCGCGGCTACCCCGACGGCCTGGCCGGCGAGCAGATCCCGCTCGCGGCGCGCATCGTCTTCGCCTGCGGCGTCTTCAGCGACCTGACCATCGAGCGGCCGCACCGCGGCGCGCTGGCGCCGGCCGCCGCGCTCGCCGAGATCCTCCGGGGTGCGGGCACGCAGTTCGATCCCGAGGTCGCCGCCGCGCTGACCGCCGTCGTCACCGCCGCTCCCGCCACGCGCACGCTCGTCGCCGTCTAGCACCCGCAAGTTCGGGGGCCGGCGTGCGTTGGAGTCCCCATGAGGCTCCTTCTTCCGCTCGCCGCTGCCGTCGCGCTGATCGCCGCCGCTCCCGCCGCCGCGCAGGACGCCGACCCCACGCAGGGGGTCCGCATCGCGGTCATCGACACCGGGATCAACATCGCCCATCAGGAGTTCGCGCCCGACCAGCTCGTCGGCTACTGGGACTTCACGACGAGCACCCCGGACGCGGGGCAGACCTTCGACCCCAACCACGCGCCGGCCGACGGCAACGGCCACGGCACGCTGACCTCGTCGATGGCGGCCGGGCTCAACGTCGATCCCGACAAGACGCCGTCCTTCGCGCCGGGCTTCAAGCTGGCGATGGCCGACGTCGGTACCGACGACGGCACCATCTCCGGCGACATCGCCGCGGCGATCCGCTGGTCGGTCGAGACGATCCATGCCGACGTCATCAACATCTCGATCGGCTCGATCGTGCCGATCCCCGGCGCGCCGCTGCTGTTCGAGGAGTACGTCGCCCTGCAGGAGGCGCGCGAGGCCGGCGTGCTCGTCACGGTGGCCAACGGCAACGGCACCGCGAACGCCGGCCTGGTTCCCGGCGACGGCGCGAGCTCGACCTACGCGTCGTCTCAGGACGTCCTGGCCGTCGGCGCCTCGGGCATCGACGGCGCGACGGTCTCCTACCAGCCCGAGGTCGCCGCGCAGTTCACCATCACCGGTCCGACGCACGACTCGACTGACAAGTACGTCACGGAGTCCGGCACCAGCTTCTCGTCGCCGCTCGTCGCCGGCTTCGCCGCGCGGCTGATCGCCGAGGCCCGCGCCGCCGGCCGCGTGCTGCGCGCGCCCGAGCTCGAGGCGCTGCTCAAGAGCGCGTCGAACGACACCGAGCTGCCGCCGACGTGGGAGGGCTACGGCGTGCTCGACGCCGGCCAGCTCCCCGGCGCCATCGCCGCGGCTCGCGCCGGCACGCTCGTCGAGCGGCCGAGCCCCGACCTCAGCGCCACGTACGTCGAGCAGGTCGCCGGGAGCGAGCGCGCGCTCAACAACGGCGAGCTGCCTCCGCTCGGCTAGGTCTCAACGCGGTACTCGAGGGCCTCGCCGTTGCCGGTGAGGACCTTGACGCTGTAGCCCTGCCCGGCGATCCACGGGTAGGGGACGGCCAGGCGACTCGTCTCGTGCGGGCCGATGGTCAGGACCGGGCCGTCGTAGGGGACGAAGCCGCTGTCGACCGCGACCTGCGCGAGCGTCGCCGGCTCGTCGGTGCCGTTGGCGACCACGAGCTCGATCGTGCCCGGGCGCAGGTCGGCGCGCTCGACGGCGAGCTCGTGCTGCGCCGTCGGGCGCGAGGCGCCGCAGCCGGCGAGGGCGAGCGCGGCGAGCAGTGCGACGCGGCGTCTCACGCCGCCACCTCGAAGGCGCCCATCCAGCCGAGCTCGGTGAACTCCGACTGGTGGGCGTGGAACATGTAGCGGCCGGCGTGGGGGAAGCGGATCTCGACGATGCCGCGCTGCCCCTGACAGAGCATCACGGTGTCGGTGTACTCCGACGGGAACCGCTTGGTCCCGGTCGGGATGTACTCGAACAGGTTGGCGTGGACGTGCAGCGAGTTGACCGGGTCGTACTCGACGAGGTTGGCCAGGTAGATGCGCACCGGAGCGTCCTGGGCGACCCTGACTGGCTCGGCCATGTAGGCGAACGGGATCGAGTTGACCGCGTACATCTCGTTCTCGCCGTCGGCGTCGAGGTCGAACGCGTTCATCACCATCACCAGCTCGTCGGCCTCCGGGCGCGGCTCGGCGGGATCGATGAGGAACGCGCCGTAGAGCCCGCGCGCGAGGTGCACGGCGAGCGGGAACGCGTGGCAGTGGTAGAGGTGCAGGCCGAACGGCGTGGCGGTGAACTCGTAGGTCGTCGACTTGCCGGGCGCGATGATCGCGGGGCCGCTGCCCGGCACGCCGTCGGCGCTCGCGGGGTGGATGCCGTGGAAGTGGATCGAGTGCGGATGCCCCGAGCCGTTGGTGAAGCGGATGCGCAGCAGCTCGCCCTCGGTCGCCCGCAGCGTCGGCCCCGGCACGCGGCCGTTGTAGGTCCACGCGGGATACGTCACGCCCGGCGCCAGCTCGATCTCCTTCTCGGTTGCGACGAGCTCCCACTCGCGCAGCACGCGCCCGCCGGGCAGCCGCGTGGTCTTGCCGCGGTCGAAGTCGCGCAGCATGTCCTGCGGGTCGAACCCGTTGACCTTCGGGTCGGCGATCGCGCCCCCGCGCAGCCCGGCCATGAAGTCCGTGGAGTGCTGCATGCCGGCGTGCGACGCCGTGGTCGCCGCCAGCGCGGGGCGCGTCACCGCGGCCAGCCCGGCCGAGGCCAGCGAGCACAGCATGCCCCGGCGGTTGAGCTCGATGGTCATGGCACATCAACGCTCGTCCCGTTCCGTTGTCAGGTCGCAGGATCCGGGCCGCTACGATTTGCCCAGGCGTCGGGTGCCGTTTCCAAAGATTGTCACCCGGCGCCGTTTCGCCGCCGTAGCTCAGCTGGTAGAGCACTTCACTCGTAATGAAGGGGTCAGCGGTTCGAGTCCGCTCGGCGGCTTCCTGCGAAGGCCCTGCAAACGCGGGGCCTTTGTCGTATCAGGGGTACTCGGGTCTCCTGCTCCCCACATTGTTTTGGGTCCGGTTTTGGGTCCGGAACCCCGGGTTACCTGGGTTTTCGCGAGTCTCTTTGGGTCCGTTCGGGTGGGGGGATGATCGGCGCTCGCGCGACATCGTTGGTGAGGGAGTCACCACCGACGAGAGGACCGCCATGGCTCAGCTTCACTTCCGACTCGACGACGGGCCGCGCTTCGCTCGCGACCAGGAGTTCCTGACGATCGCCGAGGCCGCCGATCTCGCGCGCTGCTGCCAGCGGACGATCCGCCGCGCCATCGACGCCGGCCAGCTGCGAGCGGCGCGGCTTCGCGGCAAGGAGAACTCGCGCGGCGCCTTCCGCATCGCGCGCATCGACCTCGAGAACTGGATGTACGGCGATGCCGCGTAAGAGCCGCGAGCCGACCATCGAACGGCGCGAGCACCGGTGCGCGGACGGCTCGGTCACCGAGTACTGGTCCGTCCGCTACTACGACGCCACCGGCAACCGGCGGCGGCTGCGCTGCGAGTCGCGCGCGGAGGCGGACTTCCAGAAGGCCAGGCTGGTCTTCGAGGGCCCGCCGACGCCGGCAGGGGGCGCGCTCGTCGCGGCCGAGGACGGGATGACGCTCGCCGAGTTCTGGCCGGTGTGGGCGGCCGACGCGCGCGAGCGTCTCGCGCGTTCGACCATGCGCGAGTACGAGCGCCTGTGGAACCGGCGCCTCGAACCGCAGTTCGGTGCCCGTCCGCTCGAGGGCATCAAGCCCCGAGACGTGTCGGCCTGGCGATCGCAGCTCCTCGCGGCGGGGGTCGGGCCAGAGGCCGCCCGCTACGCCATGGTGCTGCTGCAGTCGATCTTCAGCATCGCGATCGAATGGGGCGAAGCGAGCGCCAACCCCGTGTCGGTGGTGCGCAAGCCGCGGCAGGGCCGCCGCAAGGCCGTCCGTCCGTTGCCGCCCGAGGACGTGGAGCGGTTGCGATCTCAGATGCTCACACGAAACGACCATCGGTCGGCCACGCTCGTCAGCGTCCTGGCCTACGCCGGCCTACGACCCGGCGAGGCGCTCGCCCTCGAGTGGCGCCACGTCCGTGACAACACGCTGCTTGTCGAGCAGGCCGTCAGCGACGGCGAGCTCAAGCTCCAGAAGACCGGCCGGATCTATCGGACGGTCGACCTGCTCGATGCGCTCGCCGACGATCTGCGCGGGTGGAATCCGTCGCCCGATCCCGAGGCGTTCATCTTTCCTCGAAGCGACGGCCATGCGTGGCGGAGCGACGATTGGAGGAACTGGCGCAATCGGATGTTCGCCCCTGCCGCCCAGGCAGCAGGGCTGGGCTCGCCGCGGCCGTATGACCTGCGTCACTCGTTTGCTTCGCTGCTCATCCGCGAGCAGCGCACGTCGATCGTCGAGCTAGCCGAGCAGTTGGGCCACGCGCCGACCATGACGCTCAACACCTACGCCCACGTCTTCGCGGAGCATCGGAGGGCCGAGCCGGTGGACGTGGCCGAGTGGATCGCACGAGCTCGCCGCGATGCAGCGCGGCCTGACATGGACTAGCCCAACCGGAACGGTCGGCGCTGGGCGGCGACTCCGGAGCCGAGGAGCAGCAGGAGCCCGGCGACGGCGAAGCCCGCGGTGATCTCCCGCTTGACGGTGCGGGTGCCGAGCTTGGAGCCGAGCTTCTCGTAGATGCCCTCGAGGTTCCCGCTGTCGTCGGCCTCGAACGCCTGCCCGCCGGATACCTCGGCGATCTGCCGCAGCGTCTCCCGGTCCGGGGACACGTCGATGTCGGGGCCGAACGGATCAGGGTTGTCGAGCGTCGCTCCGGTGGTCCCCAGGGAGACGGTGTAGATCGGGATCTTCTTGCCGGTCCCGGGCTGCTCGGCCACCGCCACCGGCTCGGTGCCCTCGGTGGTCTTGCCGTCCGACAGCAGCACGATCGCGCTGGGCACGCGGGTGCCGCCTCGCTCGACCAGGCTCAACGCCGACTTGAGCGCATCCCCGGTGGCCGTGGCGCCGTCGGCGGTCTGAGCGTCGATGACCTGGCGCGTGAGCTCGTGGTCGACGTCGGGCGCCTGCACAGCGTCGACCCCTCCGGAGTAGGCGACGATCCCGAGCTGCACCTTGGCGGGCAACTCGTCGACGAAGGTGTTGGCGGCCTTCTGCGCGGCCACCAGCCGGGTCGGGTCGACGTCGCTGGCCATCATGGATCCCGAGTGGTCGGTGACCAGCACGATCTGCGCCCGATCCAGGGGCACCTTCGTCGTCAGCTTCGGCTTGGCCAGCGCCACCGACAGCGGCGCCATGGCGGCAACCGCGAGCAGCGCGGGCAGGTGGCGGCGCCATGCGGGCACCGAGGGCATCGCGGCCAGCAGCGTGGCCGCGGCCGGGAAGCGGACGGCGAATCGCCCGGCGCGTCCGCGGCGCCACCGGTACAGGAGCCACGCCGCGGGGACGGCCAGCAGGGTCAGGAGCCAGATCGGCTGGGCGAAGCTCATCGCATGACCTTGCCGAGTTCGCTCAGCCAGTCCTGATCGGTGCGCAGGCGCACGTGCTCGACGCGGAGGCGTCGCAGCTCGGCCAGCAGCGCTGCGCGACGTTCGGTTTCCAGTGCGGCGAAGCGCTCGCGCAGACCGCGGTGGGAGGTGTCGACCTCGAGCAGCTGCCCGGTCTCGGGGTCGACGACGGCCAGGCGGCCGACGTCGGGGACCTCGTCCTCACGCGGGTCGCCGACCTCGATGGCCAGGACCGAGTGACGGGCGCGCAGCGCGCCGAGCGGGCCGGCCCAGTCGCGCTGGTCGCGGAAGTCGGAGATCACGCAGACCATGCCGGGCAGGCGGGCGAGCCGGTCCAGGCGCGTCAATGCGTCGGCCAGCGCGCGATCGTCGCGGGTGCCGTCGGCCGCGGCGCCGAGGGCGAGCGTGCGGCGCAGCGCGACCAGCCCGGGCTTCGAGCCTCGGGGCGGCATGACGTGGGCGTCGCCGGCGCCGAACAGCACGGCGCCCACCGCGCCCGCACGGCGAACGGCGAGGCGGCCGAGCAACATCGCGGCGCCCTCGGCGACGTCGGCTTTCAGGCGCAGCGCGCTGCCGAACGCCATCGAGGGTGAGACGTCGATGGCCAGCCAGGTGGTCAGCGTGCGCTCGGGCACGTGCAGCCGGACGTGCGCCACGCCGGTGCGGGCGGTGGCGGCGGCGTCGATGTGGCGGACGTCGTCGCCGATCGTGTACGGACGGATCTGCGCGAGCTCGGTGCCCGCGCCGAGGCCCGAGGCCTTGCGGTCCCCCGGGAGCGTGCGCGCCACCCGGGTGGTGACGCGCGGCTCGAGCCGGTCGACGACCGACTGGGGGATGGGCCCCGGGCCCTGGCGGGCCTCAGGCGGCTGGAGCGAGGCAGGGGTCACGCTGCCGCCAGGTGGGTGTCGGGCTCGACGACGGCGTCGAGCACGCGCTCGAGGACATCGTCGGCGGTCACGCCGTCGCTGAGCCCGTCATAGGAGAGGACGATGCGGTGGCGCAGGACGTCGGCCGCGAGGTCGCGCACGTCGTCGGTCCGGACGTGTCGCCGCCCGCGCAGGAGGGCCAGGGCGCGCGCGGCCTGCACGAGGCCGATGGGGCCACGGGGGCTCGCGCCGAACTCGATGGACGCCTCCAGCTCGGCGAGCCCGTAGCGCCCCGGGTTGCGGGTGGCGTCGGCGAGCGCAACGGCGTAGGCGATCACCTCGCGGTCTACCAGCACGCCGTGCGCGGCCTCCGAGCATCGGGCGAGCGTCTCGAGGTCTAGGCGTTCGGTGATCACCGGCGCCGGCGCGAGGCTGCGGCCGACGACGGCCGCCTCTTCTCCGGCGGTGGGGTAGCCGACGACGATCTTCATGAGGAAGCGGTCGACCTGGGCCTCGGGCAGCGGGTAGGTGCCCTCGGACTCGATCGGGTTCTGCGTCGCCAGGACCAGGAACGGCTCGGGCACCTTGTGGGTGGTGCCGCCGATTGTTACCTGGCGCTCCTGCATGACCTCCAGCAGCGCCGACTGCACCTTGGCGGGCGCGCGGTTGATCTCGTCGGCGAGCAGGAAGTTGGCGAACACGGGACCCAGCTCGGTGTCGAGCCGGCCGCTGTCGGGCCGGTAGACGCGCGTGCCGACGAGGTCGGCGGGCACGAGGTCGGGCGTGAACTGCACGCGGCCGAACGTTCCGCCGACGGTCTGGGCCAGCGTCTTGACGGTCAGCGTCTTGGCCAGGCCGGGGACGCCCTCGAGCAGGACGTGGCCGCCGGCCAGCAGGCAGACGAGCATCCGTTCGAGCATCGCGTCCTGGCCGACGATGACGCGCTTGACCTCGTGCAGCGCCTCTTCAAGTGCTGCGCGGGGGTCGACGGTGGGGGCTTCGGTGGTGTCGATCATGGGTTCTCCTGTTTCAGACAAGGCGGCCGAACCACCTCAGGGACATGGATCCGGCGGCGAACAGCAGCAGCAGCCCGCCGCCGGCGAACCAGACGGTCATCTGCTGCTGCCTCGTGGCGTGGCTGAGCTGCGAGCCCAGCCGCTCGTAGACGGCGTCGAGCTTCGACGCATCGGCCACGGTGAAGGACTCTCCCCCCGACGCATCGGCCATCGCGGCAAGCGTTGCCGGGTCGGGCGGGACCTTCTCGGTGCGCCCGTCAGTCACGATCGTGCCCTGGTCGGTGCCCAGTGCGACCGTGTAGATCGGGATCTTCTGCTCCCCGGCCTGCTGGGCGGCTTCGACCGGGTCGGCGCCGCGCGTCGACTCGCCGTCGGAGAGCAGGACGATGGCAGCGGGCGGGGTTCCCGTCTTCGCGCCCGGGGCGTTGGCCAAGGCGCGCAGCGCCGTGAGCACGGCATCACCGGTCGCGGTGCCGCCGCTGATCTTGAGCGCGTCGATTGCCGCGGACGCCGCCGCCCGGTCGGTCGTCGGCGACTGCAGGACTGTCGGCACCTGGTTGAACGCCATGATCCCGACGTTGACCTTGGCGGGCAGGCTGTCGACGAAGGACTGCGCGGCCCGCTTGGCCGCGGCGAGGCGGTCGGGCGAAACGTCCGTCGCCTGCATGGAGCCGCTGACGTCCGTGGCCAGCATGATCGAGGCGCGCTCGACCTCGAACGCGACGCTGCGCTGGGGACGCGCTGCGGCCACGATCAAGGTGCCGGCGGCGAGCAGCAGGGCCACCACGGGCGCGTGGCGGCGCCACCGAGGCGGCCGCGGCAGCACCGAGGCGACCATGTGCGGCGCCGCGAAGGCGGCGCCGCGCGCGCCGGCGCCGCGAACCCGGAGCATGTAGGCGACGAGCAGCACCGGAAGCGCGGCCAGCGCCGCGAGGATCCATGGCGAGGCGAAGGTCACGGTGCCTGGGCCGGCCGGGTCCGCAGGGTCACATCGACGTCGATCGTGTCGCCGTCGCGCTGCACTTTGAGCGTCACCTTGTCGCCGGGCGCCTGCGCCTCGACGATGCGGCTGAGCGACGAGCTGTCGGTCACCTTCTGGTCACCGACGCCCGTGATGAGGTCCCCGGCGCGCAGTCCCGCGGCGGCGGCGGGACTGCCGCTCACGGTCTCCTCGACCCGCGCGCCGGCGGAGCCGGTGGCGTCGGCCATCGAGACTCCCAGCCAGGCGTGGGCGACGCTGCCGCCGTCCTGGAGCGTCGGCACCACGCGGCGGACGGTGTTCGACGGCACGGCGAAGCCGACGCCGACGTTACCCGACGACGTGCCGTCGGTCTCGATCTGGGAGTTGACGCCGATGACCTTGCCGCCGTCGTCGAGCAGCGGGCCGCCCGAGTTGCCGGGGTTGATCGCGGCGTCGGTCTGGATGGCGTCGGAGATCTGAAAGCCGTTGGGGGCCTCGATGTCCCGGCCGATGGCCGAGACGATGCCCTCGGTCACGGTGCGGTCCAGGCCGAAGGGGTTGCCGATGGCCACCACGGTCTCGCCGGCCGTGACCTGCGCCGAGTCGGCGAGCTGCAGCGGCTTGGTGCCCGACGGGATCTCCGCCGGATCGATGTGGACGACCGCGATGTCACTCGACGGGTCGCTGCCCACCACGTCGCCGTGGATCGCGTCGCCGGCGTCGCCGAAGTGGATCGTCACCGAGCTCGCCCCGTCGGTCACGTGGGCGTTGGTGACGATCGTTCCCTGGTCGTCGATCAGGAACCCGGTGCCCGAGCCCGAGCCGGTCCGGATCGAGACCACGGCCGGGCTGGCCGCGGCGTAGATCGCGCCGGCGCGGCTCTGGCCGGCGGCGGCGGTGATAGGCGTGCTCGCGGCGGCGGGCAGCACGTTGGCGCTCGACGACGTGATCGTGTGGTCGCCGCCTCCGGACGCGAGCCCGAGGGCGCCGGCGGCGAGCAGCGCACTGAGCCCAAAGCCGCCGGCCGCCGCGCGGCCCGAGAAGCGGCGCTTGGCGCCTGCCGTGGTGGCCGGAGCGGCCAATTCATCGGCGGCGAGGCCGGGTGCGCCGGTGGTCGGCTGCCGCTCGACTTCGCGCCAATCGCCGGACCAGAGGTGCTTGGGAGTCTTCGTGGAGGTCACGCCGACCACGGTGACGGCGCAAGGTCAACGTCCCCTGAAGCGACGCTGAGAGGAGGCTGAGACGCGCGCTACGTCGACTGCGTCAGGCGAGTTCCGGTGCGCCGAACTGCGGCAGTGACGCCGTGGTCGGCGGCGCGGAGGCCCGCACGGCGGGCTGCTCGCCCTGGCGCTGCGGGCGCTTGACTTTCAGCTCGCGCGCGACGTGGTAGCTGCCGACGACGAACAGGCCGGCGAGGACCTGGGCGCCGAGGGTCTCCCACGTGGAGTACATCTCGAACCAGCTGCCCATCCAGCCCGGAACGGTGAACGGCGTCGCGTGCGCGGGCAGCCAGCCGAGCTCCTGGAAGGTCAGTGCGGTGCCGCCGATCATGACGCAGAGGACGAAGCCGACGAGCACGCCGGTGAGCACGAGCATGCGGCGGTACGGGAGCTTCTGGTGCAGCCAGAAGGTCAGCAGGCCCACGACCGCGGTGCCGGCCAGGCCGAGGAGCACGCCCTCGAGCACCGTGGTGCCGTCGGTCTTGAGCTCGAGGTTCTGCAGGAAGAGCACGACCTCAAAGCCCTCACGGAAGACCATGGTGAAGCCCAGCGCGACCAGGCCGACGGTGGCGGCGATGCCCGTCTGCGCCAGCAGCTTGCGGCGCTGGCGATGGTGGCGGCCGATCCACTCGCTCCAGTAGACCTTGTGGACGAACCAGTTGAGGACGATCAGCAGGACGATGACGGCGATGAAGCCGGTGATCGCCTCAAGGCGGGGGCCCAGCGGCGAGGCCGCGTCGAGCAGCGCCTGGACCAGGAACCACGCCAAAACGCTCGCGGCGAAGGCCAGCGCGGCGCCCGCGACGACCGGCCGGCGGCGGCTGCGGTTGGCGCCGAGGAAGCTCGCGGTGACGGCCGCGAAGATGAGCACCGCCTCGAGGCCCTCGCGGAACACGATGATCGCGGAGTTCACGACCGCGGTCCCGTGCGAGGTGCGCACCTCGGTCGGGTCGACCGGTCCGGTCGAGGCCGTCGCCATCAGGTAGACCAGGCCGGCGATCACTACGGTGATCGCCGCCCATACGGACATGCGTCGTCTCCGGGTGCTCATCGTTAGGGCACCCTAACAAAGCTCGGAGGGTGCGCGGCCCAGACGAACGCCGAGAGCCGAGCCCGCGAGGCGGACCCGGCTCTCCTGCTGCGCGGTGAATCCCGATACCGACTTACACGTCGGGTGACGTGGTGGTCGGAGTGGCGGGCGCCTCCTGCTGTTGCGTTGCGTCGCCGGCGCCGTCCTCGGGGCACAGCTTCCCGTCCCCGTCACGGTCGCGCGGCTGGGCCGCGGTGTCGACCTGCGCCGGCGCGGCCGTGCCGCTCGTACCCGTCGCCGGGCTCGAGTCGGTCGTGGCCGCGTCGGCCAGCGCTGTCCCGCCTGCGGCGAGCGCTCCGCCGGCCGCGAGGCCGAGCAGGGCGTTGCGGATGCGGTCATGCATCCCGTACCTCCTTTGTCTGATGGTCACAACACATCAGAGGGTTCTTCACCGCCCTCAGAGCCGGCACGGGAGGGCCTGAGGATCGACTGGGTCCTGCGGTCGCTGGAGCCTCCGGAACGACGAGAGGCCCCGCGCAGCGGGGCCTCTCGGATCCTTCCGGGTGTTGCCAGCACCTACGGGTGCGAGTGCCCCGCGTTGGAGGCGACGACCTCGAAGTCCTTGCTGACCTGGACCTCGAGCTCCTTCCCGCCGGTGGTGATGTGAGACTCGTACGGCGCGCTGCCGTCGGTGTTGGTCTCAGTGCGCAGGATCGTGGCGTCCGGGTACTTGGCCTTGACGGCTGCCTCGACCTTGTCCTTGGTGTCACCGGTCAGCGCCGTCTCGGCCTGATGGTTCCCGGGACCGCCGTGACCGCCGTGCCGTCCGCCGCGACCCCCGCGGCCGCCGCTCTGGTCGGCGACGACGTCGACGGCCTCGAACGCGGCGTTGACGGTGACGACCTTCAGCGTGCCGTCGGCCGCCTTGATGTGCGCGTGGTACGGCGTGCCGTAGGGGCCGCCGGCCTCCGTGCGAAGCACGGTGGCGTCGGGAACCTTGGCCAATGCCGCAGCCTTGACCTTCGCCGCGTTCTCCGCGGAGAGCGTGTCGTTCTGCGAGCGAGCCGTGCTCGACTTCGACGAGCTTCCCGACTTCGACGTACTTGCCGCGCCGGCGATGGCGCTGCCGCCGAGACCGAGGGCCGCCATGGCGGCGAGGGTGGTGGCGGACTTCTTGAGGGTGGTGCTGCTGAGCAAGGGGGACTTCCTTCCGGGTTGGTATTGCGTTCTGAAGTCAGCATCGGCGGGCGGTGCGCGAATCAGCCCAGGGAATGCTGAGAGTGGGCTGAGTTCAGGCCGCGAAGCCCAGCTTGTCGAGGGCCGACTGCAGCGATTCCTTGTAGCTCTCGCTGGTGTAGGACGCGCCGCTGACGGCATCGATGTCGCCGCTCTGCCTGTCCAGAGCGCTCTGGCGCAGCAGCGGTGCTGCGTAGGAGGAGATCTCGACGGACTTGGGGTCGTTGCTCTGCAGCTGGATCGCCTCGACGTTGACGATCTTGCCGTCCTTGACGGTGACCTTGACCTGGGCCGGGCCGTACTGGGTGTCAATGGCGTCGCCCGTCGCGGTTTGGGTATCCGAGCTCGACGACGTCGACGAGGACGAGGAGGAGGAGGCCGTCATCGTCGAAGACGTGGTCGTCGTCGCGGTGGCGGCTGCGGTCGCGCCGCTGACGCTGGGCGTGTGGACGTGAAACCCGAGGACGGCAGCGAGGCCGCCGACCGTGGCTCCGAGGACGAGGGGTGCGCGTTGCATGGGGCTACGTCTCCTAGAAGGCGAACGATTCGTAATGCAGCCGCTCGGCAGGAAGGCCTGCGTCGCGGAGGGTGGAAGTGAGGTCCGAGGTGAACCCCTCGGGGCCGCAGATGTAGACGTCGCGGCGCTCCAGGTCGGGGGCGATCATGCGCAGGCTGTCGGCGTTGAGCGGGTGCGTCGACCGCGACCCGGGAAGCTCGAAGAGCCTGCCGTTGCGGCGATGGGTCTCGTCGGCGATCTCGTCGCGGAGGACGAGCTCGGAGCGGCTCGAAGCGCGCAGCACCACGATGGGGTCCGCGCCGTCGGGCAGGTCCTGCAGCACGGCGAGGATCGGAGCGGATCCCACGCCGGCGCCAACGAGCAGGACCCGGTCGTCCTGACGGCTCGCGGTGGTGAACGTGCCGTAGGGGCCTTCGAACGCCACCCGCGTCCCGGGCTTGAGCGTCGCGAGGGCCCGGCTGTGGTCGCCGAGATCCTTGACCGTGATGCGCAGCCGGCGGTCCGTGGGGCTGGCCGAGAGCGAATAGGGGTGCGCCTGCCACCACATGCCCGGGGTCAGGAAGCGCCACTGCAGGAACTGGCCGCCGGCGATGTTCAGCCGGTCCAGGCCGCGGCCCCGCAAGGTGACCGAGACGACGGTGTCGTTCTCGACGTCGACGCGCTCGACGCGCAGCCCATGACGCGCCGACCGCCACGCGGGCAGCGCCACGCGCCACCCGACGACGGCGGCCAGCGTGCCGACCCACAGCGCCCACCAGAACGCGGTCGCGATCGGATGCCCGACGAACGACGCGCCCGTGCCGATCTGGTGCGAGAAGGACAGGAACAGCGCGAGGTAGGTGTAGAGGTGGACCGTCCACCACGTCTCGTAGGCCATGCGGCGCCGGGCCTTGCGATAGGAGGTCACGCCGGCGGCGATGAGCAGCAGGAAGCCTGCGGTGGCGGCGAGGACGCCCGGGTACGTCCACAGGAGTTGGCCGAACTGGTGCAGGAGGCCGTCCCTGGCCGCGTGGGCGTAGCCGATCGTGGTGAAGACCCCGTGGCCGACGAGGAGGAACAGCGGCCATGGCCCGAGACGCCGGTGCCATGACGCGAGACGGTCCTGGCCCACTGCGCGCTCGAGCGCGGGAATGCGGGCCACGAGCAGCACCACGACGGCCATGCCGTAGGCCGAGGCGAGCCCGGTCAGGCGGCCGGCTGCGGTTGCGACGCCGCCCGGGGCGGCCAGCGAGCCGGCGCTCTCGGCGCTGATGCCGAGGGCGAGCGTGATGCCGAGGCCCAGGCCGGCTAGCGCGGCCAGACCGTCGGCCACCCGCGAGCGCTTGCGGCCAAGTGGGGCCGGAGCCTCAGCGCGGGCGGGCCTCGTGGCGCGGGCCGAGGTGACGGAAGGGGCGTCGGTCCACAGCGAGCCGCTCATGCGAGCAGCTCGTCGAAGCCGGGGGTGCAGAGGACGGTCTCGTCGCTGAGAATGGTCATGGCCTCATAGCACCCGAGCCCGAGCGTCCACGAGGGGCCGTCGGCGCCCATGGCGTACGCCGCGGTGGCCAGCGCGTCAGCGGTTCCCAGGTCGGGCCCGGCGACGGTGACCGACAGCACGCCACGCGGAACCCGGCCGGTGACCGGGTCGAGCACGTGGTCGCCGCGCTCGTAGGCGCCCGAGGTCGCGACGGCGAGATCAGACGCTTCGATCCGCGCGGCGGTCGCCGCGCGGTCGAGCGGGTGCTGGATCCCGACGCGCCAGGGCACGCCGTCCACGGACGAGCCCCGGGTGACCACGTCACCGCCGGCGGTGAGGCAGAAGTCCTCGATGCCGACGTAGGTCATGCGGTCCGCCGCGCGCTGCAGCGACCACCCCTTGACGTAGGCCGAGGGATCGAACGACCCCGAGGCCCAGGCGTCGAAGTAGCCGTGCGTCTGGCCGCGCAGGCACTCGCACTGGTGGTAGACGAAGCGCACGTCGGCGTCGCAGTCGGCCGGCGCGATGTCGCCGCGGCCGATCCGGCTGATCACGCTGTCGGGCTTGTAGGTGCTGAAGGTCGCGTCGACGTGATGCAGCCAGCGCACCGTCTCTTCGATCATCCCGGCGGCTCCGGCTCCGGTGCGCAGGTCGATGCTGACGGCGGTGCCCATCACGTGTTCGACGTGGACCTGCCGGGTTCGGGCTGGGGTGGGCATGGCCGCATGATGCGATCGGCTCCTGGGAGCGCCGCGAGACGAACCTGGGAATCAGGTGAGCCCGCTTCTCGGCGTCCTCTCAGCGGATGCAGAGCGAGATC
This sequence comes from Solirubrobacteraceae bacterium, assembly GCA_045805505.1. Classification (GTDB taxonomy): domain Bacteria; phylum Actinomycetota; class Thermoleophilia; order Solirubrobacterales; family Solirubrobacteraceae; genus BP-464. The sequence continues at coordinate 23,065 of JBJMLA010000143.1, forward strand.
TCGACCGGCGAGCCGATGCCCCGGACATGAGCCCCTTCAAGCACACGACGGCACTTCCCTTGAGCATCGAGATCCTGCTCGCAGCGCTCTGCGGCCTCTGCGTCTGCGCCCCTGCCCTCATCACCGTGGCGCTCTACGGAGCCTGAGGAAGACCCCAGGTCCTCCCCAGGAACCTCCAATGTCGGCCTTCCACGATGGTGCCCATGACCTCCTTCAAGCCCCGGCTCCTCACCGCCGCTGTCATCGCGGCGACGAGCATCTTCATGTCTCCCGTCCCCGTCCTGGCAGCGTCGGCAGGTTCGCCTCCGTCCCAGCCGCCGATCCACAAGCCGGCGATTCAGAAGACGTGGCAGGCCCCGACGTCGCCGCGCCGCAGCGACACAACGGCTGCCCTGGTGACCTCGCTATGAGCTCCGTGGAAGCGACCACGCGCGTCCTCGTCGTCGACGACGAGCCCAACATCAACGACGTCGTCTCGATGGCGTTCCGTCATCAGGGCTTCGACGTCGAGTCGACCAGCACCGGCCATGACGCCATTGCCGCCGTCGACAGCTTCCGTCCCGACCTGGTGCTGCTCGACGTGATGCTCCCCGACATGGAGGGCTTCGAGGTGGCGCGGCGGCTCGGTGCGCAGCAGGCACGCGTGCCCATCATCTTCCTGACCGCCCGTGACGCGACCGACGACAAGATCCGCGGCCTCTCGATCGGCGGTGACGACTACGTCACCAAGCCGTTCAGCCTCGAGGAGCTGATGGCCCGTGCCCGGACGGTCCTGCGGCGCACGAGCGACGTGGCAACCAGCGGCCGGCTGGTCTTCGAGGACATCGAACTCGACGACGACGCCCACGAGGTGACACGCGCGGGCGAGCCCATCGACCTGACCGCCACCGAGTACCGGTTGCTGCGGTACTTCATGCTCAACCCGCGCCGCGCCCTGACGCGTCTGCAGATCCTCGAGCACGTCTGGAACTACGACTTCGGCGGCGACGCGCGCATCCTCGAGACCTACGTCAGCTACCTGCGCAAGAAGGTCGACTCCCGAGGCCCGGCGCTGATCCACACCGTGCGGGGGGTCGGGTACGTCCTGCGGCCCGCGCGCGCATGATGCGGTCACTGCGGGCGCGGCTGATCGCCAGCGTCCTGGCGATCACCACGCTGGGACTGATCCTGCTCGCCGCCATCACCTACGCCGAACAGCGCTCGTTCCTGCTCGATCGTGTCGACCAGCAGCTGCGCAACTCGCCGGCCGCGATGACCCATGTCCTGGCCGATGACGGCATCGGACCGTCGGACGACCGTGGGCCCGACGGCCGCGGATCGGAGCATGGGATCAACTTGCCGCCCGGCACCTACGGCCAGCGGCGCGACAGCGCCGGACAGGTCCTGGGCGAGGTCGTCGTCAGCTACGGCGACACGATCACGGCCAAGCCGCAGATCCCGACCGACGTGCCGCTGGGCGAGACGATGACCGTCGACGGCAGCAACGGCGCGGGCTATCGCCTGATTGCGGTGGCCGATCCGCTCAGCTCGGGCACCACCATCGTCGCGATCCCGCTCTCGGACACCGAGGAGACGCTGTACCGCCTCCTGGTGGTCGAAGGACTGGTGCTCGTCGGCGTGCTGCTGGCCCTCGGTCTGGTGGCCTGGATCGTCGTTCGGGTGGGATTGCGTCCGCTCGACCGGATCGCCGGGACCGCAGGCCTGATCGCCGGCGGCGACCTCTCGCACCGGATCACCTCCACCGACCAGCGCACCGAAGTCGGCCGGCTCGGCACGGCGTTGAACTCGATGCTCGACCGGCTCGAGAAGGCCTTCGCCGAGCGGCAGGCGAGCGAGGACCGCCTACGGCGCTTCCTGGCCGACGCGTCGCACGAGCTGCGCACCCCGCTGGCGTCCATCCGGGGCTATGCCGAGCTCTACCGCATGGGCGCGACACGCGAACCCGACGATCTGGCGCGGTCGATGGACCGCATCGAGAGCGAGACCACGCGCATGGGGGTGCTCGTCGAGGATCTGCTCACCCTGGCGCGCCTGGACGAGGTCTCAGGTGCTCCGCACGTGCCGGTCGACGTCGGGGACCTCGCTCGCGACACCGCCGATGATGCGCGAGCCGCAGCGCCCGACCGGCGCATCGAGGCCGTCGTGAACGGAGATGTGCTGGCGGTCGGGGACCCTAACCAGCTCCAGCAGGTGCTGGCGAACCTCGTCCGCAATGCGCTCGTCCATACCCCGGACGGCACCCCGGTCGAGGTCACGGCATCGCGCGAGAACGGGCACGTCCTGGTGGAGGTCCGTGACCACGGACCGGGCCTGCCGGACGCTGATCCCTCAGTGCTCTTCGAGCGCTTCTGGCGGGCCGAGGGCGGTCGCGAGCGCGGGAAGGACGGCGCGGGCCTGGGACTGGCGATCGTCGCCGAGATCGTCCAGGCCCACCGGGGGGTCGTCTCGGCGCGCAACGCCCAGGGCGGCGGCGCGATCTTCCGCGTGGCGCTGCCCGCGTCGGGCGAAGCTCAGGACGTCGCTCTCAGAAACTCTCAGCCGTGCCCCAGCCAAAGCTGAGGCCACGCCCCCAGCATGGACGCATGCCCCGCTCCAACCACCGCGGCCTCCTGGCCGGGCTGCTCGCGCTCGCAATCTCTGCGTCGGGAGCCGTCGCCATTTCCTCGAACGCCGGAACCGCGCCGTCTTCGCAGGCGCCAGCTCAGCAGGCCGCTACCGCCCCGGTCATAGACGCCGCCGCTCCGGTCGCGACGGACGAAGTCGGCTTCCGTGGCGACGATGACGACGCCGGCTTCGTCGTCAACCGGGACGGCAGAGGACGAGGTGGCGGTCGCGGGCGCGGCCGCTAAATCATGGACGGCGACCGCCGGCATATCGCGGCCGCCCCGGCCGGCGGAGGATCGCTCGGTCGCACGCTGCTGCTCGGTCTGTACGCCGTCGTCATCCTGGCGCCGCTCGCCCTGACGATCGGCACCGTCAAGCCTGGGGCGCAGGGCCGGATCGTGGTCTTTGCCGACGCGATCGGGTTCGTAGCTCTTTCGATGATCGCCCTGCAGGTGATCGCTTCCGGCCGCTGGGCGACGACCACGCTGCACTTCGGGCTGCGCCGAATCCTGGCCCTGCACCGCCAGGCCGGCATGGCGGTGCTGCTGCTCGTCGTCGGTCACGTCGTGATCCTGGTGGCCGACGACCCCGGCCGACTCGCCCTGTTCGACATCGGCACGGCACCCGGGCGCGCACGTGCCGGGATCCTCGCCCTCCTCGGGCTGATCGGCCTGGCGTGGACGTCGGTGGCCCGGGCGCGCCTGAACCTCAGCTATGAGCGCTGGCGGGGGCTGCACCTCGGTCTCACCAGCCTCGTTATCGCAGCGTCCTTCGTGCACGTCGTCTCGGTCCATGCCTACACGTCGCTTCCGCTGGTGCGCGAAGTCGTGCTCATCCTGACCTTGGGCGCGATGGTCGCGCTCTTCTGGGCGCGGGTCGGGCGGCCGTATGCGACCGCACTGCGTCCCTACCGCATCAAGGCCGTCCACCCCGAGCGCGGCAACGCCGTCACGCTCGAGCTCACCGCCGACGGCCACCGCGGTCTGCGCTTCGGCCCTGGGCAGTTCGCGCGCCTGCGCCCGGCCCACGCCCCGTACAGCCTCGACGACCACCCGTTCACGCTGAGCTCGAGCGCGGAACGGCCGGACTCGCCGTCGTTCACTGTCAAGGCCCTCGGGGACTTCAGCGCCTCCATTGCCGAGCTGCGCGCCGGCGAGGAGGTGCTCGTCGATGGTCCCCACGGCGAGGCCGCTCACGACAGGCGCGGCGGTCGCGGCCGTCTGCTGCTCGCGGCGGGCATCGGCATCACCCCGGCGATGAGCGTCCTGCGCACCGCCGCCGAACGCGGGGACCATCGCCCCCATCTCCTGCTCTACGGCAGCCGTCACTGGCATGACGTCACCTTCCGCGAGGAGCTCTCCGAGCTCGAGCACCGACTCCCGGCCCTCCGCGTCGTCCACGTGCTATCCCGTCCCCAGCCCGGCTGGCAGGGCGAGGAGGGGCGGGTCGACCAGGACCTCCTGCGCCGCTACGCGCCAGAGGACATCACCGCGTGGAGCGCGCTCATCTGCGGGCCGCCCGCGATGGTCGACGAGATCTCGGCGAGCGTGCTCGGACTTGGCGTGCCGGCGTCGGCGATCCAGGCAGAAGGCTTCGAATGAGTCGGCCCCAGGAACTCCCCAGCCGAGACCCATGTATCTCACACGGCGACGCCCGATGCTTGCCTCATGACCGCTACCACCTGCATCACCTACACCACTCGCCGCCGGACCCTCGATCGCCTGGACGAGTGCCGAGGCCCGGTCCTGGATCTCGGGGACGGCCGCTATCTGCCGCTCGACGCCCCGATCACCCGGCTTGGACGCCGTCCGGGGACCGACCTCCAGCTCGACGACCAGAGCGTCTCTGGCCGCCACGCCCTGCTGCTCAGCACCCCTGTCGGCGTGATCCTGCTGCACGATCGCGGCGCCGGCGGCACCTACCTCAACGACGAGCGCGTCGATCGAACCGAGCTCATGCACGGAGACGAGGTCCGCGTCGGCGACGTGCGGTTCACCTACCTCGAGGTCTAGTAGCTCGCAGGTCTCAGGACAAACCAATAGACCCCTAGGTCTGCGACCCCCAAGCGACCTAGAACTCTCAGCAGCACACGGGCACCGCTCAGTACCTGAGTCAAGAGCCACGGCTGACACGACTTCCAGCCCCAGGGCTCCCAGAGCCAGCGCCTACCGAACAGAAGACCCTCAGCTAGCGCCACAGCCAACAGCCCAGCACACAGGTGCACCCACAGGGGGGTGCTTCGCTCCTCGCGCGACGTCAAGGGCAGATGCTCTCTGTCGGCAAGCTCGCTGCGGGGCCCGGTGCGGGCCGCTACTACGAAGATGCGGTCGCGCTCGGACGGGAGGATTACTACGCCGGCGAGGGCGAGCGGCCCGGCCAGTGGGTGGGTGCTGGAGCCGAGCGCCTCGGCTTGGCCGGTGAGGTCATCGAGGGTCAGGTCGGTCACCTGCTGTCCGGTGAGGACCCGTCGTCGGGGGAGCTACTCGGCCGGCCGATTGAGGAGGGAGCGGTCGCCGGGTTCGATCTCACGTTCAATGCGCCGAAGAGCGTGGGGCTGGCGTTCGCGATCGGCGATCCCTGGACCGCGCGAATGCTGCGCGAGTGTCATGAGCGGGCATTGACGGATGCGCTCGGCTACCTGGAGCAACGCGCGTGCCGGGCGCGTCGCGGTAAGGGCGGCCTGTCGGTGATCAAGGGCGCGGGGTTCGCGGCGGCGGCGTTCGATCACCGCACCTCGCGGGCGGGAGACCCGCTGCTGCACACCCACGTGGTGGTCTCCAACCGCACGCTCGGCGAAGACGGGCGGTGGACGGCGCTCGATGCTCGGCCGCTGTATCGGCACGCGAAAACCGCCGGCTACCTCTACCAGGCGCGGCTCCGGTACGAGGTGGCGGAGCGGCTTGGCGCTCGGTGGGGTCCGGTTCACAAGGGGGCGGCTGAGTTGCACGGGTTCTCGCGGAAGCTGATCGAGCACTTCTCGCGGCGACGGGCGGAGATCCTCGAGCAACTCGAGCTTCATGGCTCGCATTCGCTGGCTGCCGGGAATGCGGCGGCGTTGGAGACGCGCAAGCGCAAGGACCTCAGCACGCCGTTCGCTCGGCTCAAGGAGCAGTGGCGCGCGCGGGCGGCCGAACACGGCTTGACGCAGGAGCGCGTCGAGCAGCTCCTGACCCGGCGGTGGCGCGAGCACGTCGCACCGAGCGAGATCGACCTGCTCAAGCTGACCGAGAAGAGCGCGACGTTCACGCGCCGCGAGGTCCTGCAGGCGCTCTGTGAAGCCCACCCCGATGGCATCGCATCGATCGCCGACGTCGAGGCGCAAGCCGATCAGCTCCTCGCCCGCGAAGAAATCGTCCGGATCCCGGATCCTGCGGGCACCCGCTACACGACGCAGGCGCAGCTCGATCTCGAACGCGGACTTCTCGACAACGTCAGACGCCGCCAAGACCTCGATGTCGCCAGAGCTGAGCCCGAACACGTGGAGAAGGCAATCGGTGGCCGAGGACTCAGCAGCGAGCAAGAGCGAGCGGTGCGCGAGTTGATCACGTGGGGGCGCGGGGTGGAGGTGCTGCGCGCCCCAGCGGGCACCGGCAAGACGTTCGCGCTCGACGCTGCCCGCGAGGCGTGGCAAGCCAGCGGCAAACAAGTGATCGGCTGCGCACTCTCGGCCCAAGCAGCGCGCGAGTTACGAGAGCAGGGCGGCATCTAGACAGAGACCATCGCCAAGCTCAAGCAACGCCTCGAGCGAGGGCATCAACTCCAACCCGACTCGGTGCTGATCGTCGACGAGGCCGGCATGGTCGGTGTCCGCGACCTCAAGCTGCTCGCCGACATCACCGAGCAGGCGGGCGCCAAGCTGCTGCTCGTCGGCGACGATCGCCAGCTGCCCGAGATCGAAGCCGGCGGCGGCTTCCGCGTCATCGCCGATCGCTGGCGCCGTCGAGCTCACCGAGGTCCGCCGCCAGGATCGCGACTGGGACCGCCGTGCCCTCAACGCTCTGCGTGACGGCAAGCCCGCCGACTGGGCCGAGGCCTACGTCGACCACGGCCGCGTCGAGACCGCCGACACCGCGCCGGCGCTTCGCCAAAAGTTGACCCTGGACTGGTGGGAGGCCAAGCGCGCCAGAGCCGACGCCCGGATGATCGCCATGCGCCGCGCCGACGTCACCGACCTCAACCAGCGCGGCCGCCAGCAGATGCGCGACGCCGGGCGCCTCGAAGGCCACGACGTCCAAATTGGCGACAAGGCCTTCGCCACGGGCGACGAAATCGTCATCGGCAGAAACGACAAGCGCCTCGGCGTCATCAACGGCGATCGCGCCCAAGTCCTCGCCGTTACCGACGAGCACCTCGACATCAAGACCGACAAAGGCAACGAACTCCGCCTCCCTCGCACCTTCATCGAAGATGGCCACGTCGACCACGGCTACGCCACCACCGCCCACAAAGCCGAAGGCGCGACCTTCGACAAAGCGTTCGTCCTCGGCAGCCAAGAGGCCTACCGCGAGTGGGGCTACACAGCCCTTTCGCGCCACCGGGACGAAGCCCGCTTCTACATCGCTGCGCCCAAGCCCTACATCAACCGTGAGCCGTCGCCGCTCAACGAACCCGAGGAGCTCAAGCTCCACCTCACCGACGCCATGGAGGACACCCGCCGGCACGAACTCGCGATCGAGTTCACACTCGCACCGCTCGAACCCGCCGGGACCGTCACCGAGGAGATGCGGCAACGGGCACACGACCTGCTTTCCGATCCCAACCTTCCGCCGGAGCGAGGGCCGACTCGCGAGCCGCCCAACCCCGCCGACGACCTCGGCATGGATTTCGGGATGTGAGTGCCTTGCGGGCGCAGCTAGACGGCTGCCAGCGCGGCGTTCAACTTGGCAACCGGATACTCACTCCACAACCGGCCGTCGAGTTCGCGCCCATTCGACTTGGGGCGGTGGCCACCCCATTGCTTGAAGAAGAATGCGGTGCCGCTGTCGGCACAGAGGTCGCGCAATTCTCGAATCCAGTCAGGGTCAACGCGACGGTTCTTCGGGCCGGATTCGCCGCCGGCTATCAGCCAATCGATGCCGGACAGATCCAGGCCCTCCAGCCGCCCCAGGAGCGGCTCCGCACTAATGAATCTCACCGCGGCCGGCACAGTGCGCAGCGCGTCGGCACGGTGCACGAACCGTCGATTCTCGATGGTCACACCCATCCAGACGTTTGCGGGCCAATCGAAATGGTCGGCTAGCTCAGCGAGTCGCTCGTGGCGCTTCGTGAGGATCTGGAAGGTGTGCCAGTGCGCCTCTCGCATCGTGCTGAAGACGCGCTCCACGAACTCCAGGGGGATGTCCTCGTGGAAGAGGTCTGACATCGAATTTACGAAGATGGTCTTCGGCTTGCGCCAACGGAGCGGAACCTCCAGTCGTTCCGGCCAGAGGCGCAGGTCGAAGCCTTGCTCGTACGGGTGTCCGGGGATCCCGCGCCACCGCTCAGCAAACGTCTTCGCGTAGCAGTGCGCGCATCCTGGACTGACCTGCGTGCAACCGGTGACCGGGTTCCAGGTCGCCTCCGTCCATTCGATGCTGCTCGCCTGAGCCATGGTGTTCCGTTCTCTTAGTCGCGTCGGTGTCCTGCAGTTCACCGAACATATGTTCGGTTAGTCATCGGACGAAACGCAAGGTGATCCCGCGGCCTTCAGGAAATTGCTTTACCCCGGGCGGGCGCTTGACCTCGAGATCGCCGCGTTTCGCCGCGGGAGTGAGCGTCATCCGCTTGAGGTGCGTTTTCAGATACTTGGTGGTCTGGGTGTACTCGAGCGCCTCTTCGACGGTGAACGGAGCATCACCGAAGAGTGTCTTGAGACCTAGCAATAGCTCGCCAGTGTCGGGCTTCGGGTCGGCAAACTCAATGTCCAACGCCTGCTGTCCCTCCGGGGCAGGCCGAGAGGAGACGAAACCTTCTCCGTGCACAGCGTCGACCGCCCAGAACCCCTCCTTGATGCTTTCGTAGCCCGAAGGGTGTCCCGAGGCCCCCACGATGAAGTACTCGTTGCCGGCCTCAGGCGGCTTCAAGCGGAACCTGCCCGTCCAACCGAGCCCGGCTTCAGCGAGCTGCTCTTGGAACAGATCAAGGAGCGCGGCAGGCCGACCGGGGCCGTCCGGCACCTCGCGCCAGCGAGACGTTCCGAAGAACCGGTCGAGCGCAGTCTCCTGTCCCTCCCGACCGGCGAAGCGGTTGACGAAGCTCAGCGGAAGGAAGATCAACGTGTCGCTCTTCGGCTGCTGAACGAGCTCGGTCGTCAGCGTCATTGGCGCGTGGCTGTAGCCGAACGGATCGAGGAAGAGAAATAGCGCCGAGAGGCCCTGGACTGGTTGCGGAACGTGCTCCTCATATCGGCCACAAGTCACTGACCACGTGACGCGGTCTGTCCACCGTCCGTCGCTACGCGCGGCGGCTTCGAGGGCTTCAAGTTCCTCCGTGAGTCGCTTTGCCCGTCGTGGGTCCTGTTCAACGAACGAGAACTCGTACGTGACTTCAGTCCACCGAGCAAGGAGGTTGGGGTTACTGAGGAGCGCCTCGAGCATGATGCGCGGCGAACCGGCCTCGCCGCCCTCGTAGACCCCCGGGCCAGCGAAGCCGTCATAAACCCGAACCAGTCCGCCGCGGCGGACGGTGAAGTGCTCCGAGTGAATGCTCACCCACTTGTTGAAGAACGCGAGCAGCAGCTCGTGCTTGGCCTTGGTGTGGTCCTCGCGGACCCAGAGCACAGGCTCGGTTGGCATGGTGCGGGATTCTTCACCAATCGATACTCATCCTGCAGCTTGGCGCCACCTCATTGGGTCCGGTTTTGGGTCCGGAACGCCGGTTTCCTCAGGTACACTCACGTCATGTCCAATCTGCAAACCGTCAAGGTTTGCAGAGGCTTTGCCGGATCCACGGAGACATGGTGTGACTCTGATTCGCGAGCGATCGAGCTCGTAATGAAGGGGTCAGCGGTTCGAGTCCGCTCGGCGGCTTTTCCGCGCAAGCGCGTCGCCTCAGCCGGATCGGCGACCGCGCGCCGGGCGGCCTGGAGGCGCTCGCTGTGCGAGCAGCAGGCCCGCGCGCTGGACGAATGGGCGATGGCAAACGAGCCCGCACCACTTCAGAGTTCTCAAGCATGACCCGCCTCGGGCCTATATCCGTGCGCGGGGCCTGCCGTTGCATGCTGCTCGGCGTGCTCCTGGGGCTGGGGGCATCCGTGCCGGTCGCCCAGGCCGCTCTGCTGCCGGAGTCGCTGTCGCCGCTCAGCCCGATCTCGCTCGGCTCGGTCGCCGGCACCGCGGTCAGCCTCGGCGGCTACAGCTACTTCTTCGCGACCGACGTGGACCATGGAAACGAGCTGTGGCGGACGGACGGGAGCCCCGGTGGCACCGAGCTCTTCGTCGACGTCAACCCGGGGACGGGGAGTGGGGTTCTCAGCTCCCCCTCGTTGCTCGTGGCGGCCGGGTCCCGGCTCTATTTCGCGGCCTGGGATGGGACCGTGGATCAGAACAACTCCGTGGTCACGTCGATCTGGAGCACGGACGGGACCCTGGGCGGCACCGGGACGACGAGCGGTGCACTGCCGGGCGGTGAGACCCCGAGCTCGGTGGTGGTATCCGGCGACACCACCTACGTCCTGTCGAGGACGCCGGCGTACGACACGAAGCTGTGGGCGACGCACTCGTCGCTGGGCGCGAGCGTGCTCCTGCGGACATTCCCGCTTGGGACAGACCCGTGGCTGTTCGCTCCGTCAGGGGATGGTTCGCTCTACTTCGCCACCAACGCCTCGGTGTGCGGGTGCCAGGTGTGGAGGTCGGACGGGACGAGCGCCGGGACGGTTGCATTGACCGACTTCGGACCCGCCAACGGCACGGACATCACGCCGCTCGGCGCCGGCGCCCTGTTCCAGCGGCTCGACCCCGTTGACCACAGCCGCGAGCTGTGGACGACCGACGGCACGCCCGCCGGTACGAGTTTCCTGGGCGACCTCGAGCCCGACGAGGTCTCGGTCGTCGATGGCATCGCGTACTTCGGCGCGGACCACGGGTTGTGGCGCAGCGACGGCACCCCCGGCGGCACCTGGAAGGTGCACGACTTCGGACCGGACTACCCGAACAGCCCAAGCGCTCCCTTGGATGCGGAGGACGAGATGCTGTTCCTCGTCGGCTCCACGGTGTGGCGGTCCGATGGCACGGACGGCGGCACCGCGTCCGTGGCCACCATCCCCGCGGCGCGGTACTACGACGCGCCCCCCATGGTCGCCGTCGGCGGCGACCTCTACATCTCGTTCGACGCGGGGTCCGCGGGGAATCGGGGTCTCTGGCGCAGCGACGGCACGCCCGCCGGGACCTTCCAGCTGACCACCTGGGTCCCGAGGCACCTCAGCGTCAGCCACGGGGAGCTGCTCTTCGACGGCAACGATGGAACAACGGGCAGCGAGCCGTGGATCACCGACGGCACCCTCGCCGGGACGGTGCCCCTCGCCGACATCGACACCGAGTCCGACGACGCCACGGTCCACGGCAAGAGCGCCGACATCGGCGGCAAGGCGCTGTTCGCCGCCGACGCTCGGTACCTGGGTACGCGCCTGTTCATCGACGACGGCGACCAAGTCCGTACGGTCGGCGACGTCGTTCCCGGCGCGCAGTTCGCCGTTCTCGGTGGCCAGGCCCTGTTCCCCGGGAGAACCAGCGAGACGAACAGCGAGCTGTGGACGACCGACGGTACCGACGGCGGGACACATCTGGTGTCCGAGATCCGGCCGGGGGCGCAGGGCAGCGACATCGTCAAGCTCGAGACCTTCAACGGCACGACCTACTTCCGGGCCGACGACGGCACGACGGGCGACGAGCTCTGGGCGAGCGACGGGACCACGGACGGGACCCGGCAGGTCGCCGACATCGAGCCTGGGGCCGAGGGCTCGAACGCCTCCATCCTCGGGAAGACCCACAGCCAGCTGCTGCTGCTCGCTCGACGGCCTGACCAGGGCTACGAGCTCTGGCGCAGCGACGGCAGCGCCGGCGGGACGCGGCTGGTCAGGTCGATCGAGCCGGGGTCCGGCGGCGTCGACCTGGCTGACCTCGCCGCCGGCGACGACCACGCGTACTTCGCGGTGCGGAGCGGAGCCGGTGAAGGCCTCTGGCGCACGGACGGGACCGAGGGCGGGACCGTCCGGGTACGGACCGGTTTGGGGGACTACGGGTCCATCAAGATGGCCGTAGTCGGCGACGTCGGCTACGCGCTCCTGCGGACCTACGGCGGGGATCGCAACGTGGAACTGCTGCGCATCGATCCGACGGCGAGCGAGGCCAAGCGTCTGCGGTTGACGCAGGACCAGACCGGGTCGACCGGTCTTGCCGCCACCGACCGAGCGGTGTTCTTCCCCGTCGGCGGCGAGCTGTGGTGCAGTGACGGCACGGCCGCCCACACCGGCTCGCTGGCGAATCCGGGCGGGACGATCACCCACCTGACCGAACTCGACGGCGGGATGTACTTCCGCGCCGGCACGGGCGAGCACCGCGGGCTGTGGGGTACCGACGGCTCGGCCTCGGGGACGCGCATGGTCTCCGATCTCGCACCCGCCTCGCCCGTCGAGTTCGAATCGGACGGTCAGGTCCTGTCGACTGCCGGCCATGACCTCGTCTTCCCATGGAAGGCCACGGCGCACTGGTGGGCGCGCGTCGGCCCTGTGCCCTCCGTCAGCGGTGGCGCCGGCTGCTCCGCGGTCGGCGTGGCCGGCGATCTCCCCCCGCCGTCTGGCGGTCTGATCCTCCAGCCGTCGCCCCGCCCACCGGCCGGGACCCCGACTCCGAATCGGGACCCGCCCGGTTCGACACCTTCGGCGGACCTTGGCGCCGAGACCCTCAAGAGCCTTCGCCATGTCACCAACGTCGTCGTGACGGCCCGGCGGATCCGCTTCACGCAGAGCTTCATCCAGGCGGGCCACGTCACGTGGGTGCTGAGCCTGCGCTCCACGGTCAAGGGCAAACGGCGCGTCACCGCGCTGGCGCGCCGGTCCGCCACGGTGACGACGGGGCGACACAGGACGTCGATCGTGCTCGACGCCCGAGCCCGGAGGCTGCGCAAGGGCGCGCCGCGGGGGGTGCTGCTCCTGAAGACCACGGGCCCCGGGCCACTCGGCCTCGGGCGGTCGAGTGCGGAGACGACGCTCGCGGCCGGCGGTTGAGCTGCCTGCGCCCGGCTACCCAGCCCACCAGTCGCGCGCGCCCTCGACATCCTCGCGCCGGCCCTCGCCGAGGCTCGGGGCGCCGATGACGAGGAGCTCCAGGCCGTCCGGTCCCGCTTCGTAGCCGCGCCACGTCCCGGGCGGGACGCGGACCGCGTCGAATTCCCGGAGCTCGACGATCTCGTCGTCGAGCTTCATCCGGCCGCCGCCGCGCACGACGACGAAGACCTCCTCCTGCGTCCGGTGCGTGTGGCCGTAGGGGAAGCGGTAGCCGGCCGGGATGCGCTGGTAGGACAGGCCCGAGTGCTCCAGCTCGAGCGCATCGCCGGCCAGGCGGAACTCGAGGTCCGGCGACCCGTCGAAGTTGGACCCGACGTCGTCGACGTCGGCCTTGAGGTTGCGCAACGTGAAGGGCATGGCCGCGATCGTACGTTTCCCGCGCGGCGATGCCAGACTCGGACCGATGCGCCTGACCGTGCACGAGCTGCTCGAGCGCTCGCGCGAGCAGATCCACCGCCGCACACCCGCCGACGCACTCGCCGGCGGTGCGCAGATCATCGACATCCGGGGCAGCGAGCAGCGCGTGCGCGACGGTGTCATCCCCGGCGTGCTCTGGGTGCCGCGCAACGCGCTCGAGTGGCGGCTCGATCCGGCCTCCGACCACCGCCACCCCGACGCCGGCGGGCTCGAGGACGAGGTCCTGCTGCTCTGCCACGAGGGCTATCAGTCGACGCTGGCGGCAGCGACCCTGCGCGAGCTCGGCTTCGTTCGCGCGGGCGACGTCGAGGGCGGCTTCTGCGCGTGGCGAGCGGCGGGACTGCCGGTCGAGCCGCTCACAGCCCGAACCAGCGCCCCCGGCGGTCGCTGCCGAAGCGATCCTTGAGCGCACGCTGCTCGGCCGAGGGCGGGTTGAAGCGGCCGGTCTTGTCGGGGCCCGAGAGGAAGTCGATCTCGACGCTGGCGATGCGGTCGGCGCCGAACTCGATGTAGCACGTGCCCTGGCCGAGGTGGCGGCCGGGCTGAGGCTCGCCGCGGCGCCGCGCGACGATCGACCGGGCGACGACCTTGGCGGCGCCCTCGGCGAAGACGCCGGCCTTCGGGACGCCGGCGGTGGCGACGTCGCCGATCGCGTACACGCCGTCCCACGCGGTCTGCAGCGTGGCCGGGTCGACCGGCACGTAGCCCTCGTCGTCGAGCATGCCCTCCAGCAGCGCCGGCGCCCGGTGGCGCGGGACCGCGAGCAGGAGGTCGTAGGCGATCTCGCTGCCGTCCTTGAAGTGCGCGACGCCCGCGCTGTCGTCGACCGACGCCAGGCGCTTGGACGGCAGGAACTCGATGCCGCGCCCGGCGAACTCCTCGCGCAGCGCCTCGGACATCTCCGGCGACGGCGGCACGGGGGAGGGCAGCGCCATGGCGAACGTGATCGCGCAGGACGAACGGCGCCCGCCGGCGGTCAGCAGGTCGTCGAGCATCAGCGCGCACTCGCTCGGAGCGGGAGGGCACTTGAACGGAGCGTGGGCGACGGCGACCAGCGCGTGGCCGCCCTTGAACGCCTGGAGCTGGGGAGCGAGCCGCTCGGCGCCGGCGACGGAGTAGAACTCGCCGCCGCGCCGCACCTCCGCCAGGCCCGGCGTGGCCGCGATGTCATAGTCGGCGCCCAGCGCGATGACCAGCTCGTCGGCCTCGTGAACCCCGCGATCGGTGCGCACCGTGCGCGTGACGGGATCGACCTCGAGCACGGTCTCCTGCACGAGCTTGACCCCCGCCTTGGCGAAGTGCGAGTACGGCATCCGCACGTCCGCCAGCGCGCTGCGGCCGAACATCACGTCGAGCTTGGAGAAGCCGAAGACGAACGCGTCGCCCTTGTCGATCAGCGTGACCCCGGCGTCCTCGCCGAGCTCCTCCGACAGCATGGTGCTCAGCTCCAGCCCCCCGAATCCGGCACCGAGCACAACCACGTGGTCGCCCATCGAGCGACCATAGACGATGGGACGGGGGTAGATCTCGAGACATGAGCGACCCGCACGAGCTGTCCCGCTTCACCGACGCCCAGGACGCCGGCGGCACCTACGACCGCGCGCTGGCCGAGCTCCGGGCCGGCCGCAAGACGAGCCACTGGATGTGGTTCGTGTTCCCCCAGGTCGCCGGGCTGGGCCATAGCCCGACCTCGCAGCACTACGCGATCGCCGACCTCGACGAGGCGCGGGCCTACCTGGCCCACCCGGTGCTCGGCCCGCGGCTGCGGGAGTGCGCCGCCGCGCTCCTCGAGCTCGACGGCGACCGCACCGCCGACGCCGTCCTCGGCAGCGTCGACGCGCTGAAGCTGCGCTCGTCGATGACACTCTTCGCAGCGGCGGCCGGCTCCGGCGAGCACGTCTTCGCCGACGTCCTCGCCCGATACTCCGGCGGCGAGGCCGATCCGGCGACCACGGCGCGCATCTAGGCTCTCGCCATGGCCCACGGCACGCACGACTTCGAGGACGACTCGCGCAACGACGGCATCCTCATCTGGGTCAACGGCGAGCTGCTTCCGCGCGAGAAAGCGGTCGTGTCGGTGTTCGACTCGGGCTTCGTGCTCGGCGACGGCGTGTGGGAGGGGCTGCGGGTCCGCTCGGGCCATCCGGCGTTCCTCGACCGCCACCTCGACCGCCTGTTCGAGGGCGCCAAGGCGATCATGCTCGACGTCGGGCTGACCCGCGACGAGCTCACCGCGGCGATCTACGCGACGCTGAGGGCCAACGAGATGGTCGACGGCGTGCACGTGCGGCTGATGGTGACCCGCGGCGTCAAGCGCACGCCGTATCAGGACCCGCGCGTGACGATCGGCCCCGCAACCGTCGTGATCATCGCCGAGCACAAGGAGCCGCTGCCGGCGACGGTGACCGACGGCATCACGCTGTTCACCACGCACGTGCGCCGCGCGGCGCCCGACACGCTCGATCCCAAGCTCAACGCGCACTCCAAGCTCAACGACATCACGGCCTGCATCCAGGCCTACACCGCCGGCGCCGACGAGGCCCTGATGCTCGATCCGCAGGGCTTCGTGGCGACGTGCAACTCGACGCACTTCTTCATCGTCACCGCGGCCGGCGAGGTCTGGACCTCCGACGGGCGCTACACGCTGGCGGGCATCACCCGCGCCAACGTGCTCGAGGTCTGCCACGCCAACGGCATCCCCGCGCGCGAGACGACGTTCAGCCTGACCGACGTCTACAGCGCGAGCGAGGCGTTCGTCACCGGCACGTTCGCCGGCGTCGTCCCGGTCCGCACGATCGACGGCCGCACGATCGGCACGGGCGCCCGCAGGCCGGTCGTGGAGCGCCTTCAGGCCCTATACCGCGCGCTGGTCGACACGGACGTCGCAGCACGATGAACGTCGTGCGCGTCGGCATGTGGTCGGGCCCGCGCAACATCTCGACGGCGATGATGCGGGCGTTCGAGAACCGGCCCGACACGGTGGTCGCCGACGAGCCGCTCTACGCGGCCTACCTGCACCGCACCGGCCTCGCGCATCCGATGCACGAGGAGGTCATCGCATCACAGCCGACCGATCTCGCCGAGGCGGTCGCGACGCTCTCCACACCGCTCGACGGCGGCCGGACCGTCCATTACGCCAAGCACATGTCCCACCACGTCTCTGAGGACATGGACCTGCGCTGGACGCTCGACTTCCGCAACGTCCTGCTGATCCGCGACCCGGTCGAGGTCGTCGCCTCCTACGTGCGCGCTCGCGAGACCTGCGAGCCCGACGACATCGGCGTGCCACAGCAGGGCTGGCTGCTCGAGCTGTGGGACACGCACGGCGCCGACGTGCCGATCATCGACGCCGGCGACTTCCTGCGCGCACCTGAGCCGCACCTGCGCTGGCTGTGCGACTGGCTGGGCATCCCGTTCAGCGACCGAATGCTCTCCTGGCCGGCCGGGCCACGCGCGTCCGACGGCGTGTGGGCCACGCACTGGTACGCCTCGGTGTGGGCGTCGACGGGCTTCGAGCCCTGGCGCCCGCGCGAGACCGCGCTGTCCGAGCACGACGCCGCCGTCGCCGAGGCCTGCCGCCCCACGTATGAGGCGCTGCACGCTCGGCGCGTTCGCGCCTGAAGCGCGGGGTACCTCCGGTGACATGGACACGCGTCACGGACGGCCGCGTCGGGAGAGGGCCGTCTTCACCACCGTCACCGTCATCTGCGCGGTGGTCGCCGCCGTCGTGCTCGTCCTGGCGGCGATCAACCACGAGCACTTCGGATCCGAGCGGCTGCGCCACCTCGGGCTTCCCTTGCTGGGCCTGGTCCTTCTGGCCTGTGCCGCCGCGTTGTGGGCCTGGCGGGAGGAGATCCGCGGCCTGCGATCGGCGACCGAGGACGCGGCCGAGCGCGAGGCCGAGGCGCGCCGTGTCGTCGCGGAGGAGCGCGCCGAGCTGCAGCGCCTGAGGGCCGCCCGCGAGACCCAGCAGCGCTGGACCCGTGAGCTGCGGTCGCAGGTCTCCGAGTCACATCGCGAACACGGCGTGCTGGGCAGCGAGGACGTCCGCGGGCTGGTGCTGCGCATCGCCATGGGGCTGCTCGACGCCGAGAAGGGACTGCTCCTCGCGCGCGAGGACGCCGACGGCGACGGCAACCTCGACCTCGTCCGCGCCGTCGGCTTCGAGCACGACCCCGCCGGCTCGGCGGTGACCCAGCGGCTCGCCGGCCGCGTGCTCGATCGTGACGAGATCCTCCACGAGGACGACGGCGGCGCGATCGACTCGCACTCCCGCACGCCGGCCGACGAGGAGATCGAGAACCTCGTGGCGATCCCGGTCTACATCGCCGACGACTTCTCCGGCGTCGTGGTCTGCGCCAACCGCGACGGCGGCTTCGCCGACTGCGACGACGAGGTCCTGCTCGCGCTCGGCGACCACACCGGCGCGATCCTCCAGAACGGCCACCTGCACGGCCAGCTGCGCAACGCCTACCTCGGGACGGTCGCGCTGCTGTCGGAGGCGATCGCCATCAAGGACCCGCTCCTGAAGGGGCACTCCGAGGACGTCGCGACGCTGGTCGGGCGGGTGGCGCACCGGCTCGGCATCCCGGCCTCGCGCCGCGAGGAGCTGCTGTTCGGCTCGCTGCTGCACGACGTCGGCAAGCTCGGGGTCTCCGAGCGGATCCTGCTCAAGCCCGCCGCGCTGACGCCGGAGGAGCGCAGCGCGGTCGAGCTGCATCCGCGGATCGGCTACCGGATGATCCAGCGCGTCCCGGCGCTGCGCCCGATCGCTCCGGCGGTCCTGCATCACCACGAGCGCTACGACGGCGAGGGCTATCCCAACGGCCTGCGGGGCGAGGCGATCCCGCTCGAGGCGCGGATCATCGCGGTGGCGGACTCCTATAGCGCAATGACCAGCGACCGGCCCTACCGCAAGGGCATGCCCGTCGAGGCGGCCTGCGACGAGCTCGTCCGCGGCGCCGGGACGCAGTGGGACCCGCAGGTTATCGAGGTGTTCGTCGACGAGGTGCGCCGCCGCGAGGCCTCCGGCGGCGAACCCGCCCTGCTCGCCGACCCCGACGACGGTGGCGAGCTCGACGTGCTGCGCGAGGCCGACGGCGTGGTCGGGGCCGGGGCGGTCGAGCTGACCGATGCGCTGACGCTGCTGTACTCGCACCGCTACCTGCACGAGGCGGCGACCGCCGAGGCGCGCCGCGCCGCGCTGCAAGGCGTCGGCTTCACGATCGTGGTCGGCGAGCTCGCCGCGCTCCACGCCGTCAACCGCGACCACGGCTTCGCGCGCGGCGACGAGCTGCTGCGCACCACCGCCGCGGCGTTCGAGCGCGCCGCCGCGGCGTGTCCCAACGCCATCCCGGCGCGGCTGAGCGGCTGCCGGCTCGCCCTGATGGCCACGGGGTTGTCGCCGGCCGCGGCGCAGGAGCGGGTCTTCGCCGAGCTCTGCGCCGACAGCGGCGTCCTCGTGCGCACGGCGGCGTGGCAGGACGGCGACGACGGCTTTGCCGTGATCGCCCGGGCCAAGGTCGCAGGCGTCTGCGCGCCCGCGGCGAACCTCGCCTAGGTGTCTGACCACAACTCGTTACTCAAGTTTGTGGGGCCCGGCGCCGATGACGGGGCCATGAAGCGGCGGTTCCAGGACCTCAGCGCCGAGCTCGACCCCGCCGGGGCGACGTTCGACGAGCTGGCGAGCGCCGCCGCGCGGCGCGCGGTCGAGCCTCGCGACCTCCTCGCCTGGTGGCAGGCGCTCAGCGCCGACGGCGTGCTCGCGCGCGCCGAGGACCCCCGCGGTCCGGCGCGCTTCCGCGTCGCCCGCGACCGCGCCTAGGCGCCGTCGCCTAGGCCAGCTCGCCGGCCGCGCACGCCCGCAGGCGCTCGACCGACGCGCGGATGATGCGCGAGACCTGCATCTGCGAGACGCCGACGCGCTTGGAGATCTCGTCCTGCGTGAGGTCCTCCTCGAAGCGCAGCCGCAGGATCTCGCGGTCGCGCGGCTTGAGCGCGCCGAGCAGCGTCTGGAGCGTCGCGCGGGCCTCGGCCCGCGACAGCTCGTCGTCGCCCGACCCGAGACGGTCGCCCAGCGTCGAGCCGCGGTCGTCGTCGGCGCCGGCCGCCGGAGCGTCGAGCGAATCGGCGCCGTAGGCGCGATTGGCCACGAGCGCCTCGATGACGTCCTCCTCGGCCAGGCCGAGGTGCTCGGCCACGACAGCCGGAACGGGGGAGCGCCCGTGCAGGGCGGTGAGCTTGGCGACGGCCTTGCTGACGGCCAGCGCGCGCTCCTGGAGATCGCGGGGCGGACGGACGGTCCACGTGCGGTCGCGGAAGTGGCGCTTGATCTCGCCGAGGATCGTCGGCACCGCGAACGAGCTGATGGCGATGCCGCGGTCGGGATCGAACCGCTCGATCGCCTTGACGAGCCCGAACGAGGCGACCTGGATGAGGTCGTCCCACTCGACGGGACCGCGCTCGTAGCGGCGGCACAAGCTGATCACGAGCGGCATGAGCTCGCTGACGGCCTGCTCGCGCGCATGCACGTCGCCGTGGCGCTGATAGCGCCGGATGAGGTCCTCGGCGGTGCGGGACTTGGGAAGGGGAAGGGTCTGTGTCGTCATCATGGCGGCCCTCTTCGGCTCCCCGTGAGACGCAAAGCGCAAACGCCGGGTTGTCAGAGAACTGTCACGAATGGACGGCTGTTCGAGGCGGAAGCCCGCTAGAGACCGGCGGGATGGCGCACGACGAAGCCCGCGTATGCGCGCGTGGAAAGGGGCTGCCAGCGCGTTCCGGCCTGCCGCTGCCCACTCGTGTCGTAGCGGATCCCCGCCACGACCATGAACGTGTGCTCGGCGTTGGCGTAGATCGTCACCCACGTGCCGGGACCCGACTCGCCCCAGGTCTCGAGCATCGTCGAGTTGTACGGGTAGTCGAGCAGGCCGGCGCCGTGGAGCGCGAAGGACACCGAGCCCGAGCAGTCATAGGCCGTGTCGGTGAACGAGCCGTGGCCGCCGCCGTAGCGATAGGGCGTGCGAGCGATCCGGTTGCCCGCGGCGATGATCGCCGCCACGGCCGCCGGGGCGCTCGCGGGAGCGACCGCCTTGCCGGCCGACGTGATGGTGGCCGTCGCCGGTGCCGCCGGCGGCGGGCCCGAGACGGGGACGGCCTTGGTGGGCGCGCGGCGCAGCGCCTTGAGGTCTGCTGCGCTGAGCACGCCGTCGCTCTTGCGCCCGGTGGCGACCTCCCAGGCCGAGAGCGCCCGGAACGTGCCGGGACCGAACTCGCCGTCGGCGGTCGCGCTCTGCCCGACGCGGGTCAGCTGGCGCTGGAGCACCGCGACGTCACCGCCGGTCATGCCCTTGCGCAGCGGGACGCGGTCGCCGAGCTTGGCCGACGGCGCGTCGGCGGCCGGGGTGACCGGATCGGCGGTCGGCTTGGTGGGCGCGGGCGTCGTCGGCGCCGGCGCGGTGGGCGTCGCCGTGCCGCCGGCCGGAGCCGAGGCGCCGCCGGTGGTCTGCGCGAAGGCCGGCGCGACGCCCAGAAGGAGCGTCAGCGCGGCGAGCGCGAGGGTTCGGTGAAGGCTGGTGCCGTCCATGGCGTGGGGTCGTCGCATCCGTGCGACACCCCTTGGTTCGGCCCCCTGTGCCGCCGCTCCACGCGGCCTGGACGTCCGTTGGAGAAACCGGGGTCCCGGCCCTCGTCAAACCTCACCATCCCTCAGACCTGCACGGCCGCGTGCAGTGTCAGTCGCCGGGCGCGGCCTCGATCTCGCCGATGTCGCTGACCCGCATGGACACAGCGAGACCCTCGCGGACCTGCCAGATCCACACGACCTGGCGGCGCACCCGGCCGTCCTGCGATTCGCCCTCGACCTGCCCGAAGACGACCACGCCGCCGGCGGTCGCGCGGTAGTCCGTCGCGCTGATCCGCAGGTCGCTCCACGCGCGCGACGCGTCGGCGAAGTACTCACGCACCCCGTCGTGGCCGCGATAGGGGTCGGCGCGGCCGACCAGCGAGGCGGTGCCGTGCGGCATGAGCTCGATGTCGGGGTTCGCGTAGGACAGGACCGTGTCGATGTCGCGTCGTGCGAAGGCCTCGTAGATGTGACGCACCGTCTCGATGGAGGCGTCGGCGTCGGCGCCCCGTCCGTAGGTGGCCTCGCCCGGGGGCGCGGCGGCCGGTCGATCCGGTCCGGCGATCGACCGGATGTCCTCGGCGATCTCGTCGAAGGTCCGCGTCTTGAGGATGAACCCGTCGGCGGCGCGGCGCAGCACGTTGCCGGGATCCTGCAGGCCGGAGAGCACCACGATCCGGGCGGCCGGGGCCACCGAGCGCAGGGAGGTGACGGCCTGGTCGGTTCCGCCCGGGACGCGGGCGTCGAGCAGCACCACGTCGGGCTGCAGGCGCTGGGTCTCCTGGACGGCCAGCGGATGCTCGCCGACCGAGGCGACGAGCTCGAGATCGCCGTAGCCCTCGAAGACGACCTCGAGCAGCCGGCGGTACGGAGCGGAGTCGTCGCAGTGCAGCACGCGGATGACGCCGGTCTCGGCGGGCGCCGGCGCCACGGGCTCCTCCGGCGCGGCCGGGCCGGCCTGGGCCTGGACGCTCGTGCGATCGCGGCCGGCCGCCTTGGCCTGGTACATCGCGATGTCGGCGGCCATCAGCACGGCCTCGTCGCTGTCGACCTGTGCGTCGAGGAACGCGACGCCGATGCTGGCCGTCGCGGCGATCTCGCGATCGCGGATGCGGATCGGGTTGGACCGGATGGAGGCGGCGAGCTCCTCGGCCAGCACGCCGGCCTGGTCGGCGGTGACGTTGGGCAGCAGCACCGCGAACTCGTCGCCGCCCAGCCGCGCGAGCGAGTCCGTGCTGCGCAGCCGATCGCGCATGGCCGTCGCGACGGCCTGCAGCAGGTCGTCGCCGGCCTTGTGGCCCAGCGTGTCGTTGACCGTCTTGAAGTCGTCGAGGTCGAGTAGGAACAGCGCGGCGTTCTCGCCGTAGCGCTTGCAGCGGCCGACCTGGCGCTGGAGCTCCTCCTCGAAGCGCCGCCGGTTCCACAGGTCGGTCAGCGGGTCGTGATCGGCGAGGCGCTGGAGCGTCTGCTCCATCCGCTTGCGCTCGGTGATGTCCTCGATCTGGGAGATGAAGCGCTCGGGCGTGCCGTCGGCCGCGCGCACGAGCGACACGCTGAGGTTGACCCAGATCAGATCGCCGGTCGCCGTGAAGTAGCGCTTCTCCATCTGGTAGCTGGGGATCTCGCCGGCGGTCAGCGCGCGCAGGTGCTCGAGGTCGGCGTCGAGGTCGTCGGGGTGCGTGATCTCCTGGAAGGTGCGGGCCAGCAGATCGGGCTGGCCGTAGCCGGTCAGCTCGCAGAGCGAGCGGTTGACCTCCAGGAACGTGCCGTCGAGATCGACGAGCGCCATCCCGACCGGCGCCGCGTGGAACGCCGTCGAGAACATCTGTGTCGCGCGCTCGAAGGCCTCCTGCGCCTCGAGCTGCTCGGTGCGGTCGACGAAGGTCGAGACGACGCCGGTCAGCGTGCCGTCCTCGCCGGTCAGCGGCCGCGCGGTCACCGCCACCCAGCGCACCGCGTCGCCGGCCGTGCGCACGCCCATCAGCGGCTCGTGCTGAGCCTCGCCGGTGCGCAGGGCGCGCTGCGCCGGGCGGTCCTCCATCGCCAGCTCCGTTCCGTCGGGACGGACCGAGCGCCACAGCTCGTCGTGCATGTCGCGGCCGACGATCTCGGCGGTGGTCAGCCCGAGCAGCTCGGCGGTGCGGCTGTTGGTCGCGGCGACTCGCCCGGTCGCATCGCGGATGATCACGCCCTCCTCGAGCGCGTCGAGCGCCTCTCGGAAGAGCCGGGCGTCGGCGGGATCGGGGTTCTGCGGGCTGGACACGGAAGGGAGCGGAGCGTATGAGCTGACCGGCCTCAGCCCCACCGACAGCGTCCGCCGGACCACGGGCGCAAGGCTAGCCTGACCGGCGATGTCTCTCCGTGCTGCTGTCATCGGTGCCGGGCCGTCGGGCTTCTATGCGTGCGACCAGCTGCTGGGCGCGGGCTTCGCGGTCGATCTGTTCGACGTGCTGCCGACGCCCTACGGCCTCGTTCGCGCGGGCGTCGCGCCGGACCATCCGAAGATCAAGTCGGTGACGCGCGTCTATGACAAGACGGCGGCGAAGGAGGGCTTTCGGTTCTTCGGCGGCGTCGAGCTGGGCTCCGACGTCTCGCGGGAGGAGCTGCTCGGGCGCTACCACGCGGTTGTCTACGCGGTGGGCACGTCGCTGGACAACCGCCTCGGCGTCGAGGGCGAGGACCGGCCGGGCTCGATCGCGGCGACCGATTTCGTCGCCTGGTACAACGGCCACCCGGACTTCGCCGAGCACGAGTTCCCGCTGCACGCCAGCCGGGCCGTGGTGATCGGCAACGGCAACGTGGCGATCGACGTGGCGCGGATGCTGGTGCTCGATCCCGACGAGCTGACGCCGACCGACACGGCCGACCACGCGATCGCCGGCTTCGGCGGCGCGTCGGTGCAGGACGTGATCATCCTCGGGCGCCGCGGCCCGGCGCAGGCGTCGTTCACCAACCCGGAGCTGCGCGAGCTCGGCGAGCTCGCGCGCGCCGACGTGATCGTGCACCCGGAGGACCTCGAGGGCGAGGTGCCCGACGACCTGTCGCCCACGCAGCTGCGCAACCTCGAGATCCTGCGGGAGTACTCCACGCGCGAGCCGAGCGGCAAGACCCACCGCATCGAGCTGCGCTTCCTGCGCTCGCCCGTCGAGCTGGTCGGCGAGGACGACGACGGTCACGTCAAGGGGCTGCGCGTCGTGCGCAACGAGCTCGTAGACGGCCGCGCGGTCGCCACCGACGTGCAGGAGGTCATCGAGTGCGGGCTGGTCGTGCGCTCGATCGGCTACCGCGGCCGGCCGCTGCCCGGCGTGCCGTTCGACGAGCGGCGCGGGCTGATCGCCAACGACGGCGGCCGGGTCACGACGGTCGAGGGCGATCCCCTGCCCGGCGAGTACGTCGTCGGCTGGATCAAGCGCGGGCCGTCCGGTGTCATCGGCACCAACAAGAAGGACGCCGCCGACACCACCACCAAGATCATCGAGGACGCCGAGGCCGGCGCGCTGAACGCCCCGGCCGAGGACGGCGACACCGAGGCCTGGCTGCGGACCCGCGTGCCGGGCCTGGTCACGTGGGCCGACTGGCAGGCCATCGACGCGCACGAGACAGCGGCCGGCGAGGCGCAGGGCCGCCCGCGCGTCAAGCTCGTCAGCGTGCCCGAGATGCTGGCCGTCGCCGAGCGCGGCCGATAGCCGCCGCCTACTCCGAGGGCGGCGGGCCGGCGTAGTGACGCGCGGCCGCGCCGGCCGCGACCAGGGCCGCACCCGCGGCGCCGACCGCGCGGACGTCGGCGCCGGTGAAGGGGAGGGTGCCCGACGGCAGCGCCTGCGTGCCGCCGCCC
>JBJMLA010000144.1:0-87808 GCA_045805505.1 Solirubrobacteraceae bacterium
CCGAGCATGAGCTCGGCGCGCCGGTCGGACCCACCATGGAGATCCGTCTCCTCGTAGACGTGTGCGTCCATGCTGCGTGTGCCGCTAGTGCTTGTTGAACGCGGGAACCGCGCCGGCCCTCTTGAGGATCTTCCCCGCGGCCTTGCTGGTCCGGGCCCACTTGACGAACTTCAGGGCGTCCGGGTCGGGGTTGTCGCTCGGCGTGACGAACCAGATGTAGCGCGAGAGCGGGTAGGTCTGGGCCTTGACGAACTTCGGCGCGCACTGCACACCGTTGAGCGTCAGCGTCTTGAGGTTCGCGCCCTTGGAGTGCGAGAAGCCCACGTAGCCGATGGCGTTGGGATCCTGCGCGACCGCGTTGGCCACCAGGCCGTCGGTCGACACGGTGTTGACGTTCGACGACTGCGTCTTGCCGTTGAGCACCGCGCTCTGGAAGAACGTGTAGGTGCCGGCGGTCGAGTCGCGGCCGATGGCGGCGATCGTGGTGCTGAGCCCCGAGGTCGGGAACGCGCTCCAGTTGGTCTGACGGGCCAGGTAGATGTCGGCCAGCTCGCCGATCGACAGGTTCGTCAGCTTGTTGGCGCTGTTGACGTCGACGCACAGGCCGTCGAGGAACATCTGGCGGTACGTCGTGCCCGAGTCGCTGGGCAGCGGCGGGCGCGTGTTGGTCGCGTAGGCGCTGCGGCCCTGCTGGACGTCCTTGACGCCGGCGTTGCCACCGTTGGCCGTGAAGATGAAGTGCACCTTCGGGTCGACCTTGTGGTACCCGGCGTAGAGGGCGCGCAGGTAGGGCTCGGCGACGCTGGACCCTGACCCGATGAGGTCCTTGGCCTGCGCCGAAGCGGTGCCGCCGAGGGCCGCGCCGAGCGCGAGGCCCAGCGCGACCTTGTTCATGCTGATCTTCATGTGACTGATCTCCGATTCGGTCCCGGCGCTAGCCGGCGAGGATGAGCTTGTTGGACGCGGGCGTCTTGGAGCCCTTGGTCTTCGCGCTGGCGTCGGCCAGGAGGTGCTTGGTCTTGGACGCCTTCAGCGCCTTGCGTGCGGCGGGAGCGAGGTAGACGGCGACGGTCTTGGTCGAGTCGACCGCGACCTTGTAGCCGGCCGAACCGATGCTCTGCTGCTTGCCGCCGATCTTGGCCCGCAGATGGACGCGGCCCTCGCAGACCTCGTCGACCGGGCCGTCGCACTGGACGCTGACCTGGGCGCGGTTGGCCTTGACGGCGGTCTTGCCGCCGATGATGAACAGCGCGAGCGAGGGGGCGGTCGTGAACTGCGCGTCGCCGCCGTAGACGTACTCCGGGTTGGCCGGGTCCTTCGGCGTCGAGGGACCGGCGACGAGCCGGTAGTGGTAGGTCGTCGACGGCAGGAGCTCGTCGAGCGACACGTCGACCGGGACGTCGGCGGTGCCGTTGCTGGCGCTCGTCGTCGGGGTGACCTGGCCGTACTCGGTGGTCGTGCCCCACTCGAAGTGGTAGCTGGTCTGCGCGCCCTTGGGGTTGACGACGCCGCTGAGGACGGCGTACGTGTCGGTGAGGAGCGTCGTGTCGGGAGGAGACGTGGCGACGGTCGGCGCCGCGGCGAGCGCGACGACGGGAGCAGCGAGGACGGCGATGCCGGCGACGGCAGCGAGGCCGCGACGCGCGGCCCTGCGCCGCGGTGAGGCGGTCTTGCGAGAACGGGGGAGCATGGATTCCTTTCGGCGTCCGGTCTAAAGACCGGAATCCCTATGTGTTTTGTCGAGAATAGCAGAACCCGAGTTTCTCGATTAGTTTTGTGCAGATGGAGTAGGCTTCGCGACTTGCACGAGCGCGTGGCTCCCGTCTTCGGCATCGCGCCACAGGCCATCCGGGCCGGTGGGACGCTGCGCGTCACGGCGCGCGCCGACTACGCCGTGCGGGCCGCGCTCGAGCTGGCGGGCGGCTTCGGAAGCGGCCGGGCCATGCGCGGCGAGGCGATCGCCAAGGCGCAGGGGATCTCGCCGAAGTTCCTCGAGACGATCCTCGCGGAGCTGCGCCACTGCGGCATCGTCAACAGCCAGCGCGGTGTCGACGGTGGCTACTGGCTCGCGCGGCCGCCCGAGGAGATCAGCATCGCCGACGTCATCCGCGCGGTCGAGGGGCCGCTCGCGCGCGTGCACAGCAGCCCGCCCGAGGATCTCGTCTACGAGGGCGCGGCCGCGGCGCTACCCACCGTCTGGGTCGCCGTCCGCCGGGCGGTGCGCGATGTCGTCGAGCACGCGACGCTGGCCGACGTCGCCGCCGGCAACCTGCCGCCGGAGATCCGCGAGCTGGCCGCCGACCCCGAGGCCTGGCGCACCCGCGAAGGCGCCTGAGCGCGGTCAGTCCGCGCTGTCGTCGGCCACGCGCCGGGCGACCCGCCCGGGCTTGGATGCGAAGAGCTTGTGCCCGCGCTCGGCGATCTTGGCCTCGAGCTGCTCGCGCCGATGCGTGACGTGCGCGGCCGCCTGCGCCGGCACCAGCTCGAGGTCGCGTCGCTCGGCGAGCGCGTCGAGGATGCGCCGCGCGCCCCGCGCCAGCGCGCGGGCCTCGGACGCAGAGCGCGGCTCGGCCACCGTTGCCGCGACCCACAGCGCCGTCGTGGCGGCGCGCAGATCCTCGAACGCCGCATCGCCCGGCTCCTCGGCGGCGTGGTTGAACGCGCGCCGCGCCGCGCGGTAGGCCTCGGCCAGATCCGGCGGCGGAGCGACCGCGGGCTCTGGCTCGGGCTCGCGGGTGGGCGGTGCCGCTGCCGCGCGCGAGCGCAGCAGCAGGCCCGCGGTCGCCGCCCCGGCGGCAAGCACGGCGGTGCTCACCGTCAGCAGGGCAGCGGGGCGGCGCAGGACTACGGCGCCGGCACGATGCGGATGTAGGGCTTGGGCTCTTCCCATCCGTCCGGGTAGCGCTCCTTGGCCGCCTCGTTGTCGACCGAGCCGGCGATGATCACGTCGCCGCCCGGCTGCCACTGGGCCGGCGTGGCCACCTGGTGCTTGGCCGTGAGCTGCAGCGAGTCGATGACGCGCAGGACCTCGTCGAAGTTGCGGCCCGTGGTCATCGGGTAGATGAGGACGAGCTTGATCTTCTTGTCGGGCCCGATGACGAAGACGTTGCGCAGCGTCGCGTTCTGGGCCGGCGTGCGCTCGGTCGACTCGCCCTCGACGTCGGCGCCGAGCATCCCGTAGGCCTTGCTGACGGCGAAGTCGGTGTCGGCGATCAGCGGGTAGTTCGGCGCGGTGCCCTGCGTCTCGCCGATGTCCTGCGCCCACTTCTCGTGGTTGTCGAGCGGATCGACCGACAGGCCGATGATCTTCACGCCGCGCTTGTCGAACTCCGGCTTGATCGAGGCCATGTAGCCCAGCTCGGTGGTGCACACCGGCGTGAAGTTGCGCGGGTGCGAGAACATGACGGCCCAGTCGTCACCGATCCACTCGTGGAAGTTGATCGTGCCTTCGGTGGTCTCCGCCGAGAAATCCGGAGCGGTGTCGCCGATCGTGAGGGACATTTAGGTGTCTCCTGATGGGGTTTCGGGTGAATAGCTGATCACCACGCTAGCCAATCCCGGGATCAGCTGATGTGAACGGTCGGTTCGCTCGCCGAACGCTGGTCCGGCGTGTTGATGTCGACGCCCGCCGGGGGGTCGACGTGGTCGGCCTCGGCCAGCACGTCGCCCGTCGCCCGCTGCCAGGTGATGAGCCGCTCGCGGAGGTCCGCCGCGACATCGGCGTAGGCGGGATCGTCGATGAGGTTGTGCGCCTCGTTGGGGTCGAAGAGCAGGTCGTAGAGCTGCTCGGGCGCGATCTCGCGCTCGGCCCAGCCGCTGGCCAGCAGCAGGTCCTTGCTCGGCCCGTCGTCGGTGTTGGGCAGGACGGGCGTGCGGCGCTCGCCCCAGCGGCGGATGTACTTGTGGCGCTCCGTGCGCACACAGCGCTGGGGCTCGTAGGCGGCGTGCCACGTCGAGCCGGCGTGGATCTCCTCGCGCACGCTCTTGGTCTCGCCGCGCAGCATCGGCAGCAGCGACACGCCCTGCAGCCAGTCGGGCTGCTCGAGCTCGAGGTGGTCGCAGACGGTGGGGAAGAGGTCGAGGTGCGAGACGAGCCGGTCGTTGACGCGCCCGCCCGAGAACGGGCGCGGCCCCTTGAGGATCAGCATCACGCCGATGCCGCGGTCATACAGCGTCGACTTGGCGCCCGGGAACGGCATCCCGTGATCGGTGGTGAAGATGACCAGCGTGTTCTCGTCGAGGCCGCTGGCCTCGAGCTGGTTGAGGACCATCCCGACACCGTGGTCGAGCGAGCGGGCGCTGGCCTTGAAGCCGGCGATGTCCTGGCGCACGTCCGGGTGGTCGGGCAGGTTCGCCGGACCCTGGGAGAAGTGCGCGTCGCGGATCGAGCCGGGGCCGAGGAACTCGCGATGGGTCTCGAAGAAGCCGACGCTGAGGAAGAACGGGCGGTCGTGCTCGCGCTTGAGCACCTCGATCGCCAGCGGGGCGACCGACTCGACCTTCGTGGTCGGGATCTTCATCACCTCGTCGTAGCCGATGACGTCGGGCTCCTTGGAGATGTGCTGCTCGCCGATCAGCGTCGAGGAGTAGCCGACCTTGCGCAGGGTGTGGACGATGTGGTGGGAGTAGTCGTTGAGCGACCAGCCACGGTGGGCCAGGCCGAGCATCCCGTTGGCGTGGCCGTACTGGCCGGTCAGCAGGCACGCGCGCGAGGCCGAGCAGGTCGGCGCGGCGCAGTAGGCCTGGCGGAACAGCACGCCCTGGTCGGCGAGTCCCTGGATGTTGGGAGTGGGTACCTGGTAGCCGTAGGGCTGGACGTAGCGCCCCGTGTCATGCGAGTGCAGGTACAGGATGTTGGGGCGGTTCATCAGGACTATTGTCTACCAACTCTATGGACTTTACGCCGGCCGCGACATGCTCCTACCTGGTCTGCGCGACCCCGCGCAGCGGCAGCACCCTACTGTGCCATCTGCTGGGCCAGACGGGGGTCGCCGGGCGGCCCGAGGAGTACTTCGAGGCGCTGCAGCACTCGGGGCTGCCGCGCCGTCCGGACGAGTACTTCGACCGCGAGCGCCACGCCAACATCGTCGAGCGCCTGGCCTTCCGCGAGATGCCCGACGAGCGCCAGGAGCGCACGCCCAACGAGCTGTGGGATCCCGCGACCTACGACCGCTACCTCGCGTGGGCGCTGGAGGAGGGAACGACCCCCAACGGGGTCTTCGGCGCCAAGCTCATGTGGGGCTACCTGGGTGACTTCGCGACCCTGCTGCGCGGGATCGAGGGCCTCGGCGCGCTTCCCGTCCCGCAGCTGCTCGACGCGGTCTTCCCGGGCCTGCGCTACGTCCAGATCACGCGCGAGGACAAGGTTCGCCAGGCCGTCTCGCTGTGGAAGGCCGTGCAGACCCAGGCGTGGCGGCGCGAGGGCGGCGCGACCGCGCCCCGGGTCGAGCCCGAGTTCTCGTTCCGCGCGATCAACTACCTCGTCCGGCTGCTCACCGCGCACGACGCCTCGTGGGACGCCTACTTCCTCGGCCTCGGCGAGGAGCCGCTGAAGGTCACCTACGAGGAGCTGGCCGCCGCGCCGGCGCCGGTGGTCACGCGCGTGCTCGAGCATCTGGGGATCGACGTGCCCGACGACCTGGGCATCGACGCCCCGCGCCTGGAGGTCCAGGCCGACGAGCTGTCCGAGGACTGGGTCCGCCGCGTCCACGCGCACCTCGCCGCGCTCGAGCGTCCTGACGTCTGAGCCGCCGCCGCCGCCACACCTAGCCTGGGCGGTGGATGCCCACGCCGCCGAAGCCCTCCCGCGCACCGGCCGCGGCGCATGCGGGCATCGCCGCGCTGACGCTCGGCGCACTCGGCGTGGTCTTCGGCGACATCGGCACCAGCCCGCTGTACGCGCTGCAGACCGTCTTCCACGCCGACCACGGCGCGGTGCCGACGACGCACTCGGCCGTCTACGGCGTCCTGTCGCTGATCGTCTGGTCGGTGACGATCATCGTCTCGCTCAAGTACGTGACGTTCATCATGCGCGCCGACAACGGCGGCGAGGGCGGGATCATGGCGCTGATCGCGCTGATCCAGAGGGTCGGCCTGTCGGGGCGCCGCGCGAAGATGATGCTCGTCGCGCTGGGCATCTTCGGTGCGGCACTGTTCTACGGCGACGGGATGATCACCCCGGCCATCTCGGTGATGTCGGCGGTCGAGGGCCTCGAGGTGGTCTCGCCGTCGCTGCACTCGCTGGTCGTGCCGATCGCGCTGGGCATCCTCACGGGGCTCTTCGTCATCCAGCGCTTCGGCACCGCCACGATCGGCCGGGTCTTCGGCCCGGTCATGGCGGTCTGGTTCACGATCCTCGCCATTGCCGGCGTCGGCCAGATCGCCGCGCACCCGTCGATCCTGCGCGCGCTGTCGCCGACCTACGCGGTGCAGTTCTTCGTCGAGCACGGCGGGACGGCGTTCATCGCCATGGGCTCGATCGTCCTGGCCGTCACCGGCGCCGAGGCGCTCTACGCCGACATGGGGCACTTCGGCCGGCGGCCGATCCGCCGCGCGTGGTTCCTGCTGGTCTTTCCGGCGCTGACGCTCAACTACTTCGGCCAGGGCGCGCTGATCCTCGACGATCCGGCGCGCATCAGCAGCCCGTTCTTCCTGCTGTTCCCCGACTGGAGCCGCGTCCCGATGGTGGTACTGGCCACGCTGGCCACGGTGATCGCGTCGCAGGCGGTCATCTCCGGGGCCTTCTCGGTCACCCGCCAGGCGGTCAGCCTCGGGTTCCTGCCGCGCGTGACGATCCGCCACACCTCCGAGCACGAGGTCGGCCAGGTCTACGTCCCGGCCGTCAACTGGGGCATCTTCGTCGCGGTGGCCGCGCTCGTCGTCGGCTTCGGCTCGTCGGTCGCGCTGGCGTCGGCCTACGGCATCGCCGTCACGGGCACCCTGGCCATCGACACGATCCTGTTCTTCGTCGTCGTGCGCACGCTGTGGCGCCGGCCGCTGTGGCTCGTGGTCACCGGCGCGACGCTGTTCCTGATCGTCGACCTGGCCTTCTTCTCGGCCAACCTGACCAAGGTGCTCCACGGCGGCTGGTTCCCGCTGGTCATCGCGCTGATCGTCTTCACCCTGCTGACGACGTGGCAGAAGGGCCGCGAGATCGTCGCCGCCAACCGCGCGCAGGTCGAGGGATCGCTGCGGACGTTCGTCGAGGACATCCACGCCTGGGATCCGCCGATCTACCGGCCGCCGGGGACGGGGGTGTTCCTCAACGCCAGCAGGGAGAGCACGCCGCTGGCGATGCGCGCCAACGTCGAGCACAACCACACGCTGCACGAGCACGTGGTGATCATCTCCATCGAGGTCCAGAACGTGCCGCACGTGCCCGAGGACGAGCAGGTCGTCATCGACGACCTCGGCTACTCCGACGACGGCATCAGCCACGTCACCGCGCGGTTGGGGTTCCAGGACGACACGAACGTCCCGGGGATCCTCGAGCTGGCCATCGCCGCCGGGCTCGAGCGGCCGTGCGATCTCGACACGGCGTCCTTCTTCGTGTCGAAGATGTCCATCGTCGCGTCGGAGAACGGCCGGATGTCGCCGCTGCGCAAGCGGCTGTTCCTCGCGCTGGCGCGCAACTCGTCGGATCCCGTGCCGTACTTCCACCTGCCCGACGAGCGCACGGTGACCATGGGCTCGCACGTCCCGCTGTAGCGAGACGTCGGTTTCCAACGGTGGCCTCGTCGCCGCCCCGCGTGGCGGGTAGCCGCAGGAGCATGGCTTCCAAGGCAGCGATCACCATCATGCGGCCGCCGGACGAGGTGCGCCGCCTGTGGGCCGACTCGGCCTACCGCCCCGACTACGCCGCCGAGGCGGCCGACGCGGTCACGTTCCTCCAGGCGCCCGGCGACCGCGGCACCGAGGTCGTCGTCGACCTCGAGAAGGAGACGCCGGGCGGCAAGCTCGGAGCGGTCGTCGAGAAGCTGACCAGCGCGGTGCCCCGCGCGAAGGTCATGGACGATCTGCGCCACTTCAAGCAGCTGGTCGAGACGGGCGTGGTCGCGCAGTCCGACGGCACGCCCGAGGGCGAGCGCTTCGAGCGCAAGACGAGCCAGCGCCCCGCCCAGCCCCTCGACGCCGCCGAGCTGCAGGAGGTGCGGTCCTGATGCGCGCCAACGTCTGGTCGGGCCGCAACACGGTCCAGGTCGAGAACGTCCCGGACCCCAAGATCCTCAACGACCGCGACGCGATCGTGAAGATCACCTCGACCGCCATCTGCGGGTCGGACCTGCACCTCTACGACGGCTACATCCCGACGATGGAGAAGGGCGACATCCTCGGCCACGAGTTCATGGGCGAGATCGTCGAGACCGGCAAGGGCGTCTCGAACCTCCAGGTCGGCGACCGCGTCGTCGTCCCCTTCCCGATCGCCTGCGGCAACTGCTGGGCCTGCAAGCACGAGCTCTACTCGGTCTGCGAGAACTCGAACCCGAACTCCGGCATCGCCGAGAAGGCCTTCGGGCACTCGACCGCGGGCATCTTCGGCTACTCGCACATGACCGGCGGCTACGCCGGCGGCCAGGCCGAGTACGCCCGGGTCCCGTACGCCGACATCGGCCCGTTCAAGATCGAGGACGACCTCACCGACGACCAGGTCCTCTTCCTCACCGACGTCTTCCCGACGGGCTACATGGGCGCGGAGTTCTGCGACATCACCGGCGGCGAGGTGGTGGCCGTCCTCGGCGCCGGTCCCGTCGGGCAGTTCGCCATCGCGTCGGCCGTGATGCTCGGAGCCGAGCGCGTCATCGCCATCGACGAGATCGACGTGCGGCTGCGCATGGCGACCGAGAAGGCCGGCGCCACCGACGCGATCAACTTCGCCGAGGACCCCGACATCGTCGAGCAGCTCAAGGAGCTGACCGGCGGGCGCGGCCCCGACGCGGTGATCGACTGCGTCGGCATGGAGGCGACCCACGGGCACGGGCTCGTCCAGGCGATGGACACCGTCAAGCAGTCCACGCGCTCGGAGTCCGATCGCGGGCCGGCGCTGCGCGACGCGATCATGGCCTGCCGGCCCGGCGGCATCGTCTCGGTGATGGGCGTCTACGGCGGGCTGATGGACAAGTTCCCGACGGGCGCCTTCATGAACAAGGGCCTGACGCTGAAGTCCGGGCAGTGCCACGTGCACCGCTACCTGCCCAAGCTCTACGAGCACATCAAGAACGGCGACATCGACCCCAGCTTCATCATCACCCACAAGATCCCGCTCGAGGACACGCCCACGGGCTACGAGACGTTCAAGCACAAGCAGGACGACTGCGTGAAGGTGGTGCTCAAGCCATGAACCGGCCAGATCAGAAGCCGCTCCCGCCGCGTCCGATCGACGCGACGATGCACGGCGTGACCGACTACACGGTCGGCACGATGCTGATGACGGCGTTCCCGAAGATCGCCAACCTCGAGGGGACGCGCGCGGAGGGCCAGATCCGTGCCGCCGGCGCCATCCACGCCGGCTACAGCGTGTTCACCGACTACCCGCTCGGTGCGGTCAAGGTGATCCCGTATCAGGCGCACCTGGCCATGGATGCCGTCGGCGCGGTGGCGCTGGCGGCCACGCCGTTCGTCACGGGCCAGTACAAGCAGGGCCCGAAGGAATGGGTGCCGCACGTGGCGCTGGCGCTGTTCGAGCTCGCGTCGCTGGCCATGACCGATCCGACCGGTCGTGGCAGCTACCACGGCGATCCGGAGCGCATGCGCGAGGTCAACATGATGGATCCGCACCCGGCGACGCGCGACGGCGGACCGGCCGTGGTGCCCGCGTCAGCCTGATCGCCGGGCTCAAGCGTCACGCTGAGCCGCCGATGTAGAGGTCATCGAGCCTACATTCGGCATGCCGCGGCCCAGATGGGTCACCTGGATCCTGTGCGCGCAGGTGGCGATGGTGGCCGCTTTCGTCCTTGCGATCGCGGGGGCGCTGCCCATGCTCGGCATCGGCTGGGAGCCCGACAGCTGGACCGACTTCCTGCCCGTGCTGCTCGCCGGCCTGCCCGCGCTCGCCGCCCGCGCCCTGTACGCGCGCGAGGACCGGGCGGCCTGGGCACTCCTGGCGACCGGCTGGGCCCTGTACTGCGGCGGCTGGCTGGTGTGGGACCTGCACTTCGCCCACCAGGACTCGCCGCCGTTCCCCTCGTCGGCCGACGCGCTGTGGATGCTGTTCTACCCCTGCGTCTGCGCCGCGGTCGTGCTCCTGATCCGCGCGCGGCTGCCGCGGGTGACCCGCCCGATGTGGCTCGACGGCGCCGTGACGGCGCTGGCCACGGGGGCCTTCGCCGTGGCCGTGGTGCTGCCGGTGGTGACGAGCCATCTCGGCGGCAGCGTCGCGCAGAACCTGACGCTGCTGACCTATCCCGCCGGGGACCTCCTGGCGCTGGCACTGCTGGCCGGCGGCCTCGCCGTCTGGGGGCGCCGCGGCTGCCGGCTGCTGTGGCAGCTGGCGATCGCCTTCCTGCTGCTGATGGCCGCCGACGTCGGCTACCTGCTGCTGACCGCGGACGCCACGTTCGCGCCGGGCGGGCCGCTCGACCTCGGCTGGCCGCTGTTCGCGGCGCTGCTGACCTGGAGCGCCTGGAGCGGTCCGGGCGCGCTCGTCGAGCCGCCGGCCGCGCGGCGCCGGGCCGCCATCGTGCCGATGCTCTTCGGCGGCGCGGCGGCCGGGCTGCTGGTCACCGCGGCGTTCGTGCGGATCGAGCCGGCGGCCGTGGCCATGGCCGTCGTCGCGGTCGTCCTCTTCGGCGTCCGGGCCGTGATGGCCATGCGCGAGGCCTCCGACCTCCGCGACGTCCACGAGCAGTCGCTGACCGACGACCTGACCGGCCTGCTCAACCGCCGCGGCCTGCGGGCCGCGATCGATCGTCTGCCGCAGACGCCGGCGGGCGCCTGCGACGGCTGGGCGATCGCGCTGCTCGACCTCGACGGCTTCAAGGAGATCAACGAGACCCTCGGGCACCGCGCAGGCGACCTGCTGCTCGCCGAGATCGGCCGCCGCTTCTCGCGCGCCGCCGGCCCGGACGCGGAGGTCGCGCGGCTCGGCGGCGACGAGTTCGCCCTCCTGGCCCCGGTCCGCTCGGCCCACGCGCCCGAGCTCGTCGCCGCGCTGCGCACCGCGCTGGAGGAGCCGGTGCCGGCCGACGGCGTGCTCGTCCAGCTGCACGGCAGCGCGGGGCTCTGCCTCACGGGCGGCTGCTCGACCGAGGAGCTGCTGCGCCGCGCCGAGGTCGCGATGTACCGGGCGAAGGCCGAGCGCACCGGGTGGTCGCTGTACGAGCCGGCGGCGGATCAGCACAGCCGCGACCAGCTGCAGCTCGTCTCCGAGCTGCGCCAGGCGCTGCGGGACGGCGGCGAGATCGTCGCCTTCTACCAGCCGCAGGTCGACATGGCGACGGGCGCGCTGCGAGCCGCCGAGGCCCTGGCGCGCTGGGAGCACCCGACGCGCGGGATGCTCTCGCCGGCCGTCTTCGTGCCGCTGGCCGAGCGCCACGGCCTGATGAAGCAGCTCACGCTGCACGTCGTCGACTGCGCCCTCACCGACTGCGCCCGCTGGCGCGCGGAGGGGCTGACCTTCGGCGTCTCGGTCAACGTCTCGGCGGTCAACCTCGTCGATGCCGACCTCGTGCCCGACGTCCTGGCCGCGCTGGCCCGCCACGGCCTGCCGGCCGGCGTCCTGACCCTCGAGGTCACCGAGGGCGACGTGATGGCCGACTTCGACCGCTCGGCCACGACGCTCGAGCAGCTGCGGGCGCTGGGGATCGGCCTGTCGATCGACGACTTCGGCACCGGGCATTCGTCGCTGGGACGGCTGCGCTCGCTGCCCGCCGACGAGATCAAGATCGACCGCTCGTTCGTGATGACCATGACCCGCGACGTGCACGATCACGCGATCGTCCGGGCGGTCATCGACCTGGCGCGGCGCTTCGACAAGCGGATCGTCGCCGAGGGGGTCGAGGACGAGGAGACCTGGACGGAGCTGCGCGACCTCGGATGCGACGTCGCCCAGGGCTTCCTCATGGGCCGGCCGCAGCCGCTCGAAGCGCTGCTGGCCTCCGCCGCCGAGATGAGCCACGGTCGCAGCGAGCGATCGGACCCCGTGGCCCCTGAACGGCTCGCGGCCAAGCTCGCCATGGCCCCGACGGCCAAGGACGCCTGCGGCGTCGTCGTGCGCTACCTGGCCGGCCGCGGCTACGACCTTCCCAGCATCTACCTGCGGCGCGGGCAGCGCCTGCGCTGCCAGGCCTCGCTGGGCTACTGGCAGGTCCTCGACGGGCTCCCGCTCGGGACAGGCGTCATCGGCCGCTGTCTCCAGGAGGAGCGCACGCTCAACCTCGACCTCGGGGTCGGCGAGGACGCCTATCTCGAAGCGGCCAGCGGCGTGGGCTACGAGCTCGCCGTGCCCGTCTGGTGCGACGGCAAGGCCGTGGCCGTCATCAACGTCGAGGACGTCAACCCGTTCGGCGACGACGCGGTCACCGAGCTCGAGTCGGTCGCCGCGATCCTCGGACGGAAGCTCGAGAGCGCGGGCGCCGCCGGCAACGAATCGCTCAGCCAGCAGCTCGGCCGGCTCGTCGAGCGCTTCGCCGACGCCACCAGCTCCGCCGACGTCAAGGAGCTCCTGGCCCGCGCCGCGGTCGAGCTGACCGGGATGGAGAGCGCGCTGGTGACGGTGCGCAGCGACGGCGAGTGGCACCAGCGCTCGGTCGGCTCGCTCGACGACGTCTTCGCGCGGCTCAGCGCCCAGCAGCTGTCCGAGCTCACCGAGCACGTCGCCCATGGTGCATCGCTGATCGCCGCGGGCGACGCGGAGGGGGAGGGCCTCGCCCAGCTCAACGACCTGCGCCACGGCGGCGTCGAGACCCTCGTGCTCGTCGCGCTGCACCACCTGGGCAAGAACGAGGGCCTGCTCGTCCTTGCCGACCGGGGCCCGACGCCGCCGGCGACCGAGCGCGTCGAGCTGCTCGAGCTGCTGGCCGCGCAGGCCACCAGCACGCTGCAGACGCTGGCCACCGTCGAGCGCCTGCGCGAGGAGGCCAGCCGCGACCCGCTGACCGGGCTCGGCCACCGTGGCGCGTTCCGCGCCGCCCTCGACGAGGACGCCCTGCGCGTCGCCGCCGGCGAGATGGTGGCGGTCGCGCTCATCGACCTCGATCACTTCAAGGCCGTCAACGACAGCGAGGGCCACCTCGCCGGCGACCGGCTGCTGCGCACGGTGGCCGCCCAGCTCGGCGGCGCGGTGCGGCGCGAGGACGGCGTCTTCCGCCTCGGTGGCGACGAGTTCGCCGCGATCCTGCGGGACGCCGACGGGCTCGACCTCCAGGAGACGGCCGAGCGCCTGCGCGCCGCTGCCGGCCACGGCTCGGTCACCGCCTCGGTGGGGCTGGCCGTGTGGACGCCCGGCGAGTCGATCGACGAGCTCCTCGCGCGTGCCGACGAGGCGCTGT
Source organism: Solirubrobacteraceae bacterium (assembly GCA_045805505.1). Taxonomy (GTDB): domain Bacteria; phylum Actinomycetota; class Thermoleophilia; order Solirubrobacterales; family Solirubrobacteraceae; genus BP-464. The sequence goes on from JBJMLA010000144.1 coordinate 13,485, forward strand.
ACGGCGCCAAGGACTTCGGCCGCGACGCCGCGCGCCTGGCCTGACCGGGGCACGCGGCGTCAGACTCCTCACCGGGCGCTTTGACACTCGCCCTGCCCGGGTAGTCAAGCCGTAGGCCGCGGTCTCCCTGAGGCGGCGGTGCAAGAACTTGACGGTCGCGGCAGGCCCGTCCCGAGGGCGGGGGTGATGCGGCTTCCCCAGCCGCTCAACCCGGAGAGCCTCCATGTCTCGACTTGCTTCCCCACCGGAACGTTCCACCGACCCAACCCTCACCGCTCAGACCCTGGAGGGGCACGCGGCGCGGGTGAGCGTGCCGACCTATGACCGCGAGCAGCTCGCGCCCGGCATCGTCCACCTCGGCGTCGGCGGCTTCCATCGCGCGCACCAGGCCGTCTACCTCGACGCCGTCGCCGAGCTCGGGCTGAGCCTGGACTGGGGCATCGTCGGCGTGAGCCTGCGGCGCCCTGGCATCCGCGACGCGCTCGAGCCCCAGGACTGGCTGTTCACCGTGGCCGCGCGCGGCCAGGAGGGTGACGACGCGCGCGTCGTCGGCTGCCTGACGAGCGTGCTCTTCGCGCCCGAGGATCCCGGCGCCGTGCTCGATGCGCTCGCCGCGCCGGGCACACGCCTGGTGACCTTGACGATCACCGGCGGCGGCTACCACGTCGATGGCGAGACCGGCGATCTCGCCGACGACGCGGAGATCGCCGCCGACCTCGCCGAGCCCGGGCGCCCGCGGACCGCGATCGGCTACCTCGTCGAGGGCCTGAACCGCCGCCGCCGCGCCGGAACCGCGCCCTTCACCGTCCTGTCCTGCGACAACGTGCCGGAGAACGGGGACACGACGCGCCGCGCGGTCCTGGGCTTCGCCGGGCGGGTCGACCCCGAGCTGGCGGCGTGGATCGAGCGCGAGGTCGCGTTTCCCGGCAGCGTGGTGGACCGCATCACCCCGGAGAGCACCGACGAGACGCAGCACTTCGTCCGCGAGGCCTTCGGGATCGAGGACCGCGCTCCCGTGGTGGCCGAGCCCTATCGCCAATGGATCGTCGAGGACCGCTTCTGCAACGAGCGCCCGCCGCTCGAGGACGTCGGCGTGCAGCTCGTCGCCGACGTCGCGCCCTATGAGCGGATGAAGAAGCGGCTGCTCAACGGCAGTCACTCGGCGCTCGGCTACGTCGGCTACCTGCTCGGCCATCGCGACTCCGCCGGGGCGATGAGCGACCCGCTGGTCCGCGCCTACATCGAGCGGCTGATGGGGGAGGAGATCGCCCCGCTGCTGCCCGCGGTGCCGGGCATCGACCTCGGCGAGTACCGCGCGATGCTGCTGGAGCGCTTCGCCAACCCGGAGGTGGGCGATCAGCTCGAGCGGCTGTGCGGCCGCGGCTCCACCAAGGTGCCCGCCTACCTGCTGCCGTCGATCGCCGAGGCGCGCAGGCAGGGCCGGCCCCACGAGCTGCTCAACCTGGCCGTCGCGGCCTGGGTGCGGTATCTGCGTGGGACCGACCTCGAGGGTGAGGAGATCGCGATCAAGGACGCGCGCCGCGAGGAGCTCCAGCCCCTGGCCCAGCAGGGCGGCGACGACCCGGAGCCGCTGATGGCCGAAAGCCGGATCTTCGGCTGGCTGGCCGACGACCCGCTGCTCGTGCAGTCGGTCGCGCGCATCCTCGAGACCTTCTCGACCGACGGCCTGCGGGCGACGGTGGAGGCCTACCTCGACGCGGGAATCGCGGAGCTGGCAGCGTGACGTCCTAGTGCTCGTCACCACCCTGCTCTGCGATGCCGACGGGAACCTCTTCCCGTCCGAGGAACCGGCGTTCGTCGCCTCGGCCGAGGTCACGAACCGATGCCTGCGCGCGCTGGGCGTCGACCGCAGCTTCGAACCCGAGGAGCTGCGCCTGGCCACGACCGGAAAGAACTTCCGCACGACGATCGCCGACCTCGCGCGCGAGGCCGGCGCCGAGGACCGGCTGACGCCCGACGTGCTCGAGGAGTGGGTGGCCGAGGAGCGGCGTGCGGTCACCGACTACCTCGGCGCGACCCTGGTTCCCGATCCCGCGGTGGCCGAGCCGCTCCGGCGGCTGTCGGAGCGCTTCGCGCTGGCCGCCGTCAGCTCCAGCGCCGTCGGGCGCCTCGGCGCATGCTTCGCGGCCACCGGGCTCGACGTCCTCTTCCCGCCCGAGCTGCGGTTCAGCGCCGAGGACTCGCTGCCGGTGCCGACCAGCAAGCCCGATCCGGCCATCTACACCTTCGCCGCCGAGCGGCTGGGCGTCGGGCCGCGCTGCGCGGTGGCCATCGAGGACTCGGTGCCCGGCGCGCAGTCGGCGGTGGCGGCCGGCTTCACCACGATCGGCAACCTCGTCTTCGTGCGGCCCGAGGAGCGCGAGGAACGCGAGGCGCAGCTGCGAGCAACCGGGGTAGAGGACGTCATCGGGTCGTGGGAGGAGCTCGAGGAGCTGCTCGCCGCGACCGCTACAGCCCGGTGAACACCGCGTCGACGACGCGCTCGGAGGCGCGGCCGTCGTCGAGGTGGCAGAAGCGCTCGGCGAACGCCGCGTAGCGCTCGGCGTAGCGTTCGTGCACCCCGCCGAGGTCGTTGAGCGCGGCGACCACCTCGTCGGCCGTGCGCAGCAGCGGGCCGGGTGCCTCGCGCTCGAAGTCGAACGTGAACCCGCGGCTCTCGTCGCGGTAGTGCTCGAGGTCGTAGGTGTAGAAGATCAGCGGCTTGCGCGTGACGGCGAAGTCGAACATCGCCGACGAGTAGTCGGTGATCAGGACGTCGGCGGCCAGGTACAGCTCGGCGATGTCCGGCCAGCTGGTCACGTCGCGCCAGCCCGGCTGATCGCCGGCCGGCTCGCCGGGCTCGGCCATCACGTGTGACCGCGCGAGCATGACGGCGGAGGGATCCAGGCCGGTCACCGACGCGGGATCGAGGCCGAAGCGGATCGTGAGGTCGTGGTCGCGGAAGGTCGGCGCGTAGAGGACGGCGAGCTGCTCCGGCGCCAGGCCGAGCTGCTCGCGGGTCTCCTCGCGGACGCGGTCGGCGTCGTGTGACCGCAGGATGTCGTTGCGCGGATAGCCCGTCTCGAGGATCTCGGTGCCCGGGAAGACCTCGCGCAGGATCGGCACGGAGAACGCGTTGGGAGCGATGACGTAGTTCCAGCGTGCGGCGTCGTCGCGGGAGCTGACCTCGTAGCGCAGGATGTGCTCGGGGATCTTGATGTCGTGGCCGATGCGCTTGAGCGGCGTGCCGTGCCAGGTCTGCAGGTAGGTCGCGCCCTCGCGCGGCGTGAAGCGCTGCAGCAGGTAGGTGTTCGAGACGATGTGATGGGCCTGCTCCAGCGTCGCCCGAGCCTCCTCGGTCCCGGCGGGGACGTGCTCTGCGCCGTCTGGCGGGGGGACGTCCTCGGGCAGCAGCCAGCGGCGTTCGACGGGCGCCTGACGGCGCAGCAGCTCGCGCTCGATCGCCCGCGGGCTGTCGGACCAGCTCCTCTCCGAGCTTGAGAAGACGACCGACAGCGGTGTCACGTCGTGCGCTGCAGCATCTCGACGACCAGGAACGCGAGCTCCAGCGCCTGCTGGGTGTTCAGCCGCGGATCGCAGGCGGTCTCGTAGCGGAACGAGAGCTCGCCGTGGGAGATCATCTCGGCGCCGCCGAGGCACTCGGTGACGTTCTCGCCCGTGTGCTCGACGTGGATGCCGCCGGGATGGGTGCCGAGCCCCTGGTGGACCTCGAAGAACCCTTCGACCTCGTCCATGACGCGGTCGAAGTGACGCGTCTTGTGACCGCTGGGCGACTCCTCGGTGTTGCCGTGCATCGGGTCGCACTGCCAGACGACCCGGTGGCCGGCCCGCGTGACGGCCTCGATGATCGGCGGCAGGTGCTCGCGCACGTGGCCGTTGCCCATCCGCGAGACGAGCGTCACGCGGCCGTCGACCCGGTGCGGATCGAGCCGCTCGACCAGCGCGACGACCTCGTCGGGCGTCGCGCTCGGGCCGATCTTGACGCCGAGTGGGTTGGCGATCAGCGCGGCGAGGGCGACGTGCGCGCCGTCGAGCTGGCGCGTGCGGTCGCCGATCCACACCTGGTGGCCCGAGAGCAGATAGAGGCGGTCCTCCTCGGCGCGCAGCAGCGAGCGCTCGTAGTCGAGCACCAGCATCTCGTGGCTGGCGAACAGCTCGACGGTGCGCAGCGAGCTGTCCTCGACGCCGCAAGCCGACATGAACCGCAGGCTGCGGTCGATCTCGGTGGAGATGCGCTCGTAGCGCTCGCCGGCGCTCGAGCGGCGGACGAAGTCCATGTTCCACTCGTGGAGGTGGTGCAGGTCGGCCAGGCCGGCGCCGGTGATCGCCCGCGCGAGGTTCATCGCCGCGCCGGCGTTGGCGTAGGCGCGCACGAGCCGGCCCGGATCCGGGCGGCGGCCCTCGGCCGTGGGCTCGAGGGCGTTGATCATGTCGCCGCGGTAGGAGGGCAGGCCGTCGGCGTCGGTCTCGGCGCTGCGCGGCTTGGCGTACTGGCCGGCGAAGCGCCCGACCTTGATGACCGGCATCGAGGTGCCGTAGGTCAGCACGACGGCCATCTGCAGCAGGGTGCGGATCGTCCCGCGCAGGTGCGCCTCGGTGTTGTCGGCGAACGTCTCGGCGCAGTCGCCGCCCTGCAGCAGGAACGCCTCTCCCCGCGCGACGGTGCCCAGCCGCTCCTGCAGCCCGTCGACCTCGGTGGGGACGGTGATCGGCGGGACGGTCTCGAGCAGCCCGCGGACGCGGTCGACGGCATCGGCGTCCGGCCAGGCCGGCTGCTGGACGGCCGGCCGCGACAGCGCAGCGAGGACCGCGGCGGCGACCGTGTCGGGCAGGGGAGACAGCGGCGCGCGGCCGCTGTCGGGGACGTCGATGGTCCAGCTCATGCCCCCAACGCTAGACGGGCGCCGCCCGACAGCGGCCGCCCGCCCGCCCGATGAGATATGAAGTGACCGTGGGCAAGAAGAAAGACCCGAACGAGACACGCACCGACGTCGAGCTGATCGAGGCGCGCATCGAGGAGCTCGACGACTGGCGCGGGAAGCGCCTCGCGGCGCTCCGGGCTCTGATAAAGCAGGCCGATCCCGACGTGGTCGAGGAGTGGAAGTGGGGTGTGCCCGTGTGGTCTCACGACGGGATCATCTGCACGGGCGAGGCCTACAAGAAGGTGGTCAAGCTGACGTTCCTCAACGGGGCCGCCCTCGACGATCCGGCCGGGCTGTTCAACTCGAGCCTCGAGGGCAACAAGCGTCGCGCCATCGACGTGCCCGAGGACGCCGAGCTCGACGAGGACGCGTTCAAGGCGCTGATCCGCTCCGCGGTCGCCTTCAACGAGACGTAGACGCGCCGGCCTCGCCGGCGAAGCGCACGATCAGCAGCGCCACGTCGTCGACCGTCTCGGTCTCGTGCAGCTTGCTGTCGACGATCCGCCGGCACGTCGCATGTGCGCTGGCCTCGCAGGACACGACGCCGCGCAGCTCCTCCAGCGTGACGTCGAGCGACCGGCGGCGCTCCTCGACGAGCCCGTCGGTGAACAGGACCAGCGTCGCCCCGGGGGTCAGCCGGTGGCGCGTCTCGCGGCGGTCGGGCGCATCGATCCCGAGGAGGGGATCGCCGACCACGTCGAGGAAGGTGGCGCCCTCGTCCGGTGTGCAGACCAGCGGTGGCAGGTGCCCCGCGCTCGCGTAGCTCAGCTCGCCCGTCGTCGTGTCGATCAGCCCCACACCCATGGTGATGACGTCGGTGCCCAGCCGGCGCGCGAAGTCCGAGGCGCGCTCGGCGATCCGCGCCGGCCGCGGATCCTCGTAGGCGAACGCGCGGACCGTCGCGCGGAATTGCGCCATCACGGTCGCCGCGGCGACGCCCCGGCCGCAGACGTCGCCGATGACCAGCACGGCGTGGGTGGGCGAGACCGTGAAGGCGTCGTACCAGTCGCCGCCGACGCCGGAGCCCACGGAAGCCGGCTGGTAGTGGACGGCGAGGTCGAGCCCGTCGATGGCCGGCAGCGAATCGGGCAGCAACGCCTGCTGGACACGCTCGGCGTGACCGCGCTCCTCCTCGAGCTGGCGCTCGAGCGACTCGCGCTCGCGGACCTCGTGGGTGACCTCGTGGGCGATGACGAGCACGCCGAGCGGCTCACCCTGGCTGCGCAGCGGCGCGTAGGAGCCGCGGTAGTAGCGATGGCCCCGGTGGGCCTCGGGCCCGGAGAACGGCACGACCAGCGGGTCGAGCGGGACGGTCTCGCCGCCGAACGCGCGGTCGAGCAGCGGCACGGCTGCTTCCACCGCCTCGGGGAAGAGCTCGGCCACCGTGGCGCCGACGGTGAGGCGGCCGGCGGGCACGACCTCCTCGTAGGCGCGGTTGAACATCCGGAAGCGGTGCTCGGGACCCCAGAGGACGGCGACGGCGGTGGGCGTCTGCTCGACGAGGCTGCGCAGGACCGCGCGGTCCTCGGCCAAGGCGGTCTCGGCCTCGTGGCGATCGGTGACGTCGACGCAGGTCCCGATCCATTCGCGGATCCCGTCGTCGCCCTCGAGCACCGGGACGCCGCGGACGTCCAGCCAGCGCGAGCGGCCGTCGGCGTCGGCGATGCGGTAGGTCGTCTCGTAGCGCGATCCCGTGGTCACCGCGGCGTCCCACGTCGCTTCGACGCGCTCGCGGTCGTCCGGGTGCAGGCCGGCCAGCCAGCCGTGGCCGAGCAGATCATCGGGGCTCTGCCCGGTGACCTCGCGCCAGGCGGGTAGGTCCGAGAGCAGGTTGCCCTCCCGGTCGGAGATCCAGACCATCGTCTGGGTGCCCAGCGCCAGGGAGCGGAACCGTGCGCGGTCCAGGAGCAGGTCGTCGAGCGCGTCTCCCTCGAAGGGCGGGTGCCGGACGTTCTCCACGTGCACATCATCCCAACCGGGTCGCCCGGCTCGTAGGCGTGGAGGTGCTTGCTCTGACCTGGCGTGCGGCCGCCCGTCGATCGGGTCTACGCTGAGCCGACTCGATTGGTGACGGCTCCGGCCGTGACCGGCCGGGCCTGGTAGTTCTGACCTAGACCGGTCCGAGCAGGACGCCCTGGTGCGACCCCGCTGGGGCGTTCGTCGTTTCTGTCCCGAGGCGATCGCCCGCCCGCTGCCACCGTGTCGTGGTCCTAACCCCGTCCTAACCGAGCATTCAGCGATGGCTAGGGTTCGAGATGCGTTCCCGGCCGGCCTTCACCTCGGACGCCATTTTCTTCCGAGGGCCGAAACGAGGTGCCCATAGTGGCCTACGAAGATGCCCCGTCGGAGACGCGCGACAACGTGGTGCGCGAGATCTCCAAGGCGATGGTCGCGCTCTACAAGGAGCAGTTCGGCCGCGGGCCCACCAGCGCGCGCACGCACTTCTGCGGCCCGGACACAGTGGTGACGATCCTCGAGGACACCTTGACGCCGGCGGAGCGCAACCTCGTGAGCATGGGCGAGCACGAGCGCCTGCGCGAGACGCGGATGTTCTTTCAGTACGCGAGCGTGGCCGAGTTCTGCCACCCCGTGGAGCAGGCGACGGGGCGCAAGGTCCGGAGCTTCATCAGCGGCGTCGATACCGAGGTGGAGGGACTCGCCGCCGAGCTGTTCGTCCTGCATCCCGAGGGCTACGACGGCCCCACGCGGATCGAGCGCGCCGAGCCGTAGATCGCCCGCCCGCGCCTGCTGCTCCGGAAAACGTCACCAGAACTGGCTATTGCGCGCGCGGCACGAGCCGTGTCTGATGCCCGGATGCTCGGACGGTATTTAGCAATGGCCGTGGTCGCCACGCTGGGCTCGCTCCTGCGCGAGCAGCTGGCCGGCCGCGCGCCGCGATCGTCGCGCGACCCGCGTCACGCCCGGTAGCGCTCGGGCAGCTCGAGCCCCGGCCGCTCGTCGTCCCAGGCCATGACGCTCATCCGCCATCCGGCGGGCGTGCGCACGAACTGCGTCGAGATGACGCCCCGGCCGGACGTCGAGACGCCGTCCTGGGTGCCGGTCTTCTCATAGGTGCTCAACCGGTGCGCGACGTTGCCGAACACCTCGGTGATGGCCGCGGTCTCGACCTCGGAGAACTGCGTGAGCTCGCCTCTGTCCACCAGGCCCTGCCGCGGGGCGATGAAGGCCTCGACGTCGGCGATGTCGGGCGAGGCGCCGGAGTTCTTGATCAGCCGTCCGTCCTCGATGAACAGGTCCCGGATCGCCGCGTAGTCCGGTGAACCGGGTGGCTCGAACGACACCGCCCTGAAGAACGCGCCGACGAGCGCGGCGAACGGCGCCGCCGCGTCGGGGGGCAGGGCGGAGGAGCTGCTCATGAGGCGATGCTCCCAGCTGACGCCTCCGGCATGCTTGCGCAGGTAGTGTCGGCGCATGGTGGACGGCTCCGAGCAAGGGTGGGAGTCCCTGTTCTGGACGCTCTTCGAGCGCTCCTCGAACTCGATCCTGCTGCTCAGCGAGCAGCGCCGGATCATCGAGGCCAACCAGCCCTGGCTCACGGGGCTGGGCTACACGAGGGGATCCGCTATCGGCCGGGGCATAGACGAGTTCATCGCGCCGCGCGAGAAGGGCGAGTCGTGGGCGGCGTGGCGATCGTTCCTGGCGACAGGCGAGTACTCGGGACGGCGCACCTTCGTCCGCTCCGACGGGTCCGAGACGGTCTGCGAGTTCGCGGCCCGGACGGCGACGGTCGGCGGCCGCCGGCTTGCCGTCTACGTCTCGGATCCGGCGGTCGAGGAGGCGCGCTTTGAGCGCCCGGGTCCGTGTGACGCCGACGCGCTCACCGACCGTGAGCGCGAGATCGTCCGGCTCATCGCCGGCGGCCACGACACCGCAGGGATCGCCGAGGAGCTGACCATCTCGCCGGAGACGGTCAAGACCCATGTGCGCAACGCGATGCGCAAGCTCGGCGTGCACACCCGCGCGCAGCTCGTCGCCGTCTGCCTCTCCCTCGACGCCGACGTGAAGATCCCCCTCCTGGGGTAGCGGCCTCCCCCCGGAAGGGCAGACGCCGGCACCGGATACCCCGGACGCGGTATCGACGACCCGCCGCGCGGCGCCGAGCATCCGGGCATGTCCTGCTGCACGAAGGCCCAAGACGCGATCGCCGGGCGGAGGCTGGCGGTGTTCGCCCAGCCGATCTGCGACCTCGACGGCGGCGCCACGGTCTTCGAGGAGCTATTGCTGCGCGTGCGGACGTCGTCGGCCGGGATCGTCGGCCCGGGCGAGCTCCTCGCGTCGGCCGAACGGGAGGGCACGATCAGCCAGATCGACGAATGGGTGCTGCAGAAGGCCGCGGAGCTGACGGGCCGCGGCCGTGCGGTCAGCGTCAACGTCTCGGCGGCAAGCGTCAGCGACCCGGCGTTCCTCGAGGCGGCCGAGCGGATCCTGCACACGGGGGAGACCGACCCGGCCCTGATCACCTTCGAGGTGACCGAGACCGCGCTCGCGTCAGACCTCATCCAGGCCTGCCGGTTCGCGGAGCGGCTGGTCGGCCTCGGCTGCTCGTTCGCGCTCGACGACTTCGGGACGGGCTACGGCAGCCTGACCTACCTCAAGCACCTGCCGATCCGCTATCTGAAGATCGACATGTCGTTCATCCGCGACCTGGTGCACGACCGCCGGTCCCAGGCGCTCGTCGGCGGCATCGTGGCCCTGGCCCGCGGCTTCGAGCATCACACGGTCGCCGAGGGCATCGAGGACGCGGCCACCCTGACGGTCGCCGCCGATCTCGGCGTCGATCTGGGGCAGGGGTTCCTGATCGGCCATCCGCGCGAGATCGTGGCCTAGCCGCCTACGTCGTGCGTCACCGCTGCATCCTCGGATCGTGGGTGGGGTCCTCGTAGGGCGGGGGGCAACCGCGCTCGGCGGCGCCGGGGCGCAGCTCGTAGTGCCACGGCTCGTTGCCGTAGATCGGGCACAGGTCGTGAGCGGCGCCGTGGCCCGCCAGCCACGCCGCCGCGTCGCCGGCAAGGTCGACCGCGTCCCCCGACACGTGCGCCGAGCGACCGGGCGCGGCCACCCAGCGGGCCGCCTCCGCGGCGGAGCCGTACTTCGCGACCGCCTCCCGGAGCAGGTGCCGCTGATAGGCCCGCGAGCGCCAGCCGCTGTCGACGACGAACGTGACGCCGTCGGCGGCGGCCTCGGTGGCGGCCTGGCGCAGGGCCGCGAGGAGCGCCGGGTCGAGCCTGGCCACACCCGGAATCGCGTCGTCGAAGACGGTCGCGTGGTCGGGAACCGCGCCATCGGCCTCGCCGAGTGGACGCGAGGGCTCGCCGCCGGCGCTGTGTCGGGCCGGTGACTGCGCCGCCGGCTCGTGGCGGACGGCTCCGGCGACCGCCACGGCGGCGACGAGCAGGCCGGCGATGCGCCCTCGGCGGATCCGGAACCTTCGGGTCGGACTGCGTGCCGGTTCGCTGGAGATCACGCCGCGATTGAACGCGGCGGCCTGTTGCTCGTCCGTATGCGATTTTCCATACGCTGGCGATATGTGCCGGCCGTAGCATCAGCGGATGCGCGTGCTGCTCGTCGAGGACGAGCCCCTCATGGCCGAGGCCATCCGCGACGGCCTGCGCCTGGAGGCCATCGCGGCAGACATCGCCCCCGACGGCGACGCCGCGCTGGAGCTGCTGAGCCTCAACGGCTATGACATCGCGGTCCTCGACCGCGACATCCCCGGGCCCTCCGGCGACGACATCGCCGCGCGCATCGTGGCGTCCGGCAGCGGCATGCCGATCCTCATGCTCACCGCCGCCGATCGGCTCGACGACAAGGCCACGGGCTTCGAGCTCGGCGCCGACGACTACCTCACGAAGCCGTTCGAGCTCCAGGAGCTCGTGCTGCGCCTGCGGGCCCTGGACCGCAGGCGCGCCCACAGCCGCCCGCCGGTGCGCGAGGTCGCCGGCCTGCGCGTCGATCCGTTCCGCCGCGAGGTCTACCGCGACGACCGCTACGTCGCGCTGACGCGCAAGCAGTTCGCCGTGCTGGAGGTCCTGGCCGCCGCCGAGGGCGGGGTGGTCAGCGCCGAGGAGCTGCTGCAGCGGGCGTGGGACGAGAACGCGGACCCGTTCACCAACGCGGTGCGCATCACGATCTCGGCGCTGCGCAAGCGTCTCGGTGAGCCGTGGATCATCGCCACCGTGCCCGGCGTCGGCTACCGGATCGACACGGGGGAGGGCGCCGGTGGCTAGGGCTCCGGGGCTGAGCGTGCGCATGAAGCTCACGCTCAGCTACGCCGGATTCCTCATGCTCGCCGGCGTGCTGCTGCTGGCCGCGGCGTGGGTGTGGCTGAATCGCTCGGACCACATCGGGCTGGTGTTCGAGCCGGGCTACAAGACCGAGGTCGTGCGCTCGTTCGCCCCCACCGCGCTCCTGGCGATGACGTTCCTGCTCGTCTTCGGCCTCGTCGGAGGCTGGGTCCTCGCCGGCCGCATGCTCGCCCCGCTGGACCGCATCACCGACGCCACCCGTACCGCGGCGACCGGATCGCTGAGTCACCGGATCGGGCTGCCGGGCCGCAGCGACGAGTTCCGCGAGCTGGCCGACAGCTTCGACGCCATGCTCGCGCGGCTCGAGGCCCAGGTCGCCGAGCAGCAGCGGTTCGCCGCCAACGCCTCCCACGAGCTGCGCACGCCGCTGGCCATCACGCAGACCCTGCTCGAGGTCGCCCGCAGCGACCCGGGCAGCGACAAGGCCGAGCTGATCGACCGCCTCCATGCCGTCAATGCCCGGGCGATCGATCTGACCGAGGCGCTGCTGCTGCTCAGCCGGGCCGACCAGCGGTCGTTCCATCGCGATCTCGTGGACCTGTCACTCGTCGCGGAGGAGGCCACCGAGACGCTGCTGCCGCTCGCCGAGGAGCGCGGGCTGGCCATCGAGACCGCGGGTGATCCGGCGCTCACCGTGGGGTCGCACGCGCTGCTGCTGCAGCTGACCACGAACCTCGTGCACAACGCGATCGTCCACAACCTGCCCGACGAGGGAACGGTGTGGGTCAGCACCAGCGCCCACCACGACCGCGTGGGGCTGACCGTCGAGAACACCGGCCCGCCGCTGACCGCCGGCCTGGTCTCCACGCTCGACGAGCCGTTCTTCCGTGGCTCCGAGCGCATCCGCACCCACCCCGGCGGCATCGGGCTCGGACTGCCGATCGTCAAGAGCATCACCGAGGCCCACGACGGGACGCTGGGGCTCGCGCCGCGCGAGGGCGGCGGGCTGCGCGTGACCGTCGAGCTGCCGGCGGCGCCGCAGCTCGCCGATCAGACCGGTGGCTGACGGGCCCGGATGGCGATGGCGACCGCGTGCGCGCGGGTCCGCGCGCCGAGTCGCAGCATCGCGTTGCGAACGTGGGTCTTGATGGTCTCGGGGGAGAGGACCAGGCGCTCGGCGATCTGCTCGCCGTTGAGGCCCGAGGCGAGCAGCTCGACGACCTCCTGCTCGCGGTCGCTCAGGGTGGCCCAGGCGAGCGCGGACTCGCTCTCGGCCATGACCTCGACGAGAGCGGAGTCAACAGACGTCCCACCACGCGCGACGACCTCGAGCGCTTCGATCAGCGCGGCCGGCGGAGCCGATTTCAGGACGAAGCCGCGAGCCCCCGTGTCGATGGCGGCGTTGAGCGTCCGGGAGTCGCCGCTGCCGGTGTACAGCACGATCGGAGCATCGGGGTCGCGCTCCAGCGTGTCACGCACCAGCTCGATCGCGCTGCCGTCGCTCAGGGTGACGTCGACGAGCGCCACGTCGTGACGCCGGCGCTCGAGGAGCCCGCGCGCCTCGCGGACGGTTCCCGCCACACCGGCGATGCGGAACCCCGCGCCGGACAGCAGCAGCTCGACGCCGCGCCGGACAGCGAGATGGTCCTCGACGATCAGCAGCTCGAGCGGCTCGCTCATCGCGGGCCGCCCGCCCGTGCGATCGCGGTGAGCAGCTCCTGCGGCGAGAACGGCTTCTCGAGGATCGCGACATCGTCCGGGAGCAGGCCGCGGCGCGCGCTGTAGCCCGACATGCAGATCACCGAGATCTCAGGATGCTCGACGCGCAGGCGCTGCGCGAGGCCCACCCCCGACATCCCGGGCATCACCAGATCGGTCAGGACCACGTCGAAGTCACCGTCGCTGATCTTGGCCAGGGCGACGGTCGCGTTCTCGGCGGTGCTCGCCTCGTAGCCGTGGCGCTCGAGCATGCGGTGCGTGGCGTCGAGCAGCTTCGCGTCGTCCTCGACCACCAGGACGCGCCGGTTGACCCGCGACGGGTCGCCGTCCGGCCCGCCCAGATCGACCGGCGCCACGTCGATGTCCTCCGTCGTGCCGGGGAGGATCACGGTGACCGTGGTGCCCTCGCCAAGCCGGGACTCGAGTGAGATCTCGCCCCCGGCATCGGAGACGATCCCGTGCGCGGCGGCCAGGCCGAGCCCGACTCCCTGCCCGGGGCTCTTGGTGGTGAAGAACGGCTCGAACGCGCGCCTGGCGACGGCCTCGATCATCCCGACGCCGGTGTCGGCCACCGTCAGCTCCACGTCGTCGGCGGCCGGTGCTCCCGACGCGGAAGGGCGGGTCCTCACGGTGATCGACAGCGTTCCTCCGGCCGGCATCGCGTCGCGGGCGTTGAGCGCGAGGTTCATCACGAGCTGATCGATGCGACCGCGGTCCGCGGAGACGGCCACCGCCGCGTCCGGCAGGGCGGTCTCGATCTCGATCCGGTCGCCGATGACCCGGTCGAGGAGGCTCTTGATGGCCCGGACGAGGCCGGCGATGTCGAAGATCTCGGGGCGGGCGACGTCGCGTCTGCTGATAATCAGGAGCTGGCGGGTCAGCGCGCGCCCACGGGCCGCCGCGGCGTCGATCTCGTCGAGGTCCTCGCCGACCGAGCGGCCGTCGCGCGCGGTGCGGGCAAGCTCCGCGTAGTTGACGATGATCGACAGGATGTTGTTGAAGTCGTGGGCGACGCCACCCGCGAGCTGGCCGACGGTGTCGAGTCGCTCGGCCTGGTTCAGGCGGTGCTCGAGCGCGAGGCCCTCGGTGGCGGCGGCGTGGCGATCGGTGGCGTCGCGGACGATCGACAGGTGCCGGTTGGGGCTGATGTTGGGGGTCGAGGCGTACTCGACCTGGCGGTGCTCGCCGTCGGGCCGGACGATCGCCGACTCGCCCGTGATCACCGAGCCCTCGCAGAACCGGGCCCAGGAGTCGGGCAGCCTCGCGGCGGTCGCGGAATCGGCCACGTCGTCGATCCGCAGGGCGAGCATCTGCTCTCGGGTGCGCCCGTAGACCCGGCACGCCGCCGGGTTGACGTCGACGAAGCGCCGGTCATCGTCGGCGATGAGGATCGCGTCGTAGGCGTTGTCGAAGACGGCTCGGAACCCGTGTTCGCGCTCGGCAAGGCTGCGCTCGGCCAGCTTGCGCTCGGTGATGTCGGTGACCATCAGGAGCCAGGCCGGTTCCGACGCGCTCGACAGCCGGGTCCGGGAGATCAGGCCCCACAGCACCGACCCGTCCGTGCGGCAGCAGCGGACCTCGACGGCCGCCTGCGGCTCATCGGACTCGGCCCAGCGGTCCCGGGCCGCCGCGACGTCGTCGAGGTGGATCCGGTCGAAGCCCGACGTGCCGACGAGGTCGGCCGGCGCGGCGCCGAGCATCTCCCCGAGCCGCCCGTTGACGAACGTGAAGACGAAGTCGGCGTCGACGGTGGCGATGCCCTCGGCCGCCGTCTCGACGATGCGCCGGTAGCGCTCCTCGCTGGCGTGCCCGTCCCGCACCACGGCGGCATTCACCGAGTGCCGGCCGATCGCCGAGCGCACCGCCTGCTCGAGCCGGCCGTGCGTCAGCTCGCCGGTGTTGACGCAGTCCTGTGCGCCGGCCAGCACCGAGGCCTCACACGTGCCGAGGTTGCGGGGTCCGCCGTAGGTGACCACGACCGGAACCGCGCCGGCGAGGAGGACGTGGAGCTCGGCGGTGCCGATCTCGGCCAGGACGCAGTCGGCCTGCTTGGTGTCGTCGGAGATCCGGATGCCCGAGCCCGCCAGGGTGTCGCGAACGTGCGCCGCCACCGCCGGGTTCGACTCGATCAAGAGGAGGGACAGCGCCTCTTGGGTCGGTGCGCGGGTGATCAGGTGCCGTTCACGTTGGTGCCGGACCTCTGACCGTAGGCCCTGGCGCGGTGCGGCACAAGCCGTTACCCCGTTCAGGGGACGGGCCGGGAGCCGTTCGTGCCGACAGTCAACCCATGGCCGTGACCACCGAGCCCGGGCCGGCCGAGCTTCCGCTCGAGGGAATGCGTTCGCATCTGGCGCTGGTCGCCAACCGTGATCTCTACGACCCCGACCACATCGACTCCATTCGAGCGCTGTCCGGGCGACTGGGCGAGCGGCTGGGGTTGGCCGTTGCCGAGATCGAGCACGTCGAGTGGGTCGCCCAGCTGCGCGACGTCGGCAAGGCGATGGTCCCGATCGCGATCCTGCGCAAGCTCGAGCCGCTCGACGATGCCGAGTGGGCGCTCCTACAGCGCTATCCCGAGCACGGCGCCGTGCTGGTCGGAGCGACTCCCGGATGGGAGCATCTTGCGGCGCCGGTTCGCGCGGGCAACGAGCGCTGGGACGGGGCGGGCTACCCCGACGGCCTTTCCGGCGAAGCGATCCCGCAGGCCAGCCGCATCACCTACGTCGCCCAGGCCTACCTGGCGATGCTGGCGGACCGCCCGTACCGCGTCGCGCTGACCCCGGCCCAGGCGATCGTCGAGCTGTCCGGCGGGGCCGGGTCGCAGTTCTGCCCGGCGACCGTCACCGCCCTCGTCGACGTCCTGCTGACGGACGGATCCGCACCGCAGCCGGTCCCCGCCCCGGAGATCGCCGCGATCCCGCCCGTGGTGCCCGCGCCCGCGGTGCGCGCGAGCATCGCCGCGCCTCCTCGCGAACCCGGCCGGACCTGGCGCTCGCGCTGGGCGGCCACCACGGGCGCGCTGGCCGGCGCGATCGCCGGACTCGCCCTGGTGCTGCCCCTGCCCGACGCGGCCACCCGCTGCCCACCGGCGGGCGAGGGCCGCGCGATCTGCCTGGTCAAGGACATCGGGGCCCCGGCACTGACGATCGTCGCCGTATGCGCGGCGGTGGGCGTCCTGGTGCTCGGCTTCCTGCTCGTCCGGCTCCCCGCGCTGCTGGCCCGCCGGCGCGCCGGCGGTGTCATGCGGCCCGGCGTTCCGGCCTTTGCCACCGATCCGCGCCTGACCGCGGCGAACTGGGGCGTGGTCTACGACGACGACGACACGGCCCTGCGCGTCGTCGGAAGGCGCCGCTGGCGCCGCGAGGACTCGCTGTGAGGATGGGCGACGGCAGCCTGGCCGAGACCCTGACGCAGGTCGTTCGCCGCTTCGGCGACCGCGGGTTCTCCTTCGACGATCTGATCGAGCCGGCGATGCGCTCGGGCGCGACGGTGGGCGAGCTGACGGAGTGGCTGGCCCGCGCCCGTTCGTCCGGTCTCGTCGAGGTGGTGACCACGACGGTCCCGGGCGATCCGACCCTGGGCCGCCAGTTCCGGCTCGTAACCAGTACTTACCCCAATTAGGGGATGGGCCGTGCCGGGCGGCTGCCGACACCACTCATGACCCCCTGACCTTTTGGAGCAGTCGCATGACCATCGCCAGCACCTTCGAGTCGTCTCCTCTCCTGTCTCCCCTCGTGGAGGAGGAGATCCTGCTGCAGGTGCTCAGCCAGGTCAAAGCCGGCGACTTCACCGCGCGCATGCCGCTGCACTGGACCGGCGCCGCCGGCAAGGTGGCCGACGGGCTCAACGAGATCATCGCCGCCAATCAGGCGCTGGAGGCCGAGCTCGAGCGCGTCAGCCGCGTCGTCGGGCGTGAGGGCCGTCTCTCCCAGCGCATGTCCGCCCCGGGCGGCGGCGTGGCCTGGAGCGGGGTCGTCGACTCGGTCAACAGCCTCATCGAGGACCTCGTCCAGCCGAGCAACGAGATGCAGCGCGTCATCGGTGCGGTGGCGGGCGGCGACCTCAGCAAGAAGGTCTCGGCCGAGGTCGCCGGCGAGATGCTCGACCTCAAGAACACCATCAACGGCATGGTCGACCAGCTGACCGGCTTCATCTCGGAGGTCACGCGCGTCGCGCGCCAGGTCGGCACCGAGGGCAAGCTCGGACAGGCGGCCGCGCACACCATCGAGGTCGGTGGCGTGTGGAAGGACCTCACCGACAACGTCAACCTCATGGCCAGCAACCTCACGGGCCAGGTCCGCGACATCGCCGAGGTGACCACCGCGGTGGCGAACGGCGACCTCAGCAAGAAGATCACCGCCGACGTCGAGGGCGAGTTCCTCGAGCTCAAGAACACCGTCAACGGCATGGTCGACCAGCTCAACCGCTTCGCCGGCGAGGTGACCCGTGTCGCCCGTGAGGTCGGCGTCGAGGGCAAGCTGGGCGGCCAGGCGCAGTCGCAGGAGGTGGCCGGGGTCTGGAAGGACCTCACCGACAACGTCAACCAGCTCGCCGCCAACCTGACCAACCAGGTTCGCGCGATCGCCGACGTGGCCACCGCGGTCACCGAGGGCGACCTCACCCGGCAGGTCGGCGTCGAGGCCAGCGGCGAGGTCGCGATCCTCAAGGACAAGCTCAACGAGATGATCCGCACCCTGCGTGAGACGACGCGGGAGAACACCGAGCAGGACTGGCGCAAGACGCACCTCGAGCGCTTCACCCGCACCCTCTCGGGCCGCCGCGACCTCTCCGAGGTGGCCAACGTCGTCCTCTCCGAGCTCGCGCCCCTCGTGCTCGCTCAGCACGGCGTGTTCTACGCCTTGACCGATCTGGGCGACGGCGGCGAGCCCGTCCTGCAGTTCCAGGCCGGCTACGGCTTCAAGGAGCGCAAGCACCTGGCAGCGCACTTCCGCGTCGGCGAGGGGCTCGTAGGCCAGTGCGCCCGCGAGAAGGAGCGCATCCTGCTCACCGATGTCCCGTCCGACTACATCCAGATCAACTCCGGCCTCGGCGAATCGCCGCCGCTGAACATTGTCGTGCTGCCGGTGCTCTACGAGGGCTCCATCCGCGCGGTCATCGAGCTGGCGTCGTTCGCTCCGTTCAGCCCCACGCACCTCGCGCTCATGGACCAGCTCAGCGAGACCATCGGCCTGGTCCTCAACACCGTCGACGCGGCGGTGGTCACCCAGAAGCTGCTCGAGCAGGCCCAGTCACAGGCCAAGGAGCTGCGCGCCCGCCAGGAGGACCTGGCCCAGTCCAACGGCGACCTGGCCTCCCAGGCCGCGCTGCTGGCCGAGAAGAACATCGAGGTCGAGGCCAAGTACGCCGAGGTCGAGGTGGCCAAGCGCCTGGTGGAGGAGAAGGCGACCGAGCTGTCGGTCTCCTCGAAGTACAAGTCGGAGTTCATCGCCAACATGAGCCACGAGCTGCGCACGCCGCTCAACAGCCTGCTGGTGCTCGCCGAGCAGCTCGAGGACAACCCCGAGGGCAACCTGACCGAGCGCCAGGTCCAGTACGCGAGCGTCATCCGCGCCTCCGGCGGTGACCTGCTCAAGCTGCTCAACGACATCCTCGACCTCGCCAAGGTCGAGTCCAACACGCTGCACTTCGACATCAGCGACCTGCCGCTCGTCGAGCTGCGCGACAGCGTGCTGCAGGGGTTCCGGCCGATGGCCGAGCGCCAGGGGCTGGAGTTCACGGTCGACCTCGCGGCGCAGGCGCCCGGCTCCATGGCCACCGATCCGCACCGGCTGCGCCAGGTGCTCAACAACCTGCTCTCCAACGCCTTCAAGTTCACGGCCGAGGGCCGCGTGGCCGTCCAGATCGGTCGCGCCGAGGCCGGCTGGAACGGCATTGGCGAGGAGGTCGCGGGGCTGGCCATCCGCATCAGCGACACCGGCATCGGGATCGAGCCCGACCTGCACTCCGCGGTCTTCGAGCCGTTCGCCCAGGCCGATGGCTCGACGGCCCGCCAATACGGCGGCACCGGACTCGGGCTGTCGATCAGTCGTGACATCGTCGGCCACCTCGGCGGCCGGATCGCGCTCGAGAGCACCCCGGGCGAGGGCAGCACGTTCACGGTCTACCTGCCGCTCGTACACCACACCAGGCCCGTGGCGACGTCCGTCGCGACGGTGCCCGAGCCGCCCCGGCTCGCAGCACCCGAGCCGGTCACCGAAACCGAGCCGCCCGAGCCGGCCACCACCGCCGACGATCACAGCGACTTCTACGACGGTGCCGCGACCGGCGCCACAGTCCTCATCGTCGACGACGACTTCCGCAACATCTTCGCGCTGACCGCGCTGCTCGAGCGGGGCAACCTCGAGGTCGTCGCCTCCCAGAGCGGCGTCGAGGCGCTGGCCATCCTCGACCGGCGCACCGACATCGACATCGTGCTGATGGACATCATGATGCCGGTGATGAACGGCTACCAGACGATGACCGAGATACGGAAGCGTCCCCGGTACACCGAGACTCCGATCATCGCCGTGACGGGCAAGGTCGTCGGCGGCGAGCGCGAGCGCTGCATCGCCGCCGGCGCGTCGGACTACATCCCCAAGCCGGTCGACACCACCGAGCTGCTGTCCGCGCTCAGCGTGTGGTTCCCCGGCGTCGAGACGGTCTCCGTCGACGGGCTGCCCGTCGCATGACGAGCCTCGACGCGCCGATCCTCGTGGTCGACGACAACGCCGGCAAGCGCCTGGCGGTGCGCGCGGTGCTCGAGGCCCTGGGCCATCCCATCGTGGAGGCGCAGACCGGCGAGGAGGCACTCGAGCTCCTCAGCGCGCAGGTCTTCGCCGTGATCCTCATGGACGTCCAGATGCCCGGCCTGGACGGCTACGAGACCGCCCGCCGTGTCCGCGAGCTGCCGAAGTCCAGGCACACGCCGATCATCTTCGTCACGGCACACGCCCCGGACGAGACCCAGGTTCCGCTGGCCTACGCCAACGGCGCGGTCGACTTCATCTTCGGGCCGATCGTCACCGACACGCTCAGCGCCAAGGTCTCGGTCTTCGCCGATCTCTTCCTGACCTCACGCCGGCTCGAGGAGAGCGAGGCGCGGATCCACTCGGTCCTCGACAACGTGGCCGACGGCATCGTGACCACCACCGACACGGGCTTCATCGAGTCGGTCAACCGCGCCGCGATCCGCATGTTCGGCCACACCGAGGACGAGGTTGTCGGCCTGCCGCTGGTACGCCTGGTCTCGTCGGTGGAGGGCGAGACCGTGGGACACCGCCGCGACGGCACGACCTTCCCGGTCGAGGTCGACGAGAGCCAGGTCCCGAGCGCGAACCAGAACCTTCACATCATCTGCGTGCGCGACATCTCCGAACGTCAGACCTACCTCGACCGGCTCGAGCACCAGGCGCTGCACGACGACCTGACCGGGCTGCCCAACCGTGTGCTGTTCGGCGATCGCGTCGATCACGCCATCCGGGCCGCCACCCGCCAGGGCGAGGAGCTGGCCCTGTTGCTGCTCGACCTCGACGACTTCAAGCAGGTCAACGACACCCTCGGCCATCAGCACGGCGACGCGCTGCTGCGGCAGGTGGCCGAACGGCTTGTGAGCTGTCTGCGCAAGGGCGACACCGTGGCGCGCCTGGGCGGCGACGAGTTCGGGATCCTCCCGCTCGTCGCCACCGACCTGGCGGGCGCCGCCAGCGTCACGTGGAAGGTCCAGAAGGCGCTCGAGGCGCCCTTCGACGTCGACGGCCACTCCATCGACATGCGCGCCAGCATCGGCATCACGCTGATCCCCGAGCACGGCGACAACGTGGGCGACCTCCTGCGGCGCGCGGATCTCGCGATGTACGACGCCAAGCACAGCGGCTCGGGCTACGCGCTGTTCTCGACCGAGCAGGAGGAGGCGCCCGCCGCGCGCCTCGAGCTGCTCGGCAACCTGCGCCACTGCATCGAGCGCGACGAGCTCGTCCTGCACTACCAGCCCAAGATCGACCTGCAGACGCGCGAGGCGATCGGGGTCGAGGCGCTGATCCGCTGGAACCATCCCTCCGGCCGGCTGTTCATGCCCGACCAGTTCATGCCCGAGGTCGAGCGCAACGAGCTGATGATCCCCATCACCAAGTGGGTGGTCGAGGAGTCGCTGCGCCAGCTGGCCGCGTGGCGCGCCGACGGCTACGACCTCGGCGTGGCGGTCAACCTCGGGGCGCGGTGTCTCGGACAGCGCGACGACTTCTTCGAGGCCATCAACGAGCTGGCCAGCGCCCACGGGGTTCCGCCCGGCAAGCTGACGTTCGAGCTCACCGAGAGCGCGCTGATCGACACCGCGGGTCCGGGCCTCGTCGCGCAGCTCGAGAGCCTCGACGAACGCCTGTCGATCGACGACTTCGGCACGGGTTACTCGTCGCTGATGTACCTGCAGCGGCTCCCGGTCGCCGAGATCAAGGCGGACCGCTCGTTCGTCATGAACATGGCCACCGTCGCCGCCGACGCGATCATCGTCCGGTCGATCATCGACCTCGCCCACAACCTCGGGGTCCAGGTCGTGGCCGAGGGCGTCGAGGACGAGGCCACGATGGACATGCTGATCGATTTCGGCTGCGACGAGGCGCAGGGCTACTTCTTCGGCCGGCCCATGCCGGGCAGCGACATCGCCGGCTGGCTCGCGACGTCTCCGTACGGGGTGCGCCCCTGTCTCGCGGGCAGCCTGTGATGGTCGCGGTGCACGATCCGCACATCCTGATCGTCGACGATCACGCCTCGAACGTGATGATCCTGGAGCTGCTGCTCGCCCAGGACGGTTACACCAACGTGACATCGATCACCGACCCGGGGCAGGTGGTCGATCAGCTTCGAGCCGATCCGCCGGACCTCGTGCTGCTGGACCTGCACATGCCGGAGATCGACGGCTTCGAGGTCATGCGCCTCGTGCAGGAGCACACACCACCGCAGGTCCAGATCCCGATCCTGGTGATCACCGGGGACGGCGCTCAGGACGCGCGACGCCGTGCTCTCGATGCCGGTGCCCGCGATTTCGTGGCCAAGCCGTTCGACAGCGTCGAGCTGTCGCTGCGGATCCGCAACCTCCTGCAGACACGCCGCCTGCACCTCGACCTCCATGCCCTCAACGCCACCTTGGAAGGCCGCGTCGCGCAGCGGACCGCCGAGCTCGCGCAGACCCGCATGGAGGTCTTCCGGCGCCTGGCGCTGGCCGGCGAGTACCGCGACGACGACACGCGCCAGCACACCAAGCGCGTGGGGATCGCCTCCGGGCTGCTGGCGGCCGAGCTGGGCCTCGACGCGGCGATCGCCGACATCATCGAGACGGCGGCTCCCCTGCACGATCTGGGCAAGATCGGCATCCCCGACGAGATCCTGCTCAAGCCCAGCGGCCTGACCGAGGCCGAGCGCGCGGTCATGCACACCCACACGACCATCGGGGGCGAGATCCTGGCGGGCAGCGGCTCGCCGCTCCTGGAGATCGCCGCCGAGATCGCCATGACCCACCACGAGCGCTGGGACGGCCTCGGCTATCCGTGGGGCCTCAAGCAGGAGCAGATCCCGCTGAGCGGCCGCATCGTGGGCGTCGTGGACGCGTTCGACGCGATGACCCACGACCGTCCCTACCGCCCTGCGGTGTCGATCGCCGACGCGGTTGCCGAGGTCACGCGCTCGAGCGGGACGCAGTTCGATCCGGCCGTGGTCGACGCGTTCCTGCGGCTCGACCCCGAGCTGCTCAACTCGCCCCCACTGCAAGCCCTGCGGACCCTCCCCGAGTCGGCCTGGCAGCGGGTCCCGGCGGTCACGATGGTCGCTGCCGCGCTCGCGTCGCCGGGCGTCGTCTAGCCGGCCGCGCCGGCGGCCCTCAGCCGCCGACGAGCTTCACGGCGAACGTGCCGGAGGTGGCGCTCGGGTTGCTGGCCGGCACCACGCGGACGTTGATCTTCTGACCGGCGGAGAGGGTCACCGCCGCCGCGCCGTTGCTGCATGACGTCGCCGGAAAGGTGATGGTGCAGGTGAGGGCGGAATCCGCGCCGTCCACGCGCAGCGTGACCGCGACCGACCCCTGGGTCAGCGAGGTCCGGACGAACGCCGACATCTGCTTGGCGGCGATGTCTCCGCCGGGCGGGATGACGATCTGACCGCCGGCCTCGCTGCCGGTGGCGCCGCCCCCGATCATGCTGAAGGTCGGGTTGGTGGAGTCGATGGAGAACAGCGACGTCGCGATCCCGGCGCCGGGAACGCCGGCGGCACCGGCGGCGCCGTTGGACCCGCTGGCCCCGTTGAGGCCGGGGTTGCCGCTGTCGCCCTTCGCGCCGGTGTCGCCCTTCGCTCCCGCCGGTCCGGCCGGCCCCGTGGCGCCCCGCAGGCTCGCCCGCGCCGAAGCAGAGAGGTCGACGAGCTGGATCGAGCCGTTCTTGATGTTGCGGCCGGTGATCAGCCGTGCGGCCGTCGCGGTTCCTCCCACGATGAGCCCACCGATCAGGATGCCCAGGACGATGTCGCGCAATGAACGCGTGCGCATGGTTCGACCGTAACCGGGGCGCGCGGTCAACGCAACCGCTGCATTGCGCGCTAGGCGGCGGGGCGCCGCGCGTCATCGACCTGTTCACCCCGTCCGAGTCTTCGCTCGCCGTGACCACCGCGTGCGGCCTGTTCGTCTACGTCCAGCGCAGCGGGGCGGTCGCGACCGTGACGCTGAAGTGGAACGGTCATTACGGGATGAGCTCGCCGTATCTGCGGGGGCTCGCCAACCGCGTGACGACGCGGGCCAACCGCACATCGACGCTGCCGAACGTCGTGTGGCGCTATGGCAGAAGCTCGTAGGCGGGTTCGGTCAGGAACGGCGGGAAGTCCCCCCCGAGCGCGACCTGCTCGAAGAGCGCGCGCGTCTCGTCGGGGTGCCCCTTGTGCCAGACCTCCTCGCCGACCTCGGCGCGAATGCGCTGCATCTCCTCGTCGAGCATGTGGCGGACCAGTTCGCGGGTCACCGTCCGCCCGTCCGGAAGCGCTGCGCCGTGGCGGATCCACTGCCAGATCTGCGATCGGCAGATCTCGGCCGTGGCCGCGTCCTCCATGAGGCCGTTGATCCCCGCGGCGCCCCGGCCGCCGAGCCAGAACGAGATGTACTGAAAGCCCACGAAGATGTTGCCGCGCAAGCCGCCCTCGGTGATGTGACCCGGAGTGGCCCCGAGATCGAGGAGGTCCGCCGCGGTGGCGGTGACGTCGTCGCGCCGGCGGTCGATCTGGTTGGGACGGTCACCGAGCACTGCGGAGAACGCCTCGTCGGCCAGCCCGACGACATCCGGGTGTGCGACCCAGGTTCCGTCGAAGCCGAGGCTCGCTTCTCGTTCCTTGTCAGCGCGCACAGCGGCGGTCGCCCGCGCGTTGGCCTCCGGATCGGTGCGCGAAGGGATCAGCGCGGCCATTCCCCCCATGGCAAAGGCGCCGCGGGCGTGGCACGTCTTGACCAGCAGCTGGGCGTATGAGGACATGAACGGCACGGTCATCTTCACGTCGTTGCGGTCGGGCAGCACGAACTCAGGACGTTCGCGGAACGTCTTGATCGCCGAGAAGATGTAGTCCCACCGTCCGGCGTTGAGGCCGTAGGAGTGCTCGCGCAGCTCGTAGAGGATCTCGTCCATCTGAAATGCGGCAGGGAGCGTCTCGATGAGCACCGTCGCCCGGAAGGTCCCCCGTGACAGGGCGAGCGCGTCCTCGGTCCAGGCGAACACGTCGCGCCACAGCCGAGCCTCGAGATGGTGCTCCATCTTCGGGAGGTAGAGGTACGGGCCAGAGCCCGCGTCGAGCAGCCGTTGCGCGGAATGGAAGGCGAACAGGCCGAAGTCCAGCAACGCGCCGGCCAAGCGCTCGTCGCCGACGAGCATGTGCTTCTCATAGAGATGCCAGCCTCGCGGGCGCACGAGCAGCGTCGCGTGCTGCGCCTCGAGCTCATATCTCCGTCCTTCCGAGCTCTCGTAGGTCAGCGTGCCGTCTATCGCATCGCGCAGGTGCAACTGGCCCGAGACCTGATTCGACCACGTGGGGGAGTTGGCGTCCTCGAAATCGGCCATGAACCCGCGGGCGCCCGAGTTCAGGGCGTTGATCACGAGCTTGGCGTCGGTCGGGCCCGTGATCTCGACGCGACGGTCGGCGTAGTCGCTGCGCGGCGTGGCGACCTGCCAATCGCTCTCGCGGATCTCCCGCGTCTCAGGAAGGAAGTCCAGCGCGCCACCGGCGAGCACCGCGGCGCGGCGCTCCTCGCGGGCGGCGAGCAGCTCGCGGCGCCGGGCGTCGAACCGCTGGTGCAGCTCGGTGAGAAAGGCGAGGGCGGGCATGGTCAGGATCTCCTCGCGGAGGCGAGCGTCGATGCCGGCGGGATCGAACTGGGCGCGAGGTGTGCTCATGAGTGCTCCTGGAGGGTCTGGGCGTAGGCGCGGTCGAGGATCTGGACGGTGTGCAGGACGGGAAGAGGACCCGACGGCTCCAGGTGGGTCCGCAGCTGGGTCAGGCAGCCGATGTTGCCGCTGGCGATCAGCTGCGCCTCGGTGGCGCGCAACGCCGCTGCCTTGCGAGCGCCGAGCGCCGCAGCGATGTCGGGCTTCTCGACGTTGTAGGTCCCGGCCGATCCGCAGCAGAGCTCCCACTCGGTCGGGGTGACGATCGTCGCGCCCGGGATCGCGCCCAGCAGGCGGCGTGGCGCCTCGCGGATGCTCTGGGCGTGCGCCAGGTGGCAGGCGTCGTGGTAGGCAATCGTCATCGGTGCTGCGAGCGGCGGGATCTCGGCGATGCCCAGCTGGTCGAGCAGCGAGGAGATGTCGACGACCCGTTCGGCCAGCGCGACCGCGTCGGGCTGATCGGGCTCGCCGGCGAACAGGAGGCCGTACTCCTTCATGCCCGAGCCGCAGCCGGCGGCGTTGACGACGATCGCGTCGACATCCGCAGGGAACGCCTGCAGGTTGTCGCGCGCGAGCGGCCGGGCCTGGTCCATGGCGCCGGTGTGCATCGCGAGCGCCCCACAGCAGCCCTGTTCCCGTGGGATCACGGTCTCCACCCCGTTGCGGGCCAGCACGCGCAGCGTGGCCCAGTTGATGTCGGGGTCGAGCACGCGCTGGGCGCAGCCGGCCAGCAGCGCGACCCGGGCGCGGGGCGGGCCGATCGCTGGGTGAAACTCGGGCAGCGGCGGCGCTGACGGCAGCCGGCCGGGCAGGAGCTCGAGCATCGCGGCCATGGACGAGGGCAGCAGGCGCGACAGCGGGCGGGCCAGGCGTCCGAGGCGGGCGGCGGCGCGGAAGCGGCGGGGATAGGGCAGCGTGCGCAGCATCATGGTGCGCTGCGCGCGGTCCATCGGCGAGCGCTGCCGGTGCTGCTCGGCGTACGCGCGAAACGGCGTGATGAGCTCGCCGTACTGGACGCCCGACGGGCATGCCGTCTCGCAGGCCTGGCACCCCAGGCAGTTGTCGATGTACGGGAGGGCGTCCTCGATCTCGACGGTCCCTTCGAGAACCTCCTTCATCAGGAAGATCCGGCCCCGCGGCGAGTCCATCTCCTCGCCGAGGGTCACGTAGGTGGGGCAGGTGGGCAGGCAGAAGCCGCAGTGCACGCACGATTCGACGGGTCCGGCCATGGTGGGACCGTGGGGTCCCAGCGCGTCGGCGGGGATCTCGTGGCGCACGGCTAGACCTCCAGGAACCGGTCGTGGGGATCCAGCGCGCGGACGAGTCGCGCGCCGAACGGGCCGGTCGTCGTGCGACCGAGCCAGACGGGACCAACCGCACCGATGAGGACCAGGCCCCGCAGGCCGAGGCCCCGCAGCAGGTCGTCGAGCGGCTCCAGGCCCTCGAGGGCCGGCCACGCGATCCACGCGGCGGCGCCCGCGAGCGAGAACCGGATTCGCGCGGCGGGTTGCGAGCCGGCGAGGGCGAGGGCCAACGCCGGGACGTCTCGCGCGGTCAGCCCGACCCGGATGATGCTGCTGCCGCGCGCTGCCCACCGCAGGTCGGCCGCCTGCACCCAGAGGGCGGCGTCGTCACTGCCCGTGTGGTGGACGGCGTCGCGGCCGACCAGGGTCTCGATCCGGTGCCCACGCGCCGCGAGGGTCTCAGGCGGGCCGCCGAGCCGCGCGAGGATGACGCCCTCGCCGGTGACGTCGAGGGCTTCGAGGTCGATCGGGCTGCCGGCGAGGAGCGTCGCGGTGCGGATCGCCTCGGCGGCCGTGCCCAGCGCGAGCTCGAGGGTTGCGGTCGCTCGGGGCCGCGGGAACACCTTCAGGGACACCTGGACCATGACGCCGAGCCGTCCGATGGAGCCC
Organism: Solirubrobacteraceae bacterium; assembly: GCA_045805505.1. Lineage (GTDB taxonomy): Bacteria > Actinomycetota > Thermoleophilia > Solirubrobacterales > Solirubrobacteraceae > BP-464. The sequence goes on from JBJMLA010000144.1 coordinate 40,727, forward strand.
ACCATCAGCTTGGCGAGGTCGAACCCGGCCGCGTTCTTGACCACCTTGCCGCCGCCGGTGACGAGGTGGCCCGCGCCGTCGACGAAACGGACGCCGATGACGAAGTCGCGAACGCCGCCGTGCCGGAACGCGTTGGCGCCCGAGGCGCCGGCGGCGATCACGCCGCCGAGCGTGGCGCCCGCGCCGTTCAACGGTGGGTCGAAGGGCAGGTACTGGCCATGCTCGCCCAGCGCCTCGGCGATCTCGGCGACCGGCGTAGCGGCGCCCGCGGTCAGGGTCAGCTCGGCAGGGTCGTACTCGGCGATCCCGCGCAGCGCGCTGACGTCGAGAATGTCGACGTCGTCGCGGTCGGTAGACGACAACGCCGGCTTGGTCGCGCCGGCGACCGGGAGGATCCGGCGTCCGGGTGGGAGCTCGCGGATCGCTGCCTGCACCTCGTCGACCGTGGCCGCGGGCGTCACGCGGGCACCGCCGGCCCGGGTTCGAGCATCTTGCCGCGGTTGGCCAGGCCGGCAGGATCGACTTCGTCCTTGATGCGCCACATCGCCGCGATGTCCTCGTCCGAGAACATCAGCCGTAAGTAGGCGCGTTTCTCCACGCCGACGCCGTGCTCGCCGGTGATCGAGCCACCGAGCGCGACGCACAGGCGCAAGATGTCGCCGGCCAAGTGCTCGGCGCGCTCGGTGGCGCCGTCCTCGCGGCCGTCGAACAGGATCAGCGGGTGGAGGTTGCCGTCGCCCGCGTGAAAGACGTTGGCCACCCGGATCCCGGCCGCCGCGCTCATCCGGTCGATCTCGGCGAGCGCCTCGCCGAGCCGCGTCCGCGGGACTACGCCGTCCTGGACGAGGTAGTCGGGTGAGAGCCAGCCGACAGCCGAAAATGCGCTCTTGCGGCCCTTCCAGATCAGCGCCCGCTCGCCGGGGTCCTCGGTGTGGCGCACGGTCGTCGCCCCGGAGTCGCGCAGCAGCGCGTCGAGCGCCACGGCGTCGGCGTCGACGATCTCGCGTTCCCCTTCGAGCTCGACGATCAGCAACGCCGCCCCCGGGGGGTAGCCCGGCTTGACCGACGCCTCCGCGGCCTCCATCGCCAGGGCGTCCATGATCTCCATCGCCACGGGCAGCAGACCGGCCCCGACGATCAAGGCGACGGCGTCGCCGGCCGCCTGGAGGCTGTCGTAGACGGCCAGCGACGTCCGGGTGGACTCAGGCACGGTGACGAGCCGCAGCGTGATCTCGACCGCGATCCCGAAGAGGCCCTCGGACCCACAGAACATGCCCGTCCAGTCCGGCCCGATGACCTCGGTCGACGCCGAGCCGATCTCGTCGATCTCGCCGTCGGGCAGGACGACCTTCATACCCAGGACATGGTTGCTGGTCATGCCGTGCTTGAGGCAGTGGGCGCCACCTGAGTTGAAGGCGACGTTGCCGCCGATCGTGCAAACGGACTGGCTCGAGGGATCGGGCGCGTAGGCCAGGCCGTGCTGCGCCGCAGCGGCGCTGACGCTGAGGTTGATGACCCCGGGCTCGACCACGGCGGTTCGCGTCTCGGGATCCAGCGAGAGGATCCGGTTCATCCGGTTGAGCGCGATCACGACGCCCCCGGCGATCGGCAGTGATCCACCCGACAGCGAGGTCCCGCTGCCGCGAGCCACGAAGGGGACACCGGCCTCGTGGCAGGCGCGCACCGCCGCCACGACGTCCGCGGTGGACTCGGCGACGACGACCGCGAGCGGGCGCTCGTGGAACGCGGTCAGGCCGTCGGACCCGAATGCCGAGAGCTGCGCGGGGCTGGTCAGGAGGCGGTCGCCGAGCCCGAGGCGCAGCAGTGGTTCCGGGACAGACATCGGTGCTTGCATCTATGTCATGTCCTTGTCGTGAAGTCAAGGATGCGATATAGATGCATGATGTCCGCGACAGATCGCGCTTATCGCTTCACGAAGCAGCGGATCCTCGACGGGCGCTTCGACGGCGGCGACCTCATCAGCGAGGGGGATGTGGCCGTCAAGATCGGGCTGAGCCGGACGCCCGTGCGCGAAGCGTTCCTGCGGCTCGAAGGCGAAGGGCTGCTGCGCCTCTATCCCAAGCGCGGCGCGCTGGTGGTGCCGGTGTCGGTGACCGAGATCGAGAGCGTCATGGAAACCCGGCTGCTCGTCGAGCGCCACGCGATCGAGAAGGTCATCCGGATGGGCGCGCCTGTCGCCGACGCCCTGCACCGCTCGCTCGAGCAGCAGACCGCGCTCATCGCAGAGGGCCGGGCGCTGGAGTTCGTCGAGGCCGACCGCGAGTTCCATCGCCTGTTCGTCGCCGCCGCCGGCAACGCGATCCTCCTGGGCCTGCACGACTCGCTTCGCGATCGCCAGAGCCGCATGAACCTGGCGGCGATCGGCCGCGACGAAGGTCGCGTCGAGCAGATCCGCGTCGAGCACGAGAGCCTGGCGTCGGCGGTCATCGCGGGCGAGCTCGAGCGCGCCCTTGCGCTCGTCCAGACGCACCTCGACGGCACGCTTGCGCTGCTGCACCCCGGATTCCACGCCGTCTGAGAAAGAGGGACCCATGACCGTCAACGCCGAGGACCCGCGGGTCATCGCCGGGCTCGCCGCCCAGGGCGCCGGCCGTTCCGCGCTGCTGGAGGCGGGCGCCGTGCATGTCGGCTGGAAGGCCGGGATGGGAACGGCCGCGGCCAAGACCGCAACCGGCCTGGCCGCCCCCATCGTCGGGTTCCTCACGGACCGGACGCGCCATGGCGGCGGCAGCGAAATCGGCCTCGAGGGGTTCGGGAACCCGCTGCTCGAGCCAGAGGTCGCCGTCCGCCTGGGCGCCGACCTCCCGGCGGGCTCATCGGTGAACGAGACGGCGGCGGCCATCAGCCACGTCGGCCCGGCGATCGAAGTCGTCGACATCGGCGACGCGAGCGATCTTGAGGCCGTGCTCGCCGGCAACGTGTTCCACCGGGCGTTCCTGCTCGGGGAGCTCGAGCCGCTGACCGGCGACCTCGGCGACGTCCGCCTGCGGGTCCAGGTCGACGAGCAGCCGCCGCTCGAAGCGATCGACCCGCGAAAGGCGCTCGGCGACCTCGAGGTCGTGGTTCAGGCCATCGCCGACCAGCTCCGGCTCGCGGGTACGGGAGCCCGTGCCGGCGACGTGATCATCACCGGCTCGGCGATCCCGCCGATCCCGCTCGGCACGGTCGCGCAGGTGGTCGTCGAACTCTCCGGCGGGCAGGTCGCCGCCCGCTTTACACCAACCGATAAGTTGGACATCGACTGATGTCAGACTTTCAGCTACCCACGAAGGGGACTCCCAGGATGGACCGAACGAACCCCGCCGCGACCGTTGCCCGCCCCAAGATGCTCGATGGTCCCAACGCCTTCAAGCTGGCGGCATTCGGATTCAACATCAGCGGCGGTCTGACGATGACCTCTGCACCCGGGACTCCCGAGGTCGCCTGGGACGAGAGCAGGAGGATCGCCCTGGCGGCCGAGCGCGCTGGATTCGACGCGGTGATCCCCGTGGACCGCTGGCGCGGGTTCGGCGGCGACACCGACTTCAACTCGCGCTCATTCGAGACGCTCACCTGGGCAGCGGCGCTCTCGGCCATCACGACCGAGATCGACGTGTTCGCCACGTTCGCCATGCCCACGGCCCATCCGGTGCGCCTGGCGAAGGAGATCGCGACCATCGACCACATCGCCGGCGGGCGCTTTGGCATCAACTTCGTGGCGGGCTGGAACACCCACGAGGTCAGCATGTTCGGAGTCGACCAGCGTGATCATGACGCGCGCTACGCGTTTGCCGACGAGGTCTTGACCATCCTCAAGCGGATCGCGGCCGAGGACGAGCCGTTCGACTTCAAGGGCGAGTTCTTCGAGATCCCGTCGATCCACTCCAAGCCCAAGCCGCTGCAGACGCCCTACCCCGCGGTGATGAGCGCCGGCGTGAGCCCGCGGGGTCGCGACTTCGCTGCCAAGCACGCTGACATCAGCTTCATCGCCGTCGACTCGATCGAGACGGCACGCACGATGGTCGCCGAGACCAAGGCCAACGCCCGCGACACCTACGGGCGCGATCTGGGCGTGTTCGCGGCGTGTCAGGTCGTATGCGCGGACACCGAGCAGGAGGCCCGGCGCTTCTACGACTACTACGTGCACGAGAAGGGCGACTGGAACGCGTGCGCGAACCTCATGGACATCTACGCCCCGAACACCGGGGCGGGCGCCCGCTTCGAGCGCAACGAGCTCACCGAGCGCACGGTCGCCGGCTGGGGCGGACGCCCGCTCGTGGGCACGCCCGAGATGATCGCCCAGGAGTTCGTCGACATGGCCGAGGCCGGCCTAGACGGCTCGACGCTCTCGTGGGTGAACTACGAGGAGGGCATCGGGCTGTTCGCCGAGCAGGTCCTGCCGCTCCTCGAACAGGCCGGGCTGCGCGCGGCGTAGCCCGGCGGCCGGGCCCTCACACCGAGCGGCCCGCCCGGTGGCCCTCCAGGATGGCCATGTCGAGGTGCCGCGGGGCTACGCAGTCGCCGACGGCGATGGTGCGCACGTCGGTGCGCTCGCGCAGCGGCGCGAGCAGTGAGTCGTTGACGCCGGCGTCTCCGCACACGACGACCCGGTCGATGCCGTTCAGCGTCCACGGCGGCGCGCCGAACACGCCGGCGAGCTCGACCGTCCCATCCGGGCGCACCGAGGTCACCGCCGTGGCGGCGGAGAGCACGGCTCCCTTGCCTGTGACGAGTTGCATCAACCGGACCCATGCGGTGCCGCCGATGTGCATGCCCGCAAAGGGGTGGGGGGTGACCAGGTGCACCGCGTGCCCCGCGTCGAGCAGAAAGTCCGCGACGGCGAGTCCCTGGACGTGTCCTTCCAGGTCGACGATCACCACCGACTCGCGGGAGGCCGGCGGCTCGACGAGCACATCCCAGCTGGTCGAAGCGCCCGGGTAGGCCGAGGCGCGTGGTGTCGAGCCGGTGGCCAGCACGACCACGTCGGGGCTCAGCGACCCGAGCGCCTCGTACTCGATCGTCACGCCGAGCTCGACGTCGACGGCGAGCTCTTCCAGGAGGCCAACGCGATGATCGATGACCTTGCGCACCTCGGCGCGGGAGGCGGGAAGCGCCGCGAAGCGCAGCTGGCCTCCGAGTTCGTCGCCCTGTTCGCACAACCGGACGCGGTGGCCGGCCCGCGCGGCGACGATCGCGGCCTCCATCCCGGCGGGACCGCCACCGACGACCAGCACGTCGCGCGGCTCGGTGGCGCGGCGGGCCGTTGCGCGGCCCAGCTCGCGCTCGCGGCCCGCAGCCGGGTTGTGCACACAGGTGACGTGGCGGCCCGCCCAGAGGCGCGATTGGCAGTAGTTGCAGCCGATGCACGGGCGGATCTCGTCGGCGCGGCCGCTGAGGGCCTTTGCGGCGAACTCGGGATCGCAGATCAGCTCGCGGGCCATGCCGATCAGGTCAGCCGCCCCGCCGGCGACCAGCCGCTCGCCGACGTCCGGGGACAGCATGCGGCCCGCGGCGAGGACCGGGACGTCGATCGCCGCCCGGATCGCCGCGGCCAGTGGAGCGAGGTGGCCGGCCGGCGTGCCCATGGGCGCGGTCTGTATCTCCATGTTCGCGTAGGTCCCGTAGGACACGCTGACGTAGGCCACCGCACCCGTCGCACAGAGGCGCCGGGCGATCTCCGCGGTCTCGTCGACGCCCAGCCCTCCTGGGACGCCCTCTTCGCCGCTGAGCCGGATGCCGATCGCCAGCTCGGGACCGGCCGCTTCGGCGACTGCAGCCAGGATCTCGAGCGGAAAGCGGAGGCGGCGGTCGTCTGACCCTCCGTAGCCGTCCTCGCGATGGTTGGTGATCCGGGAGAGGAACTGCTGAGGCAGGTACCCGTGGCCCATGTGGATCTCGATGCCGTCGGCGCCGCCGGCCCGCGCCGCAGCGGCGCCGTCTGCATAGGCCCTCACGAGCTCGCCGATCTCCTCGGTCGAGACCGCGTGGGGTATCTCGTGATTGAGCGGGCCGGCCACGGCAGAGGCCGACCAGGCCGCGCGGTCGATGACCATGCTGTCGGTGTTGTTGCCGCAGTGCCACAGCTGGGCGACGAAGCGCGTGCCCGCAGCGTGGAGGTCGGCGGAGATCCTGCGATAGGCGTCGACGATGGCGGGGTTGTAGATCTCGACCGTCTGCGCCATGTGCGCCGCGGTGGGGTGCACGCTCTGCGCCTCGGTGACGATCATGGCCACGCCACCGCGCGCCCGTTCTCCGTAGTAGGCGGCCAGCTGCTCGCCCGGGACGCCGTGATCGGCCATGGCCGTCGCGTGGCCCGTCTGGACCAGGCGGTTGGGCAACGTCCACGGGCCGACGGCCAGGGGACTCGCCAAGCACGGGAACGGGGTCATCGAGCCTTCTTCGCTAGTAGGAGCGCGGCAGCCCCAGGACGTGCTGGGCGATGTGCGCGAGAACCAGGTTGTTCGAGACGGGGGCCACGGTGTACAGGCGGGTCTCGCGGAACTTGCGCTCGATGTCGTACTCGCGCGCGAAGCCGAATCCGCCGTGGGTGTCCATGCAGGCGTTCGCCGCTGCCCAAGCCGCCTCGGAGGCCAGCAGCTTGGCCATGTTCGCCTCCGCGCCGCACGGCGCGCCGGCCTCGAACAGGCGCGCGGCCTCGCGGCGCATGAGATCGGCGGCCCGCAGGGACGCATAGGCGTGGGCGATCGGGAACTGCACGCCCTGGTTCTGGCCGATCGGACGTCCGAAGACCACGCGCTCGGAGGCGTAGGCCGCCGCGCGCTCGGTGAAGAAGCGACCATCGCCGTAGCACTCCGCCGCGATCAGGATGCGCTCGGCGTTCATGCCCGTGAGGATCTGCTTGAAGCCCTTCCCCTCCTCGCCGACCAGCGCGTCCGCCGGCAGGGGGACGTCGTCGAAGAAGATCTCGGTCGTGTGATGGTTGAGCATCACGTCGATCCCGCGGATGGTCATCCCGTTGCGGCGCGCCTCGTGCATGTCGACGATGAACGTGGACAGGCCATCGCTGCGCTTGGCGACGTCGGCCAGGGGGGTGGTCCGGGCCAGCAGGAGCATCAGGTCTGAGTGCTCGGCCCGCGAGGTCCAGATCTTCTGGCCGGAGATGACCCAGCCGGTGTCGGTGCGCTTGGCCGTCGTGGCGATCTGCGTTGTGTCGGACCCGGCGCCGGGCTCCGTGACGGCGAAGGCCTGCAGGCGCTGGTTGCCGGCGGCGATCTCGGGGAGGTAGCGCGCGCGCTGCTCCTCGGAGCCGTGACGCAGGAGGATGCCCATGATGTACATCTGGGCGTGGCAGGCCCCCGAGTTGGCACCCGACGCGTTGATCTCCTCGAGGATGGCGCTCGCGGCGCCGATCCCCAGGCCCGCGCCGCCGTACTGCTCGGGAATGAGTGCCGAGAGCCATCCGTGCTCGGTGAGCGCGGCGACGAACTCCTCGGGGTAGCCGTCGGGCTCGAGCCGTTGCCAGTAGGGGCCGTCGAAGCGCTCGCAGAGTGCGCGGACGGCCGCTCGGATCTCGCTGAGCTCGTCGCTCGTCGTCGCCACAGTCGTCGATGCGCTCATGCGACTCGCCACTCCTCGCTGGTTCGGACCGGCGCCCCGGTGGCCCCGGGGGCTGAGCGCCGGTGGATCATGAACGTCCTCTTGAACTCGATGACGACCTCTTCGCGCTGGTTGATGCCACGCGTGCGGACGTCGACGATGCCCGCGTCCGGGCGGCTGTCGGAGGCCCGCGCTCCGAGGATCTCGGTCTGGGCCCACAGCGTGTCGCCCACGTAGACCGGGGCAGGAAGGTGGATGTCGGTCCACGCCAGGTTCGCCACCGCGTTCTCGCTGGTGTCCGGCACGCTCAGGCCGGTGACCAGGGCGACGGTCAGGCAGCTGTTGACCAGGGGACGTCCGAACGCCGACTGCTCGGCGTAGTGGTCGTTGAAGTGCAGTTGGTTGGTGTTCATCGTCAGGCAGGTGAACCAGACGTTGTCGGTCTCGGTGACGGTGCGACCGAGGCGGCTGGTGAACACCAACCCGGGCTCGAGGTCCTCGAAGAAGCGGCCGCGCCACTCGGTCGGCGCTGGGGCATTGGTCATGTCTGGTCCGACTTTCTCGTGGCGTGTTCCAGGACAGCTCGGGCGCGTGCGAGCACGGGTGCGTCGACGAGGGCTCCGTCGACCACGGTGGCTCCGCGACCTTGCGATTCGGCGTCGCCGGCCGCCGCGACGACTCGGCGGGCCCAGTCCACCTCGGTGTCGCGAGGGGCGAAGCACCGCGCGACGATCTCGAGCTGGTCAGGGTGCACACAGGCTTTGCCGCCGAACCCGAGCGCGCGGGCACGAACGGCCTCCTCCTCCAGGGCGTCGGGATCGCCGAGTCCCAGGTGCACACCGTCCATCGGTGGGCGCAGGCCCGCCGCGGCGGCGTCGAGCACGACGCTGGATCGCGCAAAGAGCAGCGCGTCGTCGCGCACCTGGTCGCCGACGCCGAGCGTGGTGCTCAGGTCTATGGAGCCGAAGAGCAGAAGCGCAACCCCGGGGCAGCGCGCGATGTCGTAGGCCTCGCGGACGCCCTCGGCGGTCTCGATGATCGGCATCAGCGCCGCCGGCCACTCACCCGCGCGCAGGGCGGCGCTGGAGGCCTTGGGGACCATGATGAGATCAGGAGCGATTCGCGCGACCAGCTCGAGGTCGGCCGCGTGCTCCGGCGTTCCCGGCGCGTTGACCCGCACGCCACGGAGCGGGCCCGGACGGTCAGGCCATGCGAACTGCTCGAGGCTCGCGCGCGCGGCCTCCTTGCTGCTCGGCGCCACGGCGTCCTCGAGGTCGGCGATCACGATGTCGGCAACGGACGCGAACGCCTTCGCCAAACGGGCCGGGGCGTCGGCGGGCGTGAACAGCAGCGTACGGGCCGTGCCGAGGACTTCCGGCGCTTCAGGGACGGAAAGCATAAGTCTGACTTTCAACTTAGCGGGTGATCGCGCGTCGTGCAAGCAGGGTCTTCGACCATCGAGAACGGCAAGGAAACGTTGACGATAGCTGGCAGACTCACCGCTCACGACTTCTTGAACGAAAGACATACTTGACAGGATGCTGCTGCGTTCTGTAGAAGTCGGACATCGAATCGGCCGTCGAAGGATGGTGCGGCAGTTTGATCGACGAATCCCCGTCGAATGTCCTCTCAGAAGGAGCACACATGCGCAGATCACCGGTTCGCCGGATGCCAGGCCTCATAGCGCTGACGCTTGCCTCCGGCGCGCTCTTCGCCGTCGGTTGCGGTGACAGCGACTCGGACAGCTCGAGCACGTCGACCCCGGCCGCAACGTCGGCCGAGACGACCGCATCGACGACCGCGTCCACGACCAAGGACGTGACGGGCAAGAAGATCGCCTACGTTGAGATCTTCCTCCAGGCGCCGATCGAGAAGCGCGTCAACGATGTCTTCAACGCTGCTGCGGACAAGTTCGACTGGGACGTCAACACCACCGATGCCAAGGGCGACGGGCAGACCGTGAGCCAGCAGTTCACGGCCGCGATCAACAGCAACGTCGACGCGATCGTCACCTCGGCCGAGCCCCTTCTGGTCCGCGGTCCTCTCGAGGCGGCCAAGAAGAAGAACATCCCGGTGATCTACCTCGGCGGCGAGAACACGCACGGCCTCGACAACCTCATCACGGGCCTCTACAACGAGGACGACACCGCCCTGAGCGACATTCTCGGCAAGAAGATCTGCGAGGACAACGATCCCGGCACAAAGGTCGCGATCCTGCGCTTCGACCTCTTCTACAGCGGCAAGATCCGCGGCGATGTCATCAAGAAGATGGCCGAGGCCTGCGGGCTCGACGTCGTGGCCGAGCCGGCCACGGAGCAGACGTTCGCCGACGCTGAGCAGAAGACGTCAGCGGTCGTGACGCAGAACCCCGACCTGGGCGTCGTGGTCCCGGTGTATGACACGTTCACGGCGGGCGCCGTCCAGGCCATCAAGGCCGCCGGCAAGGCCGACCAGACGAAGGTCTACTCCTACTACGCCGACGGCGTGAACAACCCGCTCATGCGCGACAACAAGAACATCGTCGCTCTGACGGACACCACGCACGGCTACGGCGCGGCCTACGCCGTCGACCGTCTCGCCGCGTACTTCGCCAACGGCGAAGCCATCCCGAAGAGCCCGCCCAAGGGTCTCATCGGCTACCAGATCATCACGCAGGACAACATCCCGCCCGAGGGCCAGGACGGTCCGCTCCCGGTGCAGGACTACGTCGACAAGTTCCTGCCGGATTGGCAGCAGGAGTACGGGATCAAGTAGGAGACGACATGGAGCAGTCAGCCAGCATCAAGCCGCCGGCGCCCGACGCTCCCTCGGCCACCCGGACCCGCTTCGGCGGGTCCGGTTGGGCCAGCAGGGACCGGCTGGTGAGGCAGGCCACCCGCGGCGGCGGCATCCTGCTCTTCGTCGGCATCATCATCTACTTCTCGGCGATGCGGCCCGAGACGTTCCCGACCTGGGACAACGCCAAGGCCATCCTCAACTCGATGAGCATCCTGCTCATCCTGGGTGCCGGGCTCACCGTCGTGCTGGCGATCGGGGAGTTCGATCTGTCCTTCGCCGCGACCGTCGGTCTCAGCGGCGCCACAGCGGTGCTCACCATGGTCAACCTCGACTGGCCGATGGGCCTGGCGATCGTCGCGGCGATCGGCGTGGGCCTTCTGGTCGGTCTGGCCAACGGACTGGCGGTGGCCTACGGGAAGGCGCCCGCCTTCATCATCACGCTGGCGGTCGGGTCGGTGGCCACCGGCATCGAACGTCTGATCAGCAACGACGAGGTCGTGCCCGGCCTCTCGCAGAACTTCGTGAGCCTGGCCCAGGGCGAGACGTTCGGGCTGCCCCGCTCGGTCATCATCGCCTTCGTCGTCACCCTCGGCGTCTTCGTGCTGCTCGAGTTCACGACCTTCGGGCGGCGCCTGCGCGCGGTCGGGGCCAACCGCCGGGCGGCCGAGCTCGCGGGCCTGCCGGTGGCGCGCGAGCGGGTCCTGGCCTTCGTCATCGTCGGAGGCCTGTCCGGCGTCGCCGGCGTCGTGCTCATGTCCAAGGCCTCGCAGTACTACCCGGACAGCGGGGCCGGCCTGCTTCTCTCGCCCTACACCGCGGCGTTCCTCGGCGCGGCTGCGGTCGGGCTTGCTCGCTTCGGCGCGCTGGCGACCCTGTTCGGCGTGGCGTTCATCGGCGTGCTCGAGACGGGGCTGACGATGCTCGGCCAGCCCGCGTGGCAGGTTCAGGTGATCGAGGGCGGGGTGCTGGCGATCGCGGTCCTGCTGGCGCGCCAGATCCGATGACCTCGAGCACGGTCATCCTCAGCGCACAGGACGTGGCCAAGCGCTTCGGCGGCACCCAGGCGGTGCGCGAGGCGTCCATCGAACTGCGGTCGGGCGAGATCCATGGCCTGATCGGCCCCAACGGGGCCGGAAAGAGCACGCTCGTAGGCATGCTCACCGGGCTGACGTCCCTGGACCGGGGGACCATCGAGCTGGCCGGCGAGGCCATCTCCCTGAGCTCCAACCGGGACGGCCTTCGCAAGGGCATCGTGACCGTGCCCCAGGAGCTGGCCGTCCCGGGAGAGCTCAGCGTCGGTCAGTGCATCTGCCTCGGGGCCGAACCACGCAGGGCAGGCTTCGTGCGCCGTGGGGCCGAGCGGCGCGCGGCGCAGGTCATCCTCGATCGGCTCGGGCTGGACGTCTCCGTCCGGTCCGCGGTCGGTGCTCTGCTGCCGTCCCAGCAGAAGGCGATCATGGTCGCCCAGGCACTGCACCGCGAAGCCCGGGCGCTGCTGCTCGACGAGCCCACCGCCGGCATGTCGGGCGACCACGCCGAGCCGCTGCTCGAGGTCGTATCGCGCCTGCGCGAGCACGACATCGCGGTGCTGTACATCTCACACCGTCTCGCGGAGGTCGTGCGCCTATGCCCGGTCGTCACGGTCATGCGCGACGGTGCCGTCGTCGCGGTCATGCGAGACGACGCCATCACCCGCCCGGCGCTGGCCGCGCAGCTCACCAAGGGTGAGCGGGAGCCCGACGCCGAGGCCGCCGCGCCCACCGTTCGCGAGCCGGCGATCGGCGAGGGAACCTCCGTCGTCGTCGAAGGACTCGAGGGCGTGCGCGTCAGCGACGTCAGCCTGACGGCTCGGCCCGGAGAGATCCTCGGCCTAGCGGGGCTCCCGGGCTCCGGCGTCGAGGACGTCTTCGCGGCCATCGCCGGCGTCCAGGCGCCCAAGAAGGGCACCGTGCGCATCGGGGGCCAGAGGGTCGTCTCGAGCGTGGGTGCCGTGCGGGCAGGCGTGGGCTACCTGCCCCCGGCCCGGCGCGACGCCGTCCTGCCCGACGACTCGGTCGCTCGCAACATGGTCATCTCGAGCCTCGATACCGCGAGCCGGCGCGGGGTCATCAGTCGGCGGCGCGAGTTCGAGGCGGCGGCGCCCATCGCAGAGGAGCTGGGCCTGGGCCAGGTGCTGCGGAAGCCGATCCGTGAGCTGTCGGGCGGCAATCAGCAGCGTGCCCTGTTCGGCCGTCTTCTGCTCAGCGGCAGCCGGGTGCTCGTGCTCGAGGACCCGACTGTCGGCGTCGACGTCAACGCCCGGCAGGCCCTCCACGACCTCCTGGCGCGGTTTGCCGCTGAGGGCCGGACCTGCATCGTGGGCTCGGGCGAGCCCGAGGAGCTGTCGTTGCTGTGTGACCGCGTGCTGGTCTTCCGGGGCGGCTCGCTCTGCGGAGAGCTGGTGGGTGACGACGTGACCGAGCACGCGATCGTCGCCGAGATGACCGGTGCTCGAGATTCCCAGGAGGCGGGTGTGTGATGAGTCAGGGCAAGACGTTGTTCGTCGCGTCGTTCGACGTGGCCGCCGATCAGGATGAGGAGTTCGAGCGCTGGTACTCCGGGACGCACGTTCCCGACGCGCTCGGGATCCCGGGCTACGAGAGCGTGCGCCGCTACCGCAACGCCGGGCCGTTCGAGAACGCCGACACCGGAGCGCGCTATCTCAACATCTACGAGCTCGAGAGCGTGGACGCGTTCGCGGCAGGGTGGGCCACCGAGAAGCGCAGGGCTTGCAGCGCCGACTTCAACCGCTGGGTCCCGGTCCTGTCGAACGCGAACGTTGGCGTCTACGTCGAGCGGGAGGGCGGGGAATGAGCGACATGGCCTTCCATCCGTTCAATTCCGCGAACTTCATCCTCGACCGGTCCATCATCACCTGTGGCATCGGCTGCGGCGAGCGCATCAAGGTCACCGCGACCTGGAGCGTCGTTCGTCACCCGGAGGGGATCGTGGTGATCGATACCGGACTGAACTCCGGCGTGATCTCCGACGCTGACGAGGCGTGGGGAACGGGCGAGGAGCGCCTCGGCGTTCCCGAGTTCCCGCCGGAGCGCCAGCTCACCAAGCAGCTCGCGGCCATCGGGATCGCGCCCTCCGACGTCCGCTACGTCGTCATGACACATCTCCACGGCGACCACGGCGGGGCCAACGACGAGCTTCCCGACGCCACGTTCCTCGTGCAGCGGGTCGAGTACGACTACGCGCGAGCCCCGGACATCCCGTCAATGGTGCGCGAGTACCCGCTCGATCAGCTGATGCTCGACGACCTCGACTACCAGCTGCTCGACGACGATCACGACGTCTTCGGCGACGGCCGGCTGCGCCTGCTCCGGACGCCGGGGCACACGCCCGGCCATCAGTCGGTGCTCGTGCAGCTGCCCGAGACCGGGCCGCTCCTGATCACCGGCGACGCCTGCCAGGCGGACGCCAACCGCGACGAGATGACGCTCCCGAGCATCATCTGGTTTCCGTCTGAGTACGTGCGCAGCCGCCGGCGGCTCCTCGAGCTCGCCGAGGCGGAGGGTGCGACCTGGTTCCACACGCACGACCCGGACACCTTCGGGTCGCTCGGCTGGAACGAGGGCGCCGCGTATGGCTGACCCCCTCCTGCGAGTCACCGACCTGCTCGACCTCTCCGCGCGACGGTACCCCGACCGCGTCGCCGTCGCCGACGAGCGCAGCACCCTGACGTACGCGGCTTACCGCGAGCGCACCGTCCAGGTGGCCAACGCGCTGCTCGATGACGGGTTGGCCGGCGGCGACCGGGTCGGCGTGCTGCTGGCCAACTCGATGGAATACGCCGAGGTCATCTTCGGGATGGCCCGCGCAGGCGTGATCGCCGCACACCTCTCGTTTCGCTCCTCGCCGTCCGAGCTGTGCAACCTCTTGCTCGACAGCAACGCGCGCACCCTGGTCTACGACGCGGAGTTCGCCGAGGACGTTGCGGCGCTGCTGGCCCTCGGCGAATGGGTCCCGGAGCTGCCACTCGTGCGCGTCGGCGACGAGGACGGGGTCGAGGCGCGTAGCTACCCGACCTGGCGGGATGCCGCATCGGCCAAGGATCCGCCGCCGTCGACCGAGCCGGTCTTCTACCTGGGCTACACGTCGGGAACCACCGGTCGCCCAAAGGGCGCGCGGATCACGCAGACGTCGCGCGTGCTGACGGCGATCGCCGCATGCACCGAGTACCAGCTCGGTCCCGACGACGCCAACCTGATGTTCACGCCGATGCATCACGGCGGACCGCTCGTGTTCGTCCTGGCTCCCGCCGTCGCCGGCGGGCGGCTGGTCATCATGCGGCGCTTCGATCCCGAGATCGCGTGGGAGACGATCGAGAAGGAGGGCATCACCAACGCGTTCGTCGTGCCGACGATTCTCGGGCGCCTCGCGCAGGCCCGCGACGGCGCCGGAACCGCGCCGCCGTCGCTGCGGGTGCTGGTTTCCAATGCGGCCCCGTTGCCGACGCCGACGAAGGAGGCGATCCTGCGCGCGGCGCCGGGTCTGTCTCTGCACGAGTTCTACGGCTCGACAGAGGCCGGCATCGTCACCAACCTGCGGCCTGAGGACCAGCTGCGCAAGGTGCGCTGCGCCGGACAGCCGCTGCTGCTCACCGAGGTCGAGATCCGCGGTCCGGGCGGCGAGGTGCTCCCGCCAGGGGAGGTGGGGGAGCTCTTCTCCCGCAGCCCGTTCCTGTTTGACGGCTACCACGACCGCCCCGAGGCCACGGCCGAGGCACTGGTCGACGGCTGGGTGACCGCGGGCGACCTCGCGCGAACCGACGAGGAGGGCTACGTCTACATCGTCGACCGCAAGAAGGACCTGATCATCTCGGGTGGGGTCAACATCTACCCACTCGAGATCGAGGCCGCGCTGCTGGCGCGTGAAGAGATTGCCGAGGCGGCAGTGATCGGCATCCCCGACCCCGACTGGGGCGAGCGCATCAAGGCCTACGTCGTCCTCGTTGACGCGCAGGCTGACGCGAGCGCGCTCGTGGCCGCCGCCGTCGCGGACATGGCGGCCTACAAGCGGCCGCGCGAGGTCGAGGCCTGCACCGAGCTTCCCCGCAACAGCACAGGCAAGTTGCTGCGACGGGTCCTGCGAGATCGCGAATGGGAGGGTCATGAAGCCCAGATCTGATGGTCAGACCGCGAAGTGGGTGGTGATGTGGACCCTGCCGGAGGGGATGGACCTCGAGGCCTGGAACGACTGGTACTGGAACCAGCACGTTCCCATGGCCAAGAAGCTTCCGGGGCTGCGCCGGTATACGACGACGCTCGTGCACCGAACGGTCCTGGGCGCGCCGCTGTACCGGATGGCCGAGCAGTACTTCGACGATGTCGAGGCGCTCGAGGCGGCAGTCAACTCAGAGATCGGCGCGGCCGTTGCTGACGACGCCGGCCCGTGGGTGACCGACCTCTCGCTGTACGTGACGCTCGAACAGGAGGAAGGGCTCTCCCTTGGCTGATGCCCTGGCCGGCATCCGCGTCCTCGACTTCACCCAGGCGTGGGCCGGTCCGCTGTGTACCCAGACGCTCGCGGACTTCGGCGCCGATGTCGTCAAGGTCGAATCCGAGACGCGCCCTGACGTCTCGCGCATGATGGGCCCCTACCCCGAGGCGGCCGACGTCGACTTGTCGGGCTACTTCCTCGAGCTCAATCGCAACAAGCGGTCGGTCGCGCTGAACCTGCGCCTCCCGGAGGAGGTCGAGATCGCGCGGCGCCTGGCCGAGCAGGCGGACGTGGTCGTCGAGAACTTCGCCCCCGGGGTGCTCGATCGCCTCGGCTTGGGCTATGACGTCCTCAAGGAGACCCGGCCTGACCTCGTGATGCTGTCGATCTCCGGCTTCGGCGCGACCGGACCCGACCGGGCCGCGGTGGCCTTCGGCCAGCAGATCGAGGCAGAGAGCGGGCTCATGTCCCTGACCGGCTACGGCGACGGTGTCCCGATGAAACCGGGGGTGTCCTACCCCGACCCGGTCGCCGGTGTGGCCGGGGTAGGCGCCGTGATGGCGGCGCTGTTGCATCGGGACCGGACCGGCGAAGGGCAGTGGATCGACCTCTCGATGCTCGAGATCACCGCGGCGCTTCTCGTCCAGCCGCTGATGGAGTACGCCCGCACGGGGGTCTCGCCCGCGGCGACCGGCAACGCGAGCGCGCTGTGGTCTCCGCACGGGATCTACCCCGCCACCGGCGAGGACCGGTGGATCGCCATCGAGTGCGACGACGAGGAGCAGTGGCGGGCGCTTGCGTCGCGCGCCGGCCTCGGGTGGGAGGACGACCCGCGCTTCGCGTCGAACGCCGAACGCCTGGCCTACCGCGGCGAGCTCGACGCCGCCTTGGGCGCCTGGACCGCGGGGCAGGACCGCGACGCGATCGCCGACGAGCTCCAGGCTGCGGGCGTGCCCGCAGCGGCCGTCGCCGACGTCGCCGATCTCCATGCCGATCCCCACCTGCGTGCGCGGGGCTGGTGGCAGACCGTCGAGCATGCGCGTGCCGGCCGCCTCGATCTCCAGGGTCCACCGGCGCGGCTGACCGCGACGCCCGCCCGCGTGCGCCTGGCTCCTCCGTTGCTCGGCGAGCACACCGAGGCCGTCAAAGCGGAGCTCGCGCGTGCCTGAGGGCCCCCTCTCCGGCGTCCAGGTCGTCGAGGTCGCCTCGATGGCCGCGGGCCCGTTCTGCGCGCGGCTGCTGGGCGACTACGGCGCCGACGTGGTCAAGGTCGAGCCACCCGAGGGCGATCCTCTGCGAACGCTGGACGCCGACTGGTTCGCGGGACTGAACACCAACAAGCGGTCGGTCGTCGCCGACCTCGACACGCAGGACGGCCGCGACGGCGTCGCCGCGCTGATTGCCCGCGCCGACCTGCTCGTCTGTGACCTCTCGGGCGAAGATCTGCTGCTGCTGGAAGACGTGCTCGACGATGCGCCGGCGGCCCTCGTCGTCGTGTCCATCACGCCGTTCGGCCGGACGGGTCCGCGTGCCGGATGGCGCGGGGGAGACCTCGTCGCTGCCGCCTCCGGCGGACTCGCCCACATCACGGGAGACCCCGACCGCGAGCCGCTGGTCCCCGGCGGCCGGCAGATGTGGCACATGGCCGGCCTCAGCGGCTTCTCAGCCGGCCTCGTGGCGCTGTGGCACGCTCGCCGCACCGGCGAGGGCCAGCTCGTCGACGTCTCTCTTCAGGAGGTCGCCGCCGGGGTCCTCGAATGCGCCGTGACGCCGCTGCAGATGCACGGTCGCGTCCGTGGGCGTATGGGTACCCATCACCCCGCGGTCCACGGAGTCGGTCTTCAGCGACTCGGCGACGGGCACTGGTTGTTCGTCGGCACGCTGCCGCAGCTGCGGATGTGGGAGACCGTGCGGGAGCTCATGGGCGACCCGGAGTGGGCGCAGGACGAGCGCTGGAACGACGCCGGCGTCCGGCGCGCCCACGCCGACGAGATAGACGCGCTCGCGGCGCCCATCTTCGGCGAGATGGAGACGGCCGACATCTACCCGCAGATGAAGGCCGGGCGCGTGCCCGTCGGGCTGGTGCGCGACATGACCGATCTGCATGACCCCGAAGGACAGCTCGCCGCACGCGACTTCTTCACGGCGGCGCCCGACGGCGCCCTCCATCCCGGAGCGCCGTGGCGGATGGAGGCGAGCCCATGGGCACTGCGCCTCGCCGCTCCGTTGCTGGACCCCACTTCACAGCCGCCCCCAACCAGGAGCAACACATGAGCAACGACTCAGTCCACCTCTCCATCGACGATCTGGGCATCGCCACGGTCACGATCGAGCGGCCGCCGGTCAACGCGCTCCGCTTCGCGGACATCGCCGTCATCAACGACACGTTCAAGCGCATCGAGGAGGACGAAGCGGTGCGGGTGGTGGTTCTGACGGGGGCAGGCGAGCGGGCGTTCATCGCGGGCGCGGACGTCCACGAGCTCGCTGCACTCACGCCCGAGACCGCGATCTCGAACACGGATCTCGTGCAGGAGTGCGTCGATCGCGTCTACGAGCTGCGCCAGCCCGTCATCTGCGCCATGAACGGACCCGCGATCGGCTCGGGTGTCGCCTTCGCCTCGGCGTCTGACATCCGCGTGGCCAGCACCAAGGCCACGTTCCATCTCCCCGAGGTCAACCTCGGCGTGCTCGGCGGGTCCAAGCACATGGCCCGCATCGCCCCTCCGGGGGCGACGCGACTGATGATGTACACGGGCTGGCCCATGAGCGCCCAGGAGGCCTACCGGCTCGGGGCCGTGGACCGCCTCGTCGAGCCCGGCGAGCTGATGAACGAGGCCATGACCATCGCCAAGGAGATCGCCTCGAAGCTGCCCGTGGCGGTGCGGATGGCCAAGGACGGCCTGAACCGGACCGAGATGATGAAGCTCGCCGAGGGCTACGCCTACGAGTGTGGCCTGACCGCGGAGCTGCGGCGCGATCCGGAGTCCGCGGCACAGGCGCAGTCGTTCTTCGAACGGGGCAAGGTCTGATGCGCGAGGTTCTCGACGTCGGCTGGATGCACTTCAGCGGCTACACGTTCTCGCCGGCCGTGCGGGCCGGGGATCACCTCTACATCTCGGGCATGACCGCGTCGTCGGACGACGGCAAGATCGTGTCCCCCGGCGACATCGTGGGGCAGACGCGGTTCATATTTCTCAAGGCCCAGCACGTGCTGGGGGCGGCGGGTGGCTCAATGGCCGATGTCGTGATGACGCGTGACTACTTCACGACCACCGATGGCTACGCGGGTACGGCGGACGTGCGGCGGGAGTTCTTCGGCGAGACGTTCCCCGCGGCGACCGGCGTCAAGGTCGCCGGGCTCCTGCGGCGCGATGCGCTCATCGAGATCGAGTTCGTCGCGGTCCTGACGTCGTGACCGACCAGAAGTACTTCGAAGATTTCGTCGTCGGCGAACGCTGGGAATCACCATCCCGCACGCTCAACGATGCGCACTTCCTCGCCTTCTCCGCGCTGACGGGCGACACCCACCCCGTCCACAATGATGACGTCTACGCGGCGGCCCATCCCTTCGGCAAGCGCGTAGCGCACGGCCTGCTCATGGCCTCCATCACGGCACTGGGCGGCTCGGACCTCGCGCCGCAGGTCCACGAGGCGATCCTCGCCTTCGTCGAACAGCGCACCACGTTCCGCAAACCCGGCCTGATCGGCGACACCGTGCGGCCGGTGTTCGAGGTCGTCGCCTGCGAGCCGAAACGCGGAGAGAAGGGCATCGTGCGCATCCGCGTGGCGGTGCTCGGCAGTGACGGCGAGGAGCTGCTCGAGGGCGAGCACGCCTACCTCATCAAGGGCCGCAACTGGTCGGCGCCTGCGTGAGCGGTCCCCGGAGCGTCATCGTCGACGCCGTCCGCTCGCCGGTGGGGCGGGCGCACAAGGGCTCGCTCGTGGACGTCCGGCCTGACGACCTGGCGGGTGCCGTCGTGCGTGCGTTGCTCGACCGCAATCCGGCCGCCGAGGAAGCGGGCATCGACGAGCTGGTCTGTGGCTGCGCCTACCCCTGGGGCGAGCAGGGCTACAACGTCGGCCGTCAGGTTGCGCTGCTGGCCGGTCTCCCCGACACCACTCCGGCGTTCACGGTCGCGCGCGCCTGCGCGTCCTCCCTGCAGGCGCTGCGCAGCGCCGACCATGCGGTGCGCGCCGGAGAGGGCGACGTCTACATCGTCTCGGGCGTCGAATCGGTCAGCCGGGTCGGGCGCGATCGTCATCTCGCGACGCCGAACCCCCGGCTCGACTCCGAGCAGGACGGGGAGCTGATCGCCGACGTGTTCATGCCGATGCTCGAGACCGCGGAGCGGGTTGCGGAGCGCTACGGGATATCCCGTGAGGAGATGGATGCCTACGGCCAGCGCAGCCAGGAGCGCGCCGTGGCCGCCCAGCGCGACGGGTCCTTCGCTCGGGAGATCGTCCCGGTCGTACGGGCTGACGGCGAGACCGTGACCGCGGATGACGGGCCGCGACCGGGCTCGACGATCGCGGGTCTCGCTGCTCTGTCGCCTGTTCTCGGCGAAGGCGGGTCCGTGACGGCCGGGAACTCGTCGCCGCTCAACGACGGCGCGGCGGCGCTGTTGGTGATGTCGCAGGAGCGAGCCGCCGAACTGGGGCTGCGCCCGCGTGCTCGCATCGTGGCGTCGGGGGTGTCGGCGCTGGATCCCACCATGATGGGGATGGGGCCCGTGGAGGCCGTGCGGCGCGCGCTCGCCTACGCCGGTCTGCGATTGGACGACATGGACGTCATCGAGCTCAATGAGGCGTTCGCCGCCCAGGTCATCCCGGTCATGCGCGAGCTGGGCACCGACGAGGACGATCCACGCCTGAACCCCCGCGGCGGGGCTATCGCTCTGGGGCATCCGTTCGGGATGACCGGCGCGCGCATCATGACGACGTTGCTCAACGGCCTCGAGATCGCGGATGGCCGTTATGGACTGGAGACGATGTGCGTGGGCGGCGGGCAGGGGCAGGCGATGATCGTCGAGCGGCTGGCGTGACCGGCTGCATCGGCGTCGTCCTGCCGACGCGATATCCGGAGCCACTGCTGCGCTATCTGGACCTCGTCCGCCGGGCTGAGGATCTCGGGCTGGCCACGGCTTGGTTCACCGAGATCGCCGGCGCGGACGCCGTCGCGCTGGCGGCGGCCGCCGCGCCGCTCACCGAGCGGATCCGGCTGGCGACCGGCGTCGTTCCGGTCGCCACGCGCACGCCACAGCTCATGGCGATGGGGGCCCTGACGTTGCAGGGGCTCTCCGGCGGCCGGGCCGTGCTCGGCCTGGGGGCGTCGACGCCGGCCATCATCGAGGGCTGGCACGGCCGCCCGGCCGACGTGCTCCTGGAGCAGCTCGAGGAGACCATCGGCGCCGTGCGCGCCGCCATGGTCGGCGAGGACGTTCACGGGCCGCGCCTGCGGTCGACGGGGTTTCACCCCACGGTCCGGCGCAACGGAGCGCTGCCGATCTACCTCGCCGCACTCGGACCGAAGGCCATCGCGCTGGCCGCGCGGTCGGCGGAGGGCGTGATCCTGACGCTGTCGACCGCTGAGCATCTCGGGCAGATTTCGCACGCCCTGCCCGACCCGGCGTCGGACCAGGCCACAGCCCTGGTGGCCTACGTCCGGATCGCCGTCGACCGCGACGCCGGAGCCGCGATGGCCTGGATGGCCCGGGAACTGGCCTGGTACGGCTCGTCGAAGGCCTATCGGGCGCATTTCCGGCGCCAGGGCTTCGTGACCGAGATGGATGCCGTCGAACTGGCCTGGTCCAAGCGCGATCAGCAGGCGGCCGTTGCAGCGATCTCCGACGACATGTGCCGCCGCCTCTCGGTGATCGGCAGTGCCGCGGAGGCCCGCGCCCAGGTCGAGGCGTTGCTCGCGGAGGGCGCGGACGAGGTGGCCTGCTACTTCATCGACGCCGACCGTGAGGGCGTGGCCGGAATGACCGATCAGCTCGAGCGACTGGCGCGAGCATGATCGGTCCGCGCTCAGCCGGCGGCGTCCTCGGCGCGGTGGCGCGCGTGCCGCCAGACCCGCTCGTACTCGGGGCGCAGGAAGGCGAGGTGCTCGCGCATCTCCCGCTCCGCCGCACTGGCGTTGCCGCTGGTGATCGCAGCGCCGATGCGCAGGTGGTCGGCGTGGACCTGCTCGTGGAAGGCCGGCCCCAGGTCGGTCCGCTGCAGTGCGGTCTGCAGCACGGTGAAGATCGGCTGGGCGGCGACGTAGAGCAACGTGTTCCCGCTCGCCTCGACGACGACCGAGTGGAACTCCTTGTTGTAGCCGAACTGCTCGCTCTCGGTCAGCCCCAGCTTTCCCTCGGGTGTGGCGGCGTCGAGGCGGTGAAGCAACTCGGGATCGCGGCGCTCGGCAGCCAGGCGGGCGGCCGGGACCTCGAGCAGCTCGCGGACCTCGAGGAACTCGTCGAGGGAGACCTCCTGCGATGCGGTCAGGAGATTGATGTTCGCGTGGAGGAACTCCGAGATGTGATCGACGCTCGGCAGCGTGACGAAGCTGCCACCGCCGGTGCCCTTCGAGGTCTCGATGAGACGGTGGGCTGCGAGCACGCGCAGGGCCTCACGGATGGTCGCTCGGCTGACTCCGAACTCCCGAGCGAGCATGACCTCCGTCGGCAGCCGCATGCCGGGCCGCAGCTCGCCGGCGAGGATCAGTTCCCGCAGCTGGTCGGCGACCTGCTCGTAGGCCTTTCGGACGCGTTTGACCGGCATCCCGCCCGGTGTCGCCGCATTGGGGACGAGAGCCATGTGCCGAAGTCTACGTTCGACACCCAGCCGGACGCCAACCACCATCGGCGGGGGTACGCATGAGCACGCCAGAGCATCCACCAGCTCGGGTCAGGGGCTACGTGACCACAAGCACCGGGCAGCTGCATTACGCCCGTGCGGGCGACGGCGTCCCGGCGGTGCTGATCCACCAATCGCCCTCCAGCCATGCGATGTGGGACCCGATCCTCCCGATGCTGGCGGCCCGCGGCTACTCCGCGATAGCCGTCGACCTGCCCGGGCACGGCATGTCGGATCCGCTCCCGGAGAAGCCGTCGGTCGAGGACTACGCCGACAGCCTCGAAGACCTGCTCACGGGGCTCGGGATCGCTCGCTGTCACTTGGTCGGACATCACACCGGGGTGGCGGTGGCGCTCTCGTTCGCGGCGCGGCATCCCAGGCGGGTGGGGCGCATCGCCGGCTGGGGCATTCCGCTGCTCGACGAGGAGACCGCGCGTGCGATGGCCACCGAACCCGGACCGCGCTATGACCGCGATGGGGGCGAGGTCATCGCTCGCTGGAAGACCTATTGGAAGTACGCGCGCGAGGGGTCGCCGCCTGGCCCGATCGTCCGCTCCCTCACCGAGGTCCTGCTCACCGGCGACCGGCGGGCGGACGCTCACAACGCGCTCGGGGAGGCGGACGTCGAGACGTTGCTGCGCGAGGTGGCCGTACCGATGCTCTCCATCGCCGGCACACGCGAGATGCTGCATGCGGCGAGCGTCCGCGCTGCCGAGCTCTCGCCGCTGATCGAGTACCGGGAGCTGGGCGACAGCGGGTTCTTCGTCGTCGATGAGGAGCCGGAGGCGTTCGCGGACGCGGTCGCCGAGCACCTCGGCACAGAGCCGCTCGTCCCATGAACGAGCGGCCGCCGCTGGGCGATCTTCGGGTGATCAGCGTCGAGCAGTTCGGCGCCGGGCCCTGGTCGACCATGCAGCTGGCCGACCTCGGCGCCGACGTGATCAAGATCGAGGATCCGACCGTGGGCGGGGACGTCGGCCGCTATGTGCCGCCGTTCCAGAACGGCGAGAGCTCTGTCTACTTCGAGGCGTTCAACCGCAACAAGCGCAGCGTGTCGCTGGACCTCCGCCTACCGGAGGCGCGAGCCGCGTTCGAAGACCTCGTCGCCAGCTCCGACGCGGTCATGTCGAACCTCCGCGGCGGACAGGCCGAGACCCTCGGGCTCAACTACGACGCGCTCGCGCACTGCAACCCCATGATCGTCTGCTGCGCGCTGACCGGCTTCGGCTCCACCGGACCGCGCGCCACCGAGGGTGGCTACGACTACGTGCTGCAGGCCATGGCCGGCTGGATGCACCTGACCGGGGATCCGGAAGGGCCTCCTACGAAAGCGGGCCTGTCTCTGGTCGACCTCTCGGCCGGCTATGTGTCGGCCCTCGCGCTGGTCAGCGGCGTCTGGAGGGCACGCCGTGACGGCAGGGGATGCGACTGCGACATCTCGTTGTTCGAGACAGCCCTGGCGGAGCTCGCGTACGTCGGAACCTGGGTCGCCACAGCAGGCTTCGACGCGCAGCGGATGAAGGAGTCCGCGCACCCGTCGATCGTGCCCTTCCAGGCGTTCGAGACGAGCACCGGCTGGATTGCGGTGGCCTGCCCCAAAGAACGCTTCTGGCGGCTGCTGTGCGAGGCCGGCGGCCGCGCACAGCTGGCCGACGATCCGCGGTATGCGACATTCGCCGATCGCGACCGTCATCGCGAGGAGCTCCTTGCCGCCTTGCGCCCCATGTTCCTCGAGCGGACGAGCGACGAGTGGCTCGCGCTGCTGACCGCGCGCGGGGTCCCGGTCGGCCTCGTCAACGACGTGCCCTCCGCGCTGGCCGATCCCCAGGCCGTCGCGCGCGAGGTCATCGTCGAGATCGAGCATCCGGAGCTGGGGACGGTCCGTCACATCGCCTCGCCATTCCGCCTCGACGACGCACCGCCGCCGATCCGTCGCTCGCCTTTGCGTGGCGAGCACACCGAGGAAGTGCTGCGTGGCGTCTGCGGCTACTCGCCCGAGCGGATCTCCGACCTCAAGCGTGCCGGCGCCTTCGGCTGACGCGCGCCAGACTGAGGTCTGGCCAGATGATCTACGACGAACGCCTACGCACTCGCCTCGCCAGGAACCTCGCCATCCACGAGCGCCTCGAGCTTCCGCTGGGCGACCGGCGGCCCGCGGCGGTGGCGATCGTCATCGTCGACAGCGACGCTGGCTGTCATGACCACGAGCCGCTGAGCGGCGAGCACCTGGACATGACGATGGTGCCCGGAGCCGCCACGGACGACCGTGGCCGTCCGCTCGACGGCCGGATGATCGGCGTGGCCGGTGGTGCGGCCTTCCTGCTCTGCCGGCGAGCATCGGGCCTCAACCGCCACGCAGGCCAGTGGGCGTTGCCGGGAGGACGCATGGATGCCGGGGAGTCCGCCCTGGACGCCGCGCTTCGCGAGCTGGACGAGGAGCTCGGGATCCGGCTGGGGCCATCGAGCGTCGTCGGCTGGCTCGACGACTACGTCACACGATCCGGGTATCAGATCTCGCCTGTGGTCCTGTGGGGCGGCGCGAATCCCGCGATGAGCCCGGCACCGGAGGAGGTCGTGGCGGTCTACCGCATCGGTCTCGAGGCCCTGCGGGCCTCTGAGCCGCGGTTCGTCGACATCCCGGAGAGCGATCGACCCGTGTTGCAGCTCCCGCTGGGCAACGATCTCATCCATTCACCCACCGGCGCCCTGCTCCTGCAACTCCGGCAGGTCGCCCTGCTCGGGCGCGCGGGCGAGCGGGTCGGCCAGTACGAAGAGCCCGTGTTCGCATGGCGGTGACCGGGAAGCGCGGCTCGGGTTGGAAGCCTCGGCTTCAGAAAACAGAAAGCCCCGCGCAAGCGGGGCTTTCATGATGCGCCGGAGAGGACTCGAACCTCCACGGGCTATTAGCCCACCAGCCCCTCAAGCTGGCGCGTCTACCAATTCCGCCACCGGCGCTGGAGCGGCGCAGAACTATAGCCGCGCGGGGTGGGGGCGCCCGGAGCGCGGAGCGGTCACAGGATCCGCGCCGCGGGCTCCTGTCGGCGAATGGCCAGATCTTCGCTCGGACGCTTCCCGGGGCCGCGCTGATGCGCCTGGTCTGCGACAACTGCGGGGCGCATCACACCATGGACGTGGTCGCCGGGCAGCTCTGCCCGGTGTGCGGAGAGGGCCGGCTCGAGCCGCTCCCACCGCCTTCGCCGGCGCCTTCTGGGCCTGACCAGACCTGAGTGCCGGGCGGGCGGTTTTTCCATTCCGTCCGACGCCCTGGTACCTTTACGAACACACGTTCGACCAACCGGCCGAAAGGCCCGTATGGAGGCCACGCCCGCCATGGATCTGACAAAGCGCCAGCAGGAGATCTTCGACTTCATCAAGCGCTACGCGGCTGAGCACGGCTACCCGCCGACGGTGCGCGACATCGGCAAGGCCGTCGGCCTCGCGTCCTCTTCGACGGTGCACGCGCACCTCGCGAACCTCGAGCGGCTGGGGCTCATCCGCCGCGACCCGTCCAAGCCGCGCGCGCTCGAGCTGCTCGACCGCGCGGCCGAGGCGATCACCGGCGGGGTGCGCAACGCGCTCGGCGGTGGCGGCCTGCCGCTGGTCGGCTCGGTCGCCGCGGGTCAGCCCATCCTCGCCGAGGAGAACATCGAGGAGTACCTCGCCGTCCCCGATGTCGCCGGCGGGACCGACGGCGAGTACATCCTGCGCGTACGGGGCGATTCGATGATCGACGCCGGCATGCTCGAGGGCGACTTCGTCGTGGTCAAGCCGCAGGAGACCGCGGCCGACGGCGAGATCGTCGTGGCGCTCGTGGGGGAGGAGGCGACGGTCAAGCGGTTCTTCCGCGAGGCCGATCACGTCCGGCTGCAGCCCGAGAACTCCACGATGGAGCCGATCCGGTCCAAGGACGTCAAGGTCCTCGGACGGGTGGTCGGCCTGTTCAGGAGCGTCCGATGAGCACCGCGGTGCTCGATCGCCCGACGTCTCGCGTGGCCAGCCGTGTCACGGCACCGCCGCGAGCTGGAGATGGTGGGCCGACCCTCGAGGGCGTGATCGTCAGGGCCTGGGAGGGCCTGGCGGCCCATCGGGGCGTCGGCTGCCCGCTGTGCGGCGGCCACATGAAGCCGCGCTACGGGGCGTCCGGCATGGATCCGGTCGGCGGCCGCTGCACGCAGTGCGGGACGACGCTGGGCTAGGAGCGGGCGCGTCACGTCCTTAACGACGAAGGGCCCGCAGTCGCGGGCCCTTCGCAAATCTGGGGCGTGCCCTAGATCAGGTTGACGTTGACGGCCTTGGGGCCCTTGTCCCCAGCCTCGGACTCGTACGAGACCTTGGCCCCCTCGGCGAGCGAGCGGTAGCCGTCAGAGTTGATCGCGGTGTGGTGCACGAAGAGGTCCTTGCCGGACTCGTCGGGCGTGATGAACCCGAAGCCCTTCTCATCGCTGAACCACTTCACGGTGCCGGTAGCCATGATCGGCATCCTCCGGTGTGTTTCGTGTGCTGCGTACTCGGAGGAAGCGGATGCTGACCTGCGGGCACTGGCACGACTTCGCCGGGGTCTACCCGGCCTGACGCGCGTGAAGGTACCAGCAATCGTGCCGTTCGTGGCAAGAGTTGGAGAAGCCGCGTCAGCGCTGTACCTTGGTCGTGCAAGCTACGCAGTCGCGGCGGCCGCAAGGCCGTCGAGGAAAGTCCGGACACCGCAGGGCAGGGTGGTCGGGAAACCCGACCCGGAGAAATCCGCGGGACAGTGCCACAGAGACATACCGCCGATGGCGCGGCCTCAGCTGAGTCGCGCACAGGCAAGGGTGAAAAGGTGCGGTAAGAGCGCACCGGTGTCCTGGTGACAGGGCGCGTCAAGGCAAACCCCACCCGGTGCAAGACCAAGCAGGACCGCTTGAAGGCTGCCCGCCGAGGTCCAGGTAGGTCGCACAGATGGATGGCTGCGCACGACAGAATCCGGCTTACCGGCTTGCTGTGAAGAGGCTCCTTCGGGGGCCTCTTTGCGTTGGCCGACGCTGATCTGGGCTTCATGCGCATGGCCGACGATGAGGGATGTGCGCCCTGCGATCCGACCTTGCGCTCACACTGCCCGCATGCGCACCGTTGGACTCTGCGAGGACGACGACGAGCTGCGCGACGTCGTTCGGCGCGCGCTCCAGGAGGAAGGCGCCACCGTCGTGGCGACAGCCTCGGGCAAGGAGGCCGTGCGGCTGTTCGGCGAGAGCCCGCCGGACGTGGTGATCCTCGATGTCGGGCTGCCCGATGCCGACGGCCGCGATGTCTGTGCGGCGTTGCGGGCACGCGGGATCTTCACGCCGATCCTGTTCCTCACCGCGCGGGATGCGCTGCCCGACCGCCTCAGTGGCTTTCACGCCGGCGGCGACGACTATCTGACCAAGCCGTTCGCGCTGAGCGAGCTGCTGGTCCGCGTGCGGGCGCTGGCACGCCGCCCCGTTGCTCCCGCCGACGGCGCGGGGGTCATCCTCGATGCCGGAGCCCACGCCATCGTGCACGAGGGCCGGCGCGTGCCGCTCACGCCGACGGAGTTCCGTCTGTTGTCGGCTCTGGCGGCAAGCCCGGGAGTCGTCCTGCGGCGAGCGTCGCTGATCGCCACGGGCTGGACCGATGGTGCGCTGGTCCACGACAACACCCTCGACGCCTACATCGCGCGCATCCGCCGCAAGCTGCGCCAGGCAGAGTCGGCGATCGGCATCGACACCGTGCGCGGCGTGGGCTACGTCCTGCGATGACGTTTCGCGCCCGGCTCCTGCTGACGTCGCTGGTGACGCTGGCCGTCGGGCTCGGCGCCCTGGTCGTGGCCGGCAACGTGCTGCTCGACCGCCGCGTCGAGGCGGAGACGGGAAGCCTGCTGCGCGCCCGCGTCGATGCCGAGGTCGCCGCGCTGGCCGTGACGCCGTCGGCGATCCGGGTGCGGGAGACCGCCAACGACGAGGCGCTCGACAAGCAGGCCTGGGTGTTCAGCGAGGGCCGCGCCATCGAGCGCCCGGCCGGGGTGCGCAGAGACCTCGACGCCGCCGCCGTGGCGCTCGGCCGATCGACCACGACGGCCGAGGCCGGCGGGCCGGACGACTTCCGGCTGCGTGCCCAGCCCGTGATCGCCGCCGGCGGGCGGCAGGTGGGCACCGTCGTGGTCGCCGAGTCGACCGCGGCGCTCGAGCATCTTCAGGAGGGCGTGCTCGCCGGGTCGGCGGTCGTCGCGTTGCTCGTGATGCTCGCCGGCGGTCTGGCCATCCGCAGCGCCGTCGACGGTGCGCTCCGGCCGGTGGCGGAGATGACCGCTTCGGCGCGCGATTGGGGCGCCCACGACCTCGAGCGGCGCTTCGCCCTCGGCCCCGCGCGGGACGAGCTCACCGGTCTGGCGGCGATGCTCGACGGGCTGCTCGCCCGGATCGCCGCGTCGCGCCGGCACGAGCAGCGCTTCGCCAGCGAGGTCGCCCACGAGCTGCGGACGCCGCTGGCGGCGATGCGCGGGCGCGCCGAGCTGGCGCTGCGCGATCACGACGAGCGCGGCCACGACGCTGCCCTGGAGTCGATCGTCGAGCAGGCCGACCGGCTGGCGACCACGATCGACACGCTGGTGGCGGCTGCCCGGCAGGACCTCGGCGAGCCGGGCGCCACCGTCGATCTCGCGGCTCTCGCGCGCGAGCTCACCGACGTCGAGCTCGTGATCCACGAGCCCGTGGCGCCCGCCGAGGGCGATCCCGACGTGGTCCGGAGGGCGCTGGCCCCGCTGATCGAGAACGCACGGCGTCTGGCGCGCTCCACGGTGGCCGTCGAGGTGGGTAGTCCCGGCGAGCGCGTCTCGCTCGTCGTCACCGACGACGGGCCCGGCGTGTCCGCCGGTCTGGCCGCCCGCATCTTCGAGCCGGGCTTTCAGTCCGGTCCCGAGTCCGGCGGTGCCGGACTCGGGCTTCCGCTCGCTCGTCGCCTCGCCCGCAGCTGTGGCGGGGACGTCGTCGCCGCCGAGGGGCCGGGCGGCCACTTCACGCTGTGGTTGCCGCGCGCCGATCACTAGTCAGGAAAACGCAAGGTTCACGGCCGCACCCTCTCGGCCATGACGACCATCGCTGCGCAGCACCCGGCTCAGCTCCTCGGCCGGCGACTCCTGAACAAGGTGCCGGAGGTGACCCTGTTCTTCTGGGTCATCAAGATCCTCTGCACGACCATCGGCGAGACGGCGGCCGACTACCTCAACGAGAACCTCGGCTTCGGCCTGAGCAACACCACCTACGTCACCGGTGCGCTGCTTGCGGTGCTCCTGCTGGCGCAGTTCCGGACACGCCGCTACGTGCCGGCGGTCTACTGGGCGGTCGTCGTCGTCATCAGCGTCTTCGGCACGCTCATCACCGACAACCTGAGCGACCGCTACGACGTGCCGCTGACCACCAGCACGGTGGTGTTCGGTGTGACCCTCGCCGTGGTCTTCGGCATCTGGTACGCGATCGAGCGCACGCTGTCGATCCACTCGATCGTGACCTCGCGCCGCGAAGCCTTCTACTGGCTGGCGATCCTCTTCACGTTCGCGCTGGGGACGGCGGCCGGCGACCTGGTCGCCGAGAAGGCCGACCTAGGCTACGCCGTGTCGATCGCCATCTTCGGCGGCGTCATCGTCCTGATCGCCATCGCGCACTTCGGCCTGAAGATCAACGCGATCCTCGCGTTCTGGCTGGCCTACATCATGACCCGGCCCCTGGGCGCGTCGATCGGCGACGAGATGTCGCAGAACAGCCACAAGTACGGCGGGCTCGGGCTCGGCACGACGGTGACCAGCTACGTCTTCCTCGGGGCCATCCTGGTGCTGGTCATCTACCTCACGGTGACCAAGCGCGACCAGACGCCGCCCGAACGGGTCGAGCAAGAGGTCGCGGCGTAGATGGATCGCTCGCTGCTGCACGCGATCAACGACGTCGCGTGGCGCCACGACTGGCTGGGCGACGCCTTCGAGGCCTACGCGAAGGGCTCGGAGGCGCTCTTCGCGGTGCTCGTCCTGACGTTGCTGATCGTGGGAATCCGGCGGCGCGCCGCGCTGCACGCGGGGCTGCTCGCGGGGGCGTCGGCGGCCGGGGCGTTGCTCGTCGCGGTGGTCCTGGCGAAGCTTGTCGACCGGCCGCGCCCGTTCGTGGCCGATCCCGGCCGGATCCACCTGCTCGTCAAGCACGCCGGCGATCCCGGCTTTCCCAGCGACCACGCCACCGCGGCCTTCGCCATCGCCACCGCGCTCTTCCTGTGCGATCGGCGCGCGGGTCTGGTGGCACTGCTCGCGGCACTGCTGCTCGCGGTCGACCGCGTCGCGGTGGGCGTGCACTATCCCGCGGACGTGCTCGCCGGCGCAGTGCTCGGCGCCGCGGTGGCGATCGCGGTGCACCGGCTCACGCCGCTCGCCGCAGGGTGGGTGACAAGGCGACGACCGCGAGCGCAGCCGTCGCCATGATGGCTCCGAACAGGAACGCCGCCTGTGAGCCGGCGGTGTCCCAGAGCACGCCGGCGATGACGCTGGCGGGAAGCAGCAGCAGGCCGCTCGCGGCGGCGTTGAGGCCGAAGGCCCGGCCGCGGCGGTCCTCGGGGACCAGCGTCGTGACCCAGGCCTTGATGACGCCGTCGGCCGCCGCGTAGAAGACGCCGTAGCCGAGGAACAGGGCGACGAGCAGCCACGTGTCCTGGGCGAACGCGAAGCCCACGTACACGGCGACGTAGACACCCCACGCCAGGAAGATCAGCGGCCGGCGCCCCACGCGGTCAGACAGCGAGCCGATCGGCACGGCCAGCAGCGCATAGACGAGGTTGAACGCGGCGAAGAGGAACGCGAGGTCTGAGGCCGACAGTCCCGACTCGCGAGCACGCAGCAGGAGCAGCGTGTCGCTCGAGTTGGCCAGCCCGAAGATCAGGACCGCGACCATCAGCACGCGGAACGGGCGGCCGAGCGGCTCGCGCGCAGCGTCGCCGGGCGGCCGGGCCGGCGGGGCGTCGTGGGCGCGGCGCAGGTTGTGCAACGCCCCGATCGCCGGGATCGCGGCGAGCGCGAAGCAGAGCCGAAGCCCGTCCTCGCCGTGGCCGGCCGCCAGCAGCACCAGTCCCGCGATCGCCGGGCCGGCCACCGATCCGAGGGTGTCGAGCAGGGTCTGGATGCCGAACGAGCGGCCGAGCCGGGCCGGGTCGGCGTCGGCGGCGACGAGGACCGCCTTCGGCGCGTCCTTGCCGCCTTTGCCCAGGCCGTCGGCGACCCGCAGGATCGCCACCACGGCCACCGTGGGCGCGAGCGCGATCAGCGGCCGGGCGGCGAGCGAGATCGCGTAGGAGATCCGCGTGAGCCGCAGCGGCGAGCCGCCGCGGTCAAGCCGTCGCCCCGTCCACAGGCGGGCGATGGTGACGCCGACTCCCAGCAGTCCTTCGACCGCCCCGAGCGCGGTGGTCGACGACGAGAGCGCCACCACCAGGAAGATCGGCAGCAGCGGATAGACCATCTCCTGCGCCATCCCGCTCCAGAAGGCCGTCCACCCGAGCGTGGTGACGTTGTCGGAAGGGGGAGGGGTGGTCGCCGTCGCTGCCATCGCCGGATGCACATCTTCCCGGCCCCGGCGGCCGGGCGAGGGCTCAGCGGCCGCGGAGCTTGCGAACGACCCAGAGCGGAAGCGTCGACAGCGTCGGGTGCCTATGCGCGCGGTCGCTGTCCTTCTTGTTGAACGCCGTCGCATAGCGCTGGGCGTCCGCCGCGCTGGCGTAGACCTTCTCCCCTGCCTTGCCACAGCCGCGCTCGCACGCCCAGCGCAGCGTCGGCCCGGCGGTGGAGAACTGGATGTCGTGGCCCTTGATCCGGCAGGCGAGCATCGAGCGTTTGTACCCGACATCACACGTGTTGGCACACGCGCGCTGCTGGGTATTCCGTCCGCATGAGCGCTGCCGCTGCCACTCTCAAGACCCGCATCCCCGGCCGGCTGGACCGGCTGCCGTGGAGCCGCTTTCACTGGACCGTCCTGATCGGCCTGGGCACCGTCTGGATCCTCGACGGCCTCGAGGTCACGATGGTCGGCAACGTCAGCGGCCGCCTGGGCGAGGACGGGGCGGGCCTGCACCTCGACCCCAGCCAGATCGGCCGTGCGGCGGCGTTCTACGTCGCGGGCGCATGCGTCGGCGCGCTGTTCTTCGGCCAGCTGACCGATCGCTTCGGTCGCAAGAAGCTCTTCCTGCTGACGCTGCTGGTCTACATCGTGGCCACGGTGGCGACCGCGTTCGCGATGTCGCCGCTGTACTTCTTCATCGCCCGGTTCTTCACCGGCGCCGGGATCGGCGGCGAGTACGCCGCGATCAACTCCGCGATCGACGAGCTGATCCCCGCGCGCGTCCGCGGTCGGGTCGACCTCATCGTCAACGGCACCTACTGGGCCGGGGCGGCACTCGGGGCGCTCGCCTCGATCGTGCTGCTCAACACCGACATCTTCGCTGCCGACCTCGGCTGGCGGCTGGCGTTCGGCCTCGGCGCCGTCCTCGGCGTGGGGATCCTGATCGTGCGCCGGCACGTGCCCGAGAGCCCGCGCTGGCTGTTCATCCACGGCCGCGAGGAGGAGGCCGAGCAGATCGTCAGCCAGATCGAGGCACAGGTCGAGGAGGAGATGGGCAAGGAGCTGCCCGAGGCCGACAAGGAGATCACCGTTCGTCAGCGCGAGCGGATCCCGTTCCGCGAGATCGCCCGGGTGGCCTTCACCAAGTACCCCAAGCGCACCGTTCTCGGCCTGTCGCTGTTCATCGGCCAGGCGTTCCTCTACAACGCGATCACCTTCGACCTCGGCACGCTGCTGGGCACCTACTACAAGGTCGACTCGGGGCAGATCCCCTACTACTTCGTGGCCTTCGCGCTCGGCAACCTGCTCGGGCCGCTGCTGCTGGGCCGGCTGTTCGACACCGTGGGGCGCAAGCCGATGATCGCGGGCACGTACCTGTTCGCCGCTGTCGGAGCGGCGGTGCTCGCCCTGCTGACCGCCAGCGAGAGCCTGACCTCGACGAGCTTCATGGTCATCCTCTGCGTCCTGTTCTTCGTCGCCTCCGCGGGCGCGAGCTCGGCCTACCTGACCGTCAGCGAGATCTTCCCGATGGAGACCCGCGCGCTGGCGATCGCGTTCTTCTTCGCCATCGGCACCGGCCTGGGCGGCATCGTCGGGCCGCTGCTGTTCGGCGAGCTGATCAAGAGCGGCGACACCAGCCAGCTCGCCACCGGTTTCTGGATCGGATCGGGGGTCATGGCTCTCGGCGGCATCGCGGCATTGCTCTTCGCGGTGAAGGCGGAGGGCCGTTCGCTGGAGGACATCGCCACCCCGCTGACCGCCGACGGCGTCGAGGACGAGGAACCCGAGCGCTTCGAGCGCATCGGCCGGCGCCGGGAGAACCGCCGCCAGCGCGAGGAGCGCGGTGCGCGCCGTCTCGCGCCCGGCCGCCCGTCGGTCGCCCGTGACGAGGCCGCGCGGTTCGAGCGCACGCTCGACGAGGAGATCGGTGAGATCGCCCGGGTCCTGGCGGATCGCGGCGTCCTGGAGCGCGATCAGCTCGCCGTCGCCGTGGGTGCCAGCTCGTGGGGCCCGGGCCGCTTTGCCGAGGCGCTGCGGGCGGCCGAGCGCGAGGGGCAGGTCGAGCGGCTCTCCGGCGGGCGCTACGGCACTCCGGTTCCGCGCTACCCGAGCTAGGACCAGTCCCGAGCAGAGACCCGGCCGGCCGCGCGGAAGCGGCCGGCTCGCCGTCTGCGCGTCGCCGGAGCGTCCAGAAGCGTCCAGACGTTTTGGACGCTTGTTCAAGCACTTCGGCAAGCCGCCGATATGGGGAAGGCAAGGGCTCTGTGCGAGCCGGCACTCCAAGGAGGAAGTTCCCAGCATGATGCTGACCACGTCTCACCCCGCCTGGCGCTCCCGGGCGATCGCCGTGCTCGTGGCGATGGCGGCCGCCGTCGCCACCGCCTTCCTGCTGCAGGGCGCGCCCGAGGGCGCCTCCGCCAGCGCTTCCTCCTCTTCCTCGTCCGCCCCCGCCACGCTTGGCGGGATCGCCCAGACCGACCCGGCCCGGCAGGTCGAGGTCATCGTGCAGTTCGCCGACCAGCGCGCCTTCGCCGGCGGCGCGGAGCTCGTCCGCAACAGCGGCGGCACCATCACCCGCAACCTGCACGTCATCGACGGCTACGCGGCCCGCATGAGCGCCGGCGCCGCCGACCGCCTGCTCGACAACCCGAACGTCGTCAACGTCTCGCTCAATCAGGCCGTCGAGACCTCGAGCGCCTCGATCGCCGACGCGACGCGCACCTCGTTCCTGGAGTCCGTCGGCCTCGACCGCCGCTGGAGGGGCCGCAACAGCGGCTACACCGGCAAGGGCGTCACGGTCGCCGTCGTCGACACCGGCATCGCCGGCGCCGTCCCGGACTTCCGCACGTCGAGCACCGATGCCACGAGCCGCGTCGTCGCGTCCGTCGTCACCAATCCCGACGCCACGACCGAGGACGACACCTACGGCCACGGCACCCACGTTGCCGGCCTGATCGCCGGCAACGGCACCAACCGCCCCGCGGGCGATCCGCTGCGCGGCAAGTACGTCGGCACGGCCCCCGACGCCAACCTCGTCTCGGTCAAGGTCTCCGACGATCACGGCGCCACCTCGCTGATCGACGTCATCTACGGCCTGCAGTTCGTCGTCGACCACAAGGACGACTACGGCATCCGCGTCGTCAACCTGTCGCTCTCGGCAGCCACGGCCGAGTCCTACAAGACCGACCCGCTCGACGCGGCCGTCGAGTCCGCCTGGATGCACGGCATCGTCGTGGTGGCCGCCGCCGGCAACCGAGGCACCGCCTCCGACGCGGTCAGCTACGCCCCCGGAAACGATCCGTACGTGATCACCGTCGGCGGCGTCGACACGATGGGCACCAAGCGCACCTCCGACGACGCGCTGGCCAGCTGGTCGAGCCGCGGCGTCACCCAGGACGGCGTCGCCAAGCCCGAGGTCGTCGTTCCCGGCGCCCACATCGTCGGCCCGTACGCCCCCGGCAGCGACTTCGGGCAGCTCTGCCCGACCTGCATCGTCGACGGCCAGTACTTCAAGGTCGGCGGCACCTCGATGTCGGCCGGCATCGTCTCGGGCATCGTCGCCGGGCTGCTCGAAGCCCACCCGGACTGGACGCCCGACCAGGTCAAGGGCGCGCTGGCCAACAACCTGCGGCGCATGGCCGACGGCAAGTTCGAGGTCGACGCCGACAAGGCGGCCGATGCCAAGCGCAAGGAGCTCGTCTCCAACGCCGGGCTGACCCCGAACGAGCTCGTCAACGCGACGACGGGTGACATCGACTACGACCGCGCAAGCTGGAGCCGCGCTTCCTGGAGCCAGGTCGAGGGTGACCGTGCGTCCTGGAGCCGTGCCTCCTGGAGCCGCGCGAGCTGGAGCCGGGCGAGCTGGAGCTGCGACTGCATGGTCGCGGTCACCGGCGAGGCCGATCCCGATCGTGCTTCCTGGAGCCGCGCGAGCTGGAGCCGCGCAAGCTGGAGCCGCGCGAGCTGGTCGCGGGCCAGCTGGTCCGCCAGCTTCAGCAAGTAGCTGATGGCGGCCGGCGCCGGCATCGACGAGGAGCGAGCGACCGGGGTCGCCGCTCCCGCCGACGCCGGCGCCGACGTCGTTCTCGGCGCGCGTCATGCCCCTTACCTCGCGTCCAGACGTGTCCAGAGGCGCTTCAAGATCAGCGCTGATCAGCCGACTTCGGTGGTGAGCAAGGAGCTCGCCCGCCCCATGGCAACCACTGCCGCCACCGCCAGCACGGACGCTTCCGACGACGCCCCCACGGGCCGCCCCGCGATGGTGCGCGCGCTCGTCGCCTTCGTCGTCACCGCCGCCGGCGTCAGCGCCTTCCTGCTCGCCGATCCGGCGCGGGTCACGTCGGCCCCGCTGGTCTTCGGGCTGCTCGTCGTCTCGTTCGTCGTCCTCGACGTCGTGCGCATCGACCTCTTCGAGCGCGCCCACATCTCTCCCGCCTCGGTTCCCGCCCTGGCCCTCGCCTGCGTCTTCGGGCCGTTCGGGCCGCTGGCCGCCGAGACCGCGCTGGCCGTCAAGCGCGCCATCCAGCGCGACGCCCGGATCAAGTGGACCTTCGACTGGGGCTCGCTCGTCCTGGCCGGCTCGGCCGCCGCCGTCGTCTTCGACGCGCTGCCCCACGACGCTCCCGGCACGATCGTGCTGGCCTCGCTCGCCGCCGGCCTCGTCTACTACGTCGTCAACGCCGCCACGCTGTCGCTGATCATGGCGCTGCACGAGGGCGAGCGGATCCTGGTCATCTGGCGCGAGCGGCTCGCCTGGCTCGGCGTCCACTACGTGGGGTTCGGACTCACCGCCGGCCCGTTTGTGGTCATCGAGCGCGACCACGGCGCGTGGGCCGTCCTGTTCTTCGCCATCCCGCTGCTCATCATGTACCTGTCCGAGCAGCAGTACGTCGACCGCTCGCGCGAGAGCGTCGCGGAGCTGCGCAAGCACCGTGACGAGCTGGCCGCGGCCAACACGCGGCTGGGCAAGGCGCTGGCCACCAACCAGGACCTGATGCGCTCGATGCAGCGCTCCTACCTCTCGACGATCACGTCGCTGGCGCGGACCATCGAGGCCAAGGATCCCTACACCGGCGGGCACACCGAGCGCGTCCGCGACTTCGCCGTCCTGCTGGCCCGCGAGATCGGCCTCTGCGAGGAGGACGTCCGCGCCGTCGAGGTCGGAGCGATCATCCACGACATCGGCAAGATCAGCATCCCGGACGGGATCCTCACCAAGCCGGGCAAGCTGACCGACGAGGAGTTCGACGCCATGCGCCGGCACCCCGAGAACGGCAGCTACATCGTGCAGGAGCTCGACCTCCCGCCGATCGTCCAGCACATGGTCCGCTCCCACCACGAGCGCTGGGACGGCCGCGGCTACCCGGACGGCCTCGTGGGCGAGGACATCCCGCTCGCCGCCCGCATCCTCTCGGTCGCCGACACGGTCGACGCGATGACCTCGGACCGCTCCTACCGCGCGGCGCTGCCGATCGAGGTCGCCGTGGAGGAAGTCCGCAAGCTCGCGGGCGTGCAGTTCTGCCCGAAGGTCGCGGCCACGTTCCTGCGCTGCTTCGAGCGCGATCACTCGCTGGGCGGGGCCTTCGCGCCCGAAGCGCCTGTCGAAGTCGTCTGACACGGCTCGCACCCTGACATCGGGCGCCCCGGCGATCTTGCGTCTGCGCAGAGTTGATGCGAACATGCGTTCGTATCGTGATCGTCTGTGTTCTTCTCCCGCGTTTTGAGCTCGCCGTTGCCGCCGGCGGGCGCGAGGCGCTGCTGGGCGACCCGGCCGCGCTGGCTCCGGAAGCCGGGAAGGAGCAGTTCATCGGTGAGGTCTCGCTGGCCGCCGAGGCGTTCGGGGTGCGGCGCGGGATGCGCCTCGGCGAGGCACTGGCCCGCTGCCCGCGGCTCGCGCTGCTGCCGCCCGATCCGATGGGCGTCGCCGACGCCTGGGAAGCGGCGCTCGATCGTCTCGAGAGTATGGGCGCGGCGATGGAGCCGATCCGCCCGGGGCTCGGCTGCTTCGCCGCCGACGGCCTCAGGCGGCTGCACGGCGGCCGGCTCGAGGGGGTCATCGACGCGGCGCGGATCGCGCTCGCCAAGCCCGCGCGCTTCGGCGCCGGTCCCACCCGCTTCCTTGCCGTGGCCGCCGCCTCGCGCGCGCGGCCGCGCCGGCCGGAGATCGTCGCCGGGGCCGAGGAGCTCGCTCGGGAGCCGGTCGCGCTGCTCGAGCTGCGCGAGGAGACCGAGGCGCTGGTCGCTCCGCTCGAGCGGCTGGGAATCGGCACGCTCGGCGAGCTGGCGGCGCTGCCGCGCGCGGCGGTGGCCGACCGCTTCGGCCGGCCCGGGCTGCTCGCCCATGACCTCGTTCGCGGCCGTGACACGCCGCTGCTTCCGCGCCAGCCGGGCGAGCGGCTCGAGGAGACGCTCGAGCTGCACGAGTCGGGCTCGGGCGAGCAGCTCGAACGCGCGCTGGGCATGCTGATCGACCGCCTGCTGGCCCGCCGCGAGCGCCGCGGCCGGACGCTGCGGTCGGTGGTGATCTCCGCGCGGCTGGTGGAGGGCGGCACGTGGCGCGATCGCGTCGTCTTCCGCGAGGCGCTGGCCGACGCGTCGCGCATGCGGCTCGCGCTCGACGGCCACCTGTCGAAGCTCCCGGCGCCCGCCGAGGCGCTGCGGCTGTCGGCCGAGCGCTTCGGCCCGCCGCACGCGACCGGCCGTGCGCTGTTCGACGACGGGCTCGCCCAGCGGCGTGCGCGGCTGCGCGAGGCGGTGCGCCAGGCCCGCGCGGCAGCGGGACCCGACGCCGCGCTGCGCGTCCTGGAGGTCGACCCGGGTTCGCGCGTGCCGGAGCGCCGCGCGGTGCTGGCGCCGTTCGAGGTGACGGGCGGTGGCTCGGAGTGACCGGCCCCAAGCGCCTCGGGACGCCCGTTCTCTCGCGCGTGCGCGCGAGAGACGATGGCCGGCCGCTGGCCGTGGAGGGTCGCGAGGTCGACGCGATCCGCGAGTCCTGGCTGGTCGAGGATCGCTGGTGGACCGACGCGCCGCTGCGGCGGCGCTACTGGGAGGTCGTCACCACCTGTGGTCGCGACATCGTCGTCTTCCGCGATCTCCAGGGCGATCGCTGGTTCACCCATCGCTGATTCGTGACGAACCGCGCGTCCCGTGCGCACCCGCGCCGCCCATGCTCGGCGGATGCGCGGCGAACGGGGCCAGGGGACGATCGAGTACCTGGCGGTCGTGCTGGTCGTGGCGGGCGTCATGGCCGCCGCGATCGCCGTGCTGGCGGTCACCGGCCTGGGCGCACAGGTGATGCGCGAGTTCCGTCATGCGCTGTGCGTCGTGACCGGCGGTGCCTGCGACGAGGCGGTGCGGGCCGCCGCGGGGCCGTGCGTGCTGGGCTCTGCACGGCATGCCGACGGCGGGCAGCTGACGATCCTCATGGTGCGCAGTGGCGAGAACGACGTGGTCCTGCGCGAGCAGCGCTCCGACGGCACCGTCGCCCTGGCCCTGATCGACGGCGACGCGCTCGGGCTGGACTTCGGCACGGGCGCGGGCGCGCACGTGCGATGGGGGCAACACGCATGGGCGGTCGGCGGCGAGCTGCGCGCGGCGGTCCTGGCGGGCGCGCGGTCGGGCCGGACGTGGATCGCGCACGACGCGGCCGAGGCCGAGTCCCTGTTCGCGCGCGTGCGCGTGGCCAATGCGCTGCCCGGGGGCCGCGGGAAGCTGCCGATCCCCGACGCCGACGTGACGTTCGCGGAGCGCTCCGGCGGCTTGACTATGGCCCTGCGTCCCGACGGCCGCCGCGGCATCGAGCTGTCCAGCGAGGAGGCCTATGGCGAGCGGATCGACCACCGCAGCGGGCGCCGCACGGTGTACGTGCGCGATGCGCTCGGCGGTCGCGGGAAGGTGTCGTTCGGCTCCCGCTCGGTCTCGGGCGCCGCGGCGGGCGAGGAGCGCTTCGGCATCACGTTCGACCGCTCGGGGAGGCCGGTGGATCTCGTCGTGCTCTCGACGCTCGACATCGACGGCGCCGCGAACCTGCCCTCGCGCCTGTCGCGGATCGCCGGGTTGCTCAAGATCCCGCTGCACGGCGGCAAGCACGTCGAGACCGAGCAGCACCTCGACCTCACCGACCCGGGCAACGCCGAGGTCGCCGAGGCCTTTCTCGGGCGGACCGGTGAGGGCCGGCTCGGCGTGCGGCTGGTCGCCGCCGCGCTGCGCGAGCGCCTCGAGCAGCACGGCACCCTGAGCGTGCGCACCTACGACCGCGACGGGGACGAGCGCAGCGCCGGCGGCCACGTCAAGCTCGCCGGGATCGGGGTCGGGGTGGACGTCGGCAGCGAGGACGAGTCCGCGCACCTGGTGGCGGCAATCGCCCGGCAGCCGGACGGCACCTGGGGCGAGGACCCCGCCTGCGTTGTCGCCGCCTGATCGTTCGGGAGCGACCCATCCGGCGGGCATGCGAACATGTGTTCGATCCATGGAGTACGTCGAGCTGCACTGCCATTCCGCCTTCTCGTTCCTCGACGGCGCGTCCGCGCCGGATGAGCTCGTGGCCACGGCACTGGAGCGGGGGCATGCCGCGATGGCGCTGACCGATCACGACACGGTGTCGGGGTCGATGGAGTTCGCCCAGTCGGCCGCGAGCCTCGGCCTGCGGGCCATCCACGGCTGCGAGGTGACCGTGCGCGGGGAGGACGGGGGCCCCGAGCGCCACCTCACGCTGCTGGTGCGCGACGCAACGGGCTGGCGCAACCTCTGCCGGATGCTCACGCACGCCCACGCCCACACCCGCGTCTACACGGGCGCGGGGTCCGGAGCGCGGGGCCTGCGCGGCGGCGCCGGCGCGGGTGGCCCGGCGACGGGCGACATCGGGGCATCGCTGACGCCGGAGGCCGCGACCGGCGGGCCGCTGTCGGACATGCCGCGGACGCGGATGTCACGGGTGGTGGAGAAGCCGAGCGTCGCGCTGGAGGACGTGCTGGCCCACGCCGAGGGGCTGGTCTGCCTCAGCGGCTGTGCCACGCACGGGGTCCGCGACGAGCCGACGATGCGGCGGCTGCGCGAGGGCTTCGGCGCCGAGGCGCTGCGGGTCGAGCTGCAACGGCCGTTCGCCCGCCACGATCGCACGCTCAACCGCGGGCTGGTCGCGCTGGCGCGGCGGCTGGACCTGCGCTGCGTGGCGACCGGCAACGTGCACGCGCACTCGGCGGAGCGCGCGAGGCTGCAGGACGTCTTCGTGGCGATCCGCGAGCACTCGACACTCGATGCCTCCGAGCCGCTGCGGCGCGGCAACCACAGCCACGTGCTGGCCTCGCCGCGGGCGATGGCGGCGCGCTTCGCCGATCACCCCGAGGCGGTGGCCGAGACGCTGCGGGTGGCCGAGATGCTCAGCTTCGACCTCTGCAGCGACCTGGGCTATCGCTACCCGGGCGCGGAGGAGGCCGGGGCCGACGCCGAGCTGGCCCGGGTCTGCGCCCACGCGTTCGGCGAGCGCTATCCGGCCGGGCACCGGCTCGAGAGCCAGGCGGCGGCGCGGTTGCAGGAGGAGCTGCGGGTGATCGCCGAGCTCGGCCTGTCGGGCTTCTTCCTGCTGCATCGCGACCTGCTCGAGCTCGCCCGTGACGTCGCGGCCGAGGTGCGCGGCGGCGCCGCGGCCCGCGCGCTGCTGCCGCCGGGACGGGGGAGGGGGTCGAGCGTCTCGTCGATCGTCTGCTACCTCACGGGCCTCTCGCACGTCGATCCGATCGCCAACGACCTGCTGCTCGGGCGCTTCCTCAACGAGGAGCTCACGTCGCTGCCCGACATCGACCTGGACTTCCCGCGCGACATCCGCGCCGTGCTGATCCCGCGCGTGCACCAGCGCTACGGCAAGGACCGCTCGGCGCTGGTCGCCGCCTTCCCGACGTTCAAGGCGCGCGGCGCGATCCGCGAGATCGGCAAGGCGCTCGGCCTGCCGCCCGGTGAGATCGAGCGC
Source organism: Solirubrobacteraceae bacterium (assembly GCA_045805505.1). Classification (GTDB taxonomy): domain Bacteria; phylum Actinomycetota; class Thermoleophilia; order Solirubrobacterales; family Solirubrobacteraceae; genus BP-464. The sequence goes on from JBJMLA010000144.1 coordinate 82,934, forward strand.
GTGGCGCGCGGTGCGGAGGGGTGGGGCGTGGCGGCGGTCGACAAGGACATCGACATCGCGCTGGGCGAGGGCCGGCGCGCGGGCCGCTGGGCATGGCTGGCCTCGCTGGCCGAGGAGGCCTACGGCCTGCCGCGCCACCTGTCCCAGCACTCGGGCGGCATGATCGTCGCGACGCGTCCGCTGGTCGACTGCTGCCCGGTGGTGCCCGCCGCCATGGAGGGCCGCCAGATGGTCATGTGGGACAAGGACTCCTGCTCGGACGCGGGCTTTCTGAAGATCGACCTGCTCGGCCTGGGGATGCTCTCGGCGGTCGAGCGGTCCGTCGAGCTGATCGCCGCGCGCCGGGGCGAGCGTATAGATCTGTCCCGGATCCCGTTCGACGATCCGGCCACCTTCCGCTCGATCCAGGACGCGCAGACGACCGGTGTCTTCCAGATCGAGAGCCGCGCGCAGATGGGCTCGCTGCGGCGCACGCGGCCCGAGACGCTCGAGGACCTGACGATCCAGGTGGCGATCGTACGGCCGGGCCCGATCGTCGGCGGCGCGGTCAACCCCTACATCGAGCGCAAGCAGCGCCAGCGCGAGGACCCGTCGTTCGAGGTGCCCTTCGACCATCCGTCCCTCCAGCCGGTGCTCAAGGAGACCCTGGGGACGATCATCTTCCAGGACCAGGTCATCGAGGCCTCGCGCGTCTTCGCGGGGTTCTCGCCCGGCGAGGCCGAGGGGCTGCGGCGCGCGATGTCGCGCAAGCGCTCGGACGCCGCGATCCGCGCCTTCCACCAACGTTTCGTCGAGGGCGCGATGAGCCGCTGGGACGACGTCGACGAGGCGCGGGCCGAACGGGTGTGGTCGATGGTCGTCGGCTTCTCGGGGTTCGGCTTCCCCAAGGCGCACGGCGCGGCCTTCGGGCTGCTGGCCTACCAGTCGGCGTGGCTGCGCGAGCACTACGGGCCGGAGTTCCTGTGCTCGCTGCTCGACGAGCAGCCCATGGGCTTCTACCCGCCCGACGCGCTGACCCATGAGGCGCAGCGGCGGGGGATCGCCGTCCTGGCGCCCGACGTGAACCTGTCGCAGGTCGGCTGCACGGTGGTCGACGTCCCGCCGGGGATCCGCCCCGCGGTGGCCGGCCGCGCCGCGGACCGGGCGCCGGAGGTCTTCGGCTCGGCCGTCCGGCTGGGCCTGGGCTACGTGATGGGCGTGCGGGCCGACGAGGTCTCGGCGCTGGTGGCGGCCCGCGAGGCCGGCGGCCCGTTCGCCTCGCTCGACGACCTGGCGTCGCGAGCGGGGGCGGGGCGCCCGGCGCTCGAGCAGCTGGCGTGGTCGGGTGCGTGCGACGCGCTGGTGCTGGCCGAGCAGGTCGTGCCGGCCCGGGCCGCGCGCCGCACCGCGCTGTGGCGCCTGGGCGTGGCGGCGCCGCCGCACCGGGTGGGGGAGGAGGGCACGCAGCTGAGCCTGCCGCTCGATCTGCCCGCTCCGCCCAGGCTCAAGCCGCTGGATCGCTGGGCGGCGATGCTCGCCGACTACGCGACGACCACGGTGAGCACCGGCGATCATCCGCTGGGGCTGCTGCGTGAGGAGCTGCGGGGCCGCGGGGCGGCATCGAGCCGCGAGCTCGAGCGCCTGTGGCACGGCACGCGCGTGAAGATCGGCGGCCTGGTGGTCGCTCGCCAGCGTCCGGGCACCGCGAAGGGCGTGACCTTCCTGCTGCTCGAGGACGAGCAGGGGACGGTGAACCTGGTGATCCCGCCGCCGGTCTACGAGCGCGACCGGCTGGCCGTGCGGACCGAGCCGCTGGTCCTGGCCGAGGGGCGGCTGGAGCGCCACGCGTCGGCGGGCGGCGCGATCAACGTGGTCGTCGACCGCCTGGTCTCGCTGGCCTCGCCCGGACGCGAGGAGGCGCTGGTCCGCGAGCTCGCACGCCAGGGCCAGACGGGCGCGCCGGCGGAGGAGGACATCGCGCTGGGCGCGACCGGGACCGACGACTTCCGGGCCGTGGCGCCGGCGGTCATGAGCTTCGCGCAGGGCCGCCGGCGATGAGCGCGGGAGGCCGACCGCGGACGATCGGCGGCCCTGTCCCTCCACGCAGCCGCCGCGATCGCTAGGGTTCCCGCGCGAATGGTCGCCGCCGCCTCTTTCGTCATCGGGTTCGTCCTCATCGGCCTTGCCGTCGTGCTGATCGCCATGCGCGGTGGGCCGCGCGGCGCGCGTGAGGGGATGCACTCCCAGAGCCCGCTCGGTCGCAGCTTCGCCACCTGGGCGATCGCGCTGACCTGCCTGGCCTTCGGGATCGCCATCCCCGCCGTGGTCATGGCCGCGAACTCCAACAACGACGAGCAGTCCCGCGGCGGCGTCAAGCTGACCGCCGATCAGGCCGCCGGCCGCCGGCTCTTCGCCTACAACTGCGGGACCTGCCACACGCTCAAGGCCGCCAGCACGGCCGGCCGGGTGGGGCCCAACCTCGACGAGCTGCGCCCGCCCAAGGCGCTCGTGCTCGATGCGATCGCCAAGGGCCGCGCTCGCGGCGACGGGCAGATGCCCGGCGATCTGCTCGTGGGCGACGAGGCCGACAAGGTCGCGTCGTTCATCGAAGCCGTCGCCGGCCGCTAGTTCCAAGCACGCAAAGGCCGCAGTTTGCGGCTTGCAAGATGCCTTGCAGGTCGCCATAACCGCCTGGGGTTTGCAGGGATTTCGGCCGCTGCTACGATGGCGCAAGAACCGCTGAGTTCTCGGGCCGAATCCCGGGAAGCGGGGGACCCATGAGTTGGGGCGAGTGGCCATTCCGGCCTAGCGCACTCTTTCTGCGCAAGCCCGTCAGCTAACCCCGTAGGCACAGAGAAAGAGGAAACCCGACTTCATGTCGCAGGCACAGGCCCGCTCGTGGTGGGCCGACGTAGAACATCTTCGAGACGCGGCAGAGCGCCGGCAGGCCGCCGACGCCGAACGGCGCTCCGCGGACAAGCGCGCCGCCGACCGGCGCGCCCGCGCCGGCGACTCGGAGACCACCCGTGCCCGCACCCGCGCGACCTCGCGCGTCCTGGAGTCCTCCAACGGCGCCGTCGACGAGCTGAGCGCCCGCCGCGCGGTCGTCCTCGACGAGCGCGCCCCGCGCCCGCGCCGCCCCGTGCCGATCTGGCTGGCCGACGACGCGTTCAGCGATCCGGTGGCCGAGGCTCGCGCCCGCGCCGCGGCGCCGCGCCGGACCATCGAGATCCGCGGCCAGGTCGCCATGCCGGCGCCGAACGCCACGCCCGCCCCGCGCGTGCAGGGCCGTGCCGATCAGCAGGTCGCTCGCCGCACGCGGCAGAGCCCGGGCCTCATCGCCTCCTTCGCCGCGCGCCCGGATCGCCTCGCGTTCTGGGCCTTCGCCATGGGCCTCATGCTGGCTCTCGTCGCTGCCATGAGCGGCGGCGGCGGCGCCTAGCCCCGCCTGGCCCTCGCGCAAGCTCAATCTGCGCTTCATGTTCGGCTCACTCCCTCTTTAGGGGTGGGACGTATCACTCGTGGTGCTGCACTCCTCCACGAAGGCTTTTCCCACCATGAAGACTCAGATGAGCAGGTTCCACATCCACGACGACGAGAGCGCCCCCGAGGGGTCGCTCCCGATCATCAAGGGCGCCCTGGGCGCCAGCGGGCAGCTGCCGAACTTCATCGGCGTGCTGGCGGGCTCCCCGGCCGCGCTGCGGGCCTACGCCCGCTTCCGCTCGGAGCTGCGCCACGGCTCGCTGCCGCGGCCCACGCTCGAGCGCATCTCACTGGCTGTCGCCGAGCACTACGGCTCGGTGCCGGGCATCAAGCTGCACCTGCGCACGGCCCGCCAGGAGGGCCTGGCCGTCGACGAGGGCCGCAGCGCCCGCGCCTGGGATTCCGGCGACGAGCGCGAGCAGGCCCTGCTGCTGCTCCTGCGCGAGTCGCTGGCCGGCGCCAGCCCGCTCCCGGCCCACCTCGTCGAGGAGGCCCGCGAGCACGACTGGACCGACGAGCAGATCCTCGAGGCGATCGCGTTCGTCGCGCTCGAGAGCTTCACCGCGATGGTCAACGTCGCCGGTGACGTGCCGGCCGACGGCTCCATCGAGGAGTCCCGGACGCTGCGCGCCGCCTGAGCGCGCTTGGCCCGGTGGCGAACCCGATCCGCTCGGGTTCGTACACCAGGGCCAAAGCAGATCGCCGGGGGATGCGGCAAGCTGCGGGGCAATGGCCAAAGACCAGCCCACCACCCGTGCCGAAGTCCAGTCGATCATCGCGGAACGCGACATCCGGTTCATCCGGCTGTGGTTCACCGACATCCTGGGCCAGCTGAAGTCGTTCTCCATCAACGCCGCCGAGCTCGAGGACGCCTTCGAGGGCGGCATGGGCTTCGACGGATCCTCGATCACCGGCTTCAACGCCATCGAGGAGTCCGACATGATCGCCATGCCGGACGCGTCGACCTTCGCGATCCTGCCCTGGCGTCCCGAGGAGCAGGGCGTCGCGCGGATGTTCTGCGACGTGCTCACGCCCGAGGGCGATCCCTACGAGGGCGACCCGCGCTACGTCCTGCGGCGCGCGATCACCCGCATGGAGTCGATGGGCTTCGACACGTTCAACGTCGGGCCCGAGCTCGAGTACTTCCTGTTCAAGGACAAGAACGGCACCGAGGTCCTCGACGAGGGCGGCTACTTCGACCTGACGACGCTCGACGCCGGCTCCGACGTGCGCCGCGAGACGGTCATCGCGCTCGAGCAGCTCGGGATCCACGTCGAGTACTCCCATCACGAGGTCGGCCCGTCCCAGCACGAGGTCGACATGCGCTACGCCGACGCGCTGAAGATGGCCGACGACTGCATGACCTACCGCATCACGGTCAAGGAGTACGCCATGAAGTACGGCTGGCATGCC
>JBJMLA010000145.1:0-45073 GCA_045805505.1 Solirubrobacteraceae bacterium
CGCGGCCTGACGCTGCTGACCCGGCTGGGCCGGCGACTCGGCGTCGCGCCCGCGCCCGAGGCCGTCGCGCGGCGGCTGGCGGCCGCGGGGGCGCCTGCGGCGATCACGCCCGGCGACGTCATGGCCGCCAAGACCGGTGCGGCCCTCGTCGCGCTGGTTCTCGTGGTCGGGCCGGCGACGACCGCGCCCGGTCGCCTCGGGCCGTTCGCGCTCGTCGTGGCGCCGCTCGCCGCCGCGTCGGCGCCGGAGCTGTGGCTGCGGCGCCGCGCACGCGCGCGAGCACGTCTCATGGCCCGAGAGGTCGCCGACGTCCTGGACCTGCTGCGGGTCTGCGTGGAGGCCGGCCGGCCTCCGACGTCGGCTCTGGCCGAGGTGGGCGCCCGCCACCGTGGCCTGCTGGGCGCCGAGATCCGGCGCGCGGCGCGTGAGCTCGAGCTGGGGCGCCCGCGGACCGACGTGCTCGACCAGCTGGCAGCGCGCTGCCCCGTCGCGGAGCTGGCGACCCTGACCGCCGCGCTGCGCCGGGCCGACCGCCACGGAGCGCCGCTGGCGCCGGCGCTGCGCTCCCTGGCGCAGGACGCCCGTGCGGCGCGCGCCCGCGCGGTGCGTGAGCAGGCGGCCAAGGCGGCACCGAAGATCCAGCTGGTGATCGCCCTGCTCCTGGTGCCCGCGGTGATGCTGCTGGTGGGCGCGGCGCTGGCCTCGGCGTTCGGCGCGGGCGGCTAGCGCCCGCGCCGAACGGGACAAGCGAGTCGGCTAGCGCAGCCCGAGCGCGAAGGCGAAGCGCGAGACGTCGCCGTCGCGGGCGGAGCCGATGCTGATCGGTCCGAGCGCGTCGAGGTACGGCTTGACCTTGGCGTACTCCGCCGAGTCGTCCGCCCCGAAGCTCTCGATCAGCGAGATGATCGTGGGCGTGTCGATGAGCACGAACGGCTTGATGCCCTCGCCGAGCGTGTCGACGGCCTTGTCGTAGGTGTCGCTGTCGCCCAGCTTCTCGGCCGGCTGCAGCAGGTCGGTCATGGCCTGCGGGTTGACGCCCAGCGTGAAGCGGTCGTCGTTGGCGGCGATGAACAGCGAGATCGGCGCCTGGGAGCTGCGCAGCTCGACGGCGACGTCGTAGCCGTCGACCTTGGCGGGCCGCGCGTTGGCACCGGCCTTGGCCAGCGCCTGGGCGAGGATGCCGACCGCCCGGCGCGACTTGGCCGGGTTCTTGGTCTTGATGCTGAGCGCGCCGCCGATGTCGGCGATCGAGTGCCCGCGCGCGTAGATGACGCCGTCGCCCATCCAGGAGAGGAAGTCCTCGCGGATGCGGATGCCGAGACGCTTCTCGACGCCGTCGAGAAGCTTGCTGAAGTCAGGGCCGTCGGAGCCGGCCATGTTCGCCAGCTGGCCGAACTGGGCGATCGCGTCGGTCAGGGACTGGCCGATGTCACCCAGACCGACCGCCAGCCACGCGTCGGCGGGCAGCGCCGCCAGCGCGCTCGCGGCGGCTTCCGCGCCGTTGCTCGCGGACGCGCCGATCGACGCGCCCTCGACCCGGACGGCGTCGCCGTCGGCGTGCAGCGTGACCGCCGCGGCGCGCCCGGCCTTGGTGAACAGCTGACGCATGACGTCGAGCGTCTGCGGGTTGCTGAAGGGGTTGTCGGCCCCGCCCGCCGAGGACATCTTCTCGAGCACGCCGAGCAGGCCCTGCGGCGCCACGTAGGCCAGGCCGAGGCTGTCGTCGCCGCTCGCGGCGTCGCGCGCGGCCTGGAAGTCGGGCGCGTCGGCCAGCGTCTTGGCGCCGTCCTTGGCCGCATCCTGCACGGCCTTGACGCCCTCTGCGGTCCCGATCACGGCGTAGTCGCCGACGATCGCCGAGACGGCCTTGCCGTTGCTCTCCTTGACGGCCTTGTCGAGCGTCGCCTTGGCCTTGTCGGCATCGGTGGTGTCGGCGATCAGCGCGCCGACCGCGGAGTTCTCGGAGAACTCCGTCACGTAGACCCCGACCCTCGGCCCGAGCCATTCCTTGACTTCCTTCCAGCTGACGTCCGAGCCCTCGGCGGCCTTCTCGATCAGCCCCTCGATCTTCGCGCCCGGATCATCGGTGCGCAGCAGCTTCTTGAGCGCGTCGTTGGCGCCGTCCTTGAGGTCGCCGTCGGGCCGGACGACTGCCTCCAGGTAGAGGGGAGCGGCCGCCGGGACGATCGCGGCGGGATCGGCGCCGGCGTCCCCGGAGCCCGAGGACGAGTCGCCACCGCAGCCCGCCAGGGGCAGAACAGCGACGGCCAGCAGCAGGGACAGGCGGGACTTCAACAGCACGGACGGGCTCCTTGACGAGGTGACGCAGCGAATCCTAGAGCGCAAGAACTGATGCGAGATGAAGCTGCGCAGGCAGTTCTGCATGCAGCTGGACAAAAAGGCCCCACCGCCTCCCACCGCCGAATCCTCAGCAACGGCGGGGGATTTCGGCCGGCTACCGATCGCTGCGGACGGAGAAGTGGGGAAAAGTGTGCGATAGGGGTTGCAGAGTGGGAGAAAGTGGGGTAGACATCGAGCGGCGAGCCGGGGTGGAGAGGCTCCTCCCACCTCTCCACCTCGGCTCTTTTTCTTCAGCACGAACGCCCCATGGCCTTCCGCGGCACCTTCGACTACTCGCTTGACCAGAAGAACCGCCTCACGGTTCCGGCCAAGTTCCGTGCCGCTTTGTCCGAGGGCGTCCTGCTCTCGCTCGGCACCCAGGGCTGCGTCGAGGTCTGGAAGCCGGCCGACTTCGACGAGCGCCTCGAGGGCGCCCTCAAGAACCTCAACCCGCTGTCCAGGGAAGCGACGAAGCTGCGCGAGTTCTTCAACGCGAACTCCCACGACGTCGAGCTCGACAGCGCCGGCCGCGTCGCCATGCCCGCGTCGCTGCAGAGCCACGCCAAGCTCACCAAGGAAGTCGTGGTCACCGGCGTCGGCGATCACCTCCAGGTCTGGGACCGCGCCGCCTGGGCCGCCTACAACGGCGCGCTCGCCGGCGAGATCGACGACATCATCGAGAGCCTTGGCCATCCTGCTTGACATGGCCATCGAGCACGTTCCTGTCCTTGCGGGCGAGCTCATCGAGCTCACAGGCCCGCAGGCCGGCGAGACCGCCGTCGACTGCACCTTCGGCGCGGGCGGCCACGCGCGGCTTATCGCCGAGCGCCTCGGGCCGACCGGCACGCTGATCGCCATCGACCGCGACCCGGTCGCCGAGGAGCGCTTCGCCGAGCTCGCGGCCGAGTTCCCGTGCGAGACCCGCTTCATCCGCGCGTCGTTCGCCGAGGGCCTGGCCCTGCTGCGCGACGAGGGCGCGCGCGTCGACGTCGTCTACCTCGATCTCGGCATGTCCTCGATGCAGGTCGACACGCGCGACCGCGGCTTCTCCTACGCGTGGGACGCGCCGCTGGACATGCGCATGGATCCCGACCAGGAGCTCGATGCGCGCGAGGTGGTCAACGAGTGGGACGAGCGCCGGCTGGCCCGTGTCCTGCGTGAGCTGGGGGAGGAGCGCTACGCGACCAACATCGCGCGGGCGATCATCCGCGAGCGCGCCAAGCAGTCGATCGACACCACCCACGAGCTCGTCGAGATCGTCTCCGCGGCGATCCCCGCGCCGTCGCGCTTCGGCGGCGGCCATCCGGCCAAACGGACCTTCCAGGCCATCCGCATCGCGGTCAACGACGAGCTCGCCGAGCTCGATGCCGCGCTGCCCCTCGCGTGGGAGATCCTACGGAAGGACGGCCGTTTTGCAGGGATTTCGTTCCACTCCCTGGAAGACCGGCGCGTGAAGCGGTTTCTCGCGGAGAAGGCGACCGGGTGCATCTGCCCGCCCGACCTGCCGATCTGCGTCTGCGGTCACGAGCCGGAGGCCGAGCTGCTCGGTCGCGGCATCGTCCCGACGCCCGGCGAGATCGCCTCGAACCCCCGTGCGAGGTCCGCCCGGATGCGGGCCGCACGCAAGCTGGTCAACGAAAGCCCCCAGGAGATGACGGCATGACGCCCCCTGCCGCCGCAGCAGCCCCCCGTACCCGGACCCGCCGCGCGACGCCGCCCGCCCGCAGGGTCTCGGGACCCGCCCGCGGCAAGCAGCGCAGCGCCGCGGCCGCCATCGCCTCGCCGCCGCCGCTGGCCCTGCGCCTGGGTGGCGCGGTCCACGGCCTCGCCGAGCACCACTACCTCGACCGTCTCGTCCGCGGCCGCGCCTGGATCGGCATCCTCGCCGTCGGCCTGATGGGCATCGTCTTCATGCAGGTCTCGATGCTGCGCCTCAATGCGGGCGTCGGCTCGGCGATCGAGAAGACCAGCGTTCTGGAGCGCGAGAACTCGGCGCTGCGCGCGTCGATCTCCGAGCTCTCCTCCGGCGACCGCATCGCCGCCGAGGCCTCGCAGCTCGGGCTGGTCCTGCCGCCCGGCACCCCCCGCTTCCTCAACGCGCGCACCGCGGACGCCCAGAAGGCGGCCTCGTCGATCACGTCCCCCGGTGAAGGCATCGTTCCGTCGATGAACGCGGTCGACACGACCCTGAGCGCCACGTCCACGACGCCGGTGCTCAGCCAGACGAGCATCGCGCCGGTCGCCGACACCACGACCGCCACGCAGTCCGAGACGCCGGTCGCGCCGGCGACGGGCACCACGGACCCGGCCGCGACCACGACCTCCTCGACGGCGACGACCACCGACACGACCGCCACGACGGCGGCGCCGACCGAGACGACCCAGCCGACCACGCAGCAGACCGCCGTGGCACCGCCGCCGGCCGACCCCGCCACCACGGGCGGGGTGGACGCCTCGGGCCAGGTCGGCTGACCATGACGCCGATCGCCAGCCGCATCGGCGTCCTCTTCGCTCTCTTCTTCGGGTTGCTGGCCATCGCCGGGGCCCGCGCCACCTGGCTGGGAACGGTCAAGGGCGACTCGCTGCAGAACGCCGCCAAGACCCAGCAGGTCGCCGACCTCACCGTGCCGGCCAAGCGCGGCACGATCACCGACCGCCGCGGCATCGAGCTGGCGGTCTCCGAGCCCGCCTCCGACGTCAGCGCCACGCCCTACCAGGTCGAGGATCCGATCGACGCGGCCAAGCAGCTCGCGCCGATGCTCGACAAGACCGAGGACGAGCTCGTCAAGCTGCTGGCCCGCAAGGACACCGGCTTCGTCTACCTCGCGCGCAAGCTCCCCGCCGACCGCGCCCAGGCGATCGCCAAGCTGCACCTCGCCGGCATCAACGAGACGGCCACGACGCTGCGCAGCTATCCGCGCAACTGGCTCGCCTCACAGGTCCTGGGCACGGTCGGCACCGACGGCAAGGGCCTCAGCGGGCTCGAGTACGGCTACGAGCGGATGCTGCACGGCACCGACGGCGAGCGGCGGACCGTCAGGGACGGCGGTGGCGAGGCCATCGACGTCAAGGACGTCAAGCCGGCCGAGGAAGGCGCCAAGCTCCAGCTGACGATCGACTCGGCGCTGCAGGACAAGGCCGAGGCGGTGCTCACGCAGGTCGGCGAGACGTTCAAGCCCAAGGGCGCGACGGCGATCGTCATGGACCCGCGCAGCGGCGAGCTGCTGGCCGTCGCCAACTGGCCGCGGGTCAACGCCAACGAGCCGGGCGGGTCGCCCGTCTACGCGCAGACCAACCTCGCGTCGGGCTACACCTACGAGCCGGGCTCGACGTTCAAGGCCTTCACCGTCGCCGGCGCGCTGGAGGACAAGGTCGTCACGCCGTCGTCGAGCTTCAACCTCGCGCCCACGATCCAGGTCGCCGACCGCGTCATCGGCGAGTCCCACGCCCGCGGGCCGGTCACGCTGACCACCGCCCAGATCCTGGCCCAGTCCTCCAACGTCGGCGCGATCACCATCGGCCAGGAGGACGGCGCCGACCGCTTCTCCAAGTGGGTCGACGCGTTCGGCTTCGGCAAGCCCACCGGGTCCGACATGCCCGGCGAGGAGCAGGGCATCGTGCTGCCGCGCGACAAGTACTCGGGCTCGTCGATGGGCAACCTGCCGATCGGCCAGGGCATCTCCGTGACGCCGCTGCAGATGGCGGCGGGCTACGCCGCGATCGCCAACGGCGGCCGGATCCCCGTGCCGCACGTCGTGCGCAAGGTCGACGACCGGCCGGCCACCGTCGATGCGCCGCGCCGGGTGATCTCCAGCGAGACCGCGCTGCAGCTGCGCACGATGCTCGAGGGCGTCTTCGCGCCGGGCGGCACCGCGGCCGAGGTCTCGATCCCCGGCTACAAGCTCGCGGGCAAGACCGGTACCGCCAACAAGGTCGATGCGACCACGGGCGAGTACTCCCAGTCGCGCTACGTGGCCTCGTTCGTCGGCTTCGCGCCGGCGCTCAGGCCCAAGCTGCTGACGATGGTCGTCGTCGACGAGCCGCAGGGCGCGATCTACGGCGGCGAGGTCGCCGCGCCGGCGTTCGGCCAGATCATGACCTTCGCCCTGCAGTACCTGAAGATCCCTCCGGGCTAGCCACGGGGTAGCTTCCTCCCGTGCTCCTGCACGAGATCCTCGGCGAGGGCCCGGCGGTCCCGATCGCCCACCTCGCTCACGACACGCGCGAGGTCCGCGACGGCACGCTGTTCTTCTGCGTCCCGGGATTCACGCGCGACGGCCACGACCTGGCGGGCGAGGCGATCGAGCGCGGGGCGGTGGCGCTGGTGGTCGAGCGGCCGCTGGACGCCGGGGTGCCCGAGGTCGTCGTGCCGAGCGTGCGCGCCGCAATGGCGCCCGCGGCCGCGGCGTTCCACGGCGATCCGACGCGGGCGCTGCCGACCGCCGGCATCACCGGGACCAACGGCAAGACGACCACCGCCTTCCTGCTGCGGGGGATCCTCGAGGCGGCCGGGCGCCAGACCGGGCTGCTTGGCACCGTGACGTCATGGGTCGGCGGCGAGCAGCGGCCGACCGTCCGCACGACGCCCGAGGCGCTCGAGCTGCAGGCGACGTTCGCCGCGATGCTGGCCGGGGGCGACAAGGCCTGCGCCATGGAGGTCTCCTCGCACGCGCTGGCGCTGCACCGGGCCGACGCCATCCACTGGGCCGTGGCGGTGTTCACCAACCTCACGCAGGACCATCTCGACTTCCACGCTGACATGGAGGACTACTTCCTGGCCAAGCGGCGGCTCTTCGAGGCAGGGCCCGAGACCATGGTCATCAACCTCGAGGACCCCTACGGCGCGCGCCTGTTCGCGGAGTTCCCGGACGCGACGACGGTCGGCTTCGGCGAGGAGGCCGAGGTCCGCGCGGAGAACCTCGAGGGCGATGCGAGCGGAACGTCCTTCACCGTCGACGGCCACGAGCATCGCGTCGCGCTGCCCGGGCGCTTCAACGTCCTCAACGCGCTGTGCGCGGTGGCCGCGGCGCGGGCGCTGGGCCTCGACGACGCCACGGTGGCGCGCGCGCTGGGCGAGGTCGGCCCGGTTCCCGGCCGGTTCGAGCCGGTCGACGAGGGCCAGGGCTTCAGCGTCATCGTCGACTACTCCCACACGCCGGACTCGCTCGACAACGCGCTGCGCGCCGCGCGCGACCTGGCCGGCGGCCGTGTGTACTGCGTCTTCGGCGCCGGCGGCGACCGCGACCGGGCCAAGCGGCCGCTGATGGGCAGGGTCGCTGCGGAGCTCGCCGACGTGGCGATCGTCACCTCCGACAACCCGCGCTCGGAGGACCCGCAGGCGATCGTCGACGAGATCCTGGCCGGCATGGAGGGTCACGGCGAGCCGGTGCTCGACCGCCGCGACGCGATCATCCACGCGGTGCGGCTGGCCGAGGGCGGCGACGTGGTGCTGATCGCCGGCAAGGGCCACGAGCAGGGCCAGGAGCTGGCGAACGGCGAGAAGGTCCCGTTCGACGACGTCTCCGTGGCGCGGGAGGCACTCCGTGATCGCCTGGTCTTCTGAGCAGATCGCCACGGCCGCGGGCGCGCGGCTCGTCACGCCCGGCACCGCCGACGGCGGGCCGGGGCGCGTGACGATCGACTCGCGCGACGTCGGCCCCGGCGACCTGTTCGTCGGCCTCGTGGGCGAGCACGTCGACGGCGGGCGCTTCGCGGCCCAGGCGCTGGAGGCCGGCGCGTGGGGCGTGCTCGTCGGCCCGGGCCACTCCGGCCAGGATGCGAGCGCAGGCGCCGTGCTCGTGGCCGAGGACCCGCTGCTCGCGCTGCAGACCCTGGCCACCGCCTGGCGCCGGGAGCTGGGCGCGAAGGTGATCGGCATCACCGGCTCGACCGGTAAGACCTCGACCAAGGACATCCTCTTCGGCATGCTGCGCCCGCACCGGCGCACGGTCGCCACGCCGCAGAACCTCAACACCGAGATCGGGCTGCCGCTGACCGTCCTCGGCGCGCCCGGCGACACCGAGGTGCTCGTGCTGGAGATGGGCATGCGCGGCGAGGGCCAGATCGCCGAGCTGGCGGCCATCGCCGAGCCCGACGTCGGCCTGATCGTCTCGATCGGCCCGGTCCACCTGGAGCTGCTGGGCACCGTCGAGCGGATCGCCGCCACCAAGGCCGAGCTGCTGGCCGGCCTGCCCGAGGGCGGCACCGCCGTGGTCCCGTTCGGCGAGGAGCTGCTGGCGCCGCACCTGCCCGCGCACGTGAACATCGTGACCTTCGGACCGGGCGGTGACGTCGACGCGCTCGACGGCATCGAGCTGCCGTTCGACGCCGCGCACCTGCGCCGCAACGCGATGGGGGCGCTGGCCGCCGCGCGAGCCATCGGCGTCGAGCCGGCGGGGCCGATCGACGTCGCGCTGTCGGACCGCCGCGGCCAGCGCCACGAGCTCGCCGGAGGCGTGGTCGTCGTGGACGACTGCTACAACGCCAACCCGATGTCGATGCGCGCTGCCCTCGACGAGCTGGCCCGCGCTCCGGGTCGCCGTGTCGCCGTGCTCGGCGACATGCTCGAGCTGGGGCCCGAGGAGGTCGCCTTCCACGAGGCGATCGGCGCCTACGCGCGCGAGCGCGCCGACGTGCTCGTCACCGTCGGGCCGCTGGCCGCGCACATGGGCGGCCAGCACGCGACGGCCGACGCGAGCGAGGCCGCCGGCGTCGTGCGGGCGCTGATGCAGCCCGGGGACACGATCCTCGTCAAGGCCTCGCGCGGCGTGGGCCTGCAGGCGGTCTCCGAGGCGCTGACCGCCTGATGGGCGAGGTCCTCATCGGCGGCACGGCCGCGCTGCTGATCTGCATGTTCCTGTCGCCGCGGTTCATCGAGGCGCTGCAGAAGCGGGAGTTCGGCCAGAACATCCGCGAGGAGCTGCAGGGAGGCCACCACGTCAAGGCGGGCACGCCGACGATGGGCGGCATCATCATCTTCACCGCCTTCGCGGTGCCCGTCCTGATCATGATGGACTACGACTGGCGCGCGGTGGGGGTGGTCACGACCGCCATCGCCTGTGCGCTGGTCGGCTTCGCCGACGACTACACGAAGATCGTCAAGCGCCGCTCGCTCGGCCTGCGCGGCCGCACCAAGCTGCTGATCACCGCGACGATCTCGGTCTGGCTGTGGTGGGTCGCGACGCAGAAGGCCGGGCTGCCCGACTCCCTGCGCCTGCACGTCATCGACGCGCAGATCAACGTGAGCTGGATGTACCCGGTGATCGTCTACCTCGTGGTCGCCGGGACCACCAGCGCGGTCAACCTCACCGACGGCCTCGACGGCCTGGCCGCGGGCTGCGTGGCCATCGTCGGGCTGGCCTACATCGCCATCTGCTTCATCACGCCGGGGGCCCGCGACCTCGCGTTGGTCAGCTCCTGCCTGGTCGGCACGTGCGTGGGGTTCCTGTGGTTCAACGCGTTCCCGGCGACGATCTTCATGGGCGACACCGGATCGCTCGGGCTGGGCGGCGCGCTCGCCGGGCTGGCCGTCATGACCCGCACCGAGGTGCTGCTGATCCTGCTCGGCGGGATCTTCGTCGTCGAGGCGCTCAGCGTCCTGATCCAGGTCTTCAGCTTCCAGACGTTCCGCAAGCGGGTGTTCCTGATGGCGCCCGTGCACCACCACTTCGAGATCGCGGGCTGGTCGGAGACCAAGATCATCCTGCGGTTCTGGATCGTGGCCGCGATCTGCGCGGCGATCGGGTTCACGATCTATCAGCAGTCGCTTGGCTGATCTGCAGGGTCCGTTCCTGGTCGTCGGGCTCGCGCGATCGGGCGTGGCGGCGCTGACGACGCTGCGGGGGCTGGGGGAGGAGGCGATCGGCGTCGACTCGGGCACCCCTGCGATCGGGCTCCCGGGCGTGCACCTGGGCACCGACGGGGTCGCGCTGCTCGACGGCATCGCGACGGTCGTCAAGTCGCCGGGCGTGCCGGGCGAGGCGCCGGTGATCGCTACCGCGCGGGAGCGGGGCCTGACGGTCATGGGCGAGCTCGAGCTGGCGTGGCGTCTGCTGCCCAACGAGTTCGTCGCCGTCACCGGGACCAACGGCAAGACGACGACGACCGAGCTGATCGGCCACGTCCACCGCGAGGCGGGGCTGCCGGTGGCGGTGGCCGGCAACGTCGGCACCGCGCTGACCTCGCTGGTCGGGACCACCGACCCCGCGGCCACCATCGTCTGCGAGGCCTCGTCGTTTCAGCTCGAGGACACGATCGACTTCGCGCCGCAGGCGGCGCTGCTGCTCAACATCGAGGCCGACCACCTCGATCGCCACGGGACCTTCGAGCGCTACCGCGAGGCCAAGCTGCGCGCGTTCGCCCACCAGGGCCCCGACGACCTGGCGGTCAGCGAGCTGCCGGTCCCGGGCGCCGCGCGCCGCATCGCCCCGCTCGACGTCTCGGGGTGGGAGCTGGGCATCCGCGGCGCCCACAACGTCGCCAACGCCGGCTTTGCCGCCGCGGTCTGCCTCGGCCGCGGGATCCCCGAGGAGGCCGTGCGCGCCGGGCTCCGGACGTTCGCCGGCGTCGAGCACCGCCTCGAGGAGGTCGCCACCCACGACGGCGTGCTCTACGTCAACGACTCCAAGGCCACCAACGTGGCCTCGACGCTGGTCGCGCTCGCCGCCTTCACCACGCCGGTCCACCTGATCCTCGGCGGGCAGGGCAAGGGGCAGGACTTCTGGCCGCTGCGCAGCGCGGTGGCAGGCGCGGCCGGGGTCTACCTGATCGGCGAGGACGGCCGGGCCATCGGCGAGGCGATCGGCGGCGGGACGTGGTCGGGCGATCTGGAGACGGCGGTGGAGATGGCGCGCATGGCGGCGCAGCCCGGCGATGTGGTGCTGCTCTCGCCCGCATGCGCGAGCTTCGATCAGTTCGCCGACTTCGAGGCTCGCGGCCGGCGTTTCAAGGAACTCGTCGCCTGACGGCGAACTGACGCTTGATGGCCGCCAGGAAGCGCCGCCCGGCTCCGAAGCCGAAGCCCCTCGAGTACAACATCCTCCTGACGGCGACCCTCTGCCTGCTCGCGTTCGGCGCGGTCATGGTCTACAGCGCCTCGTCGGCCAAGACGGCGCTGCAGGGCAACGACTCCGGTACCGAGTACCTGATCCGCTACGTGGCCTACGGCGCGGTGGGCCTGGGCGCGATGTTCGCCCTCCGGCGCCGCGGCCTGGACTACCTGCTCAAGGCGACCGGCCCGCTGCTGCTGATCGCCTTCGCCTGCCTCGTCGCCGTCCGCATGCCGGGCATCGGCGTGAGCATCAACGGCGCCCAGCGCTGGATCGGCGCCGGCCCGCTGCAGTTCCAGCCCTCCGAGCTCGCCAAGCTCGCGCTGCTGCTCTATGGCGTGAAGTTCCTGGCCGAGAAGCCCAACCGGGTCCTCGAGCCGCGGCTGCTGATGCCGCTGTTCGGTGTCGTGGGGCTGGGGATCATGCTCGTCGTGACCCAGCCCGACCTCGGCACCGCGCTGGTGCTGGCCTTCACCACGGGCTGCCTGCTGATCGCCGCCGGCATGCCGACGCGCCATCTTCTGATGGGCATCGGGATCGGAGCGACGCTCGTCCTGCTCTTCGCGCTGCTCGAGCCCTACCGGCGCGCGCGCCTGACCTCGTTCCTCGATCCGTGGGCCCATGCGGCGGACACGGGCTTTCAGTCGGTGCAGGGCCAGATCGCGCTGGGGTCGGGCGGCGTCTCGGGCGTCGGGCTGGGCGAATCGGTCCAGAAGGTCTTCTACCTGCCCGAGGCCCACACGGACTTCATCCTCGCGGTGATCGGCGAGGAGCTCGGCGTGCTGGGCATCTCGATGCTGCTGTTCCTCTACGGCCTGCTGGCCTACGCGGGCCTGCGGGTCGCCCAGCGCGCGCAGGGCCGCTACGCCCAGCTGCTGGCCGCCGGCATCACCTCGCTGATCCTCTGCCAGGGGCTGCTCAACGTCTTCGCCGTGCTCGGCCTGGCGCCGCTGACCGGTGTGCCGCTGCCCTTCATCTCCTATGGCTCGACGAACCTCATGGTGCTGCTGGCGAGCATGGGCCTGCTGCTCAACGTGGCCGACGGGGGCCGGGTCCGTATGAAGGTCGTGACAGGATCGAAGGGTGCGAGCAGTGATCGCAGCCGGCGGGACAGCCGGCCACGTAGTACCGGCACTGGCAGTCGCCGACGCGCTGCGGGCTGACGGCGCCGACGTCCACTTCGTCGGCGGCGAGCGCGCCGAGCGGACCCTCGTGCCCGAGGCGGGCTATCCGCTCGAGGCGCTCGACGTGGCGGGGCTCGACCGCAAGGACCCGATCAAGGCGGCCAAGGCGGCGCTCAAGGCCGTCCGCGCCGTGGTCACGAGCCTGCGGATCCTGCGGCGCCTGCGTCCCGACGCCGTGCTGGGCGGTGGCGGCTACGTCGCGGGCCCGGTCGGGCTCGCCGCGGTGCTGCTGCGCATCCCGCTGGTGCTCACCGAGGCCGACAGCCACCTCGGGTTGACCAACCGCCTGCTGGCGCCGTTCGCCAAGCGCGTCTGCCTGGCCTTCCCGCTGCCGGGCCGCACCGGCCGGCGCTACATCGTCACCGGCCGTCCTGTCCCGCCGCCGTTCACCGACCGGGCGGCGGCGCGGGAGCAGCTCGGCATCGGCGCCGAGGACACCGTCGTGCTCGTCTTCGGCGGCTCGCTCGGCGCCCGCTCGGTCAACGTCGCCGCCGCGGAGGGTCTGCGCGACGCGCCGTTCCGGGTGCTGCACGCCTCGGGGACCCGCGACTACGACGAGGTCCGCAAGCTCGTCGACGGCACCGCGAGCTACGACCTGCGCCCCTACATCAGCCCGTTCGGGCCGGCGCTGGCGGCCAGCGACCTCGTGGTCGCGCGCGCCGGCGGCTCGATCTTCGAGGTCGCCGCGCACGGGCGTCCGGCGTTGCTGGTCCCGTACCCGCACGCGACGGCCGATCACCAGACCGCCAACGCGCGCTGGATGGCCGACGGCGGCGCCGCGGTGATCGTCGCCGACGCGGAGCTGACCGGCGAGCGGCTGGCCCACGAGGTCGCCGGGCTGCTGCACGACCGCTCGAAGCTGGCGGCGATGGCCAATGCGAGCGCGTCGCTCGCCCGGCCCGATGCGGCGCAGGACGTGGCCGCGGCGCTGCGGGCGGTGGCGCGGGCGTGACCGCACAGCCGTGGGCGGGCCGCCGCCTGCACCTGATCGGCCTCGGCGGCGCCGGCATGTCGGCCTATGCGCTCGCGGCCAGAGCGCTCGGCGCCGAGGTCAGCGGCTCGGACCGCGCCGACTCGCCGTACCTGGCGCCCGTGCGGGCCGCCGGGATCACGGTGTTCGTGGGCCACGACGCGGCCAACGTGCCGGCGGAGGGCGACGTCGTCCATTCGACGGCGATCCCGGCGGAGAACCCCGAACGAGTGGCGGCGGGGGAGCGCGACCACCCACGCTCGTGGCTGCTCGGCGAGCTGACCCGGCTGCGCAACGTCATCGCGGTCGGCGGCGCGCACGGCAAGACCACCACGACATCGATGATCGCCCACGCCCTGCTGGGCTGCGGAGCGTCGCCGGGCTACCTGATCGGTGGCGAGCTGACGACGACCGGGACCAACGCGGACTGGGGGACGGGGGACTGGCTGGTCGTCGAGGCCGACGAGTCGGACCGCTCGCTGCTGGCCATCGACGCCGACGTGGCCGTCGTGGTCAACGTCGAGCTCGACCATGTCGATCAGTACCCGTCGCTGGCCGATCTCGAGGAGGTCTACCGCGCGTTCCTGGGCGGCGCGGCCCACGCGGTCACGACGCCCGAGCTCGTGCGCCTGGCGCCGGAAGCCGCGACGTTCGGGCTTACCGATCTCGAGCTCACCCCCGGCGGGTCGACGTTCGTCAGCGAGGGCGTCGAGGTGCGGCTGGCGGTCCCCGGTGCGCACAACGCGGCCAACGCCGCGGCGGCGCTGGCAGCCCTGCGCCACACCGGCGTCGATCTCGCCGACGCGGCGGCGGCGCTGGCCGACTTCCGCGGCGCCGGGCGCCGGTTCCAGCGCCTGGGCGAGACCGCGTCGGGCGCGGTGGTCATCGACGACTACGCCCATCACCCGACCGAGGTCGCGGCGACCATCGCCGGCGCGCGCTCGTTCGGCGCGCGGCGGGTCGTGGCCGTCTTCCAGCCCCACCTCTACTCGCGCACCGCGCAGTTCGCCAGCGAGTTCGGCGCCGCGCTGGCCTCCGCCGACGTGGCGTGCGTGCTCGACATCTACCCGGCGCGCGAGCGGGCCGAGGACTTCCCGGGCGTCCGCGGCCTGCGCATCGCCGAGGCCGCCGCCGACCGCGCCGGCGGCCGAGAGGTCCTGTGGCTACCGGGCTTCGACGAGGCCGAGAGCGCCCTGCGCGGCCTGCTGCGCGACGGCGACCTGTGCCTGATCCTGGGCGCGGGCGACGTCGACGAGCTGGGCCGCCGGCTCGTCGCCTAGCCGTCGGCCTGCCGGTGAGCGTCCTCCTCGGAGAGGAAGCCACCGTCGAGATGCGCGTCGAGCCGCGCGAGGTAGATGCCCCAGCCGCGCTCGTGCTGCTCCTGCGGGCCGTGCTCCGGATTGAAGACGTGCGTGAAGACCAGCAGCGTGCCGTCGCCGTCGACCGCCAGCTCGAAGGCGTAGGACTCGACGCTCCACTCCCAGGCGAAGCGGTGCGGCGGCCGCAGCTCGGTGATGCGTCCGGGCTGGCCGCCGGCCTCGAACTCCTCGCCCTCGCGCGGCGTCCACGGGATGTCCTCGACGACGAACCAGCGCGCCATCTCGGCGGGCTCGGTCACCGCCCGCCAGACGCGCTCGATGGGGTGCGACAGACGACGTTCGATGCGAATGGGTGTCATGGGTTGGTCTCCAGGTGGTCGATTCAGCATTACGTTCCGTCGAGTGGACAGTTGACGGGCTCAGGGCCTGCGAACTGTCCACTCGATGCCGGATCAGGGCCAGGGGAGGCTGACGAGGACCGGCTCGGGGTGCAGCTCGACGCCGAAGGTGTCGCGGACGCCCGCGGCGATGGCGCGGGCGAGCGCGAGGAGCTCCTCGGCGGTGCCCGTGCCGCGGTTGGTGAGGGCGAGCACGTGCTTGCTGGAGATGGCGATGCCACGGGGATCGCCGTCGCCGCGGGCGAACCCCGACCGCTCGATCAGCCAGGCGGCCGAGGTCTTGACGCGGCCGTCGGGCTCGGGCCAGGCCGGGGCGCCCTCGGGCAGCGCGCCGACGTCGAGGATCGGGTTGGTGAAGAACGAGCCGGCGCTGCGGGTGTCGGGATCGCCGGCGTCGAGGACCATGCCCTTGCCGCGCCGCAGCCCGAGGACCGCCTCGCGCACGTCGGCCAGCGGCGCCGGCGCGCCCACCGAGACGCCGAGCGTCCGCGCCAGCTCCGCGTAGCGGATCGGACCCGAGACCTCGGCGTGGGGGAGCAGGAACGAGACGCGCAGGACGACCCACCGGCCCGGCTCGCGCTTGAACGCGCTGGTGCGGTAGCCGAACCCGCACTGCTCGGGCGTGAGGTCCTCGATCGCCCCGCTGCGGCGATCGAGCACCCGGACCGCGGTGATCGTCTCGGACACGTCCTGGCCGTAGGCGCCCACGTTCTGGATCGGCGTCGCGCCGACGGACCCGGGGATGCCGGCCAGGCACTCGACTCCGGCGCGACCGCGCTCGACCGCCCGGGCCACGAAGCCGTCCCAGGGCTCGCCGGCCTGCACGGCGAGCGCGCCGTCGACGGGCTCCATCCCGGTGGTCAGGACCCGCAGCACGGTTCCGGGAAAGCCCTCGTCGGCGACGACGACGTTGCTGCCTCCGCCGAGGACGAGCAGCGGCTCGCCGGAGGCGTCGGCGTCGCGGACCGCGGCCACCAGCTCCGCCTCGGTGTGCGCCTCCAGCACCCGGCCCGCGGGCCCGCCGAGGCCCAGCGTCGTCCACTGCGCGATCGTCACACCGCAGACGCTAGGGAAGGACGCGGCGGGCAGCCGTCGAAGTCCCCTCGAGATGCGCCGTCCCTCCGTCCGCCTGGCCGTCCCGCGGATCCCGGTCCCTCGCCGCGCCGTCGCCGGCGCGCTGATCGTCCTCGTCATGCTGATCCCGGGCTGGTTCCTGCTGCGCAGCTCCCCGTTGGTCAAGGTCTCCGACGTCCGCATCACCGGCCTGAGCGGCCCGCAGGCCACGCAGGTCCGCCTCGCGCTCGAGGACGTGGCCAAGCAGATGACCACCATGAAGGTCGACCAGCAGGCCCTGCGCGACGCGGTCAGCCAGTTCCCGATCGTCGCCTCGGTCAGCGCCGAGGCCCACCCGCTGCACCGGCTCGACATCACCGTGGTCCAGCACGTCCCCGTTGCGGCGCTGGCCAACGGCGACCGCCGCATGGCGGTGGCCGGCGACGGGACGATCCTGCAGGGCACGCTGACCAAGGACCTGCCGCTGGTTCCCGTCAGCTCGCCGCCCGGGGGAGCCACCCTGGCCGAGCCCAAGGCCCGCGAGATGGTCGAGCTCCTCGGCGCCGCCCCCACGGGACTGCTGCGCAAGATCTCCAGCGTCGAGCTCGCCGACCGCGGCCTCGTCGCGCACATCAGCAACGGGCCGGAGCTCCTCTTCGGCCCCGCCACCGACCTGCGCGCCAAGTGGGCCGCCGCCACCAGCGTGCTCGGCGATTCCTATTCGCGCGGCGCGACCTACCTCGACGTCCGGGTTCCCGAGCGGCCCGCTGCGGGCGGGCTGGAGGCCTCGGGGACGACCACGGAGTCTCAACCCGAGGTAGAGACTCTGCAGTAGGCCAAACCTCCTGCACAACTGGAGGGTTCCTGCTTCTGCAAGCGAACTTGCGGTCTAGACTTCCGCGGCACGGGCACCTACGGTGCATAACCGGCGTGCGGTCACGTGCGTCCGGAAACACTCAACGTTAGATCGAGGCTCGGACGGAACAATGATGGAGAGCAGCGGTAGCTACCTCGCGGTCATCAAGGTCGTGGGAGTCGGTGGAGGCGGGACCAACGCGGTGAACCGCATGGTCGACGCCGGCCTGCGCGGTGTGGAGTTCATCGCCGCCAACACCGACGCACAGGCGCTCCAGATGTGCGACGCCGACATCAAGCTCAACATCGGCCACGAGGTCACCAAGGGCCTCGGCGCCGGCGCCAACCCCGACGTGGGCTTCGCCAGCGCCGCCGAGTCGCGCGACGACATCAAGGAGGCGCTCAAGGGCGCGGACATGGTCTTCGTCACCGCCGGCGAGGGCGGCGGCACCGGCACGGGCGCCGCTCCCGTCATCGCCGAGATCGCCAAGAACGAGATCGGCGCGCTGACCGTCGGCGTCGTCACCAAGCCGTTCGAGTTCGAGGGCTCCACGCGCACGCGCCAGGCCGAGGAGGGCGTCGCCCGCCTCCGCGAGGTCGTCGACACGCTGATCGTCATCCCCAACGAGAAGCTGCTGTCGATCGTCGAGCGCCGCACGTCGATCCTCGACGCGTTCCGCCAGGCCGACGACGTCCTGCGCCAGGGCGTCCAGGGCATCACCGACCTGATCACCATCCCCGGCCTGATCAACCTCGACTTCGCCGACGTGCGGACGATCATGACCGACGCCGGCAGCGCCCTGATGGGCATCGGCACCGGCCAGGGCGAGGACCGCGCCGCCGAGGCCGCACGCAACGCGATCTCCAGCCCGCTGCTCGAGGAGAGCGTCGAGGGCGCCACCGGCATCCTGCTCAACATCACCGGCGGCCGCGACCTCGGCCTGTTCGAGGTCAACGAGGCGGCCGAGATCGTCCAGGGCGCCGCTGACGCGAACGCCAACATCATCTTCGGCGCCGTGCTCGACGAGGCCCAGGGCGAGGAGGTCCGCGTGACCGTCATCGCCACCGGCTTCGACCATCGCGGGCGGGGCATCCGCGGCCGCGAGGCCGATCGGCCGCGTCCGGGTCGTGACCGCAGCCCGCGCATCGACGACCGTCAGCGCAACTCGCTCGAGATCCCCGACGACGAGATCGACATCCCGCCCTTCCTGCGCTAGCCGGCGCGGGAACGGAGGTTTCTGGGAACGGCGCCGCGCCCAGTGGTGCCGTGTTTGGCGCGTTGCCGCTCGAACTCCCCAGATGTGGGTATTGATCTCTGTCCGCTTCTGCGCCGATGATCTCCGTGATGCAGAAGCTCACCGTCAAGGACCTGGCCGAGCACGTCGAGCAGCTGGAGGGCGCGAGCGTGGAAGAGCTCGACGAGCTCCTGACCGATCTGCTGGTGCAGGTCTACCCGACCAAGGTCACGCAGGACAGCTGACCGGGCCGGTGCGGCGGCCGCGATAGCCTGCCGCCTGGTGGCCGCCGATCTGACTCTCCGCAGGACTCCGCTCTACGAGCGTCATGTCGAGGCGGGGGCCAAGGTCGTGCCGTTCGCGGGCTGGGAGATGCCCGTGCAGTACGAGGGCATCAAGGCCGAGCACCGCATCGTGCGCGAGGCCGCGGGCGTCTTCGACGTCTCCCACATGGGCGAGATCGAGACCCACGGCCCGCAGGCCGAGGCCTACCTGCAGCGGCTGCTGTCCAACGACGTCTCGCTGATCCCCGTCGGCGGCGCGCAGTACAGCGTGCTGTGCCGCGAGGACGGTGGCGTCCTGGACGACCTCTTCACCTACCGGCTGGAGCCCGACCGCTACCTGACGGTCACCAACGCGGCCAACCACGACAAGGACCTGGCCTGGTTCGGCCGCCACGCCGGCGACTTCGACGTGACCATCGAGGACAAGCTCGAGGACTTCGCGATGCTGGCCGTCCAGGGCCCGCGAGCGCGCGAGGTCGTCCAGGCGCTGTCCGACGCGCCGCTGCCGGCGCGCTTCACGTGCTCGATCCGCACCGTCGCCGGCGCTCGCGTGCTCGTCGCGGGCACGGGCTACACCGGCGAGGACGGCGTCGAGATCCTCATCGCCCCCGACGACGCGCCGCGCGTCTGGGACGAGCTGCTGCGCCGCGGCGCGGTGCCCGCCGGCCTGGCCGCGCGTGACACGCTGCGACTCGAGGCCTGCTACCACCTCTACGGCAACGACCTGATGGAGGAGCGCGGGCCGATCGAGGCCGGCCTCGGGTGGTGCTGCAAGGAGGACACGGGCTTCATCGGCTCCGACGCCGTCCGCGCCGTGCGCGACGCAGGAGCTGCCGAGAAGCTCGTCCCGTTCAAGCTGACCGGCCCGGGCATCCCGCGCCAGGACAACCCGATCGTCGGCGGGGGCATCGTGACGAGCGGGACGCTTTCGCCGTGCCTGGACGTCGGAATCGGCATGGGGTACGTACCCATCGAGATGGCGCAGCCAGGCACCGAGATCGAGATCGACGTGCGCGGCCGCATGCGGCCCGCCGTGGTGACGACCCGACCCCTGTACTCCAAGGAGAACCATGGCTGACGCCAGCTACCCCGACGATCTGCTCTACCACCCCGAGCACGACTGGGCCAAGGTCGACGGCGACGTCGCCACGCTCGGCATCACATGGTTCGCGCAGGACGCCCTGGGCGAGGTCGTGTTCTTCGATCCGCCGTCGGTCGGCACGCAGACCACGGCCGGCGAGCCCTACGCGGAGGTCGAGTCGGTCAAGGCCGTCTCGGACGTCATCGCACCGCTCTCGGGCGAGATCGTCGAGGTCAACGAGGGGCTTGGCGACAAGCCCGAGGCCGTCAATGACGATCCCTATGGTGAGGGGTGGATGGTCAAGGTCCGGCTCAGCGAGCCGTCCGAGACCGAGTCGCTGCTGGACGCGGCGGCGTACACCGCTCAGCTGGACTAGGAGCCCGTTTGTCGCGCTACACCGCCGTCACCTCCGACGATCTTCGGACGATGCTCGACGCCATCGGCGTCGGCTCGGTCGACGAGCTCTTCGAGCGCCAGATCCCGGCGTCCGTGCGGCTGGGGCGCGCGCTGGACCTGCCCGCGGGCATGGCCGAGCAGGACGTCTACGAGCACCTGCGCGAGCTGGCGGCCAAGAACGTGTCGGCCGAGGACGAGATCTCGTTCCTGGGCGCCGGGATGTACGACCACTACGTCCCGTCGATCATCGACATGCTGATGAGCCGGTCGGAGTTCCTGACGCCGTACACGCCGTATCAGCCCGAGGTCAGCCAGGGCAACCTGCAGGTGATGTTCGAGTACCAGACCGCGATCAGCGAGCTGACCGGCCTGCCCGTCTCCAACGCGAGCGTCTACGAGGGCCCGAGCGCCGTGGCCAGCGCGGGCTACCTGGCCAAGCTGGCCAACGGCCGCACGAAGTTCGTCGCGTCGGCCGGCCTGCACCCGCACGCGCTCGACACCCTGCGCACCTACGCCGAGGGCTTCGGCGCCGACGTCGTCGAAGTCGCGCTGCGCGACGGCGTGACCGATCCCGACGCCTGGGCCGCCGCCATGTCCGAGGACGTCGGCGCGGTCTTCGTCCAGCAGCCCAACGTGCTCGGCGCGATCGAGGACGTCGCGGCGCTGATGGCCGTCAAGCCCGAGGGCGCGGTCGGCGTCGGCTCCTACGACCCGATCCCGCTGGGGATCCTCGTGCCGCCCGGCGAGTGCGGCGTCGACGTCTGCGTCGGCGAGGGTCAGCCCCTGGGCAACCGCCTGGACTTCGGCGGCCCGTCGTTCGGCTTCTTCGCCGCCACCGAGGCCTACCTGCGCCGGATGCCGGGGCGCATCGCGGGCGAGACCGTCGACGTCGACGGCAAGCGCGGCTTCGTGCTGACCCTGCAGACGCGCGAGCAGCACATCCGCCGCGAGAAGGCGACCTCGAACATCTGCACCGCGCAGGCGCTCAACGCGCTCGGCGGCGTCGTCTACCTGTCCTGGCTGGGCCGTCAGGGGATCGTCGATCTCGGCGAGCTGCTGCTGGCCCGCACCGACTACGCGCGCAAGCGCCTGGTCGCGCTCGACGGCGTCGAGGCGCTGCACGAGCAGCCCGTGGTCCGGGAGTTCGCGCTGCGGCTCGACGCGCCGGTCGATCGCGTGATCGAGCGCTGCGCCG
The DNA here is from genome assembly GCA_045805505.1 of Solirubrobacteraceae bacterium. Lineage (GTDB taxonomy): Bacteria > Actinomycetota > Thermoleophilia > Solirubrobacterales > Solirubrobacteraceae > BP-464. The sequence continues at coordinate 21,358 of JBJMLA010000145.1, forward strand.
AGCACGGGGTCAACCCGGGGCTCGCGCTGTCGCGCATCGGCCTGGACGACGACGGCCTGCTGGTGGCCATCACGGAGCGCCGCTCGCGCGCCGACATCGACAAGCTCGCCGACGTGCTCGGAGCCGCCGTCGCGGCGGAGCGTCAGGCGGTGGCGGCATGAGCCTCACCGCCGACGAGACGTTGACGATCTTCCAGAAGGGCTCGCCGGGCCGCCGCGCGTTCGTCGCGCCGGACTTCGACGTCCCCGAGGCGCCCGACGCGCTGCCCGAGCAGTTCCGCCGGATGCAGCCGCCGCGGCTTCCGGAGGTCTCCGAGCCCGAGCTCGTCCGCCACTACGTGAAGCTGTCGAAGAAGAACTTCGACCTCGACTCGGGCTTCTACCCGCTCGGCTCGTGCACGATGAAGCACAACCCGCGTCTGCACGAGCGCGTCGCCGGCCTGCCGGGCCACGCACGCCTGCATCCGCTGCAGGACCCCAAGCGCGCCCAGGGCGCACTGGAGCTGATGTGGAACCTCGAGCGCGCGCTGGCCGAGGTGGCCGGGCTGCCGCACGTCTCGCTGCAGCCGTCGGCCGGATCGCACGGCGAGCTCGCCGGCGTGCTGCTGACCAAGGCCTACCACGCCGACCGGGGTGAGGCGCACCGCACCAAGGTGCTGACGCCCGACACCGCGCACGGCACGAACCCCGCCACGGTGACGATGGCCGGCATGGAGGTCGTCAAGGTCGCGACGAACCCCGACGGCGGCGTCGACGTCGAGGACCTGCGGGCCAAGGCCGGCGACGACACGGCGTGCCTGATGCTGACCAACCCCAACACGCTGGGGATCTTCGACCCGCAGATCGAGGAGATCGCGTCGATCGTGCACGCCGCCGGCGGCACGCTGTACTACGACGGCGCGAACACCAACGCGGTCATGGGCATCTCGCGGCCGGGCGACATGGGCTTCGACATCGTCCACTTCAACCTGCACAAGTCCTTCACGCAGCCCCACGGCGGCGGCGGCCCGGGCTCGGGGCCGATCGCGGTGTCCGACCGTATCGAGCCGTTCCTGATGAACCCGCGGATCGTCAGGAGCGAGGACGGGACCTTCGACCTCGTCGCCGACCACGAGAAGTCGATCGGGCGCCTGCGCGGCTTCCAGGGCAACTACGGCACGTTCGTGCGCTCCTACGCCTACATCCGGTCGCTCGGCGCGGAGGGCCTCAAGGACGCGTCCGAGACCGCGGTGCTCAACGCCAACTACCTGCTGGCCCGGCTGCGCCAGCTCGGCGTGGCCGAGCACCTGCCGCTGGCCTTCGGCGAGCTGTGCATGCACGAGTTCGTCCTGTCGGGCGGGCCGATGAAGCGCGAGCTGAAGATCAAGACGCTCGACCTGGCCAAGCGGCTGCTCGACCACGGCTTCCACCCGCCGACGGTCTACTTCCCGCTGCTCGTCGACGAGGCGCTGCTCATCGAGCCGACCGAGACCGAGACCCGGGAGACGCTCGATGCGTTCGCCGAGGCCCTCGCCGACATCCTGCGCGAGGCGGCCGAGGATCCGTCGATCGCCCAGAACGCGCCGTACTCGACGCCGGTCCGCCGGCTCGACGAGGCCGCCGCGGCCAAGCGGCCGGTCATCCGGCAGCCGCTCTGAGCTTCTTGTGCCGCTAATGCGGCGCCGGTACGGTCGGCGCATGTCCCCCCGCCTCCGGCCCAGCCCGGCCCTCGTCGTCTCCATCATCGCCTTGGTCGTCGCCCTCGGCGGCTCGGCCTTCGCGGCCGGCTTCGTCATCACGTCGACCAAGCAGATCAAGCCGAGCGTGCTCAAGCAGCTCAAGGGCAAGCGCGGCGCGCGCGGCCTTCCCGGCGCGATCGGGCCGACCGGCCTGCCGGGCGCCAAGGGCGACGCGGGTGCCGCGGGGGCCAAGGGCGACACGGGCGCCACGGGCTCGACCGGCGCTCCGGGAGTTGCGGGCGCCACGGGTAACACCGGACAGACCGGCCCGCGCGGTCCGAGCGACGCGTTCACCGACAACCAGGGCAGCACCATCACGGACCTCGCCTCCAGCGCCGACACGCTGACCCTGCACATCATGACCGCCGGCAAGTACGTGTCGACCGGCACCGTGAACCTGCGCAACACGGGCGGCTCGCTGGCCACGGTGACCTGCCTCATCTACCAGAGCGGCCAGGTCGGGACGCCCTACGACAGCGTCAGCGTGACCGTTCCCGCCGGTGACGCGACGCAGGCCACCGTTCAGGCGCCGGTCACGATCAGCTCGAACATCCTGATCTTCGCCTGCGGCGACGGTGGCGGCACGGTGACCGCCAGCAACGGGCGGATGGTCACGATCCAGGTCGCCGCGCTCAACGGCGTCTCAGGCTGAGACCCATCCGACACTGACACTGCGTCAGCCGCCGCGCAGTATGCGCGGCATGGCTGACTCAGGAATGGGCGAACCGCGGCTTCCCCGCCTCGCGCGGGGGAGCGTCCGCCTGCTGCTGGGCCACATTGGCCTGGGCGCACATGCGGGTGAACCCGGTCTGCAGGAAGTCGTTGATGGCGCTGGTGCCGAGCAGGGCGGTGACGACGCGGGCCTCGCGGGGCCGGGTCATCCGCAGGCCGACGAGGCCCAGTGAGGTCCAGGCGCCGAGGCAGCGCGTGCAGGTCATCAGCTCGCCCACCGCGTAGCGCAGCCGGCGGCCCTTGGGACGCCGCTCGCCGTCGGGCAGCTCCTCGACGAACGGCTCGCGGACCCAGCTCTCGACCTTCTCCTTGGCGATCAGCTTCGACAGCGCGAAGGTCGCGAGGCCGAGCGGGATGATCTCCGCGGCCTGCAGCGGTTCCTCGCCGCGGTCGCGGGCGGCGAGCACCACCGCGGCGGCAAGCGTCGCGTACGTGGTGCTCAGCACGGCGTAGTCGACCGGCTCGGTCGGGGTCTCTCTGACGGGGTCCACGCTTCAGCGCTACCCGGCGCCGATGGTGCGGTAACGACGCAGCAGCCGGCGGGTTATGCCGGCGATGGTCCCCTCGGCGTAGGCCATGGACGGGCTGCCGGTGGTCAGGACGGAGATCGCGATCCTGGTGTGCCCGCGGATGAGCTGCGCCGACTGGTGGGTCAGGCCGGCGCGCCAGCCGCCCTTGAAGAACACGTGCCAGCCCCTCGGCCGGGCGGCTGACGGGATCCCCCAGCTCTGGTAGGCCACGACGCGGCGCAGCAGCTCCTTGGCGTAGGTCAGGCGGCGGGCCGGGATCGCCTCGTCGAGGTGGAAGAAGAGGCGGACCTGATCGGCGGCGGTGATCGCGGTGTCGAACAGCCAGCGCGTGGTGGCCAGGTGGCGCATGCCCACGGCGCGCCCGACCGCCCGCAGGCCGGCGGGGCCGACGATCCCGTAGATGCGCTGCGCGGCTCCGTTGTCGGAGACCCGGATCATCGGCTCCAGCGTGGCCCTTATGGCCGGCGTCAGCGGCCGGCCGCTGCGCAGGTAGGCGGCCAGGAGCATCGCCTTGACCACGCTCGCACTCGGCGCCTGGAGGGTCGGATGCAGCCCGCGGATCCTGCCGTCCGTGCGCATCACCGCGAACGACACGGTGCCGGCGCGACGGGCGGCGAAGCGCTGGGCCTCGACGATCGACGCGTAGCGCGGGAACGGCCGCGCCCCGGCCGGGGCGGCGGTGATGGCGAAGGCAGCGAGGGCGGTCACGGCGATCGCTTGCCTCACCGCAGAAATTCAAGCGGATAGCCTGCCGCGCCGTGCCGGTCATCTTCAGTGGGATCCAGCCGACGGGCACCAAGCACCTCGGCAACTACATCGGAGCGATCCGCCAGTACGTCGCCGGCCAGGACCACGGCGACCCCGCGATCTTCTGCATCGTCGACCTGCACGCCATCAGCGTGGCCTACGACCCCACGCAGCTGCGCCGCGAGCTGCACGACCTGACCGCACTGCTGCTGGCCTGCGGGCTCGAGCCCGACCGCTGCATCCTGTTTCGCCAGTCCGACGTCCGCGAGCACACCGAGCTGACCTGGCTGTTGTCGAGCGTCACCGCCGTCGGCGAGCTCAACCGCATGCACCAGTTCCGCGACAAGTCCGCGGCCCAGCGCGAGCTGGTCAGCGGCGCGCTGCTCTTCTACCCGGTGCTGATGGCCGCCGACGTGCTCGCCTACCGCGCGCACGAGGTGCCGGTGGGGGAGGACCAGCGCGAGCACCTCGAGCTCATGCGCGACGTCGCCCGGCGCTTCAACGCCCGCTTCGGCGAGGAGATCCTCGTGGTGCCCGAGCAGCGCACGCCGCAGGTGGGCGCGCGGATCATGGACCTCCAGAACCCCGAGCGGAAGATGTCGACGACCGGCGGGACGGCGGAGGGCACCGTCCTGGTCCTCGACGAGCCCAAGGTCATCGAGAAGAAGATCAAGCGCGCGGTGACCGACGCCGACGACCCGCCGCGCATCGAGCGGTCGCCGGACAAGCCCGGGGTCTCGAACCTGATCGACATCCTCGCCGTGGCGCGGGGCATCAGCCCCGACGAGGCGGTGGCCTCGCTGGCCGACGCTCGCGGCTACGGCGACCTCAAGGCGGCCACCGCCGAGGCGGTCATCGAGATGCTCGCGCCCGTGCGCGAGCGCTATGCGGAGCTGCGGTCCGACGAGGAGGGCCTCGAGCGGGTGCTGGCCCAGGGCGCCGAGAAGGCCCGCGCGCTGGCCGCTCCCACGGTGGCCGACGTGCGCCGGGTCATGGGCTTCGGGCCTCCGCCGAGCTGATCTCTACGCTTCTGCGCGGTGCTGATCGCCGACCTCGATCTCGACCTGGAGGTCTTCTCCGGGCCGTTTGACCTGCTGCTGACGCTCGTCCTGAAGGAGGAGGTCGACCTCATGGAGGTCGAGCTCGCCGACGTCGTCATCAGCTACCTGGACTTCCTCGAGGCCCGCGGTGAGCTCGACCTCGAGGCGGCCACGGAGTTCCTGGTCCTGATCGCGGCCCTGCTCGAGCTCAAGTCGCGGCTGATGCTGCCGCGCGAGGACGAGGAGCTGCTCGACCTCGAGCCCGGCGAGGCGGCCGAGGAGCTGCTGGCCCGCATGCTCGAGGCACGGCGTTACCGGGCCGCGGCCGACCACCTGACCGAGCGGCTCGAGGACGAGCACGGCATCCGGTACCGCGCCGCCGCCCTGCCCCGCTGGCTGCGCCAGAGCACGTCGCTGGAGGAGCTCGGCGAGGCCGTCTATGACCCGGCGCGCCTCGGCAAGGCGATCGGCGGGCTGCTGCGCCATCCGCCGCAGGTCAGCCTGCACCACCTGACGATCCCGCGCGTGAGCGTCGCCGACCGGCTCAGCCATCTGCGCGGCCTGCTGCGCCGGGGAACGACCTCGTTCGACGACGCCGTCCGGGGCGCCGACCGCGTCACGGTCGCGGTGACCCTGTTCGCGCTGCTCGAGCTCTACAAGCAGGGCGAGGCGACGTGGATCCAGGACGAGGCCTTCGGAGACATCGAGATCCGGCCGCGGACCGACCGGCCGGCCTGGAAGGAAGCCGTATGAGCGAGCTGGCGAAGATCCTCGAGGCGCTGCTGTTCCTCTCGCCCGACCCCGTCAGCGTGGAGGACCTCGCCGAGGCCACCCACGCCGGCGCCGATGAGGTCAGCGCGGCGCTCGTCGAGCTCGAGGACCGCGACGGGGGCGTCGCGCTGAAGTCCGTCGCCGGGGGCTGGACGCTGGCCACCGACCCGATCGCCGAGGACGCCGCGCGGCGGCTGCTGGCCAAGCCGCGCACGCCGCCGCTGACGCCGGCGCAGGCCGAGACGCTGGCCATCGTCGCCTACCTGCAGCCCGTGAGCCGCCCCGAGATCACCCGCATCCGCGGCGTCTCCGCCGACTCCGCCGCCGCCACGCTCCTCGAGCGCGGCCTCGTCGAGGAGTCCGGCCGGTCGCAGTTCGGCGCGGTGCTCTACCGCACGACGCCGCTGTTCCTCAAGCTCTTCGGCCTCAACGGCCTCGACGCCCTGCCCGAGGTCGCCGCCTGGGACCCGACGCCCGAGGAGGAGGCCGACCTGCGCGAGCGCCTTCTCAAGGCCGGCGCGGCACGCAACCCGGACACCCCGGCGCCGATCGAGGCCTAGCCGCTGTTCGAGCGCGTCACCGTCCGCGCGTCGGACCTCGCGGCCTCGACGCGGTTCTACGCCACCGTCCTCGCGCCGATCGGCGGAGGCGCCGGGGATCTCGCCATCACGCACGGCGACCCGCCGACCGAGCGGCTGCACATCGGCTTCTACGTCCCGACGACCGACCTCGTGCACGCGTTCTGGGAGGCCGGCGTCGCGGCGGGCTACACCGACGACGGCGAGCCCGGGCCGCGGCCGCAGTACGGCGACGACTACTACGGCGGCTTCCTGCTCGATCCCGACGGCAACAGCGCCGAGGCGATGACCCACGACGCCGAACGGACGCAGGGCCAGATCGACCACCTGTGGATCCGGGTGGCGGACGTCGCGGCCGCGCGCGACGAGCACCGGGCGGCCTGCGAGGCGGCGGGCTTCCCCGTCGCCCGCGACACGCCCGACTGGGTGCAGTTCAAGAACGAGGGCGCGTCGTTCTCGTTCGTCGCCGGCGAGCCGACCCGCCGGGTCGACCTCGGCTTCCTCAGCCTTCCCTGAAGCCCAGCGCCGCGCGGGGCAGGTCGTGGGAGGCGATGATCCGGTCGGCCAGCCCGTAGGCCACCGCCTCCTCGGGCGACATGAACCGGTCGCGCTCCATGTCGGAGTGCACCTGCTCGAGCGTCTGGCCGGTCAGCTCGCTGTAGAGTTCGTCGAGGCGCCGGCGCAGGAACAGCGACTCGTTGGCGTGGATCTCGATGTCGCTGGCCTGGCCCTGGAAGCCGCCCGTCGGCTGATGGATGAGGATCCGGCCGTTGGGAAGCACCATCCGCTTGCCCTTGGCGCCACCGGCCAGCAGCAGCGCGCCCATGCTCATGGCGATGCCGAAGCAGATCGTCTGCACGTCGGGGCGGATGAAGCGCATCGTGTCGTAGATCGCCAGCCCGGAGTACACGACGCCGCCGGGGGAGTTCAGGTAGATCGAGATGTCCTTGTCGGGATCCTCGGACTCCAGGTGCAGCAGCTGGGCGACGACGAGGTTGGCGACGTCGTCGTCGATCGCCGAGCCGATGAAGATGATGCGCTCGTTGAGCAGGCGCGAGTAGATGTCGAACGAGCGCTCGCCGCTCGCGGACTGCTTGACGACCATGGGGACCAGGGGCACGGGGTGTATCCTTTCGACAACCGGGTGGTTGTCACCCAAGATAGCAACCAGGAGGTTGTCATGGAGCGCACCATCGACATCGAGGCCAGCCCGGAGGACGTCTGGGAGGCGATCAGCACCGACGAGGGCCGCGAGGCCTGGCTCGACGACGACCGCGAGGTTCACGTCGAGGCCGTCGAGGAGCCCGCGCGGCTGGTGTGGTGGTGGGCCGGCGACGCGGAGTGGACCCGCGTGGAGATCACGCTCGTGCCGCTCGTCTCGGCCACGCGCGTGATCGTCCGCGAGAGCGCGCCGAGCTTCCCGATGACCGCGCTGGCGAGGGCCTGGGCGCTGGTGTGAGCCTCGACGACGTCTTCTTCGCGCTGGCCGACCCGACGCGCCGGCAGGTCGTCGAGACCCTGCTGCAGGAGGGCGACACCTCCGTCCCCGTGCTCACCGGCCGCCTGCCGATGAGCCGCCAGGCGGTGGCCAAGCACCTCGCCGCGCTCGGCGAGGCGGGCCTGGTCGAGCGCGCCCCCGGCAAGGGCCGCGAGGTCCGCTACGCGCTGCGGCCCGGTGCCCTCGACGACGCCGCGGCGTGGATCGGCGAAGCCGAGCGGGCGTGGGACCGGCGGCTGGCGCGCCTCAAGAGGTCCGTGGAGGGGTAGGGTCGGCGGCCATGCCCAAGGTCAAGCTGCACCGCTGCCCGTTCACGTTCCTGCACACCGAGATGGACGCCTGCTTCAAGGTCCAGAAGGCGCTCGAGGAGCAGGGCATCGAGTACGAGGTGATCAAGGAGCCGAGCCTGCCGCGCACGCGCCGCAAGGATCTCGAGAAGCTCTCGGGCCAGCGCATGCTGCCCGTCATCGAGTTCGAGGACGGCACGAGCTACCGCGCCGAGTCCGACCAGATGGCCGCGCGCATCCGCGCGGGCGAGCTGTTCCCCGGCGCCTGAGCAAGTTCAGCGCCGCCCGCTCGTTGTAGGAGGCATGCGCGCTGCCGCCTGCTGCCTCGTCCTGCTGGTCTGCGCCGCGCTGCCGGCGGTCGCCCCCGCGCTCGACTGGAGCGGGGAGCCCACGGGCGTCTTCCGGACCGCGACGCTCGACCACGGCGAGTGGATCTACACCAACGGCCTGCATCAGGCCAAGGGCGCGAACACGGACGGCCTGCACCGCACCGACTACTTCCCGCTCAACCCGCACGGCGACGACCCGACGCACGTCCCGCGCGACCTGCACAACGCGCTGACCTACGACGCGTTCGGCTCGGACCGCTCGACCCACAACGGCGACTACCAGCGCCCGACCGACGCGGCGAAGTACCCGTTCGGCACTGCGGACCTGGCCGAGCTGCGCCTGGCCGTCGAGGGCGGCGCGTTGCACGTGCGCTTCCTGTGGGAGTCGTTCCCGGCACCCGATGCGCAGATCGCGACGCTGACCTTCGGCTCCGCGGGGGCGCCGCAGCGCGCGTGGCCGCGCAACGCGCACCTGACCTCGGGCTGGGACGTCGCGCTGACGGCGTGGGGGACGGGCGGCGCGATCACGCGCCCCGACGGCAGCGAGACGCCCGTGACCGTCACCCACGGCGACCACGTCACCGAGGCGGTCGTGCCGCTGAGCGCGCTGCCCGCGGGCCCGTGGACGCTGACCGGCGGCGCCGGCTACACCGACCCGGCACACCCCGGGCAGTACTGGACCGTCCCGGCGGGCATCGCCACCGCGTCGGCGCCCGGCAGCGGCGGGCCCACCTCGCCGACGAACGTCTGGGATCTCCTGTTCGCCGACGACACCGCGTGGACGTTCGACGAGCGCCGGCAGGCCGACGACCTCGCCGCCGGCAGCGCCGCGACCGACACCGCGGTCGTCGATCCCGCCGACCTGGCGGCCAGGCGCAGCGAGGCGGGCGCGCCGCGCACCGGCCACATCGAGCGCATGTTCACCAGCCGGATCGCCGAGGGCGACGGCATCGAGCGCACCGGCGGCACGCAGATCCAGCAGGGGATGCCGGGCTACGGCTTCGACGAGACGTGGCAGTACACGGGCCGGCTGCAGCCCTACGGCATGCATGTCCCCGAGCGTTACCCCTCCTCGCATCGCCGGTGGCCGCTCATCGTCCACCTGCACGGCTTCGCCAACTACCTCGACGAGCCGTACTACAGCCCGGCCGGGCTGACCGAGGAGGCCGACCGGCAGGGCTACCTGGTCGCGTCGCCACTCGAGCGCGGCGACTACAGCTACACCGACGAGGGGATGGTCGACGTCCTCGAGGTCATCGCTGACGTCCGCCGCCACTACGACATCGATCCCGACCGGATCTACCTGATGGGCCACTCCATGGGCGGCTACGGGACCAACCGGATCGGTATGCACTTCCCCGACCTGTTCGCGGCGATCGCGCCGGCGCAGGGCACCGACACCGAGGAGCTCCACGCGAACCTGCGCAACGTGCCGTGGTACGAGGTCACGTCGCTGGAGGATCTCGACGCGGGCGGCCGGCAGGCGACCGGCCTCTACGACCTGCTGTCGGCCGACGGCTACGACGCCACGCTCGTCAACTACGCGGCGAAGATCCACGAGTACTCCTCGATCTACGAGAACCTCCCGGCGCTGTTCTCGTTCTTCGGCGCGCACCGCCGCGACCGCAATCCCGCGATCGTCTCGTTCACGCGGCCGGCCGACGACAACGCGGAGCTCGGCCTGCGCTTCGACGGCGCCTACTGGCTCAGCGATGTCGTCTCGGCCGCGGGGGCGCAGGCGACCGTGACGGCCACGTCCGAGGCGATCGCCCATCGCGTGCCGGATCCCGCTGCGGCGCAGCGCAGCCAGGAGGTCGTCTTCGACCCCGACAGCCCGTCCAAGCGCTCGCTCGGCGTCCGCTACCGCACGACGCCCGCGTTCCGGCCCGCCGGCCCGACGTCGAACACGCTGCGCGTCGACGCCGCGCACGCCACCGCGCTGACCGTCGACCTGCGCCGCGCGCGGCTGCGCCGCAAGGGGCTGCGGATCGTCTCGCACAGCGACGCGCCGCTGACCCTGACGCTGCACCCCGCCCACGGCGCCGACGTCCGCGTCACCCTGCCGGCCGGCGAGACCACCCAGACCCTCTAGAAACCATCGAGTGGACACTTCGCGGGCTCACGGCCCGTCAACTGTCCACTCGACGCTGCGGTGGGGGTCAGGCGACGGCGGCCGCGGCCTTGGCGGCGAGCTGGCCGCAGGCCGCGTCGATGTCACGGCCGCGCGTCAGGCGGATCGTCGCGCGCAGGCCGAAGCCCTCGAGCGCGTCGCGGAACAGGCCCATCGCCCGGGGCGTGGAGCCGCCGTAGATCGAGCCCGTCGGGTTGAAGGGGATCAGGTTGACCTTGTAGACGCGCGGGTCCAGCAGCCGGCCGAGCGCGATCGCCTGGTCGTGGCTGTCGTTGACGCCGTCGAGCATCACGTACTCGATGAAGATCATCCGCTTCTTGCGCTCGTAGAACGCGCGGCAGGCGTCGAGGACGTCGGCCAGGGGATAGCGGTCGTTGACCGGCATGATCTTGGACCGCAGCGCGTCGTCGGGCGCGTGCAGCGACAGGGCCAGCCGGATCGGCATGTCGCTCGTGGCGAGCTTCTGGATGCCCGGGATCCAGCCGACGGTCGAGATCGCCGTACGGCGGTGGGTGATGCCCAGCGCGGGGAGGCGCTCACTGGCGGCCAGGACGTTGTCGATGTTCATCATCGGCTCGCCCATGCCCATGAAGACGCAGTGGTCGAGGGGCTCGATGCGGCGCAGATGCAGCGCCTGGTCGACGATCTCGTCGGCCGAGAGATTGCGGCCGAACTTCATCTGCCCGGTCGCGCAGAACGTGCAGGTCAGCGGGCAGCCCGACTGCGAGCTCAAGCAGATCGAGCGGCGCCCGTCGCGGTAGCGCATCAGGACGGCCTCGACGGGCCGTCCGTCGCGGACGGTGGAGAACAGCGCCTTGACCGTCCCGTCCTTGGCGTGGGCCTCGTTGGTGACGTGCAGCGTCGAGAACGGGACCTCGGTCGCCAGCCGCTCGCGCAGGGCCGCCGGGAGGTTGGTCATCTCGTCGTAGGACTTGGCTCCGCGCGCCATCCACTCGCGCACCTGACGGGCGCGAAAGTCCGGCTCGCCCTCGAGGGCGCGGTCGAGGAGCTCGAGGTCCACTACAACCCAGGGTAGATGCGCCTGGCCAAATACCTCGCCCATGCAGGAGTGGCGTCACGCCGAGCCGCCGAGACGCTGATCGCCGACGGGCGCGTGACCGTGGGTCCGGAGGTCGTCCGCGACCCCGCGCGCGACGTCGACGGCAGCATCCCGGTGGCGGTCGACCGGCAGCCGGTCTCCATCCCGCAGGAGCGTCTCGTCTACGCCGTCAACAAGCCCAAGGGCGTCGTCTCGACGGCCAAGGACACCCATGGGCGCCGGACCGTGGTCGAGCTCGTGCCGGCGCAGCGGCGGCTCTACCCGGTCGGGCGACTCGACGCCGACACCACCGGGCTGATCCTGCTGACCGACGACGGCGAGCTCGCCGAGCTGCTCATGCACCCCCGCCACGAGGTGCCCAAGACCTACCGCGCACGGGTGGCCGACGGTCCCGTTGCCTCGGGCGCGCTGCACAAGCTCCGGTCCGGGCTGGTGCTCGACGACGGCAGGACGTTGCCGGCCAAGGTCGACCAGCTGCGCCCCGGTGTCCTGGAGATCACGCTGCGCGAGGGCCGCAAGCGCCAGGTGCGCCGCATGTGCGAGGCGGTCGGCCACCCGGTCATCAAGCTCGAGCGGATCTCGTTCGGCCCGCTCGAGCTCGGCGACCTGCGGCCGGGCCAGCACCGGCTGCTCAGCGCCGACGAGGTGGCGAAGCTGCGCCGGTAAGGTGGCGCAAATGCGGCTGTTTGCCCTGCGCGGAGCGACCACGGTCGACCGCAACGAACCCGAAGCCATCCTCGGCGCCACCGAGTGGATGCTGCGCGAGATCATGAAGCGCAACGAGCTCGTGCCGCAGGACGTCGTCAGCTGCATCTTCACCCTCACCGACGACCTCGACGCCGAGTTCCCGGCCGTCGCGGCGCGCAACATCGGCTTCAGCGCCGTCCCGCTGCTGTGCTCGCGCGAGATCCCGGTGCCCGGCTCGCTGCCGCGCGTGATCCGGATCCTCATGCACTACTACGCCGACGAGGCCCACGAGTCGCGCCACATCTACCTCGGCGAGGCGGCCAACCTGCGCCAGGACCTGCAGGGGGCGCAGTGATGCCGATCGAGTTCTCCGAGCGCGTCGGCCGGCTGCCCGACTACCCGGTCGCCGGCGGCTACTCGCTGCCCGACGACGTGGCGATGCTGGCCTCCAACGAGTCGCCCTGGCCGCCCGCGCCGCAGGTCCTCGAGGCCGCCGCCCGCGCCGCGGCCGGCGCCAACCGCTACCCCGACCCGTCGAACTTCGCCCTGCGCACGGCGCTGGCCAGGCGCTACGACGTGCCGGCCAACCGGATCGCGGTGGGCAACGGCTCGGTCGACCTGCTGATGGCCGCCGGCGAGGCGCTGCTCGAGCCGGGCGCCGAGATCGTCTACGCGTGGCCGGCCTTCAGCGTCTACCCGCACCTGCCCGCGGCCTCGGGGGCGACGGCGATCGCGGTCCCGCTCGACGAGCGCCACCGCCACGACCTCGACGCGATGGCCCGCGAGATCACCGCTGCGACGCGGCTGGTCATCGTGTGCAACCCCAACAACCCGACGAGCACGGCGCTGCCGCTCGACGAGATCACCGCGTTCGTCGAGAAGGTGCCCTCGCACGTCTGCGTGATCCTCGACGAGGCCTACATCGAGTTCAACCTGCTCGACGACCCCGACGCGTCGGTCGAGCTGCTCGATCGTCACCCCAACCTCGTGCTGCTGCGGACGTTCTCGAAGGCCTACGGCCTGGCGGCGCTGCGTGTCGGCTACGCGCTGTGCGGCGCCGAGTCCTTCGTCAAGGCCGTCCACGCCGTCCGTCAGCCGTTCGTGGTCAACGCCGTGGCCACCGCGGCGGCCATCGAGGCGCTCCAGCACGGCGACGCGGTCGTCGAGCGCGTGGAGAAGACCGTCATGGGGCGCACCGAGCTCGACGAGGGGCTGCGCGCGCTGGGCATCGAGCCCGCCGCGTCCCAGGCCAACTTCTGCTGGTTCGATCTGCCCGAAGGGGTGGAGGAGGCGGCGATCGTCGCTGGCCTGCGTGAGCGCGGGGTGCTCGTGCGGGCCGGGACGGCGCTCGGCCGCGAGGGCGCCCTGCGGGTGACCTACGGCACGTCCGAGCACAACCAGAGGTTTCTGGCCGCGCTCGGGGAACAACTCTGACCATGCCCCGGTCCTTGCGGCGCGCCCTCGTGGCCGCCACCCTGCTGCTGCTCCCGTCCACGGCCGCGGCGGCCTCGCGCCCGTGCCCCGACGCCGACGGCTTCACCTGCACCCGGATCGCCGTCCCGCTGGACCGGACCGGCACCGTCCCCGGCACGCTGAGCCTGCGCTTCGCCACCGAGACCGGGAGCAGGCCGAGCAAGAAGGTCCTGCTCGCGCTGACCGGCGGCCCGGGCCAGCCCGGCGTCATCTTCGGCCCGTCCTACGCCAGCGGCTTCGCCGGCCAGCTGGCCGGCCACCGCCTCGTCGTGCTTGACCAGCGGGGCACGGGCGGCTCCAACGCGCTGGACTGCCCGGAGATCCAGGCCGTCGACTCGCTCCAGCCGCTGTTCGCCGCCGACGTGCAGGGCTGCGCCGAGCGCATCGGCGCTCCGCGCGACAGCTTCGCCTCGATCGACACGGCCGACGACATCGAGGCGGTGCGCAAGAAGCTCGGCGTCGACAAGCTGGCCATCTACGGCGTCTCCTACGGCACCTGGGTCGCCCAGCAGTACGCCCGCCGCTACCCCGACCACGTCGAGCGGCTGATCCTCGACTCGGTGGTCGCGCCCGTCGACGACCCGTGGGACACCCGGCTCATCCAGGCCCTGCCGCGCGTGCTCGGCGAGCTGTGCGCGAGCAAGCGCTGCGCGGGGATCACCGGCGACCCGATGGGCGACCTGACCGCCGTCGTCCGGCGCCTTCAGAGTGGTGGCAAGGTCAGCGCCGTCGTGCGCACCAAGACCGGCGGGCGCCTGCGCGACGACCTCTCGCAGGTCGACGTGCTCTACATCCTCGTCTCCAGCGACCTCAACCCGTACATGCAGTCGCGCATCCCGTCGGCGCTGAAGGCGGCGCGCAACGGCGACTACGCACCGCTGATCCGCCTCAAGCCCGACGCGGGCGGGCCGCCGACCCCGCTCGACCAGTTCAGCGGCGGCCTGTTCATCGCGACCACGTGCCTGGACAACGCGCTGCCCTACTCCTACGCCGACCCGCTGGCCACCCGCGAGGCCAAGGCCGCCGCCGCACTGGCCGCGCTGCCGCCCGAGTCCTACGCGCCGTTCGACGCCCAGAGCATCGACGTCTCCAGCGTCCCCGACATCTGCCTGCAGTGGCCGGACGGCGTCTCCCGCCCGGAGTCCACCGCGCCGATGCCCGACGTGCCGACGCTGATCCTGTCGGGCTCGACCGACATCCGCACAGCACGGGAGGGCGCCCAGGAGCTCGCGCGCGAAATGCCGGATCCGCAGTTCGTGTCGCTGAGGGGCTCCGGCCACGACGTCTTCGACTCCGACTACACCGGCTGCGTCGACACCGCGATCGACCGCTTCTTCCGCGACCGGGCGGTCGGGACCCCCTGCAAGGGCAAGACCGTCCTGCCGCGCATGACGCTGGTGCCGCCGCGATCGCTGGCAGGGGTCGCGCGCGTGCCCGGGCTGCCCAGCGGCCGGGGCCGCGTCCTGCGGGCAACGCTGAACTCCATCGCCGACGCGTCCACCTCCGACAACGAGGCCTACTACGCCGGCTTCGACGACACGGGCGCCGGCGGCCTGCGCGGCGGGTTCTTCGAGTCGCTGACCACCGGCCGCGGCCAGGTGCTGCTGCTGCGGCGCTTCGAGTACGTCCCGGGGGTCTGGCTCACGGGCTCCGTGCTCGTCGACGGCCAGCGGCTCGACGGCATCGTCAAGGTCACCGCGCCCTCGGGGCAGCCTGACGGCCGGGTCGCCTTCTTCGGCAACAAGGTCGTCGGGCGCCTCGGCGGCCGTACGGTCAGGACGACGATCCGCCACCTGCTGGCCACCCGGCTGGCGACCGCCGCCGCGCGACCCGCGGCCTCGTCGGCCTTCCGGCTGCCCTAGACCCCGGTGGTCACGAGCGACTCGTCCCACAGGCGAGCGGCGCTCGCGGGGTCCAGCGCGTAGGCGGCCACGCCGCCGCCACCCGTCGCGTTGGACTCCGCCGGATCGACCACCTCGGCCTCGTTGCTGTCCTCGAAGTAGCGGCCGCTGACGCCGTCGAGGAGCGGGGACGTGGCGACCAGCACGCTCGTGGCCGCGCCCTGCTCGATGGTCTTGAACGTGTAGGCGCCCGACGTCCGGGCCTGGGCCACGGCGGCCGGGTCCATGTGCCGGGCGAGGTTGGTGTCGAGGATCGCGCCGGGGTGGACCGCGTTGGCCGTGATGCCCTCGGCGGCCCAGCGGGTGCCGGCCTCGACGGCGAGCAGGATGTTGGCGGTCTTGGACTGGCCGTAGGCGAGCCAGGGGTCGTAGTCGCGGCGCTCGAAGTGCAGGTCCTCGAAGACGACGTCGGAGCGCAGATGCGCGCGCGAGCTCAGCGAGACGATCCGCGCGCCGCCCGCGGCGGCCAGCGCATCGTGCAGGCCGACGGTCAGCGCGAAGTGCCCGAGGTGGTTGGTCGCGAACTGCAGCTCCCAGCCGTCCGGGGTGCGCTCGAGCTCGGGCAGGGCCATGATCCCGGCGTTGTTGATCAGCAGGTGCAGCGGGCCGTTGAAGCCCGCGGCGAACGCCGCCACCGACACCAGGTCGGCCAGGTCGAGCTGCTCGACGCGCACGTCGCCGTCGATCTCGCCGGCCACCCGCTCGCCCGCCGCGGTGTCGCGGACGGCCAGCGTGACCTCGGCGCCCGCGCCGGCCAGCGCGCGGGCGGTCTCGACGCCGATACCCGACGCGCCGCCCGTGACGATCGCCCGCCGGCCGGTCAGGTCGATGCCCTCGATCACCTCGGCGGCGGTGGACGCGAAGCCGAAGGGCGTGACGATGCGGGTCTTGTCGGTCATCGACCGACTGTGCCACACTGGCCCGGCAGCAATGCGCCACGACGCTTCCAGCCACCGCAGCGCCCTCTCCTCCTATGGCTGGACCTCGTACGCCTACGCCTGGCGATTTCGCTAGGCGCCCGGCCGCAAGATCCCCCGCCGCGCGAACCGCGGCTCGCCGAGCGCCTCAGCAGGACCCGTACCCTCCCTTCCAGGCGTAGAAAGGCCACCCCAGATGATGATCGTCATGAAGCCGACGGCCACCCCGGACGAGATCCAGGCCGTCATCCAGCGCATCGAGTCCGTCGGCGCGAAGGCGCACCCCTCCATCGGCGAGGAGGTGACGGTCATCGGCGCGGTCGGCGACCTCGAGCACGTCTCGAACCTCGCGCTCGAGGGCGCGCCCGGCGTCGAGAAGCTCGTTCCCATCCTCAAGCCCTACAAGCTGGCGTCCCACGCGCTGCGTGGCGGCAACCACTCGGTCCTCGAGATCGGCGGCCGGCAGATCGGCGGCGAGCACTTCGCGCTGATCGCCGGGCCCTGCACGGTCGAGTCGCGTGACCAGGTCCTGTCGACGGCCGACACGGTGGCCGAGGCCGGCGCCGCGATGTTCCGGGGCGGCGCCTACAAGCCGCGGACCTCGCCCTACGCCTTCCAGGGGCTCGGGCAGGAGGGCCTGGACCTGCTGGCCGAGGCCAAGGAGCGGACCGGGCTGCCGATCGTCACCGAGCTGATGGACACGCGCGACATCGAGGCCGTGGCCGAGGTCGCCGACGTCGTGCAGATCGGCGCGCGCAACATGCAGAACTACTCCTTGCTCTCCGAGGTCGGCCGCTCCGGGATCCCGGTGCTGATCAAGCGCGGCCTGTCGGCCACACTCGAGGAGCTGCTGATGGCGGCCGAGTACGTCCTCAAGGAGGGCAACGAGAACGTGATGCTGTGCGAGCGCGGCATCCGCACGTTCGAGACGGCCTACCGCTTCACGCTGGACCTGACGGCGATCCCCGTGCTCAAGGAGATGACGCACCTCCCGGTCGTCGTCGATCCGAGCCACGCGGCCGGCCGCCGCGCCCTGGTCACGCCGCTCTCGCTGGCTGCGGCGGCCGCGGGCGCCGACGGGATCATCGTCGAGGTCCACCCGGAGCCCGACGAGGCGATCTGCGACGGCCCCCAGCAGCTGCGCTCGGACTCGTTCGCCGAGTACGCCGCGCAGGTCGAGCGGGCGGCCGCGGTCGCCGGCAAGGTCTTCACGGCCGCCGCGGCCTCTTGAAGGTCGCCGTCATCGGCGCCGGGCTGATCGGCGGCTCGATCGGGCTTGCGGCGCGCGAACGGCTCGGGGCGACCGTGGCCGGCGTCGATCCGGACGCCGGACCGGCGCTCGCCGCCGGAGCCATCGACGAGGCCGTCACCCTGGAGGAGGCCGTCGACGGCGCGGAGATCGCGTTCGTCGCGGCGCCCGTCCCGCTGCTCGCCGAGCTCGTCGGGGCCGCGCTGGCCGCGGCCGGCCCGGGCTGCGTCGTCACCGACGTCGGCTCGGTCAAGGCGCCGCTCGTCGCCGCGATCGACGACGAGCGTTTCGTCGGCGGGCATCCGCTGGCCGGTGCGGAGTCCGGCGGCGCCGCGGGTGCGCGCGGCGACCTCTTCGACGGCGCCACCTGGTACCTGACGCCGTCCCGGACCGCCTCGGGCATCGGGCTCGAGCGCCTGCATCACATCGTCGCCGGGCTCGGCGCGCGCCCGTCGGTCATCGACGCCGGCGACCACGACCGCGCGATGGCCACGGTCTCGCATCTTCCGCACGTGCTGGCCAACGTGCTCGTCGGCATGGCCGGCGACCCGGTGCCCGCAACGGGCCCCAGCTTCCGCGACGCCACCCGCGTGGCCGGCGCGAACCCCGCGCTATGGGCGGGCATCTACGCGAGCAACGCGACCGCGCTCGACGCGGCCCTGGAGCGCGCGATCGCCGAGCTGACCGCCGTGCGGGCCCGGCTGGCCGCCGGCGAGTCGCTCCAGGACTGGCAGGAGCGCGCGGCGGCGCAGCGGGCCGCGCTGCGCGCCGCGGGCGCCGGCGGTGAGCTCGCCGAGCTGCACGTCGCGGTGCCCAACCGCCCGGGCGTCATCGCCGAGATCGCGCTGACGCTGTCGCGCGAGGGCATCAACATCGCCGACATGTCGCTGGCGCCGTCGCTCGACATGGCCACCGGATCGCTCGACCTGTCCGTGCCCGCCGGGCGCGAGGACCGTGCCCGCGAGCTGCTCGCCGGGCTGGGGCTGGGCGTATGAACATGCGCTTTGCCCCCAGCGGCGCGCTGCGCGGCGAGCTCACGCCGCCCGCCGACAAGTCGCTCTCGCACCGCGCCGCGCTGCTGGGCGCGATGTCCAGCGAGCCCGTGGTCGTGCGCAACTACCTGATCGCCGAGGACACGCTCTCGACGCTCGATGCGGTCCGCGCGCTCGGCGCGCTCGTCGAGCAGCGCGGCGCCGATCTCGTCATCCGCGGTGTCGGCCTGCGCGAGGCCGAGGTGCCCGACGGGCCGATCGACGTCGGCAACGCCGGCACGCTGATGCGGCTGCTGCCGGGCTGGCTGGCGGCGCAGCCCGGGCGCTCCTACACGCTCGACGGCGACGCCTCGATCCGGCGCCGGCCCGTCGACAGGATCGCCGAGCCGCTGGGGCTGATGGGCGCCCGCATCGAGGCGACCGACGGGCGGCTGCCGCCCTTCACGGTGCACGGGGCGCGGCTGCAGGCCATCGACTACGTCCTGCCGGTCGCCAGCGGGCAGGTCAAGTCGTGCACGATGCTCGCCGCGCTGACCGCCAACGGCGCCACGACCATCACCGAGCCGGCGCCGAGCCGCGACCACACCGAGCGGATGCTGGCCCGCGCCGGCGTTCCCGTCAGCAAGTCCGGCAGCGTGCTGATGATCGGCAACACCGACGAGCTCGAGATCGAGTCGCTCGACGTGCCGTCGGATCTGTCCTCGGCGGCGTTCCTCATCGCCGCCGGCGTGCTGGTGCCGGGCTCGCGGCTGCTGCTGCGCGACGTCAACGTCAACTGGACGCGCGCCGGCTTCCTGCGGATCATCGAGCGCATGGGCGCGATCGTCCTCGGCGACGTCGAGGACCCGACCGAGGAGATCCCGCACGACGAGCCGCTGTCGGATCTCGATGTCGCCCACGGCCCGCTGATCGGCACGACGGTCGAGGCCGGCGAGGTGCCGCTGGCCATCGACGAGCTGCCGCTCGTCGCGCTGCTGGGCTGCTTCGCCGAGGGCGAGACGATCGTTCGCGGCGCGGGCGAGCTGCGCCTGAAGGAGTCCGACCGGATCGCCGGGATCGTCGAGGGCCTCAACGGCCTGGGTGGCGATCTCGAGGCGACCGAGGACGGCTTCGTCGTGCGCGGGACCGGCGGCCTACGGGGTGGGTCGATCGAGTCCCGAGGGGACCACCGGCTCGCCATGGTCGGCGCCATCGCCGGCCTCGCCAGCGCCGAGGGCGTCGAGGTCATCGGTATGGAGGCCGCCGCCGTCTCCTACCCCGGGTTCGTCGACGACATCGCCTCGCTCGCGTAGACCGGGCAGCAGGTAGAGCATCCCCAGGGCGACCGCGGCGGCGACGCAGGCGCCGCCGATGAACGTGGCGTCGATGCCGATCGTCGCCGAGACCGGAGCGGTCAGGGCGAAGGAGACGGGCACCAGGCCGATGGAGACGAACCAGTCGAGGCTGTTGACCCGGCCGCGCAGGTCACGGGGCACGCGGGTCTGCATCAGCGTCGTCCAGATGATCATGCCCGCGGACATCGAGAAGCCGATCACGAAGGCCAGCGGCATCAGATGCCAGGTCTCGGTGGCAGCGGCGTAGGCGGCCAGCGGCAGGACGCCGAAGCCCCAGAAGTAGTACATGACGGTCACGGGGCGGCGGGGCAGGGGGCGGCGGCCCATCACCAGCGAGCCGGCCGCGCTGCCGATCCCGGCCACCGCCAGCAGCAGCCCGAAGTCCGCGGCGGTGCCACCGAACTCGTTCTTGATGATGTAGGGGACAAGCACCTCCTCCGGGCCCCAGAACACCAGCAGGGTGAGGCAGGCCATCAGCAGCGTGGCCCACAGCCATGTCTGCGAGCGCACGTAGACGAAGCCTTCGCGGATCTCGCGCAGCGCGCCGACGGGGGAGGGCGCCGGCACCTCCTGGACCCGCAGTGCGGCGAGGCACGCGAACGACACCGCGAACGTCGCGGCGTCGATGATGAAGCCGGTGCCCGGCCCGACCAGCGCCACGATCGCGCCGCCCAGCGCCGGGCCGGCGACCTGCGAGGCGATCGGCCGCACGCTGTGCTCGACGGAGTTGGCCTGCATGAGGAGGTCGGGCGGCACGATCTCGGGGATCAGCGCGCTGAAGGCCGGGCCGAAGAAGGCCTCGCCGGCGCCGTAGAGGCCGGCGAGCGTGACCAGCATCCACAGCTCGAGGGCGCCGCTGACCGACAGGGCGCCGAGGGTCAGGAGCACGACGGCGCGCCCGACGTCGGCGGCCATCATCACGCGGCGCCGCGGCTGGCGGTCGGCCACGACGCCGCCGAGGATCAGGAACAGCACCATGCCGCCCGTCCACGCGAAGCCGACGAGCGCCAGCGCGCTCGGGTCGTTGTCGAGCGCGTAAGCCTGGAACGCGACCGCCACGAAGTAGATGCCGTCGCCCAGCATCGAGATCGCCATGCCGGTCCACAGCAGGCGAAAGTCCCGAAGCCGAAGGGGCTGGAGCATCCTCACCGCCCTATCGTGCCAAGGACGATGCTCATCGCCATCGACGGGCCCGCGGGCGCAGGGAAGTCCACCGTCGCCCGGGCCGTCGCCCGGGCGCTGGACTGGACGTACCTGGACTCGGGCGCGATGTACCGGGCGGTGGCGCTGGCCAAGCTGCGCGATCGGCCGATCCCCGAGCGCATCGATCTCGGCGACCACGTCTACGCCGACGGCATCGACGTCACCGCCGACATCCGCACGCCGGAGGTCACCGCGATGGCCTCGGAGGTCGCCGCCGACCCGGCGGTGCGCGAGCGGATGGTCCAGCTGCAGCGCGCGCTGATCGACGGTGGGGACTGGGTCGCCGAGGGCCGCGACATCGGCACGGTCGTCGCGCCTGATGCCGAGGTCAAGGTGTTCCTGACGGCCTCGGCGCAGGAGCGGGCTCGCCGCCGCGCCGAGCAGGAGGGCCGGCCGGTCGACGAGGTACTCGCCGAGCAGCGTGCCCGCGACGCCCGCGACGAGTCGCGCGAGCACAGCCCGCTGGTGGCCGCCGACGACGCGGTCGACCTCGACACCACGGGGCTCGACATCGACGAGGTCGTCGCCCGGATCGTCGCGATGGTGCCGCGATGAAGGTGGCGGTCGTCGGATACCCCAACGTCGGCAAGAGCTCGCTGGTCAACCGCCTGAGCGGCTCGCGCGAGGCCGTGGTGCACGAGCGCCCGGGCGTCACGCGCGACCGCAACGAGATCGCCTGCGAGTGGAACGGCCGGAAGTTCACGCTGATCGACACGGGCGGCATCGACCAGCGCGACGACGATCCCATCGCCGGCTCGATCCGCGAGCAGGCCCAGGCCGCGCTCAACGACTCCGTGGTCGCCGTGCTCGTCGTCGACGCGCGCGCCGGCCTGCGCCCGGGCGACGAGGAGATGGCCGACATGCTGCGCCGTCAGGGCAAGCCGGTCCTGATCGCGGCCAACAAGATCGACGGCGTCGGCGACATCCCGTCGGCCGCGGAGTTCTACGCGCTCGGGCTCGGCGAGCCGATCGCCGTGTCCGCCGCGCAGGGCCTGGGCACGGGCGACCTGCTCGACGCGCTGACCGCCGCGCTGCCCGAGGGCGATGACGACGAAGCCGACGACGACGTCATCCGCCTGGCCATCATCGGCCGGCCGAACGTCGGCAAGAGCTCGCTGGTCAACCGCTTCATGGGCTCCGAGCGCGTGATCGTCTCCGACGTGGCGGGCACCACCCGCGACGCGATCGACCTGCCGCTCGAGGTCGACGGTCGCAAGGTCATCCTGGTCGACACCGCCGGCCTGCGCCGCCAGGCCAAGGTGTCTGAGAGCGTCGAGTACTACACCGCGCTGCGCTCGCAGCGGGCCGCCGAGCGTGCCGACGTGGCGATGGTCGTCTGCGACGCCAGCGACGGCATCACCGCCCAGGACCTGCGCATCGCCGAGCTGGCGATGAAGAGCGAGTGCGCGACGCTGATCGTCCTCAACAAGTGGGACCTGTTCGAGGGCGACGAGGACGACCTCGACCACGAGCGTGCCCACGCCCACCGCAAGCTGCGCCAGCGGCCCAAGGTCATGACCGTCAGCGCCAAGGGCGGGCGCAACGTCCAGCGGCTGCTGCCCGAGCTGATCGTGCTCGGCGACCGCATGCGCGACCGCATCCCGACGCCCGAGCTCAACCGCTTCCTGGCCGAGACGGTCCAGACCCGCCAGCCGCCGGCGGTGCGCGGGCATCGGCTGAAGATGCTGTTCATGACCCAGACCGGCTCGCGGCCGCCGCGCTTTGCCATCTCGGTCAACAGCCGCACCCGCGTGACCCGTGACTACGCGTACTTCCTGGAGAACCGGATGCGTAACCGCTACGCGATGGACGGCGTTCCGCTGATCATCGACTTCAACGAGCGCAACGAGCGCCGCGGCGGGGCCGGGCGTGCTGCCGAGGACCGGCTGCGCGGTCGCTAACCTCCCGCGACCTATGAGCCAGTACGCGGACAACGAGTACCTCTTCACCTCGGAATCGGTGACGGAGGGCCACCCGGACAAGGTGGCCGATCAGATCTCCGACGGCGTCCTCGACGCCGTCCTCACCGACGATCCGTACGGGCGCGTCGCCTGCGAGACGCTGGTCAACACCGGCCTTGTCGTCGTCTCGGGCGAGATCTCGACCGAGACCTACGTCGACATCCAGGAAGTCGCCCGCGAGACGATCCGCAAGATCGGCTACGTCGACGCCGACCTCGGCTTCAGCGCGGACTCCTGCGCGGTGCTCAACGCGATCGACAAGCAGTCGCCCGACATCGCCCAGGGCGTCGACAAGGCCTACGAGACCCGCACCGACCCCTCCGACGACGACGAGCTCGACGTCGCGGGCGCCGGCGACCAGGGGATGATGTTCGGCTACGCGACGAACGAGACGGCGGAGCTCATGCCGCTGCCGATCGCGCTCGCGCACAAGCTGGCCAAGCGCCTCGCCGACGTGCGCAACTCGACGAGCAACGGCATCGACTACCTGCGCCCCGACGGCAAGACCCAGGTCTCCGTCCGCTACCGCGACGGCGTGCCGGTCGGCATCGAGAAGCTGCTGATCTCCACGCAGCACGC
>JBJMLA010000146.1:0-2303 GCA_045805505.1 Solirubrobacteraceae bacterium
GAAGCTCTCTTGGAGCGCGAGAGCAGCACGAGGCAATAACGACGGCAACGCGCCCGCACCCCGTCGATGCGTCTCCTCATCGACGCCAGTAGCGCAAGCGGCCTGGGGTCGGGTGGTACCCGTGTCGCCGAGCTCATGGCGGAGCTGCCGGAATGCTGCGGCGACCATCACATCACTCTCGCCGTTCCACGAGGCCACGGTCGGCCAGGACGCGTCGTCGGCGCGCCGATCGATGTGATCACCCCGCCCCGATGGGCCTCACGGCCGGCCGCGCGCATTGGCTGGCAGCTGACCGCGCTGCCAGCACTCACCGCCGCGCGTCGCTGCGACGCGGTGCTCGGGATGTTCAACGTCGTGTCGCCGTGGTGGTCGCCCGCGGCCCCGCGGGTCGCCGTTATGGTCTCGAACCTTCTGCCGTTCCATGCCGACCTCGGGGTGTCGGTACCGCTCCGTATGACACCCAGGCTCGCCGTGCTCAAGCGGCTTACGCTGGCCGGCGTCGCGCGCGCCGATCTTGTGATCGTTCAGTCGAGGTTTGCAGCGCAGGTACTCGCGCCGGTGCTCCGGGACCGCCCGTGCATGATCGTCGGCCACCGCCCGCCCGACCCGTCACTGGCCGGCCGAGAGCGACTGGGGCCAGGCGGGCCTTACCTACTCGTCGTGGCGGATCGCTTCCGGTACAAGGGCATCCATGTGGTGATCGATGCGCTCGCCAGGCTGGCGCCCGCGGAGCGACCCACACTGGCAGTGGTCGGCCGCCCGGTCGACCCGGCCTACGAAAGGAGGCTGCGGAGAGCGATCGAACGCGATGGCCTTGCCGGGCGTGTCAACTGGCTCGGTCACCGCTCTCGCAGCGACGTGATGGCGTTGATGGGCGATGCCGTCGCCTGCGTCGCGTCCTCTCATCTCGAGAACCTGAGCCGGATCCCGGGAGAGGCGATGGCGATGGGTGCGCCGCTGATATGCAGCGATATCCCTCCGCACCGGGAGGCTGCGGGCGACGCGGCCCTGTACTACCCGCCATCGGACGCGGGCGTCCTCGCGGGGCACATCGCACGGTTGGTGACGGATCACGGAGAGCGCGCGGTTCTCATTGCGCGCGGCCACCGGCGCGTGCGGTCGTGTCACGCGCCCCCGGCGACATCGTCGATCCTTTCCGCGCTCGAGGGCCTCCTTTCATGACGACGGCCCTCGTTCCGCGGACGGTCTTCGTGATCGCCTCGCTGCAGCGCGGCGGCAGCGAGGGGCAGTTGGTGGAGTTGATCTCGCATCTCGCTCCCCGCCTGATGGGAGCGAGGGTGGCGACCATCGCCGCCGAGGCGGACGCCGAGCATCTCGAGGCACTCGAGGACGGCGGGGTTGAGGTCTGCCGGCTCGCACCGAGTTCGGTCACCGGCGTGCGGCGCCTGACGGCGGCGGGCATGCGGCTCGACCGTCTGCTGCGACGGACCGAGGCCGAGCTCGTCTACGCCTGGGGGCCCCACGCGACCATGATCGGAGTGCCGCTCGCCCACCGGCTCGGAATCCCGGCGATCGTCGCCCGTCGTCAGGTCGCGCTGGAGGGGCGCCGGCGGCTGACTTTCGACCGGCTGGTGAGCGCGGTGGAAGCCAGAGCCGAACTGGTCACAGCGAATTCGGCGGCCGTGACCAAGGATGCGCTCAGCCGCGGGATCGCGCCGAGCCGGCTGCGGATCGTACGTAACGGACATCGTGTGCAAGAGAGGCTGCCGACTCCGCCACCGGATCCCGTCGTCCTCGGCTATGTCGCGGCGTTTCGGCCCGGCAAGGGTCACGATCGGCTGCTCGCGGCGATCCCTTACGTCCACGCCGGCGCGTCATGGCGGGTCGATCTCGCCGGAGGCGGACCGCTGCTGGAGCGTGTTCGCGACGAAGTTCAGGCTCGGCAGCTCGATCACCGCGTGCGAGTCCTGGGCATGGTGCGCGACGTGCATGAGTTCTGGCGCTCACGCCACGCCGCGGTTCTCCTCTCCGGCGCAGAGGGCAGCTCGAACGCGCTGATCGAAGCGGGACTCGCCGGCCGGCCGCTGCTGGCGACGGCGGTGGCCGGAAACTCGGAGCTGATTCCGCCCGGCGCGGGAGTGCTCGTGCCGCCGGATGATCCCGTGGCCACGGCCGGCGCGCTGGGGCGACTCATCGATGATCCGCGGCTCCGAGAGAGACTCGGCCAAGCGGCTCACGAGCATATGCGGACGTTCGACGTGGCGACGATGGCCGAAGGACATCTCCGAGCAATGGTGGAGGCGCACGGCGAAGGGGTCAGGCGTCGATACAGGCCCGGTGCC
>JBJMLA010000147.1:0-2320 GCA_045805505.1 Solirubrobacteraceae bacterium
ACCGAGGTCGGCGACGAGCTCGAGATCACGCGCGCGGACCTCGACAAGTACGCGCTGCGCAGCCACGAGCTGGCGATCGACGCAACCGACGAGGGCCGGCTCGCGGAGGAGATCGTCCCTGTGACGATCAGTTCGCGCAAGGGCGACACCGTCGTGGAGGTCGACGAGGCGCCGCGCCGCGGCAGCACGCTCGAGGCGCTCGCGAAGCTGCCGGGGCTGGTCGGCAAGGAAGGCACCCACACCGCCGGCAACTCGCCGGGCGTGAACGACGGCGCCGGTGCGCTGGTCGTCTCGAGCGACGAGTGGGCGAAGTCGAACGGCCGCGAGGTCCTCGCCACGGTTGTGGCCCAGGCCGCCGTCGCCGACGACTTCCCGTACCTGGCCCGCACGCCAGCGAACGCGACGAAGGCTGCGCTCGAGAAGGCCGGGCTGACGGTCGACGACATCGACCTGTTCGAGTTCAACGAAGCGTTCGCGTCGGTCGCGATCAACTCGATGCGCATGCTCGGCCTCGACGAGTCGAAGGTGAACGTCAACGGCGTAGCGATCGCTCTCGGCCACCCGATCGGCGCCTCCGGCGCACGCGTGCTCGGCACGCTCGTGCACGAGCTGCGCCGGCGCGGCGGTGGCCTCGGAGTCGCTGCGATCTGCTCCGGCGGAGGCCAGGGCGACGCAATCATCCTCGAAGTAAATGGCGGCTGACGGCGGGCTACGCCGGCCACTGACGGCGTCATCGGGACTCGCCGTACGGAGCACGGCGGCGCCCCTGCTTCGTTGTCAGTGACCGGCTCGCATCGCCGTCCCGGCGCCGCCTTCTTCGATCTCGACAAGACGCTCATGGAGGGCTCGTCGGCCTTCCACTTCGCGCGCGCCTCGTACCAGGCCGGCCAGCTGTCGCGGAGACAGCTGGCCAGCGCCGTGCGCGCGAACATCCGTTTCCGGCTGCAGGGCTCGACCGACGAGGCCACCGACCTGCTGCGCACACAGGTGTACGCGGCGATCGCCGGCAAGCGCGTCACCGACCTCGCGCGCCTCACGCCGCAGGTGCTGGCCGGGATCCTGCCGATGCTCTACCCGCAGATGCTCGAGGTGGCCTACCGCCACCAGGACGCCGGCCGGCCGATCTACATCGTCACCGCGGCATCCCAGGAGATCGCCGAGCTGCTCGCCCAGGTACTTGTCTTCGACGGCGCGATCGGCGCGCGCTCCGAAGTTCACGACGGCGTCTACACGGGCCGGCCCGAGGGGCCGTTCACCTATCGCGAGGGGAAGGCCGAGGCGATCCGCCAACTCGCGGAGGCCGACGGCTATGACCTCGGCGAGTCGTGGGCCTACTCCGATTCCGAGTCGGATCTGCCGATGCTGCGCGTGGTCGGGCACCCGGTTGCGGTCAACCCCGACGCCGAACTCGGCCGCGTCGCGCGCCAGGAAGGCTGGGAGATCATGACCTTCGACCGGCTCGGCCGGCGATTGCGAATTGCAGGTGGAGTTGCCGCTGTGGGTCTGTTGGGGGTCGGCGGCGGCTATCTCGGTCCTCGCATATACCGCCGCGCTCGCCCATAATGGCCGGACGGCACGGACGCCGACGACAGACCCAGATCACGGACAGGACGGCCTCGCGCACAGGGTTCTTCACGACCCGCTGACGGACCTGCCCAACCGGACGCTCTTTCTTGATCGCCTGGCGTTGGCCCTTGCGCGTTTGCGGCGCAACGACGCCAACCTCGCGGTTCTGTTCATCGACCTCGACAACTTCAAGGTCGTCAACGACAGCCTCGGCCACAACGCGGGCGACCGCTTGCTGGTCGAGCTCGCCGGCCGCCTGCGGGCGGCGATCCGGCCCAGCGACACCATTGCGCGCTTCGGAGGCGACGAGTTCGTCGTGCTCTGCGACGACATCAGCGAAGCGCGCGATGCCGTCATCGTCGGGCAGCGAATCGTCCAAGCCGCGTCCGAGCCGTTCGTGCTCGAAGGCCGCGAGATGTTCGTCAGCGCCTCCGTGGGCGTAGCGCTGGCGCTCGATCCGCACTCGACGCCCGAGACGCTCCTGCGCGACTCCGACGCCGCGATGTACCGCGCGAAGGAGCGCGGCCGTGGCCGCGTCGAGGTCTTCGACGAAGCGCTCCGCACGCGCATCATGGAGCGGCTTGACCTCGAGAACGGCCTCCGCCGAGCACTCCAGCGCGGCGAGCTGCGCGTCTACTACCAGCCGGAGGTCTCGCTGTCGCAGGACCGCATGGTCGCCGTCGAGGCGCTCGTCCGCTGGGAGCATCCGGAGCGTGGCCTGCTCGAGCCGCGCGAGTTCGTGCCGCTGGCCGAG
>JBJMLA010000148.1:0-27009 GCA_045805505.1 Solirubrobacteraceae bacterium
AGCGCGAGACGACGGCCATCTGCATCGCGGCCTCGCGGTTGTAGGCGCGGAAGCCCGAGGTCGTGTCGGGCACGTCGGTGTCCGAGGCCTGGCGGACGACCCACGAGCCGAGTCGCTGCAGCAGCTTCTTCAGCGGCGAGAAGTGCTCGATGTTGTGGACCTCGCGGTCGCCGACGACCATGTCGGCGTTGCCGGCGAGGATCGGGCCGACGAGCTTGGGGATGTCGCCGCCGTAGTACTGGTTGTCGGCGTCGGTGTTGACGATGACGTCGGCGCCGAGCTTGAGGGCCGCGTCGAGGCCGGCCTGGAAGCCCGCGGCGAGCCCCTTGTTGTTGGTCAGCCGGACGATGTGGTCGACGCCGTTGGCGCGCGCCACCTCGATGGTGCGGTCGGTCGAGCCGTCGTCGATGACCAGCCACTCGACGGCGTCGAAGCCGTCGACCTCCCGGGGGAGGTCGGCAAGCGTGGCCGGGAGCGTCGCCTCCTCGTTGAGGCAGGGGATCTGGATGATCAGCTTCATCGAAACGAAAACAGCGGCGACAGCAGCCGAAAATACCCCGCTGCGCGGGCCAGTACGGTACCGCACCGGATGCAGCGCGATGCCCAGCCGACCGCATGGCCGCGCGTGCTGCTGGCACTGCTGGCACTGGGCACGCTGGTCGGGTTCTTCCTGTACCCGACGTATCCGAACTACGACAGCCTCTACAGCCTGATCTGGGGCAAGGAGATCCTGCACGGCAGCCTGCCGTCGTTCGAGGTCTACCGCGCGCCCACCGAGCACCCGCTGGCGCTGGTGTTCGGGGCCGGGATGTCGCTGTTCGGCGAGGGCGGCGACCGGCTGATGGTCTTCGCCACGCTGGCGTCGTTCGTGGGCCTGGTGGCGGGGATCTACCGGCTGGCGGCCGCCTCGTTCACGCCGCTGGTCGGCGTCATCGCCGGCGCGTTCCTGCTCAGCCGCTTCGACTTCGCCTTCCTCGCCGCACGCGGCTACATCGACATCCCGTACCTGGCCTTCGTGGTCTGGGCCGCCGCGCTGGAGGCCGGCCGGCGCCGCCGCGGCACCCCGGTCTTCGTGCTGCTGACCCTCGCCAGCCTGATGCGCCCGGAGGCCTGGCTGCTGATCGGGCTGTACTGGCTCTGGTACGTCTGGCCGCGCACCACGCCTTGGCGCACGCGCATCGCCACCGCCGCGCTGGCCGCGACCGGTCCGGTGATCTGGGCCCTGGTCGACGGCGTCGTCACCGGCGACCCGCTCTACTCGCTGCACTCGACGAGCTCGCTGGCCGAGGAGCTCGGGCGCTCCCACGGCCTCTCGGCGGTGCCGCAGGCCAGCTGGGCGTTCCTGACCTCGCTCGACAAGGCGCCGGTCGTCTACGCGGCGCTGGTCGGCGTGCTGCTCGCGCTGGTCCTGGTGCCCAAACGTCTGGGGATGCCCTTCACGCTGCTGGTCATCGGCCTGGCGACCTTCGGGCTCGTGGGCGTCGCCGGCCTGTCGATCATCGACCGCTACCTGCTGGTGCCGTCCCTGATGGTGATGATCTTCGCGGGCGTGACCTTCGGCGGCTGGACGCTGCTGGCCGACGGCCGCGCGCGAACGATCTGGCGCGCGTTGTTCGTGGTGGCGCTGATCGGCGGCGTGGCCTACACCATCGTCAACCTCAACCTCGTCCGCTTCCGCAACGAGCTGGACTTCCGAGAGCGCTACCGCACCGATCTCAAGGCCGTCCTGCGCGACCCGGCCGTGGTCGCCGGCCTGCGCTGCGGGCCGCTGTCGGTGCCCAACCACAAGCTCATCCCCGACATCCGCTGGGTCACCGGCCTCGATGAGGACCACGTCATCGCCCGCAGCGACGACAAGGAGCGCAAGCGTGTCGACCGGGGCGTCGCGATCTACGTGACGGGCCGCTACGCGCTGCTGCGCCAGGCGTTCGTCTCGCCGCTCGACGAGCCCGAGACGCAGCTGCCGATGACCGGCTTCCGGCGCGTCGCCACCCACGGCTATTACGGTGCCTACGTGCGATGCCCGCGCTGAGGTTGCCCCGCGTGCGCGTCAGCGGCTACGCCGCGGCGCTGCTGGTCGTGCTCGCCGGCGCGTTCGTGCTGCGCGTCTGGGGGGCCAAGCACGGGCTGCCCTACGCCTACAACGCCGACGAGAACGCCCACTTCGTCCCGCACGCGATCGGCGCGTTCGTCTTCAACGGCGACCCGAACTACTACGTCAACCCGGCGGGGTACACGAACGTCCTGTACCTGGTCTTCTCGATCTGGTTCGGCGGGCGCGAGGGCGTGTCGAAGGCCTACGCGGCGCACCCCGAGGAGGTCTTCCTGGTCGCGCGGGTCACCGCCGCGGTCCTCGGCACGATCGCCATCTGGCTGCTGTACCTGGCCGGCAAGCGGCTCTTCGACCGGCGCACCGGCCTGCTGGCCGCGGCGCTGCTGTCGGTCAGCTTCCTGCCGGTCTTCTACGCCCACCTCGCGCTCAACGACGTGCCGACGCTGGCGCCCATCGCGCTGTCGCTGTGGGGCACCGCCGGCGTGCTGCGGGAGGGGCGCATCCGCGACTACGTCATCGCCGGGCTCGGCCTCGGGATCGCCAGCGCGACGAAGTACACGGGCGGCATCGTCCTGGTGCCGCTGGTCGCGGCGACCGCCGCGCAGTTCTTCGCCCCCGGCGGCCGCGGGCCCGCCGCGCGCGGCGTCCTCATCGCGGGGGTCTTCGCGCTCGTGGGCTTCATCGGGGCGAACCCCTACGCGCTGCTCGAGTTCGACAAGTTCAAGGACGGGCTCGACCACCAGTCCTCGGCGGCCGACGACGCACTGGGCAAGCTCGGCCTCACCCAGGACAACGGGGTCGGCTACTACCTGTGGACGTTCACGTGGGGCATGGGGTGGGTCCCGCTGGTCGCCGCGATCCTCGGCGCGATCCTGCTGCTGCGCGACGAGCCCCGGCTGGTCGCCGTGCTCGCGCCGGCGCCCATCCTCTTCGTGCTCTTCATGGGCTCGCAGGGCCGCTTCTTCGGCCGCTGGCTGATCCCGGTCTTCCCGCTCGTCGCGCTGCTGGCGGCCTACTGCGTCTTCGAGCTGGCCGACTCGCTCGGGCGCCGAAGGCCGGCGCTGCGGCTCACGGCCATGGCTCTCGGTGTCGTCGCGCTCTGCGGGCAGGGCCTCGTGTACTCGCTGCACATCGGGCAGGTCCTCTCGCGCGAGGACACCCGCAACGCCACGCGTGCGTGGATGGTCGCCCACATCCCCGAGCGGACGAAGATCGTCGTCGAGCCGATCGTGCCCGACGGCTGGGCCTCGGACATCGGCAACCCGTCGCTGGCCACGGCCAACGGCTATCGCTGGGTCAAGTTCTCCGCGAGCCGCTCGCTGATCGATCCCGACACCGGCCAGCCCGTGCCCGAGCCGGGGCTGGTCATCAACATCGAGGACTACGAGCGGATCCTGCGCCCGTCGCTGGTCGGCGACTACGAGAAGGGCGGCTACTGCTGGGTGGTCACGGGCTCGACGCAGCGGGGTCGCGCCGAGGTCGAACCCGACGTGGTCCCCGAGGCGCTGGCCTACTACCGCGAGCTCGAGCGGCGCGGCGAGGTCGTCTATCAGTCCTCGCCGTTCGCCAAGGGCGACGAGCCGGTGAAGTTCAACTTCGACTTCTCGTTCGACTACTACCCGCTGGCCTACCGGCAGCCCGGCCCGCTGATCACGGTCTATCGCTTGCGTGGTGGCGAATGCGCAGGCGTATCCTGAGCCGGACCTTGCCCCTGCTGACCGACACCGACCGCGAGCACATGGCTCGCGCCATCGAGCTGGCGCACAACGGTCTGGGGCGCGTGCATCCCAACCCGATCGTGGGCGCCGTGGTCGTCCGCGACGGCGCGATCCTCGGGCAGGGCTGGCACAACGACTTCGGTGGCCCACACGCCGAGGTCGAGGCGATCGCCGACGCGGGCGACGCCGACCTGGCGGGCGCCACCATCTACGTCTCGCTCGAGCCCTGCTGCCACGAGGGCAAGACGCCGCCCTGCACCCAGGCGATCATCGACGCCGGTCTCGGCCGCGTGGTCGTGGCCTCCGACGACCCGTCGGAGAAGGCCAGCGGGCGCGGCCTGGGCATCCTGCGCGACGAGGGCATCGACGTCGACGTCGTGCTCGCCGACGACGAGCTGGCCGTCCGCGCCCGGCTCGCCAACCAGGCCTTCCGCAAGCACGCCAGGACCGGCCGCCCGTGGGTGCTCTTCAAGTCCGCGATGACGCTCGACGGCAAGGTCGCCACCCAGACCGGCGACTCCAAATGGATCTCCGGGGAGTCGTCCCGCGCCCGCGCGCATCGCTGGCGCGCGACGGTCGACGGCGTCGTCGTCGGCGTCGGCACCGCGCTGGCCGACGATCCGCAGCTGACCTCGCGCGTCGACGGCGTGGCCAAGCAGCCTGCGCGGGTGGTCTTCGACTCCACCGCGCGCCTGCCGCTCGACTCGCAGCTCGTCAGCGCCGCTCCCGGCGAGCGGCTGATCGTGGTGACCACGCGCGCGGCCCCGCGTAGCGCGGTCGAGGCGCTCGAGCACGCCGGCGCCGAGGTCGTGGTGACCGCGGGCGAGCACGAGCCCGCCCGCGTCCGCGACGCGCTCGACCGGCTCGGCGACATGGGCCTGGCCTCGCTGCTGCTCGAGGGCGGCCCGCACCTGGCCGGCGCGTTCTTCGACGCGGGCGAGATCGACGAGGTCCGCCTGTTCCTCGCGCCGCTGCTGCTCGGCGGCCGCCAGGCCCGCGACCCGCTCGAGGGCGAGGGCGTCGAGCACATCGCCGACGCGCTGCGGGCGATGACGCTCGAATGCGAGAAGGTCGAGGACGACCTGCTCGTCTCGGCCCGTCTGAGGGAGTGGTAGCGAGATGCGAGCCGGCCGGAGGCCGACATGTTCACGGGCCTGGTAGCCGACCTCGGCGTCGTCGCCTCCGTAGACCGTTCGCTCGACGGCGCGCGGCTGACGTTCGAGTCGGTCCTCGCGCCCGAGCTCAAAGAGGGCGACTCGATCGCCGTCAACGGCGTCTGCCTGACCGCGGTCGGGCTGTGCGGACCGCGGTTCGGCGCCGACGTGATGGAGGAGACCCTGCGACGCAGCGCGCTGGGCGAGCTGGAGGCCGGCGAGCCGGTCAACCTCGAGCTGGCCATGCGCCTCTCGGATCGCCTCGGCGGCCACATCGTCCAGGGTCACGTCGACGGCCTCGGCGTCGTCGGCGCCCTGCGCGACGAGGGCTTCGCCCGGATCGTGACGATCGAGGCGGGGCCGGATGTCCTGCGCTACGTGGTCGAGAAGGGCTCGATCGCCGTCGACGGCGTCTCGCTGACCGTCGCGCGGGTCGACGATGAGTCCTTCGACGTCTCGCTGATCCCCGAGACGCTCGAGCGCACCACCCTGGGCGGAGCGGTCGTCGGCCGACCCGTCAACCTGGAGGTCGACATGTTCGCCAAGTACGTCGAGAAGCTGACCATTGGAGCCCGGTCGTCATGAGCGTCACCCGTGAGGAAGTCCAGTTCGCCTCCATCGAGGAGGCGCTCGAGGACATCGCCGCCGGCAAGATGGTCGTCGTCGTCGACGACGAGGACCGCGAGAACGAGGGCGACCTGGTGATGGCGGCGCAGTTCGTCACGCCCGACGCGATCAACTTCATGACGCGGCAGGCGGGCGGGTGGATCTGCCTGGCGCTGACGCCGGAGCGCTGCGAGGAGCTCGACCTGCAGCTGATGGCCGCGCACAACGAGAGCGCCCACGAGACGCCCTTCACGATCACCATCGAGGCGCGCGAGGGCGTGACGACGGGCATCAGCGTGCACGACCAGGCCTACACGATGCAGGTCGCCGTCGACCCCACGAAGGGGTCGGCCGACATCGTCAAGCCGGGTCACGTGCGCCCGCTGAAGGCTCGCGCCGGCGGCGTGCTCGAGCGGACGGGTCACACGGAGGCGTCGATCGACCTGGCCAAGCTCGCCGGGCTCAACCCGGCCGGGGTGATCTGCGAGATCCAGAACGAGGACGGCTCGATGGCGAGGGTCGACGACCTCGCCGTCTACTGCCACAAGCACGACCTCAAGATGGTCACGATCGCCGATCTGATCGCCTACCGGCGTCGGCACGACAAGCTCGTCGAGCGCGTCGTCTCGACCGTGCTGCCGACGGGCTTCGGCGACTTCCAGGCCGTCGGCTACCGCTCGCTCGTCGACGACAAGCACCACGTCGCGCTGGTCAAGGGCGAGGTGGCCGGCAAGGAGGACGTGCTGGTCCGCGTGCACTCCGAGTGCCTGACCGGCGACGTGTTCCACTCGCTGCGCTGCGACTGCGGCGAGCAGCTCGAGTCCGCGCTGGCGATGATCGAGCAGGAGGGCCACGGCGTCCTGCTCTACCTCGCGCAGGAGGGCCGCGGCATCGGCCTGCTCAACAAGCTCAAGGCCTACAAGCTGCAGGAGGAGGGGCTCGACACGGTCGAGGCCAACCTGCGGCTCGGTCTGCCGGCCGACCTGCGCGACTACGGCATCGGCGCGCAGATCCTCGCCGACCTCGGCCTCGGCTCGATCCGGATCCTCACCAACAACCCCAAGAAGATCCGCGGCCTCGAGGGCTACGGGTTGCGGGTGACCGACCAGATCCCGATCGAGCACGTCACCAACCCGCACAACGAGGCCTACATGCGCACGAAGGCCGAGAAGATGGGCCACACGCTGCACCACCAGGGACTCGACCTCGACGCGGAGATGATCCACGAGGAGCAGGAGCGCGACGGGGCATGAGCCGCTACGCGATCGTCGTCGGGCGCTTCTACGAGGACCTCGCCGAGCAGCTCGTCGCGTCGGCCAGCGACGTGTTCGAGCGCAGCGGGGCGGAGGGCATCGACGTCTTCGACGTGCCCGGGGCCTTCGAGGTCCCGCTGGCCGCCAAGTACTGCGCGGAATCCGGCCGCTACGCCGGCGTCGCCGGGCTTGGCGCGGTGATCCGTGGCGAGACGTCGCACTACGACCACGTGGTCGAGGAATGCGCCCGCGGCCTGATGGACGTCCAGCTCCGCACCGGCGTTCCGTGCGCGTTCGGCGTGCTGACCGTCGAGAACTACGAGCAGGCCAAGGCGCGGGCCGGCGGGGACAAGCGCGACTCCGGCCGCCACGCCGCCGAGGCCGTGCTGACGATGGCGCGCATGCGCGCCGAGTTGGCGTAGCCGTTCCGTAGAATTGGGCCTGTGGACAAGCCCACGGCCGCCATCCTGCTGACGCTGATCGTGCACGTGGTCGGCATCGGCGCGCTGTTCTGGCTGGCGATGGACGGCTCGTTCGACTGGCGCAGCTGGTGGCCGGGCGACGACGACGACCATCGCGGCGGCGGCGAACCCGACCGGCCGGCGCCGGTGGGCCCCGGCGGTGTGCCGATCGCTGACGCCGAGCCCGCCCGCGTGCGGTTGCGCACCGAGCACGAGCGCCTTCCCGGCACGCGGCGTCCCCTGCGCCGGCCCGAGCACGCGCCGCAGCCGGCGCGCACGCGCGAGCCGGCCTAGCCGTCCTTCTTGGCCTGGCCCGGCGGGACCTTGCCGGAGTCCTTCGTCGTTCCCGCCGCCTCGGCGCGGGCGGCGTCGAGCTCGGCCTGCACGGTGCCGGCCTGGTCGGGGTTCGTCGCCCGCACCTCGAGCGCGGAGACGGCGCCGGCGGGATCGCCGGCGCGGCGCAGCGCGTAGCCGTAGTCGAACCAGGCGTAGGCGCACGGGTCGGTGGCCGAGACGGGACAGCGGTCGACGAGCCCGCGCAGCTGCTGCACGGCGCCGGCGTAGTCGCCGCCGGCGAGGGCCTGGTGCGCGCTGGCCTGGATCGCCGAGGCGTCGGCGGGCACGCCGCCGGTGGGCGCGGCGGCGGGCTTCGGCGTCGGCTTGGGCTTCGACGCGGCGGGCGTCGGTGCGGCCGTGGTCGCAGGGTCGGTGGTCGTGGTCTTCTGCTTCGCGGCGGGCTTCTTGGTCGTGCTCGCCGTGGTCGAGGCCTGCTGCTCGGGGTCGTCGCCGCCGCCACTGAGGATCGCGGCGGCGCCGGCGCCGACGAGCAGCAGCAGTGCGGCGATCGCCGCGATGACGCCGGCGCGGCTGCGGCCCGGGCGGCCACCGGTCGCGGCCGCGGGGGCGGGACGGGGGCGCGACGGAGGCGGAGGCGGAGGCGTGCTCGCTCGCGGCGGGCGGGGCGTGCGCTGCCGGACGACCTCGGTCTCGGGAACCGGCACCGGCACGGCCTTGCCGGTGGTGGCGGTGGGCCCGAGGGCGTCGTGGAGTTCGGCGACGAGCTGGGCGGCGGTGGCGGGGCGCTGGTCGGGATCGCGGGCCATGCCGCGGCAGAGGACGTCGTCGACCTCGTTCGGGAGGCCGGGGGCGACAGATGTCGCGGTGGGCGGCTCGGAGTCGACGCGGGCCAGCGCCTGGGCGGCGGGCGGGCCCGGCGGGAAGGGCCGCTGACCCGTCAGCAGCTCGTAGGCCAGGACGGCCAGCGCGTAGCGGTCGCTCGCGGCGGTGGCGGGCTTGCCCAGCGCCTGCTCGGGCGAGAAGTACGCGGCGGTGCCCACGACCTGGCCCGTCTTGGTCAGCGACGAGTCGGTCGCCAGCGTGGCGATGCCGAAATCGGCGACCTTGAGCGTGCCGTTGGCGTCGAGCAGCAGGTTGGCCGGCTTGACGTCGCGGTGGACGATGCCGTGGGCATGCGCCGTGTCGAGGGCGGCGGCCACCTCGCCCAGCCAGCGCAGCGCCAGCGTGTGAGGGATGGCCTCGCCCGAGCGCAGGCGCTCGTGGATCGTCGGGCCGGCCAGCAGCTCCATGACGATGAAGGCCGCCGGCGGGTCGCCGTTGGTCTCGCCGATGTCGTAGACGGTGACGACGTTGGGGTGATCGCCGACGCGGGCGGCCGCGCGGGCCTCGCGCTGGAACCGCTCGCGCGCCGACTCGTCGACGGCCAGCGCGGGGGAGAGGAGCTTGATGGCGACCTCGCGCCCGAGCACCTCGTCGGCGGCCGCGTAGACGGCGGCCATCCCGCCCGTGGCGATGTGGCGCAGCGCCCGGTACCGGTCGGGCAGGTCTATGCGAAGCTTCGTAGCGGGCATTCCTTGCACAGCCCCCGTACCCCCGAGGGTGTGTCGCTACACTGCTCCGCGCTATGGCCAAGGTCTGCCACAGCTGCGGTAAGGGCCCGTCGTTCGGGAACTCCCGCAGCCACTCGATGGTCGCGACGAAGCGCCGCTTCGATCCGAACCTCCAGAAGGTGCGGGCGCTCGTCGCCGGCGCCCCCAAGCGCATCTACGTCTGCACGCGCTGCCTCAAGGCCGGCAAGGTCATCAAGGCCGTCTAGCGCCGGTCCCCGGCGTGTCCGACCCCAGCCTCGTCCGGTTTCGCACGGTCGTCGAGGGCGCCCTGGCGCATCTCGAGTCCCGTCGCGAGGAGATCAACGACCTCAACGTGTTCCCCGTCGCCGACGGGGACACCGGCGACAACATGGCGCTCACGCTGCGCGCCTGCCTCGCCGAGCTCGACCGCCTGGCGGCCGAGGACCGGCCGCTCGATGACGTCGGCCGCGACGAGATCGTCAACTCCGTCGCTCGTGCCGCCCTGCTGGGCGCGCGCGGCAACAGCGGCGTCATCCTCTCCCAGCTGGTCCGCGGCGCCGCCGAGGAGCTCATCAGCCGGCCCGGCGAGCTCGTCGATCCGACGCTGATCGGCGCCGCGATGGCCCGGGCGGCCGACCGGGCGTACAACTCGGTCCGTGCTCCCGCCGAGGGCACGATGCTCACGGTGATGCGCGAGATGGCGCTGGCCATCGCCTCGGAGATCGCCCACCGGCCCCACCAGGAGACCCGGCTGGGGGCCGAGGCCCCGGCCGAGGTCCAGAACGAGCTGCTGGCCTCGATCCTCGAGAAGGCGATCATCGCCGGCGAGGAGAGCGTCAAGAAGGGCCCGGAGCTGCTGCCCGTCCTGCGCGAGGCGGGCGTGGTCGACGCCGGCGGCTACGGCGTGACGGTCATCTTCGCGGGGATCGTCGCCGCGCTGCGCGGCAGCGAGGCGCCGCACCTCGACCACTACGAGCCGCCTCTGCACGGCTTCGGCGAGGGCCACGCCGAGCACGAGTCCGCGACCTACCGCTACTGCACGAACTTCGCGGTCACCGGCCACAACCTGCACGCCCGCAAATGGATCGCACCCCTCGAGGCGCTGGGCGACAGCGTCCTGGTCGTCGGCGACGAGGTCACGCTGAAGATCCACGTCCACACCGACGAGCCCGAGATCGTGCTGGCGCTGTTCAAGGACGTCGGCGAGGTCTCGCGCCTCGACGTGGCCGACATGAACGCCCAGGTCGCCGAACGCGCCGCGCGCCTCAGCGAGGCCCCGGCCGCCGCGCCCGCCCGCTGCGGCGCGCTGGCCGTGGCGTCGGGTGACGGCATGCGCGCGCTGTTCGAGAGCCTCGGGGTCTGCGTCGTCGACGGCGGCCCGACGCTGAACCCGTCGACCTCGGAGCTGCTGGCCGGCATCCACGACATCCACGCCGACGAGGTCGTCGTGCTGCCCAACAGCGCGAACGTCTTCATGGCCGCCGAGCGCGCCGCCGAGCTCTCCGAGAAGGTCGTCCACGTGGTGCCGTCGCGCTCGCAGCAGGCGGGCCTGACGATCTCGGTCGAGATGGAGGCCTCCCGCGGCGCGGACGAGAACGCCGCAGCGATGGGCCAGGCGCTCGAGCGCCTGCGCACCGGCGGCGTGGCCCCGGCCGCGCGCGAGGACCCGCAGGGCCGCTTCGGGATCGGCGACGCCGTCGGCTTCGTCGACGACGCCCTCGTCGCCTGGGGCGACCCCGAGGCCACGCTGCGCACCGTGCTCGAGTCACTCGCCGAGACCGCCGAGCTCCTGACCCTCATCTCCGGCGAGGGCGCCCCGCTCTCCGCCGACGCCGCCTCGGGCCTGGTGCCCGACGGCGTCGAGGTCGAGCTCGAGGAGGGCGGCCAGCCCTCCTGGTGGTGGCTCGTCAGCGCCGAGTAGGACGTCCCGTCCTGCTCTCGGCACCGTGGCGGTGCCGTAGTCAGGACAGAAGGTCGTGGAGCACGCGGAGCATCACCGTCTGCTCGTCGAAGACATCGATGCGCGTGAAGCGCCGGAACGCGTCGCCGCGGGCGTACGCCGCTCGCTCGCGGGCCCGGTCGCCGTCCCATGCGTGCAGCGAGTTGTGGAACGTGAAGGAGTCGAGCTCCACGGTCACTCGGTGCTCTGGCCAGCGGCAGTCGAGGAGATGGCCGCCTTCCGGGCGATTCATCACCGGCAACGGAAGCCCCTGCTCGCGCAGGAGCCGGCGGAAGGCGGTTTCGAGGCGGCTGAGCTCGACCGGCTGCTCGCCCCGGAGCACGCGACGCAGGGCGGCGATGCCGGGCGTCTTCGGGTGAAGCGCGAGGATCGTCTCGACCGTGGCCGGGTGCGTCCCGTGCAGGATCTTGGCCCGATGGAACGCGCGAGCGAGCTCGGCGGGGTCGACGAGGCCCGCGAGATCCGCCAGCGTCCGCGGGACGGAGGTGACGGGGATTGCCCTCGTGATCGTCACCTCTTCCTCGGTGAGCTGTTTGCGGTACCTCCGGGTCACGACGCCCGGGACGGCGCGCTCCGTCGGCGTCAGGACAATTGGCGTCGGGGGTGGTTGCTTCAGCAGCCGGTGCAGATGGCCGGCCGCGGTGGCCGCCAGAAGGGCGCCGTCGCCGCACGCGAGGACCGCCGCGGCGTACCGCGCCAGCATGCTCGGAGCCGCGTGGCCCACGCGGTAGACCCCGCGATGGACGCGGATGAGGGAGCCCTTCTCGACCCGGCGAGCGATCTGGCGCGGCCCGATGCCCTGCGACATCAGCCGCTCGCGCGTGACCACACCGTGCGCGCCGGCCGCCAGCGCGGCGATTCGCGCATCCGTCCTGCCCTCGGCACCCATGTGGCCCACTACCCAGGACGGAACGCCGATTCGTCCCCCCATCCGGGCCGGGGGCGACAATGGGGGCGTGCGCGCGTTCGCGGACACCCGGGAGCCGGAGAGAGACGAGTGGCTGGCCGCGCCGGTGCGCTGGCCGCGGCCTGAGCGGCTGCTCGAGGAGCTGAAGTTCCCGCACGACAAGGCGCAGGAGGCGGGCGAGGCGCTCGGCCTGACGACGGTGGGCGCGCTGCTCGACCACCTGCCGCGGGGCACGGGGGAGGCGCGGACGATCGCCGAGCTGCAGCCCGAGGAGGTCGCGACGGTGCTCGTCGAGGTCCGCAGCATCACCAGCCGGCCGGTGCGCCGCCGCGGGATGAAGCCGCTGGTCGAGGCGACGGTGGCCGACGCCACCGGCGTGATGAAGGTGACGTTCTTCAACCAGCCGTGGCTGCAGCGCGCCTACCCGCCGGGCACCCGGGTCCGGCTGACCGGGAAGTACCAGGGCCGCAACCGCTTCCGTGTCAACCAGCACGTCCAGACCGAGGAGATCGCCGCGACCGCCGATGTCGTTGCGGAATACCCGGCGACGAAGGGCATCAACTCGACCCAGATCGCCGAGCTCGTCCGCCAGCACCGCGACGCCGCCTTCGACGAGATCGAGCGCCTGCCGCCCGCCATGCGCGTCGAGGAGCACCTGCCCGACGCTCCGGGCGCCTACCTCGCCGCCCACTTCGGCGACCATGAGGGCGGCCGCAAGCGCCTGGCCTTCGAGGAGCTCCTCATCGACCAGATGGTCCAGCTGCGGATGCGCGCCGAGCGCCGGGGCGAGCTCGCGGCGCCGCGCCTCGATCAGCCCGCCACGCTCTCGATGAGCTGGCGGACCACCCAGCTCCCGTTCACCCCCACCGGCGATCAGAGCACGGCGATGGACGAGGTCGACGCCGACCTGGCCAAGGACCGGCCGATGCAGCGACTGCTCATGGGCGAGGTCGGCTCGGGCAAGACGGTGGTCGCGCTGCACGCCATGCTCCGCGCCGTCGAGCACGGTCACCAGGCGGCGCTGATGGCTCCGACCGAGACGCTCGCCGAGCAGCACTTCGCCACGCTGCAGTCGCTGATGCCGGGCATGACCACGCCCGCCGCGCTGCTGACCGGCTCGACGCCCGCGAGCCGCCGCAAGGACATCCTCAACACGCTGGCCACCGGTGAGCTGCCGCTGATCGTCGGCACCCACGCGCTGATCGAGGACACCGTGGTCTTCGCCGATCTCGCCGTCGCGGTGGTCGACGAGCAGCACCGCTTCGGCGTTCGCCAGCGCGCGGCGCTCGACGCCAAGGCGCGGCCTGGGTTCGCTCCGCACGTCCTGCACATGACCGCGACGCCGATCCCGCGGACCATGCGCCTGGCCTCCTTCGGCGCGCTCGACGTCACCGCCCTCAAGGAGCTGCCGCGCGGCCGCCAGCCCATCGAGACCCACGTCGTCACGGGCGAGCGGGGCCGCGACCGGGCCTACGAGCGCATCCGCGAGGAGCTGCGCGAGGGGCGCCAGGCGTTCGTCGTCTGCCCGCTGGTCGAGGAGTCCGAGGCGCTGCAGGCCCGCGCAGCGGTCGCCGAGTACGAGCGCCTGCGCGACGGCGAGTTCGCCGACTTCCGGGTCGTGCTGATGCACGGCCAGCTCAAGTCGCGCGAGAAGCAGGAGGCCATGGCCGAGTTCGCCGCCGGTGGCGCCGACGTGCTGGTGGCCACGACCGTGATCGAGGTTGGCATCGACGTCCCCAACGCCACCGTGATGCTCGTCGAGGACGCCGAGCGCTACGGCATCAGCCAGCTGCATCAGCTGCGCGGCCGCGTCGGGCGGGGCACCGAGCCGTCGCTGTGCCTGCTGTTCGGGCCCGCCGAGTCCGCGCGCCTGAAGGCCCTGGCCGAGCACACCGACGGCTTCCGCCTGGCCGAGATCGACCTCGAGCTGCGCGGCGAGGGCGAGCTGACCGGCGTGCGCCAGTCGGGCATGGCGCGCTTCAGGTTCGCCCAGCTGCCCGACGACGCCGAGGTCCTCGAGCGCGCCCACGCGCGCGCCGAGGCGCTGCTGCGCACCGACCCGCAGCTGCTCGAGCCCGAGCACCTCCTGCTCGGCGAGGCACTCGCGCTGCGCGAGGCCGAGCCCGTCGCGGCGTGAGGGTCATCGCCGGCGTCCACGGCGGCCGCCGCCTCACCGCGCCCAAGGGCGACGCCACCCGTCCCACCTCCGACCGGGTCCGCGAGGCGCTCTTCAGCGTGCTCGGCGACGTCACCGGCCTGACCGTCCTCGACCTGTTCGCCGGGTCGGG
Organism: Solirubrobacteraceae bacterium; assembly: GCA_045805505.1. GTDB lineage: Bacteria > Actinomycetota > Thermoleophilia > Solirubrobacterales > Solirubrobacteraceae > BP-464. The sequence goes on from JBJMLA010000148.1 coordinate 14,269, forward strand.
CGCGCTGGGCATCGAGGCGCTGTCGCGCGGGGCCGCGTCGGCGGTGTTCGTCGAACGCGCGGCGCCCGCCCTGAGCGCGCTGCGGGCCAACCTGGAGATCCTCGGGCTCGACGCGCAGGTCCACCGCGGCGACGCACGCACGTTCGCCCGCAACGCATCGGAGGCGGGCCACACATACGATCTGGTGTTCCTAGACCCCCCGTACCGCGATGCCGACCGTCTCGGCCGCGAGCTCGACCTCGGCAGTGTGATCGCTGCGGGCGGCCGGCTCGTAACCGAGAGCGACCGGCGTTCACCGCTCGCGATCGACCTTCCCCTGACCTTCGAGCGCCGTTACGGCGACACCCTCATCCGCATTCATGGCCTCTGATCCCCGCATCTGCGTCTGCCCCGGCAGCTACGACCCCGTCACCAACGGGCATCTCGACGTGATCACGCGCGCCTCCGCGCTCTACGACACCGTGGTGGTGGCCGTCGTCAACCTCTCCGTGCGCAAGACCGGCCCGCTGTTCAGCGCCGAAGAGCGCATGAGCTTCATCCGCGACGCCACCGCCCACCTGGGCAACGTCGACGTCCAGCCCTTCGACACGCTCGTGGTCGACTTCGCCCGCAAGGTCGGCGCCCGCACGATCATCAAGGGACTGCGGGCGATCTCGGACTTCGAGTACGAGATGGAGATGGCCCAGCTCAACCGCAATCAGGCCGATGACATCGAGTCCGTGTACCTGATGAGCGGGGCCCAGTACAGTTTCTTGAGCTCCAGCGGGGTCAAGGAGCTCGCCACCTTCGGGGGGAAGATCGACGACCTGGTGCCTGCACCGGTTGCCGCCCGCCTGAAGGAAGAGCTCGCCCGCTGACGAACAAAGGTCTGCCATGGACGTCTTGGTCCTCATAGACAAGCTGGACGATCTCGTCCACAACGCGAAGCCCGTGCCCCTCACGGACCAGGTTCGCGTGGACAAAGAGGAGATCTACGACATCCTCGATCAGATGCGTGCCACGATCCCTGAGGAGATCAAGCAGGCGCGCTGGATCGTCAAGGAACGCCAGGAGATGCTGGCCGAGGCCAAGCGCGAGGCCGAGCGCATCGTCAAGGAGGCGCGCGAGCGCCAGAACCAGCTGGTGAGCCAGGAAGAGGTCACCAAGCAGGCCGAGCGCGCCGCCGAGGACATCGTCGAGGACGCCCGCGCCCGCGAGCGCGAGATCCGTCTCGGCGCCGAGGACTACGCCGACGAGATCCTCAACACCCTCGAGGTCAACCTCTCGAAGTTCATCGCAGCCGTCCAGCGCGGCCGCGAGCGCCTCCAGGGCAAGGACGAAGTCGAAGTCGCCTAGCCGGCCCGCGGCGCGACGTGCGCCGCGATCGAGGTCAGGCCTGCTCCGGAGCCAGCGGCGTGATCGCCGGTGGCACGGCCGTCGGCGCCGGGCGGCCGGGGATCAGGCGCTTGAGGCTCAGCGCCGGGCGCTCGACGAGCTGCCAGCTCAGCCAGGCGATACCGATGGTGAAGAGCAGCCCGAGCTTGGCGAGGCCGGCCCGGTCGGCGAGTTCGAACGCCGTCGGGTGCCACAGGTAGATCCCGTAGGAGATCACCCCGCAGAACACCAGCGGCCGCCACGAGAGCACGCGGCCGACGAGGTCGCGCCCGGTCCCGAACACGGCGGGCAGGACGAACAGGCCGCCGAAGACGGCGTAGGCGAAGTGCAGCGCCAGGTACTGCGCGTCGGACTTGGTCTCGCCGGGGGTGCCGCTCAGCCCCAGGCCGAAGGCGGCCAGGGCGAAGACCGCGGCCGCGCCGGCCCAGACCCATGGCGCGAGGCGCCCGCGCGAGGCCCCGGGCTCGTCACCGCGCCGGGCGACCGCGACGCTGAGCACCGCGAGCGCCATCCCCGGCGCGAACGTGTCGAGCCAGTTGGGCAGCGCGACGAGCCACGGGTTGGCGAACGCACGGTCCTGATCGGAGACGAGGACGTTGACGATCGTGAACAGGGCACCGCCGAGGCCCACGGCCGCGACGGCGAGCCAGTGGTTGCGGAGCGCGTCCCGACCGCGCCCGAGGCGCCGCACGACCCAGGCCAGCAGCGGCAGGAAGGCGTAGAAGGTCACCTCGATGCACAGCGTCCACGCCTGCGGGATCCCGCCCGAGCCGCCCGGCGCGTAGATCTGCGTGAACGAGAAGTACTTCAGGCCGTCGCGGGCCAGGATGTCGTGGATCGGGTTGATCAGCGCGACGAGCACCAGCGCGACCCAGTAGGCCGGCGCGATACGCAGGAAGCGCCGCCAGGCGTAGGCGCCGGTGTCCGGGGCGCCGCGGCCCTCGACGTCGGCGGCCACGAACGGCCGGTAGAGCAGGAAGCCCGAGATGACGAAGAACACCGGCACGCCGATGTCGAGCCGGCCCGCCAGCTGCTTGAGCGCACCCGAGTCGAACGCACCGGCCTGCGTGGCCTGGTGGTAGGCGACGATGGACAGCGCCGCCAGCGCGCGCAGCCCGTCGAACCGCAGGAAACGTGTCGCAGCGACCCCCATCGCCCGCACATCAAAACACGGCGCGCCCGACCGTGCGCCACCGGCGCCGCGGGGACTCAGGCGGCGTCGAAGAGGCCCGCATCGCCGCCGGCGAACGGGGCCGGGGCGGCCACGGTCTCCTCGGGCACGGCCTCGGCATCGGCGGCGGCCAGCAGCTCGTTGACGTCGGCCAGGTAGCCCTTCACGCGGTCCGACATCGTCGTGACGATGTCCGCGGCGGTCTTGATCTGCGTGGTCGCGCCGGTCAGCTGCTGCTTGATCCGGCGGACGTCCTCCATCGCGCCGACCGCGCGCTCGATCGTGTCGCGGACCGCCGCGATGTCGACGCCCTCGTCGCCACCGCGCGCCATCAGCACGCGGGCCCGGGCCAGGGAGTAGGCGACCTGCAGCCCGAGCGGGCCGTCGTCGGGGTCGTAGGCGACGATCATCTTGTCGCCGTTGTACTCGCGCAGCGCCTGCATCTTGGCCGGCACCTTCTCGTCGCTGGGCACGACGAGGATGCCGTAGTCGGCGTTGCGCTCGGCCATCGCGAGGTCGAGCTCCTCCAGCGCCTTGGGCCGCGTCATCCGCGCGTTCTTGGCCTCGAAGACGATGCGGCCACGGGCCGGGCCGTTGCAGGCGTCGATCGAGACGACGACGTCGCCCTTCTTGCCCGTCGACTCCTTGTGATCGCCCACCGCGTCGGCGACGTCGCCCTGCGGCAGCGCGACGGCGTCGACCGCCAGCGCGACCTCCTCCTCGTAGGTCCGGCCCTTGGCCGTGCCCTTCTCCTCGACGGCGGCGACCTCCTCGAGCTTCTCGTTCTGCGCGCGCAGCCGCTCGAGCTCGAGCCGGTACTCCTCGAGCTTGTCGTTGAGCGCCTGCATCTGGCCGGCCTGCGCCTTGGCCTGCTGGGCCGACAGCGCGAGCTGGATGCGGTGGAACTTGGCGAGCGGGTTGCCCTCGTCCTCGGAGAGCAGCTCGTTGCGCAGCTCCTTCTGCATCTCGGCCGAGACGTCGCGGACGATCTGGCGGACCTTGTGCTGGACCGCGTCGCTGGACTCGTCGTTGAAGTGGCGGGTGATGACGGTGTTCATCCCCTCGGCGACGGTGCGCGCGCGGTCGACGAACTGGGTGTTGAGCTCGGACGCCGCCTTCTCGAACTCCGCCTTGACGAACTCGGCGTTCGCGCCGGTCTGCTCGCGGTCGAGGACCCGGGCGCCGATCTCGATGGCGTCGGCGATGACCTTCCCGGGCTCGTCGGCCTCGGAGATCAGCCGGACGGCGCATTCGTCGCGGATCGTCAGCCCGTCGACGCGCACGCTGTCGCCGACGACGCGGATCTGGGTGAAGGGCAGGGGAGTTGCAGCTTCCATGGTGATCTGGGTCGCACCGTACGCTCGGGACCTGACGGAATGAACGAGTTCGCCCAGATCCTCGAGCAGGCCGGTGGGCCCGCCGCGCCGCCCGAGCAGGCCGCGCGCCTGCGGGCCGCGCTGGCCGCCGAGCTGGCACGCGGGGAGGAGGAGCTGCGGGCCAGGCGCAGCGGCTACGACGAGCCGCTGAGCGCCGCGTTCGCCGAGGGTTGCGCGGTGCTCCCGGTTCCCGAGGCGCTGCGCGTCGACGCCGGCGCCGCGAGCGAGCGCGCCTGGCTGCTGGCCGCGGCCGCCATCGGCGCCCTCGTCGAGGCCGGCGGGGCCGGCATCGAGGCGGGCACCTGGGGCGGCCGGCTGGTGCTGAGCGCCCCCGGCGCCGATCCCGAGCTGGCCGTCCTGGCCTTCGAGGAGCAGGTCGCGGGCATCGACCGCCTGCGGGCGGCCGCCGTCGAGATCCCGCCGATCGTCAGCGCCGAGGACCGCCGAACGGCGATCAACCCCAGCTTCGCGGTCGCCGAGCGCGTCGCGCGCCTCGGCGGGCGCCCGGCGGATCCCGCGGCGGTCGAGGAGCTCGCCGACGACGCCACGGCACGGCCCCACGACGACCCCGATCCCAGCCTCCGCGCCGCCCGCAGGATGCTCCAGCGCCTGCGCGGGATGGGCAAGTGGGGCGGCTACCACACCGAGTTCTCCCACCTCGCCAAGGGCTTTCCGGGGCACGAGCGCGCGCTGGCCCTCGAGGTCGGCGAAGCCCTGCTGGCCGCCGGCCTGCTGGCCGAGAAGCCCAGCGTCGGGCAGCGCCACGTCTACCTCGATCCGCGCCGGGCCGCCGACATCCACGCGCTCGTCGACCACGGGGTGACGCCCGCGTCGCTCAAGCTCCCTTAACCTCCCGGCCGTGGACCTGCTGGGAGGAGCGATCAACAAGCTGTGGACGGCCAAGGTGCTGGCCGACACGGGCATCATCCGGCCGATCCGGCCCGACAAGCTGGTGCGCATCGCCGGCGCGCTGCAACGCTGGGGCCCGACGCCCGCCGCGGGCTACACCGCCGCCGCCATCCGCTTTCCCGACGACACCGCGATCGTCGACGAACTCGGCACCCTGACCTTCGCGGAGGTCCACAAGCGCACCAACGCGCTGGCCAACGCGCTCGCGGACGCCGGCATCAACGAGGGCGACGGCGTCGCGATCATGTGCCGCAACCACCGTGGCTTCGTCGACGCCACGGTCGCCTGCTCGAAGCTCGGCGCCCACGCGCTGTATCTCAACACCGCGTTCGCCGGCCCGCAGATCACCGACGTGGTCGCGCGCGAGAAGCCCGCGGCCCTGATCTACGACAGCGAGTTCGAGGGGCTGATCCACGACGCCGGCAAGCGCCGCAAGCGCTTCATCGCCTGGCGCGAGATCGACCCGGACGAGAACCCGAAGAAGCCCAAGGACCCGCTGCTCGAGGACCTCATCGAGCAGGGCGACCCGTCCGATCCGGTGCCGCCGGTCAACAAGGGCCGCGTCGTCATCCTCACCAGCGGCACGACCGGCACGCCCAAGGGCGCCAACCGCAGCCAGCCCGAGAACCTCGATCCCGCGGCCGCGCTGTTCTCCAAGATCCCGTTCCGGGCGCGCGAGACGACGATGATCGCCGCGCCGATGTTCCACTCGTGGGGCTTCGCGCACTTCACGCTGGGCATGGGGCTGGCCTCGACGCTGGTCATGCGCCGCAAGTTCGATCCCGAGGCGATGCTGCAGGCGGTCGCCGAGCACGAGGCGACGGTGCTCGCCGTCGTGCCGGTGATGCTGCAGCGCACGCTCGAGCTGCCCGCCGAGATCATCGACCGCTACGACACCTCGTCGCTGAAGATCATCGCCGCGTCGGGCTCGGCGCTGCCCGGTGAGCTCGCCGTGAAGGTCATGGACCACTTCGGCGACGTCCTCTACAACCTCTACGGCTCGACCGAGGTCGCGTGGGCCACGATCGCCACGCCCGAGGACATGCGCGCCGCGCCCGGGACCGCCGGGCGCCCGCCGCGCGGGACCATCGTCAAGATCTACGACGAGCAGGGCAGCGAGGTCGAGCCCTGCGACACCGGCCGCATCTTCGTCGGCAACGAGATGCTGTTCGAGGGATACACGGGCGGAGGCAACAAGGACGTCATCGAAGGCCTGATGGCCACCGGCGACGTCGGGCACTTCGGTCCCGACGGCCGCCTGTTCGTCGACGGGCGCGACGACGAGATGATCGTCAGCGGCGGCGAGAACGTCTTCCCGCGCGAGGTCGAGGACCTGCTCCACGACCACGAGGGCGTCGAGGAGGTCGCGATCATCGGCGTGCAGGACGAGGAGTTCGGTCAGCGGCTCAAGGCCTTCGTGGTGCCGGTCAAGAGTAAGAAGCCCTCCGAGGCCGACCTCAAGAAGCACATCAAGAGCAACCTCGCCGGCTACAAGGTCCCGCGCGAGTTCGTCTTCATGGACGAGCTGCCGCGCAACGCCACCGGCAAGGTCCTCAAGCGCGAGCTGGCGGAGGACGACGAGGGCTAGCCGGCGATGGCGCAGCCCACGGGCTGGGTGATCGCCTCGACCACCGGCTCGCCGGCCAGGACGGTGTCGAGCGCGTTGCGCAGCCAGCGCGCGCCCTGGCGCTCGTCCTCGTGGTCGGCGTCGGGCGCGCCCCGATAGCGCAGCTTGCCGTCGCCGTCGAGCAGGAAGACCTCGGGCGTGACGGTCGCGCCGTATGTCGTCGCCACCGCGGCCCCGTCGGGGTCCTCGACGCCGACGAAGCCGACCCGCACGCCCTGCGGCGCGTAGTCGTGCGCGACCGCCTGGAGCCGGTCGTGCCAGGCCCGGGCATAGGGGCAGCTCGCCGACGTGAAGACGATCACGGTGGCGCTGCCGCCCACGGGTCCCCAGCGATCGCCGCGCCCGTCGGTCAGATCGAAACCCGGGGCGGCGCTGCCGATGTCGATGCTCATGGCCGCAGGGGTACCCTCGATGTCATGAGCCGCACCGACGTCTTCGACCTCGGCCGGCTGCGCATGACGACGGGTGAGGGCCGCCGGATGGATCTCGAGGTCGCGCTGTCGCCGCTGGAGTTCAGCAACGAGCGCTACGACATCGTGCCCACCACGGTGCCGGTCCGCCTGGACATCTCGAAGATGACCGGCGGCGGCTACAGCCTGCGGATCCGCTTCGAGGCCGCGGTGCACGGGCCGTGCATGCGCTGCCTCAAGGACGCCGAGCCGACCACGACGGTCGACGCGCGGGAGGTCGACCAGCCCGGGGGAGGCGAGGAGCTCGACAGCCCCTATCTCAAGGACGAGGAGCTCGATCTCGCCCAGTGGGCCAACGACGCCTTCGTCCTGGCGCTCCCCGTCCAGGTCGTCTGCCGGCCCGACTGCCTGGGCCTGTGCCCGGCCTGCGGCATCGATCTCAACGAGGCCGAACCCGGTCACGCGCATGAGGCGGCCCCGGACCCCCGCTGGGCCGCGCTCAACGACCTGAAGTTCGAGTAGCGGCGGCGCGCCACGTAATTCATCTGACCGCTTCGGAACGTCGATGTGGTGATGGTGAGGTCGCTTGACCACGGGAGATTCGAAGCCGGCACGGTGCGCGCCGGCTGCCGGATCACGCTGTTGCTGTCGGTCGCGGGCCTCGCCTACATCCTGTCGGTGCCCGAGCACCCGCACCGCTGGCTGTTGGTGACCATCATGTCGCTGGCCGCCGCCGACGGCATCGTCATGGGCCGGGTGATGCCGAGCGCGCAGATGCTGCGCTCCGGGCGCCTCCCGCAGGTCCTGATGGTGTGGAACCTCGTCCACGTCGTCGCCATCGGCACGTGTGCCGCCCTCGACGGCGGCCTCAGCAGCCCGTTCGTGGCGATGTTCTTCGTGTCGATCGTCTTCGCGGCGCTGACGCTCCCCAGCCTGCTGCTGCTGGTCGTGGCGACCTGGGACGCGGTGGCGCTGTTCGCGGTCGCCGGCTGGTTCGGTGGGCAGGAGCTGCTGTCCATCTACGTGCCGTGCGTCTTCATCATCGGCGTGCTGTCGGCGACGATCGCGGGCGAGCTGCACCGCCGCATCGACGCCGTCGAGGAGGCCCAGGCCGAGACCATCGAGAAGCTGGCCAGGGCCGTCGAGTACCGCGACGCCTCCACCGGCGGCCACATCGAGCGCATGGCCGCCTACGCCAGGATCCTCGCGTCGGGCCTCGGCCTCCCCGACGCCGACTGCGACCTGATCTTCCGCGCCGGGCCGCTGCACGACGTCGGCAAGATCGGCGTCCCCGACGCGATCCTGCTCAAGCCGGGCGCGCTGGCTCCCGAGGAGCGCACGATCATGGAGCGCCACGCGCAGGCCGGGCACGAGCTGCTGGTCGACTCCCACAACGAGCTGCTGCAGCTCGGCGCCGAGATCGCGCTGCACCACCACGAGCGCTGGGACGGCGGCGGCTACCCGCACGGCCTGGCGGGCGAGGCGATCCCGCTGCCCGCGCGGATCGTGGCGGTCGCCGACGTCTTCGACGCGCTGACCACCGACCGCTGCTACCGCCCGGCGATGCCCCTCGAGCAGGCCGTGGCGATCGTGCGCGAGGGCCGCGGCACGCACTTCGATCCCGCGGTCGTCGACGCCTTCGAGACGGCGCTGGACGAGCTGACCGAGATCAGCATGCTCACAGGAACGCGCCCGACGGAATCCACGCGCGCAGCGATCCCAGCGCGCCTCGGGTGAACACCGGCCCGTCGGGCGTGAGGGCCAGGCCGGCCTCCAGACCCGCCTGGACCGCCCAGTCCTGACCGGCCGAGACGAACAGCAGCTCCACGCTCTCGCCCGGCGCGACGGCCGCGAGGTGATCGGCGAGCAGCATCCCGGCCGCGTCCTCGTCGCGGGCCAGCAGCGCGGCGACCTTCGGCCCGCGGCCCACGAGCCAGCCGCGGTCGGCGACGCAGCGCGCCCGCGTGCCGTCGTCCATCCACCAGCGCAGGTCGGGGCCATAGGCGGCGCCGCGGACCGCGCGGGCCACGTCGTCCATCCACGCCAGGTCGGCGGCGGCCACGTCGCGTACCCCGGCGGGTGCCGCGGGCGGGTTGCGCACGACGCCCGTGAGGGACACGCAGGGGCGCAGGTCGAATCCCGCACGCGCGTACAGGCGCATCGCCGCCGGGTGCTCGGACGACAGGATGATCCCGCCGCGGGAACCCGCGCCGTACTCGAGTGCCGCGTTCAGCAGCCTGCGTCCCGTGCCCCGCGTGCGGTGCGCTTCGGAGAGGGCGAACAGCGACAGGCCCCAGACGTCCTCGCGCAGCAGGGCCAGCGCGCAGCCGACGGGCGCCCCGTCGTGGTCGGCCACCCACGCGCCCCCGGGATCGCTGCGCAGCAGGTAGGCGATGCGCTCGGCCTGGCGCGGCCGGTTGACCGGCTCGACAGGCCCCCAGAGCGCGTCGGCGCAGACGTCGACGAGCGGCTCGACGTCGTCCTGGCGCATGGGGCGGATCTCCATGGGGCCGCAATCTAGGCCGAGTAGGGTCGCCGCATGATCCGGTCCTTCGCCGTTCTTGCCGCCCTCGCGTTCGCCGCGCCGGCCGCCGCCGCCGTCAGCCCCGTTCCCAAGGACTGCGGGGAGACTCCGAGCGGCCGTCACGCCATCCACGTCGACGCCAACTCCGACTGCGACTTCGGCGCCGCGACCGCCAAGGCGCTCAAGGCCTACGACGAGCAGGGACCGGGCTTCGTCCCGGCCGTCGAGAAGGACTTCGTCCTCAAGGTCGCCTACAAGGGCCACAAGGTCAAGATGGACTGCCGCGCGCTCGTGCGCGCCCACGGCGAGTTCGACTTCTACTGCAACAACCTCAACCGCTTCCGCGGCTTCCGCGTCGTCCGGTTCGACAACCTGACGCTGCCGCGCCGCTAGGTCGCGTGCCGCCCCGCGGGCGCGCCGCCCGCGGGGGGCTATGCTTTTTCCCGTCATGGCCGTCCCCAAGCAGAAGCAGTCGCACTCGCGCACGAACAAGCGCCGTTCGCAGCACAAGCTGACCGCGCCCACGTTCAACAGCTGCCCGCAGTGCCACAGCCCGCGGCGTCCCCACCGGGTCTGCCCGGTCTGCGGGACGTACGGCGGCAAAGAGGTCGTGGCGCCCGTGCATACGCACGATCACGACCACGATCACTAGCGAGATCGCCAGCGCCTCCGTGCGCATCGCGGTCGACGCCAACGGTGCGGATCTCGGTCCTGCCGAGGTCGCGGCCGGCGCGGCCATCGCCGCCAAGCGCGGCGTCACCCCGGTCCTGTTCGGGCCGGCGGACCAGATCGGCGAGGTTCCCGAGGGTGTCGAGGTCGTCGACGCTCCCGTGTCGATCGCCAAGGCGCCCGAGCCCGTCAGCGCGGTCCGCTCGACGCCCGAGTCGTCGATCGTGCGCGCCGCCCAGGCGGTGGCGTCCGGTGACTGCGAGGCGCTCGTCGCCGGCGGGACGACCGGGGCCGCGCTCGCCGCGGGGCTGTTCAACATCAAGCGCGCGAGGGGCATCTACCGCCCGGCGCTGGCCGTGCCGCTGCCCGTGCCGGGCAACCCGGTCACCCTCGTCGACGTCGGCGCCAACGTCGAGTGCCGCCCCGAGCACCTGGTGCAGTTCGCCCACATGGGCGCCGCGCTGGCGCAGGTCGTGCTCGGCCTCGAGCGGCCGCGGGTCGGCCTGCTCAACAACGGCGAGGAGCGCTCGAAGGGCACCCCGCTGCTGGTCGAGGCCCACGCACTGCTCGCCGCGTCGCCCGGCCTGGACTTCGTCGGCAACATCGAGGGCAACCACGTCGTCGACGGCGCCGCCGACGTCGTCGTGACCGACGGCTTCACGGGCAACGTGACGATCAAGCTCATCGAGGGCGTCTCGCAGATGATGATCGGGGCGATCCGCGAGCGTGCCGAGAGCTCGCCGCGGGCCAAGGCGGGCGGGCTGCTGATGCGCCCCGCGCTGCGGCGCTTCCGCGACGAGATCGACCCGGAGGGCCCGGGCGGCGCGTACCTGCTCGGCCTGCGCCGGCTCGGCGTCGTGCCCCACGGCCGGTTCACGCGCTACGGGATCTCCCAGGCGATCCTCCTGGCCGCCCGCGGCACCAGCGGCGACGTGGTCGGGCGCACCCACGCCGCGCTCGAGGCGGCGGGCGCGCTGAAGTCCGCACCGGCCGCTATCCGGCCGGGGCATCCGGCCCCGGCATCGGATGCTCGACGCGGCTAGGCATCCAGCCGCCGCGCATCTCGCTAGCGTTTCGCCCTGATGACGCGCGAAGAGGTCTTCACCCTCGTCCAGAACCACCTCGCCGACGAGCTCGATCTCGACCCGGCGCGCATCGACGAGTCCACGCGCTTCAAGGAGGACCTCGAGGCCGACTCGCTGGATCTCTACACGCTCGTCCAGGAGCTCGAGGACACCTACGGCCTCAAGATGCCCGACGAGGACGCCGCGAAGATCCTGTCCGTGGGCGCCGCCGTCGACTATGTCCTCGACCACGCCCCCGCCGGGGCCGCCTGAGCCGTTGGAGAAGCTCCGGCGCCTGCTCGAGGAGCTCCCCGAGGACCTCTACAACCAGGTCTTCACGCATGCGTCGTGGTCCGAACGGCGCTCGGACAACTACTCGCGCCTGGCGTTCCTCGGCGACAGCGTCCTGGGGCTGGCCGTCACGACCTGGCTGTACCCGCGCCTGGAGGCCGAGCGCTTCGGCGCAGGCCGTCTGACCAAGATCCGCGCCCAGGCGGTGTCGGGCCCGGCCTGCCGCGAGGTCGCCGAGCGCCTCGGTGTCCCGCAGCGCCTGACCGCCAACGCCCCTGACGGGGTCGGCCACGCCGCCGAGACGCTCGTCGAGACCGAGCGCGTGCTGGCCTCGATCACCGAGGCGATCATCGGCGCCTGCTACCTGCATCTGGGCTACGAGCAGACGGCCGACGCGGTCGTCGAGGCGTTCCAGCCCGAGATCGAGGAGGCGCTGGCCAACCCCGTCGACTTCAAGTCGACGCTGCAGGAGCGGCTGGCCCGCCGCGGCGCGCTCGTCGACTACGAGGTCTCCGCCGAGCACGGCCCGCCGCACGAGCGGATCTTCGACGTGGCGGCGATGGTCGACGGCGAAGAAGTGGGTCGCGGCTCGGGGCGCTCGAAGAAGCACGCCGAACAAGAGGCTGCAAAACGGGCACTTGACGCGTTGCATCCGACGGACGCCTCAAACTGAGCGCCGCTGCCTATGCACCTCAAGTCGCTTTCCCTCAAGGGCTTCAAGTCCTTCCCCGACCGCACCACGCTCCAGTTCGGTCCCGGGGTCTCCGTGATCGTCGGCCCGAACGGGTCGGGCAAGTCCAACGTCACCGACGCCGTGCTGTGGGCGATGGGCGAGCAGTCGCCGCTCGCGGTCCGCGGCCAGTCGATGCAGGACGTCATCTTCGGCGGCGGCAAGGGCGTGCAGGCGCGGTCCAGCGCCGAGGTCGAGATCGTCCTGGACAACAGCTCGGGCGGGATCGACATGCCGTTCGGCGAGATCTCCATCGTCCGCAAGCTCGACCGCAGCGGCGAGGGCGAGTACCGCCTCAACGGCGCGCGCTGCCGGCTCGTCGATGTCCTCGAGCTGCTCTCCGACACCGGCCTGGGCAAGGAGATGCATTCCGTCGTTTCCCAGGGGCGCGTCGAGGCGATCGTCACATCCAAGCCCAAGGACCGCCGCCTCCTCATCGAGGAGGCCGCCGGGCTGGGCTAGCTCCGCAAGCGCCGGCGCCGCGCCCAGCTCAAGCTCGAGCGCACGCAGGACAACCTGGACCGGGCGCTCGTCATCGAGCGCGAGGCACGCTCACGACTGCGGCCGCTTAAGCGCCAGGCCGAGGCCGCCGAGCT
>JBJMLA010000149.1:0-5210 GCA_045805505.1 Solirubrobacteraceae bacterium
AGCGACTTGCTCATCCGGCGGCCGTCGGGCGCCTGGATGACCGAGTGCACGTAGACGTGCTCGAACGGGATGTCGCCGGCGAACCGCAGGCCGAGCATGACCATCCGCGCCACCCACAGAAAGAGGATGTCGCGGGCCGTCGAGAGCACGTCGGTCGGGTAGAACGCGCGCAGCGCGGGCGTGTCCTCGGGCCAGCCCAGCGTGGCGAACGGCCACAGGCCGCTGGAGAACCACGTGTCGAGCACGTCCGGGTCGCGTTCCCAGCCCTCCCCTTCCGGCGGCTCGATGCCGACGTAGGTCTCCTCGCCGCGGTAGTAGACCGGCAGCTGGTGGCCCCACCACAGCTGGCGCGAGACGCACCACGGCCGGATGTTCTCGAGCCAGTCGATGTAGCGGCGCGACTGCGACTCGGGATGGATCTTCACGCGGCCCTCGCGCACCACCTCGATCGCGGGCGCGGCGAGCGGCTCCATCTTCATGAACCACTGCAGGCTGATCAGCGGCTCGATGCGCTTGCCGCTGCGGTGCGAGTACGGGACGGTGTGGACGTACTCGTCCTGCGCGACGATCAGGCCTTCCGCGTCGAGCGCGGCGACGACCGCGGCCTGCGCCTCCTCGGTGCTCATCCCGGCGTACGCGCCGGCCGCCTCGGTCATCGCGCCGTCCTCGCCGATGACGCTGATCTCCTCGAGGCCGTGCTTGCGGCCGATCTCGAAGTCGTTGGGATCGTGGCCCGGCGTGATCTTCAGCGCACCGGTGCCGAACTCGCGGTCGACGTACTCGTCGGCGATCACCGGGATCTCGCGGCCGACGAGCGGCAGCGTCACCGTCGTTCCGACGAGGTGGGCGTAGCGCTCGTCCTCGGGATGCACGGCGACGGCGCTGTCGGCGAGCATCGTCTCGGGGCGCACCGTGGCGACGACGAGCTCGTCGGAGTAGCGGATGTGGAACAGCGTGTCGCGGACGCCCTCGCGCTGCTCGACCTCGAGGTCGGAGATCGCCGAGCCGCTGCCCGGATCCCAGTTGACCATGTAGTAGTCGCGGTAGATCAGGCCCTGCTCGTAGAGCTCGACGAAGACCTTCTGGACCGCGGCGATGTAGCGCTCGTCCATCGTGAAGCGCTCGTCGTCGAAGTCGAGCGTCGCGCCGAGCCGCTTGAACTGCTCGATGATCTGCCCGCCGTACTCCTCGCGCCACTGCCAAACGCGCTCGACGAACGCCTCGCGGCCGATCGCCTCGCGGCTCGTGCCCTCCTTGACCAGCAGCTTCTCCACCTGCGTCTGCGTGGCGATCCCGGCGTGGTCGGTGCCCAGGATCCACTTCGCCCGGCGGCCCTCGCCGCGGGCCCAGCGCATCAGGCAGTCCTGGATCGAGCCGTTGAGCGCGTGGCCCATGTGCAGCGCGCCGGTGACGTTCGGCGGCGGCACGGCGATCGAGAAGTTCTCGGCCGGCGAGCCCTCGGGATCGGGGTGATGCAGCCCCGACTGCAGCCACGCCTCGACGATCCGCGGCTCGACTTCGGCGGGCTCGAAACGGGTGCGGTCCTGGAGGCCGGCCATGGGGCCGGGAGTCTAGGCGCGCCCGCTTGGGGCGACTAGCGGCGCCGGCCGCCGCGCAGCCGCGTGACCGCGGGCGCGACGTTGCGCGCCAGCAGGGCGACGTTGAGGTCGCGGGCGATCCGCTTGAGCTCGGCCTTGTCGCGCTCGGAGAGCTTGCGCACGTCGCCCTTGCTCTTCTTCGCGATCGAGGCGACCTTCTTGCGGTCCGACGCCGACAGGTTGTCGTCGAGGTGCGACTTCGTCGTGCGGGCGAGCTCCAGCAGGACCAGCCACGGCAGGGTGCGGACGCGAGCGAGGGGCGGCATCGACCCGAGGCTACCCGGCCGCGCCCGTGGCCTCTCGCGCGCGAGCGGCGTCGGCGCGGCCGCCGGCGATGATCGCCGCCGCGGCCTGCAGCCGGCGGGGGCTGTCGGCGCGGGCGAGCGCGAGCTCGGACTTCTCGTAGGCGTCGAGCGCGCGCTCGTAGGCCTTGCGCGCCTCGGGAGCGACGCTCGGCATCGCCGTGGCGACATCGAGGTCGACGATGTCCTCGCCCAGCTTGCTGCGCTCGTCCTCGGCCGAGGCGCGGGCGTCCTCGATCGACTCCTCCGTCTCGGTGGCCACCCGGCGCAGGTTGCGGGCGATGAGGAACACCGCGAGGAGGAAGACGCTGCCGACGATGGCCAGGATGACGATGAACGTCGTCTTGATGCCGTGGTTGATCGTGTCGACGATCTCGAACGGGTCGTGCCCGTCGATCTGCGTCTGTGGCGTCGTGACGACGGGGCTGTCGGCCTGCTCCTCCTGCACGTCCCCGGACGGTCCGGGGTCGACCTCGGCCAGCGCGTCGATCGACCGCCGCAGCTCGTCCTCGAGCGAGCCGCCGGCGTTGAACGCCTGCTGCACCCCGCGCGCGGCCTCGGTGGCGTGCCGGTGGCTGGTGATGACGTGGGCGTCGCCGTCGGCGTAGACGAGCAGCGCGCCGCGGCCCGCCAGGTCGGCGTCGACGCCGTTGGCGTAGGAGCGCACCCCGCCTTCCTCGCGGACCCAGGCGCGGGGCACGACGGCGATCTTGATGCGGCCGATGTCCTTGCGCACGATGCGCAGGCGCAACCGCCCCTGTGCGGCGGCGTCGAGTCTCGCTGCGCGCGCAGGCGCGACGTAGACCGGGTCGCGCTCCAGCGCCGCCGCGGTCTCGGCCGGCCCGGTCCCGCCCGCGCTCGCGGTGGCCGGGAGCACGGCGAGGACCAGGACGGCGAGGGCGGCGCGACGCACGGCGCGACCCTAACGGGGGCTCAGCCGATGCGGAACCTCCGGGTGCGCGTGACGGCGACGCCCGCGGCCGACGTGAAGGTGACCCTGACGACGTAGGCGCCGCGCTTCCACGTGCGCGGAACCCTCAGCGCGATCCGCTGGGCGCGGCCGGTCGCGGTGGCGCGGCCGGAGGCGACGGACTTCGTCCCGCGCAGCAGGCTGACGCGCACGGTCGAGCGCGCGGCGGCCGAGAACTTGACCTCGCACTGCGTGGGCTTGGGGCACGCGAAGACGGCGGCCGGGCCGGCCTGGCCGTCGGCGCCCGCGGGACCGGTGAGGCCGATCGGCCCGGCGGGACCCGCCGCGCCGGTGTCGCCCTTTGCGCCGGCCGCACCCGTCTCGCCCTTCGCGCCCGCCGCTCCGGTGGCGCCCGTGGCGCCCGTCGCGCCCGTGCCTCCGGTGGCACCCGTTGCACCGGTGGCACCCGTTGCACCGGTGGCGCCCGCCGGCAGCGTTCCGCCGGTACCGCTGAGCGCGACCTGGGTCGTCCCGCCGTTCCACGCCAGCACCAGGTTGGCCGAACGCGCGGCGGTGGCCTGCGGAGCGAAGCGCACGGCGAGCGTGCACGTCGCCGCGGCGGCGATGACGCCGTTGCAGGTCGTGGCCCCGACGAGGAAGTCGTCCGGGTTGGTCCCGGTGAAGCTCCAGCCCGTGACCGTCAGCGGCCCGTCGCCGTTGTTGGTCACCGTCACGGTCTTGGGCGCGCTCACCGTGGTGAGCGCCTGCGTGGCGAAGGCCGCGGGCGTCGTGGCATCGGCCGTGGGGACCGACCAGGTGAAGGTCACCGACGGCGCGGTCGCCACGGAGGAGATCGACGACGGGAAGCCCAGCACCGAGCTCGATCCCGCGCCCGCGCCACCGTAGGTGCCGCCACCGCCGCCGCCGTAGACGCCGCCGCCGCCACCACCCGCGCCGGTGTCCGTCGTGTCGGCGGCGCCGTCGCCGCCCACGCCCAGGGCACCGGCGGTGCTCGCCGTCGTGCCACCGACTCCACCGGCGCCGCCGGCGAGCGCCGTGCCCCCGGCCCCTGGCGAACCGCCGCCCGCCGACTCGCCGGCGTCCCCGTCTCCGTTCGGCTGGTGGCCGGCCGCGCCGCCCGCGCCGCCGCAACCGCCGCAGTTCGGGAAGGCCCCGCCGCCGCCGCCGGCGACCACCAGGCGCGAGGCGAGGTTCCCGGAGACCAGGCGCACATCGGACGCGCCGCCACCGCCGCCGCCGTGGCCGAAGGGGCCGGCCGCACCGTTGCCGCCGCCGTTGAACCCGCCCGCCGCATCCGTGCTGAACGACCCGCTCGCCCCGTTGCCCCCGACCCGGACGTAGAGCACCTGCCCGGGCACGACGTTGAGCCGGCCGGTGACCTTCGCGCCCTGGCCTCCCAGGATGCCCCCGTAGGTGCCGCCGTGGCCGCCGATCGCCGTGACCTCGACGACGGTCAGCCCGGCAGGAACGGTCCAGGTCACCTCGCTCCCCGTGGCGAGGAAGGTCTGCGACTGCGAGGCGGAGGCCGCCGCGGGAAGCGCGAGGACGGCGAGTGCGGCGAGTAGCCGCAGCGTGCGGGGCATGACTGGGAGTCCTTTCCTGGGAAAGGCGCCTCTCGGCCGCGAGACTAGCGCAACCGCAAAGTTGCGTGCGCTACGCCGACTCGGCGGTCTGCTCGCCCGCGTCGTCGCCCTTCTCGGGCGCGACGGAGGCGGTGACGAGCGTGGGCTGGATGCCCTTCTCGACGGTCTCCTTGGTCACGACGCACTTCTGCACGTCGCGGCGCGAGGGCAGCTCGAACTGCACCTCCAGGAGGATCTCCTCGAGGATCGAGCGCAGGCCGCGGGCGCCGGTCTCGCGCTCGAGCGCCTTGTTGGCGATCGCCGTCAGCGCGTCGTCGGAGAACACCAGCTCGATGTTGTCGAACTGGAAGAAGCGCTGGAACTGCTTGGCCAGCGCGTTGCGCGGCTCGGTGAGGATCGTGATCAGGTCGTCGCGCGTGAGCTGGTGGACCGAGCTGACGACCGGCAGGCGGCCGATGAACTCGGGGATCAGCCCGTAGTTGACGAGGTCCTCGGGGAGGCAGTGCTCGAAGATGTTGCCGATGTCGGCGCGGTCTTCCTTGGTCTCGATCGAGGCTCCGAAGCCGATGCCCTTCGAGCCGATGCGGCGCTCGATGACCTTGTCGAGGTTGGCGAACGCGCCGCCGCAGATGAACAGGATGTTCGTCGTGTCGATCGACAGGAACTCCTGGTGGGGATGCTTGCGGCCGCCCTGCGGCGGGACCGAGGCGGTCGTGCCCTCGAGGATCTTCAGCAGCGCCTGCTGGACGCCCTCGCCGGACACGTCGCGCGTGATCGACGGGTTGTCGGCCTTGCG
>JBJMLA010000150.1:0-6946 GCA_045805505.1 Solirubrobacteraceae bacterium
ACCGACTACCTGCTCGAGATGGGGTTCAAGGTCCGCTACCTGCACTCCGAGGTCGACACGCTCGAGCGCATCCAGATCATCCGCGACCTGCGCCTCGGCGAGTACGACGTGCTCGTCGGCGTCAACCTCCTGCGCGAGGGCCTCGACCTCCCCGAGGTCACGCTCGTGGCGATCCTCGACGCCGACAAGGAGGGCTTCCTGCGCGGGGAGACCTCGTTGATCCAGACGATCGGCCGCGCCGCCCGCAATGTCGAGGGCCGGGTGATCATGTACGCCGACAAGGAGACCGACTCGATGCGCAACGCGCTGGCCGAGACGGACCGGCGCCGCGCGATCCAGCTCGCCTACAACGAGGAGCACGGGATCACCGCGACGACGATCTCCAAGGGCATCTCCGACATCGCCGAGTTCCTCATGGCCGAGGGCAAGACGCCGCGCGGCAAGAAGCGCAGCGTCAAGCGCGCCAAGGCCAAGGCCGGCGAGATGTCGATGTCGGAGATCGAGAAGACGATCATCGAGCTCGAGGAGGAGATGGTCGCCGCCGCCGACGATCTGCGCTTCGAGTACGCCGCGCGCCTGCGCGACGAGATCCGCGAGCTGCGCCGGGAGATGCGCGAGGTCGAGGAGGCCTCGCTGTAGGGACGCCTACGGGGCCGTGTAGGCCCAGGTGGCGCGCAGGTACTTGTCCGTGCCGCTGGTGGCATCGCTGGTGATGTCCACGAGCCCGGTCTGCAAGGCGAGGTTGCCGTTCCGGGCGCTCGCGGTGCTGATGTGGTTCGACGTGGCGACGTAGATGCACAGCTGCCCCGCCGGGGCCGTGGGCGCGAAGCTGTCTCCCGTGCAGGTGGGGTCACCGTCCGTGGCCACACCGCCGGGGGCGAAGTTGACCGTCGTGTAGGTCAGGGGCTCCGGGGCCAGCGCGGGCAGGTTGATGGCCATCCCGTCGGTGACGCTGGCGCCGGTTCCCGTGGAGTCGTAGAAGAACTCGCCCCGCACGGTCTGCCCCGAGGGGATCGTGTCCCAGGCAGACACGCCGCGCGCGCCGTTCGTCCCGTTCGTGCCGTTGGTTCCGTTCGCACCGTCCGCGCCCTTGGCTCCCGCGGCGCCGGTGTTGCCGGTGGCGCCCGCCGGCCCGGCCGGTCCCGCGACCTTCGCGTCGGCCGCCAGGTCGGCCGCGTGCAGCGAGCGGTTCTTGACGTCGGCGCCGGTCAGCGAGCCGTTCTTGACGTCGCGGCCGGTGATCTTCACCGCGGCGTACGCGGTGCCGCCGAGCGCGACGGCGAGGGCCAGCAGCGAGATGACCAGCGAAGGGCTGAGGTGGCGGCGCATCGCGCGACCCTACGTCCGGTCACGGACACAATCGGTCAGGACGCCCGCAGGAGCGCCTCGACGACGCGCTGCGCATCGCCGAGCACGGGAGCCCTGATGCGCCGCCACGTGTCGCAGGCCAGGTGGTGGCAGGGCTCGTCGCCGCCCCAGACGCCGAGCAGCGCACCGGGCAGGCCGGCGAGGGCGAACTCGCGGTGGTCCGACAGCCCGGTGTCGCGGTGCCACTCGACCGTCACGCCGGCGGTCTGCGCGGCGGCGAGCACGCGCCGCGCCGCGGCGCCCGGCCGCGCCTTCGGCGTCGTCAGCCAGAAGCGCCGCTCGAGGCCGAGCATGTCCACCGCCAGCGCGACCCGCAGGTCACGGGCGCGCCCCTCGCGCCGGATGCGGCGGACCAGGGCCAGCGCCCCCAGGTGGTCGGGCGAGCCGGTGAAGACGCGCTCCTCGGCGCCCGTCGCCACCAGCCAGACGTCGCAGCGCGGTCGCAGCGCGGCCAGCCGCGGCGCCAGCGCGGTGACGACGCCGGTGCCCGTCGCGTTGTCGTCGCCGCCCGCGGCCGTGGCCACCGTGTCGATGTGGCCCATGACGACGACCAGGCAGCGCGCCTCACCGTCCCAGATGCCGATCACGTCGCGGTCGCTTCCGCCGCCGGGCAGCGCGAAGCGCTGGCTGTGCACCTGCAGGCCGGACCGCCGGAAGCGGCCCTCGACGTAGCGCTGCGCGCGCCTCTCGGCCGCGCTTCCGGCGGTCCGGGTACCGACGTCGTGCGCCAGGTGATAGGCCACGTCGTAGGCGATCACCGGGTTATGGTGACGCGGGTGCGCCTCTCTCGCCTCCTCGCCCTCGCCGCCACCGGGTTCCTGCTCGTCGTCCCGGGGCCGGCGGCTGCCGCCACCAAGGCGCTGAGCGCCGGCCTCGCCGGCTACGTCTACGGGTTCCCGCCGGTCATCCACGAGCTCAGCCAGGCGTCGTTCCCGGTCAACCGACTGGTCGGCGTCGCGGCGACCTCGGGGCCCGAGAACAAGCTGGTCGTGCTGCCCAACGTCGACACGACCTACACCGTCGGGCGCCTCGACCTGCGCGCCGAGCCGATCGTCATCCACGTCCCGGCCATCGCCGACCGCTACTACTCGTTCCAGCTGATGGACGCCTACACGAACGTGTTCGGCTACATCGGCTCGCGCACCACGGGCACGGCGGCGGGCGACTACGCGATCACCGCGCCGGGCTGGGTCGGCGCGCTGCCGATCGGCACGCAGCGCATCGAGAGCCCGACCCCCGACGTCCTGCTGCTCGGCCGCACGCTCGTCCGCTCGCCCGCCGACCTCCCGGCGGTCAAGGAGATCCTCGGCCAGTACAGCTCGGGCCCGCTCTCGGGGGCACAGCAGCCCAGCCTGGTGCTCGACGACCAGCCCGTCCGCAAGCCTCCGGTCCTGCCGGCCGGCCTGGCCTTCTTCGACGCCCTCGGCGAGCGGCTCGCCGCCGATCCGCCGCCGGCCGCCGACAAGAAGCTGCTCGCCCGCCTGGCTCCGTTCGGCATCGCGCCAGGCGTCAAGACGTCCGAGGCGGCGCTGTCGGCATCGGTGCGCCGCGACCTCATCGAGGCCGTCAGGCTCGGCCCGGCTCGTATCGAGGCCGCGGCGGCCGCCGCCGAGCGGGTGTCGGCGAAGAAGAACGCCGGGTGGGTGCTGCTCGACCCGAAGACCGGAAACGCGGGAACCGACTACGGCCTGCGCGCGCTCGTCGCCACGGTCGGGCTATGGGCCAACACGCCCGACGAGGCGACCTACCCGATGGCCGCGTCCGACGCCCGGGGTCGCCGGCTGACCGGCCGTCGCCGGTACGTCCTGCACTTCGCCAAGAACCAGGTTCCGCCGGCCAAGGCGTTCTGGTCGCTGACGATGTACGACAAGGCACGCCACCTCTACGCCAACGAGCTCGACCGCTACGCGCTCGGCGACCGCAGCGAGGGCCTCGAGCGCGACGCCGACGGCGGCCTGACGATCTGGCTGCAGCACGCGCGGCCCGCCAGGGCGCGCGTGAGCAACTGGCTGCCCTCGCCGGCCGGGGCGTTCACCGTCTCCCTGCGCCTCTACGTGCCCGCCAGGCGCGCGCTGAACGGCCGCTGGAAGCCGCCCGGGATCAGGCGGGCCGGCTGAGGATCCACTCGGCCAGGCGCTCGACGGCCTGGCGCAGCCGGCGGAAGTAGGCCGCGCGCGACAGGTGCAGCTCGTCGGCCGCGCCCTCGTGGGTCACCGACGAGTCGAGGTAGCCGAGCTCGAGCGTCCGGCGGGCGAGCTCCTCGTCCATGGTGTCGCCGAAGGCCTGCGCGATGGCGTGCTCGAGCAGCGCGCGGACCGAGGCCACCCGCTGATCCGGGGTCGCGCCGGTGGCCAGCGGGCTGGCGGCCAGCTCGCTCGGCCGGTGGAAGCTCTTGAGGGCGGCGCGCACCGACTCGGCGTCGGCGCCCGCGGGGATCGGCGCCACCCACGGCTCCGGCGGCGCGGGCTGCTCGAGGCCGAGCTCGGCGTAGACCGCCGAGACGACCGAGCCCACCAGGCCGCCCGGGCCCGTGTCGAAGATGTGGCACTGGATGACCATCGAGCCGTAGTGGTAGTCGAGCTCGGGCACGTGCTGGGCCCCGACGCCCTGGGCGAAGGCCACGGCGGACGCGTTGCCGGGGTTGATCGGGAGGTAGAGGAAGCGCGGGTTGGGCGTGCCGCTGCCGAGGATCGCCGCGGTGTTCATCAGCGCGAGCACCGGCGACGCCGGGTTGCCCGCGGGACCGGCGGTCAGGTCGACGCTGTCGCGCCAGACCAGCGTCCGGTCGGCGTCCTCGCGAGCCCGCGCATGAGCCAGCCAGCGGCCCATCAGGGGGTCGGCGTCGGCGGCGGCGGGCGCGGAGGCAGGGGAGCCCGAGATGGAGAAGCCGGCCAGGCTGTCGTCGGCGCCACGGGTGATGACGACCCAGTCGGGCGCGTGCTCGATCAGCTCCAGGGTGGTCTCGACGGCGGCCGCGTCGCCGCGCGCGGTCAGCGCCTCGCGCAGCTCCTCCGCGGTTCCGGGATGGACGGCGTCGATGCGGATCTCGGGGCTGCCCTCGGCACCGAAGCCCCAGCGCAGCGCCGGGTTGTCGACGAGCTCCGAGAGGTCGACGATGAGGCGCGGCTCACCGGCGAGCACGCGCGCGTGGAGGTGGTCGGCGATCCGGCGGCGCAGCTCGCGCTCGCGGTCGGGATCGCGGATGCGCAGCTCGGCTCGCAGGGCGCGGCGCGCGAGGTCGTGGAAGCGCAGGCCGCTTCCCGCCGGCTCGGCGAAGCTCAGCCGCGCGATGCGGTTGAACGCGGCGCGGCCGTCGACCTCCTCGAGGACGGCGCTGATGAGCTCGGGCGTCACGCGCCGGGCCAGCGCGGTGACCGCCGCCACGTCGGAGTCCGCCGGCTCGAGCTCGTGCTCGACGACGCGCCGCAGCAGCGAGCGCAGGATGTCCGGATCCTCCTCCGGCCGCGCCTGGTGCCAGCCTTCCTGGTCCTGGGCCGCGCCGGCGGCCACGGTCAGCGCCAGCGGCGAGCCCTGGGCCCAGGCCACGATCTCGGCCGCGTCCTTGGCGCCGACCCCGAGCTCGCGCACCAGCGCACGCGCCTCGCGCTGGGCCATCGGGCGCACCTCGATCTCGGCGACCAGCGATTCCCAGCCGCCGGTGAACCAGCCGGCGTCGGGCGGCTCGCGGCTGGCGATGACCACGACGGCGTCGGCCGGCAGCGACGGCAGCAACCGGGTGCGCAGCGCGGTGTCGGCCGAGGCCATGCGCTCCCATGTGTCGAGGATCAGCAGCGGCCGCGTCGCCGCATAGGCGGGCTCGATCGCCTCCTCGAGCTCGTTCGGGACCGGATCGAGGTCGCGCGCGTCGAGCAGCAGCACCTCGAAGCCCTTGGCCGTCGCGCGCCGGCTGAGCTCGCGCAGCAGCGTGCTCTTGCCGATGCCGCCGGGCCCGTGGACGAAGACGATCCGCCGGTCGGGCTCGGGCGTCAGCACGTCTTCGAGCCGCCCCAGTTCGGCGGCGCGGCCCACGAAACGCTCGGCGTCGGTGGTGGCGAGGTGGTCGGCGAAGGTCGCCATCGGTTAGCGAGATTACGTGCCGATAGGGTCGGGATGTGGTTGGAGCGCTGCTTGGTTGGTACGCGGACGAGGGGCGGGACCTTCCCTGGCGCCGGACGCGCGACCCCTACGCGATCCTCGTCAGCGAGGTCATGCTCCAGCAGACGCAGGTCGCGCGGGTCGTCGAGCGGTGGGAGCGCTGGCTCGATCGGTGGCCGACCGCCGAGGCGCTCGCGGCCGCGTCCGCGGCCGACGTCCTCGGCGAGTGGGTGGGGCTGGGCTACAACCGCCGGGCCCTGCGGTTGCGTGAGGCCTGCGCGGTCGTCGCGCGCGACGGGTGGCCGTCCGACCTGCGATCGCTCCCCGGCGTCGGCGCCTACACGGCCGCCGCGCTGCGCGCGTTCGCCTTCGACGAGCCGGTCGTGCCGATCGACGTCAACGTGGCCCGGATCTTCGAACGCACGGGCGCGGCGATGGAGGGCCCGCCCGAGCTCGGCCAGGCGCTGATGGACCTCGGCGCGACGATCTGCACCGCGCGCCGGCCGCGCTGCGAGGCGTGCCCGCTCGACGGCTGCCGCTCGCGCGGCCGCGTGGTCGACGCGCCCCGCCGGTCCCGGGGCGCACAGCGCTTCGAGGACACCGACCGCTACGTGCGTGGGCGGGTGATCGCCGCGCTGGCCGCCGGCGACGGGGTTCCCGAGTTCCCGGCCGAGCGCCTGGACCCCGTTCTCGCCGGCCTCGAGCGCGACGGGCTGATCGTCCGCCACGGCCGCGAGGTGCGGCTCCCCTCGTGAAGGCGGCCGGATAGGATCGGGGGCATGTCTCTGGATCGTCAGTCCGTCGAGAAGCGCGACTTCCCCATCGGGCGCCGCGGGTACGAGCCCGAGGCCGTCGACGAGCACCTGGCCAGGCTGGCTGACGAGATCGACAGCCTCAAGCGCCAGTCCGAGCGCCGCACGCCCACGGAGTCGATCGCCGCCGTCGCCAGCCAGCAGGTCGCCGCGATCGTCCAGGCCGCCGAGACCACGGCCGCCGACCTCGAGCGCCAGGCCGCCGAGGAGGCCGACCGCATCCGCCGCGAGGCCGAGAGCGAGGCCCGCGCGACGCGCGACGAGGCCATCCAGGCCTCGCAGGACCATGTCGGCAAGGTCGGCGACTCCGTCTCGCACATGCTCCAGCGCGTCGACGCCATGGAAGCCGAGCTCGGTGCGCTCGTCGAGAGCCTGCGCACCGGCGCGAACCGGCTGCAGGCCGACCTGACGCTGCTCGAGGGCAACATGGGCGAGCTCTACGGCTCGGCCGGCAGCGGCCGCCCCGCGCGCGCCGTGTCCGAGAGCCCGCGGACCGTTCCCGCGCCCGCCGCGCCGGCCGAGGCGCCGCCCGCGCCGCAGGCGGCCGCCGACGAGCCCGAGCCCGAGGAGACCGCGCCGGTCGAGGCCGTCGCCGATCCGGAGCCCGAGCCGGCTCCCGCCGCGCCCGTGGCGGCCGCGGGCGGCGACGAGGACGTGGAGGGCGCCCGCCT
>JBJMLA010000151.1:0-1816 GCA_045805505.1 Solirubrobacteraceae bacterium
CAATCATTCACTCCAACACCCACAACCTATCTACGATCTTGTGGCGCCCCACGACCGCGCGCAGCGTGGTCTGGGCGATCTGGTTGATCGCCGCGGAGACGTTCTCGATCGCCACCACGGATCGGATCGGATCCGCGACGCGGTAATACGCGACGGCGGACACGTCGACGCTCACGTTGTCGCGGGTGATGATCCCTTGCGACTGGATCGGCATCGTGACGACCCGCAGCGAGACGCGATGCACGCGGTCGACGAACGGGACGAAGGCGATCACGCCCGGCCCTCGCGCGTCGCCCTTCACACGGCCGAGACGGAACAGAACGCCGCGCTCGTACTGCTTGAGGATCCGTACCGCGAGTGCCAGGCCCGCGAGAGCCGCGAGCGCAAGTGCCACAAGGACGTAGACGACGATCATGTCGATGCCTCTTTCGTTGGCCGGTGCTGCCGTGCCGACATGCTCGTTTGCCGCCATGCACGTGTCGTCGGCCGAGTGAGGGCTGTTAGGCGTATCGCCACCGGCGCAGCGCGCCGCCCGAGTACACCGGTCGTAGTACGACTAGCGGCGGGCGCCGCGCGCGTCGTCGTCCGCGACGAGGTCTCGTACTGCGCGCGCCGAAAGCTCCGACTTGGCGATGAACCCCACTGCCGGGCTCGCCGCGATGAGGTCGACGAGATCCACCTCGGGGAGCGTCGAGATGAGGATCAGCTGCGGCCCGCCCTCACGGGCGAGTGCGCGCGCGAGCTCGAATCCGCTCTCCCCGCCGAGTGCGATGTCGACAAGCACCACCTCCGGGTGCAGCTCCGCGACGCGGGAGCGCGCTTCGGCCGAGTTCGACGCCACCCCCACGACCTCGACCTCCTCGCGCTCGAGCAGCGATCGTGCGGCGTCGCGAAAGCCGCCGTTGTCATCGACTATGAGGCAGCGAAGGGCCAACGCAGCTCAGAATCGCACCGGGAGGCAGAAGGTGCATTGCAGCTAGCGGGAATCCGCACCCCTACTCGAGCGCGAGCTCGACACGCAGCGAGGTTCCCTTCTCCGGAGGGCTGGCGATCAACATCGTGCCGCCGAGCGCCTCGACGCGATCGACGAGCCCGGTGAGCCCGGACCCGCGCGCGGGATCCGCTCCGCCGACACCGTCATCGTCGATCGTGAGCTCGAGCACACCACCTCGTGCCCGTGCGTGAACGTCCACACTCGAGGCGCGGGCGTGCTTTGTCGCGTTGGTGAGAGCCTCCGAGACGACGTAGTACGCACCCACCTCCACCTGTTCGGTGAGCCGCTGGTCAATTGCCAGGTCGAGCTGTACAGGGACCGCCGAGCGGCGCGCCAGTGCCTTCAGCGCGGGACCGAGCCCACCCTGGGAGAGGATTGCCGGGTGAATGCCGCGCGACAGCTCGCGCACGTCTTCGAACACCCCTACGAGCCCCTCCGCAACCCGCTCGAGCTGGCCGACGAGCTCCTCGCTCTCGCCCGGTGCCATCGCCTCCGCGTTGCGCAGCTCCAGCGCCAGTGACACCAGTCGCTGCTGAATGCCATCGTGGAGGTCGCGCTCGAAGCGCCGGCGCGCCGCGTCCGACGCCGCGACCAGTCGCGCCCGCGAAGCCACCAGTTCGGCGCGGCTGTCGGCGTTCGCGATCGCGGTGTCGAGCAGCTCGGCGAACTGGGTCATCCGCTCCTCGGTGTCTGCCGGCGGCGGCTCCTCGCCCTTCCAGCTCGCGGTGATCAACCCCCACAGCCTGCCGTCCACCACGATCGGCGCCGAGACACTCGAGCGCAAGCCCGCCGCGCGAGCAAGCTCTGCGAGCGCGCCCGCTG
>JBJMLA010000152.1:0-1601 GCA_045805505.1 Solirubrobacteraceae bacterium
AACTGCTCGCTCCTCGAGGGCCGAGCGTCGCGCGCGATGACTCGGCCGCCGTCGAGCGAAGGCGTCACCGACGCGGTCCGCGCCGCCTTCGCCGAGCTGCGCGGCCATTACGCCTTCGTCGCCATGCACGCCGACGAGCCCCAGCGCCTGATCGGCGCCCGCAAGGAGTGCCCGCTGGTCGCCGGCGTCGGCGAGGACGAGGCCTTCCTCGCCTCGGCGATCCCCGCCTTCCTCGCCGACACCCGGATCGCGATGCCGATCGAGAACGGCGAGATCGTCGAAATCGAAGCCGGCTCGGTGCGCATCACCGACGCCGAGGGCAACCCGATCGAGCGGGCCAGCGAAGAGGTGACCTGGGATGCCGACGCCGCCGAGAAGGGCGGCTACGAGACCTTCATGCTGAAGGAGATCCACGAACAGGCCGACGCGGTCGCCGAGACGATCGCCGACCGGCTGCCGAACGACGACACGTCCCGCGCGGCGTACTTCACTGCCGCGGGCGGCATCACCTCGGACTACGAGCTGCGGCGCGTCTATTCAACGATGCTGAAACGCGGTCCCGTGAGCTCCACGACCCTGGCCGCGATTCTCGAACACTCGGCCTCGATCGACTCGGACTACGAGCTGTCGGAGCTCCTGCGCCAGATCTTGTCCCAGCAGGCGCTCGACGAACGCAATCGCTCCGCCTTCTTCAAGGTGGTCGGCACGATCGGCAGCGACTACGAGCGCCACCGCGTGCTGAGCGCCGTCATCAGCAGCCAGCGTCCGAGCGACGCGCCGCTGGTCGAGGCGGCCCTCGCCCAGGCGAGCTCGCTCGGCAGCGACTATGAAGCCGCCTCGTTCCTGCTGGAAGTGCTCAAGCAGAACGGCGTCGATGGGCCGGCCCGCGCGCCCTTCTTCAAAGTGGTCAGCGGCGTCGGCTCCGGCTACGAGCGCGGCCGCGTTCTGCAGGCCGTCGCGCAGAAACCGGACTCGAGCGACGAGACGCTGCGCGAAGTGCTCCGCGCCTCCAGCGGCATGACCGGTTACGACTTGAGCCAGCTCCTGCAGGCCATCGCCCACGCGCACGCGCTCGGCGGAACGGTTCGCGACGAGTACGTTCAGGCCGCCGATCGGCTGTCCGGTTACGAGCAGAGCCAGGTGCTTGCCGCCCTGGTCCGCACCGAACGCCGCAAGTAGCGCGCGCGGCCGGCCCGGCCACGCTACAATCACGCGCGTGTGGCATTCGGTTGTCGAAGGCGCCTTCGATGCGATCGTCACGATGGACATGGCCGGCACCATCGTGAACCTCAACCCGGCGGCCGAACGCATGTTCGGGTACCCGCGCGAGCAGACGATCGGCGGGGACCTGGGCGGTCTCGTGGTGCCGGATGACTGTCGCGATCAGTACCGCCTGGTCCTCGAGCGCGCCCGATCCGCGGAGGCGGACGCCGGCCGTTTCGAGATGCAGGCGCTCCGTCGCGGCGCTCAGCGATTCCCCATCGAGCTGTGCGTGTCGTGCACCCGCACGCCCTCGGGGGAAGTCCTCGTCGCATGGATTCGCGATCTCAGCGAGCGGCGCGTCGCCGAAGAGGCGCTGCGCCTGAGCGAGATGCAGCTCC
>JBJMLA010000153.1:0-79077 GCA_045805505.1 Solirubrobacteraceae bacterium
GGCAGGACCATGATGTAGACCTCGGGGTGCCCGAAGAACCAGAACAGGTGCTGCCAGAGCATCGGCGAGCCACCCTGCGTCGGGTCGTAGAAGTGCGTCCCGAAGTGCCGGTCGGTCAGCAGCAGCGTGACCGCGGCGGCGATGACCGGCAGCGCGAGGATCAGCAGGATCGAGTAGACGAGCAGCGTCCAGACGAACAGCGGCAGGCGGCCCCAGCCCATGCCGGGCGCGCGCATGTTGGCGATCGTCGCGTAGAAGTTGACCGCGCCGACCAGCGAGCTCAGGCCGGTGAGGTGGACCAGGAAGATCCATGCGTCGACGCCGTTGCTCGAGGAGTAGGCGACCGACGAGAGCGGGGTGTAGGAAGTCCAGCCGGCCTCCGGGGCGCTGAAGAACAGCGAGCCGTAGAAGACGACGCCGCCGGCCAGCAGCAGCCAGTAGGACAGCGCGTTGAGCTTCGGGAACGCCATGTCCCGCGCGCCGATCATCAACGGGATGAAGTAGTTGCCGAAGCCGGCCATCATCGGCACGACGAACAGGAAGATCATCGTCGTCCCGTGCATCGTGAACAGCGCGTTGTACGTCTGCGGCGAGATCAGGGTGTTGTCCGGCGCACCCAGCTGCAGGCGCATCATCAGCGCCTCCGTGCCTCCCATGAGGAAGAACACGAAGGTCGTGACCATGTACATGATCCCGATCCGCTTGTGATCGGTCGTGGTCACCCACGAGGTCCAGCCCGTCGGCGCGCGGCGGAAGCCTCGCGTCGCGATCTGCGGGACCGGCGCCAGGGTGGCCGGCGTGGCGGTGGTGGTGTCAGCGGTGGCGGCCATGGGTCCTAGGGGGTTCCGGTGTCGTCGGACGACTGGTCGACAGTGTCATCGGAGCCCTCGTACTTCTTTCGTTGATCGACCGCCGCGTCGTTGGCGGCCTGAAGGGCCTTGTTGTGATCGTCGAGCCACTGCTCGAAGTCGGCGGGCGCGAGCGCCCGGACGTAGGCGACCATGTCGGCGTGGTTGCGGCCGCACAGCTCCGCGCACTGCCCGCGGAACGTCGTGCCGGCCTTCTCCGCGGGGATCTTGAACCAGGTGTGGGTGTAGTAGCCCGGCGTGGCGTCCATCTTGCCGCCGAGCTCCGGGATCCACCACGAGTGGATGACGTCCTGGCCCGTGATGTCGAGCGTGACCGTGGTGTCGGTCGGGACGACCATCGTCGTGTAGGCGTAGGGCGACTTGAAGTCGTTGCGCGTGCAGTCGTCCTGGTAGGTGTAGCGCCAGATGTACTGCTGACCGTTGACGCAGATGTTCAGCGACTTGCCGTTCGGCGGGCGCTCCTTGGTGGGAGAGGCCGCCAGCAGGGTCCCGTCGGAGAGCTCGATGCCGTTGGCGCCGGTGTTGTCCGGCGTGCGGATGCCCGGGAGCTTGATGAAGGTGACGATGGCCAGCGCGACGAGGATCACCGCGGCGCCGACGGTCCAGCCGATCTCGAGCCGGGTGTTGCCGCGGATCTGGGCGGCGACCGCGCCCTTGCGCGCCCGGAACTTGAAGAGCGAGTAGATCAGCGCGCCCTCGACCAGCACGAAGACCACGAGCGCGATCGCGAAGATGATCCAGTAGAGGTCGGCGATGCGGTCGGCGTTCGGCGAGCCGCCCGCTTCGGGACCGAAGAGCCCGGCCGAGGCGGGACCCGCGAGGGCCAGCGACCCGAGCAGGGTCGCGGCGCAAGTGGTGACGAGAATGGATGTCCGGCGCAAAGCGGCGGGGATTCTATTCATGCGCCGAAGACACCTTCGCTTCAGGCACCCTTGAACTCCGCTTTTCGCTTCTGGACGAAGGCCATGACGCCCTCCACGAAGTCGGCGCTTCCGGCCATTTCCTGCTGGATCTGCGCCTCGAACTCGAGCTGGGAGTCCATCCGCTCGAACAGCCACCGGTTGAGCTGGCGCTTGGTCCCGGCGTAGGAGCGCGTGGGGCCCGCGGCCAGTCGATCGACGAGCTCATCGACCTCGGCGGTGAACGCGTCGTCGGCCACGACGCGGTTGATCAGCCCCCATTCGAGGGCCTGCGGGGCGGTGATCCGCTCGCCGAGCAGCGCCATCTCGGCAGCGCGTGTGAAGCCGACGCGTTCGGGAACGAACAGCGACGAGCCGCCGTCGGGAACCAACCCGATGTTGGCGAAGGCGAGCAGGAAGTAGGCGGACTCGGTGGCCACCACGAGGTCGGCGGCGAGGGCGAGCGACAGGCCGATCCCGACCGCCGGCCCGTTGACGGCCGCGACCACCGGCTTGTCCATGGTCCGCAGACCCCCGACGATCGGGTGGTACTCGTCGGTCAGGACCGCGTAGACGTCCGGGCGGCCCTCGGGCGTCTGCGGGCGCCCGCCCATGTCCTTGAGGTCGGCGCCCGAGGAGAAGGCGCGGCCCGCACCGGTGACGCAGACGGCCCGCACCTCGTCGTCGGCGGCGACCTGCTCGACGGCGGCCAGCAGCTCGACGCCGAGCTGGTGGTTCCACGCGTTCATGGCCTCGGGCCGGTTGAGCTCGATGACCGCGGCACCGGCCCGGCGATGGATGTTGACCGTCTCGAAGGCCTGGGCCGCCTCTGTCATGGACGTGATCCTTACGCTTTCGCGCAGATGACGACGCGAGCCCTCAACCGCGCCACCCTCGCGCGGCAGGGGCTGCTCGAACGCGAGGCGGTCGCGCCGGCCGAGATGGCGGAGCGGCTGGTCGGCCTGCAGGCCCAGGAGCCGCTGCCACCGCTGATCGGGCTGTGGACCCGCTGCGCCGGCGTCACCCGCGAGCAGCTCGAGGGGCTCATCGCCTCGGGCGCGCTCGTTCGCGCGACGCTGATGCGCGGCACCCTGCACCTCGTCACGCCGGCCGACTACCGGCGGCTGCGCCCCGCGGTGCAGCCCCTGCTCGACCAGGTCCTGGCCCGCCACGCCTACACCAAGGACCTCGACCTGGCCGCCGTGGGCGAGGCGGCGCGGAAGGTCTTCGGGACCGGGACGCTCGACTTCGACGAGGTCCGCGACCGGCTCGCGCCGCGGTTCCCGGACGCCAACCCGCGGGGGCTGGGCTACGCCGCGCGGCTGCTGCTGCCGCTCGTGGCGGCGCCCGACGGCGGCTTCCGCATCGAGGAGACCGGCCGCGCGATCGCCAACGCGAAGCTGGCGCAGCGCTACGCGGCGGCGTTCGGCCCGGCCTCGGCCGCCGACTTCCGGGCCTGGAGCGGCCTGAAGGCCGACGACGGGCTCGCCGCCGACGACGGGCCCGCGCCCGACCCCGACACGCCGGCGCCCGTGCGCTTCATCCCGGCCTTCGACAACCTGGTGCTGGCCCACAAGGACCGCAGCCGGGTCGTGCCGCCCGCCCATCAGGGCAAGGTCACCACCAAGAACCTGCGCGTCAACCCGGTGTTCCTGGTCGATGGCTTCGCCGCCGGAACGTGGAAGGCCGACACGAAGCGCAAGACCGCCAAGCTGGTCCTCGAGCCGTTCGGCCGGCTGACCAAGAAGGCGCGCGGCGAGCTCGAGCAGGAGGGCGAGGCGCTGCTGCGGTTCCTGGCCCCGGACGCGTCCGGCTTCGCCGTAACCTAGGCGGCATGGGACGACCGGTGATCGGCATCTGCTCGGCCCCGGAGCAGGCGCGCTGGAGCGTCTGGGACGACCAGGCCTTCCTCACGCCGCGCAGCTACGTCGACGCCGTGCAGCGCGCCGGCGGCCTGGCGCTGCTGCTGCCGCCCGACGCCCAGCTCGAGCGCGACCCCGACGAGCTGCTCGACATGCTCGACGGCCTGATCCTGGCCGGCGGCGCCGACATCGACCCCTCGCAGTACGGCGCCGACCCGCACGAGAAGACGACCGGCACCGTCATCGAGCGCGACACCTTCGAGATCGCGCTCGCGCGCCGGGCCCTCGAGCGCGACATGCCGCTGCTGGGCATCTGCCGCGGGATGCAGCTGATGAACGTCGCGGCGGGCGGCACGCTCGACCAGCACCTGCCCGATTCCCGCGGCCACGAGGACCACCGGCGCACACCGGGCTCGTTCGACGGCGCCGACCACGACGTGCGGCTCGAGCCCGGATCGCTCGCCGCGCGGGCTGCGCTCGAGGAGCACCACGGCACGAAGTCCCACCACCACCAGGGCGTCGACGCGCTGGGCGAGGGGCTGCTGGTCACGGGGTGGAGCACGCTCGACGAGCTTCCCGAGGCCATCGAGGCGCCGGACAAGCGCTTCGCGCTCGGCGTGCAGTGGCACCCGGAGGCCGACGAGGCGTCGTCGGTGATCGAGAGCTTCGTGCGGGAGGCCGCCCGGCGGCCGACCCGGACCGCGGTCATCTGACGGCGAGCCGTCGGAACCCGCACCTATGATCTGGCGCACATGCGCCCGTCCAGCCGCGCCATCCGGTCTGGAGCGTGGGCGCTGGTGGCCACCGGCGTGGCCGCTCCGCTGTTGCGCAGGCGGTTGCGCATCCCGCCACCGGCCGTCACCGCCACCTCCGTCGCCGCGCCCTTCGCCCTGTGCGTCGCGGTGCGCCGGACGGCCGCGCGCGACGTCGCGACGGTGCTGCTGCAGATGTGGGGCTACATCGCCCACTACGAGATGCCCAACGACGATCCGGAGGCGCTCAAGCGCCGTGTCCGGATCGACTACCCGGTGCGCATCGACCGGATCATCGGGCTGGGCCGGCTCCCGGGCCTGCGGCTGCAGCGGGCGTTCTCTCGCCCGGGCCGGATCACCACGTTCGACAAGGTCCTCGTCTGGGCCCACTGGCTGTGGTTCTTCTTCCCGCACGGGACCGTCGTGTACCTGCTGGCCCGCCGGCGCGAGCAGTTCCCGCGCGGCGCGGCGCTGATCTACGGCGTCTTCGACACCGGCGTCGTCTTCTACTGGCTGATCCCGACCGCGCCGCCGTGGTACGCCGCGGTCCACGGCCGCTGCGACCCCGACCTTCGTCGGATGATGGTTGAGCACGGCGAGGCGTTCTGGAAAGACCGCTGGGACCCGATGTACGGTTTTCTCGGGGGCAACCCACTCGCGGCCATGCCGTCACTGCACTTCGCCACTTCCGTGATGGCCGCGCGGGTCCTGCGGGACGCCGGGCCGGTGCAGGGCGCGTTCGGGTGGGCCTACGCGCTGACGCTCGGCTACGCGCTCGTGCACCTCGGCGAGCACTACGTCACCGACCTCATCGCCGGGTACGCGCTGACGGAGGTCGTACGCCATGCGGCACCGGTCGTCGCGCCCGCGGCGATCCGCGTGTCGCGCGGCGTGCAGGCGCTGGAGGCAAGGGCGCACGCGTGAGCGACGCACCGGTCCAGGAGGCCCACCCGCACGTCGAGGATCCCGACGACGAGGAGGCGCCCAAGGTCGCGATCACGCGGCGCGGCGCGCTGCTCTTCGGCCTGTTCGTCGCGTCGGCGGTCGCGTTCCTGTACTTCGTGCTGCCCAAGCTCACCGGCCTGAGCGAGACGTGGTCGCGGCTGGACAACGGTGACCCGCTCTGGCTCGGCGCCGGTGTGCTGTTCGAGTGCGTGAGCTTCCTGGGCTACGTCTGGCTGTTTCGCACCGTCTTCGTCCGCGGGCGCAGCAAGGTCGGCTGGAAGGCCAGCTACCAGATCACCATGGCCGGCGTGGCCGCCACGCGGCTGTTCGCGGCGGCCGGCGCCGGCGGCATCGCGCTGACCGCGTGGGCGCTGCGGCGGTCGGGCATGGAGCGCCGGATCGTCGCCTGCCGGATGGTCGCCTTCATCGTCCTGCTCTACACGGTCTACGCGCTGGCCCTTGTGCTCGTCGGCTTCGGGCTCTACCTCGGGCTGTTCCACGGCAACGCGCCGTTCGCCATCACGATGATCCCGGCGATCGTCGCATCGGTGGCGTTCGTGCTCGTCTACACCACCGCGCTGATCCCGCAGGACGTCGAGCGTCGCCTGGCGGGCTGGGCCGACGGTCACGGTCGCGTGCACCGGATCATCGCCAAGGTCGCCACCGCCCCGGCGTCGGTGGCGTCGGGCGTGCGCACCGCGGTCGACATCGTGCGCGACCGCGAGTGGGGGGTCCTGGGCGCGGTGCTGTGGTGGGCGGGCGACATCGCGACGCTGTGGGCCGCCTTCCACGCGTTCGGCGACCACACGCCGACCATCGGGATCATCATCGTGGCCTACTTCGTGGGCATGCTCGGCAACGTGCTGCCGCTGCCCGGCGGGATCGGCGGCGTCGACGGCGGCATGATCGGCGCGTTCGCCGCGTTCGGCGTGGACTTCGGCCTGGCCACCGTGTCCGTGCTGACCTACCGCGCGTTCGCCTTCTGGCTGCCGACGCTGCCGGGAGCCGTCGCCTACCTGCAGCTGCGCAAGACCGTGGCCGGCTGGCGGGCCGAGCACCGGGGCGAGAAGTCCATAGCTATACTTAGTGAAGCATGAATTCCGACCGCATCGAGAACGTCATCATCGTCGGCTCCGGGCCCGCGGGCTACACCGCCGCGCTCTATACCGCGCGAGCCAACCTCGAGCCCCTGGTGGCCGAGGGCTTCGCCTGGGGAGGCCTGCTCCAGCAGACGACGGACGTCGAGAACTACCCCGGCTTCCCCGAGGGGATCATGGGCCCGGAGATGATGCAGCGCTTCCGCGACCAGGCCGAGCGCTTCGGTGCGCGCCTGATCACCGACGAGGCCGAGAAGATCGAGCTCTCCGACGAGCCCGGCGGCATCCACAAGGTGTGGATCGCCGGCGAGGAGCACCGCACCCGCACGGTCATCCTGGCCATGGGCGCCGAGCACAAGAAGCTCGGCATCAAGGGCGAGGACGAGCTCTCCGGCGGCGGCATCTCCTACTGCGCCACGTGCGACGCCGCGTTCTTCAAGGACCACGAGATCCTCGTCATCGGCGGCGGCGACTCGGCGATGGAGGAGGCCATCTTCCTCGCCAAGTTCGGCAAGAACGTCACGGTGGTCAACCGCCGCGCCGAGTTCCGCGCGTCGAAGATCATGGTCGAGCGGGCGAGGGAGATGGAGAACCTGCACTTCCTCACGCCCTACGTCGTCGAGGAGTTCCACGAGGGCGAGGGCGCGTTCCAGCGCGTCGCCAAGCTGCGCAACACCGAGACCGACGAGCTCAAGGAGGTGCCGTTCGGCGGTGCCTTCATCGCCATCGGGCACGAGCCGCAGTCCTCGGTCGTCGAGGGCCTCGTCGAGCTCGACGAGAACGGCTACGTCAAGACCGAGGGGCGCTCGACGCGCACGAAGCTGCCGGGCGTCTTCGCCGCCGGCGACCTCGTCGACCACACCTACCGCCAGGCCATCACGGCGGCCGGCTCGGGCTGTCAGGCGGCGCTCGACGCCGAGTGGTACCTGCGCGACACCCCTGAGGTGCCGACGCCGGAGAACCTCCCCGTCGGTGATCTCGCCGAGGCCCAGTGGGCCAAGCCCGCCGAGCAGGCCGCGCAGCCGTCCTAGGGCGCTAGCGGCCCGCCGGGCGGGTCCTGCCGACCGCGACCCACTCGACCGGTCCCGCACCGTCGCTGCCGAAGTCGAACTCGGTGTAGACCGTGTCCGGCGCGAGGCTGCCGATCGCGCAGCCGAACTCGTTGCAGCGCTCGCCCTTCAGCGCGGCGCGCACCTGCTTGCGGGTCGAGCCCGGCCCGATGCCCGAGGCCGTGCGCTGTGTCGCGTCGTAGGTCGTCACGCTGGTCACCTTCGGACCGCGGCGCTGAAAGCCGACGTCGAGCGGACCGGCGAAGCTCCACAGCGTGACCTGGTAGGTGCCCTTGCCGGTCGACCGGCGACGCAGCGGCTGACCCTTGCGCTCGACGAGCTTCGCCCTGCTCATCCCGACGGACACACCGGCGATCGACTTCTGCACGACGATGCGGGCGTCCGCCGCGGCGGGCGCCGCCAGGA
Organism: Solirubrobacteraceae bacterium; assembly: GCA_045805505.1. Lineage (GTDB taxonomy): Bacteria > Actinomycetota > Thermoleophilia > Solirubrobacterales > Solirubrobacteraceae > BP-464. The sequence continues at coordinate 7,900 of JBJMLA010000153.1, forward strand.
ACGCGACGATCAAGACGACCAGGAGGCGCTGCATGGTCAGCGCCGCGGAGGCTAGTCGAGCTGCGCCTCGATTGCGGCAGTGATCGCCGGGTCCTCCGGCGTGACCTTCGTGCCCCAGTGGGCGACGAGGCGGCCGTCGGCGCCGACGAGGTACTTCGAGAAGTTCCAGGCGGGCGGCGCGGAGCCGGGCTGGCGCGCGAGGTCGTCCCAGAGCGGGTGCGGCTCCGCGCGGACCGAGACCTTCTCGGTCATCGTGAAGCTCACGCCGTAGTTGCGCTGGCAGAACTCGCCGATCGCCTCGCCGCCCTCGAGCTCCTGCTCCGCGAAGTCGCCGGACGGGCAGCCGAGCACCTGCAGGCCGCGCTCGCCGTAGGTCTCATGCAGCTGCTGCAGCCCCTCGAACTGCGGCGTGTAGCCGCACTTGCTGGCCGTGTTGACGATCAGCGTCGGCTTGCCGCGCAGCGTCGCGAGGTCGAGCTCGTCGCCCTCGAGCAGCCCGATGCGGTGCGCGTAGAGGTCGGTCGGCGCGTCGAGCTTCTTGGTGCGCTTGGCGTACATCGCGGCGGTCTTGAGCAGGCCCATGCCCGCGGACGCTACCTCAGAGCTGCGTGAAGACGGTCTTGGTCTCCAGGTAGGCCTCGAGGCCGTCGCGGCCGTGCTCGCGGCCGATGCCCGAGGCCTTGAAGCCGCCGAACGGGGCCGCGGGGTCGCTGCCGCCCCACGAGTTGACGTAGACCGAGCCGGCGCGCAGCAGGCCGGCCAGCTTGTGGGCGCTGGACAGGTCGCGCGTCCACACGCCGGCGGCCAGGCCGTACTCGGAGTCGTTGGCGCGGGCGGCGACCTCCTCGATCGTCTCGTAGCGCTGGGCGACGAGCACGGGCCCGAAGATCTCCTCGCGGACGATCGACGCCTCGTCGCTGTCGGCCACGAACAGCGTCGGCTCGATGAAGTAGCCGCCGTCGCCGAGATCGGTGCCGCCGCCGGCCACGAGCTCGGCCTCGGCCCTGCCCGCCTCGATGTAGCCGCGGACCCGCTCGTGCTGCTCGGCGCTGATGACCGGCCCGACGAACGTCTTGGGGTCGGTGGCCGGGCCGGGCACGGTCTTGCTCGCCTGCTCGGCGAGCGCGCCGACGACCTCGTCGAACTGGTCGCTGTGGACGAACAGCCGGCTGGCGGCGTTGCAGGCCTGGCCCGTGTTGAAGTAGATGCCGCTGAACGACCCCTTGGTCGCCGCGCGCAGGTCCGCGTCGGGCAGGATGATGTTCGGCGACTTGCCGCCCAGCTCGAGCGTCACGCGCTTGAGCGCGCGGCCCGCCTTGGCGCCGATCTCGCGGCCGACGGCGGTCGAGCCGGTGAAGGCGATCTTGTCGACGCCGGGATGGTCGACGAGCGCCGCGCCGGTCGTGCCGTCGCCGGTGATGACGTTCAGCACGCCCTCGGGGATACCGGCCTCGAGCGCGAGCTCGCCCACGCGCAGCGCGGTCATCGGCGTCTGCTCGGCGGGCTTCAGGACGATGGTGCAGCCCGCGGCGAGCGCCGGGCCGAGCTTCCACGCCGCCATCAGCAGCGGGAAGTTCCACGGGATGATCTGGCCGCAGACGCCGACGGGCTCGCGCAGCGTGTAGGCCAGGGTGTCGGGCGCCGAGACCGGCAGCTGCGCGCCCTCGATCTTGGTCGGCCAGCCCGCGAAGTACTCGAGGTGGCGCACGGCGCTGGCGACGTCGACGGCACGCGCGAACTTCACGGGCTTGCCGGTGTCGCGCGACTCCATCAGCGCCATCGCGTCGGCCTCTGAGTCGATGAGCTCGGCCAGCTTGCCGATCCGCTTGCCGCGGTCGTGGGCCGACATCCGGCGCCAGTCGCTGCCGGGCTCGAAGGCGGCGCGCGCCGCGCGGACGGCGGCGTCGACCTCCTCGGGCCCCGCCAGGGGGACCTCCGCGTAGGTCTGGCCGGTGGACGGGTCGATGACGTCGATCATGGGTTCAGGACGATCTTGAGCGCTTCGCGCTGGTCGTAGAGGGCATAGGCCTCGGCCGCGTCGGCCAGGGGCATGTGGTGGGTGACGAGCGGGGACGGATCCAGCCGGCCGGAGCCCAGCAGGGCGAGGACCGGGTCGAGGTGCGCGATGACGTTCGCGTGGCCCATGACCATCTTCAGTGACTTGATCCAGGCGAGGCCCATGTGCACCTCGGTGCGCGCCGCGTGCACGCCGACGATCGACACCGTGCCGCACTTGCGGACCATCCGGATGGCCAGATCGAGCGCGCGGCCGTCACCGACCGCCTCCACGGCGAGGTCGGCGCCACGACCTTCCGTCAGGCGCTTGACCTCGGCGCGCGGGTCCTGCTCGGTGAGGTGGACGGCCTCGGCGCCGAAGGAGCGCGCGACGTCGAGGCGCTGCTCGACGGTGTCGACCGCGATGACGCGCGACGCGCCCCCGATCATCGCCGCCTGCACCGCGCACAGGCCGACGGGACCGAGGCCGAGTACGACGGCGACGTCGCCGGCGGCGATCCCGGCGCCGACGGTGGCGTGGTAGCCCGTCGCCGAGACGTCACCGGCGAACAGCGCCACGTCGTCGGACAGCGCTTCGGGCACGCGGCGCAGCGTGAGGTTGGCGTGGGGGACCAGCGCGAGCTCGGCCTGCGTGCCCTGCAGGTCGCCGAGGGCCGCTCCGTGGCCGAAGGTCCGCGACGCGTCGCACTTGTGGAAGTTGCTGTGGCGGCAGAAGAAGCAGACGCCGCAGGCGACCTGGAAGGCGCCGAGGACGCGGTCGCCGACGCTGACGCTCGTCACGCCGTCTCCGGCCGCCTCCACGACGCCGACGTACTCGTGGCCGATCGTGAAGCCGGGCTCCATCGGCGTGCGCCCGTGGTAGATGTGGAGGTCCGAGCCGCAGACGCCGGTGGCGGAGATGCGGATGACCGCATCGGTCGGCGCGGTGATCTCCGGCTCCGGCTTCTCGATCAGCGCGAGCTCGCGCGGGGCCTGGAAGGTGAGCGCGTGCATCCTGGCGCGACAGTATCGAGCGGGCGGCGCGCCTGCCGCCGAACACCCCCAACCGGCCCGGGGGCGAAGTTGAGGGCTCGCTCACCTTCCTCGTACATACGTCCATCGCACCGGAATAACGCCGCCAGAGTCGAATCTTGGCTGCGTTGGGAGCCTCACGATGCCGTCTCACGAATTCACATACCCGAAGGTCTCGCCGGTCGTCTCGGCGCCTAGCGCGCACTGCGCGGACGTCGCGCGCCCCGCGCTGCGCCCCGCCGCCCGCTGAGCGCCAGGTACTCCTCGATCGAGCGCTCGATGCCGTCACGCACGGTGTCGAGGTCCGGCATGGAGTCGAGGTCGGCGATCAGGCCGAAGTTCACGCCGCCGTCGTAGGACATGACGGCGATGGCCAGCGCGCGGTCGCCGGCCAGGAAGGCGATCGGGAACACCGCACGCAGCTGCTTGCCCAGCACGTAGAGCGGCACCTGCGGCCCCGGCACGTTGGTGACCAGCAGGTTGAAGAAGCGGCCGGAGAAGTTCATCCGCGAGGCCTGCGCCAGCAGCGTCGGCGGTGCGAAGTCCTGCATCCCGGCGATCATCTCGGCGCCGGCCGCGAGCTTTGATTCCTTGACGTCGCGCATCGCCTCGCTGACCACGCGCAGGCGCTCGAGCGGATCGCCCAGGTAGACCGGGAACGGCACGACGACCTGCGTGATCTGGTTGCCCATCGCGCCTGCGTCGGCCTTCGAGCGCGTCGACATCGGGACGCAGACGCGCATGTCCATGCCCTCGGTGCGCAGGCCGCGCTCGTGCAGCCAGCGGCGCACGGCGCCGGCCGAGACGGCGAGGACGACGTCGTTGACCGTGCCGCCGAGCGCGGACTTGATCGCCTTGAGGTCGTCGAGGCGGGCCTCGACGGTGGCGATGCGCCGGTGCGGCCCGATGCGGACGTTCAGCGGCGTGTCGGGCGCGGCCGTCATGCCGCGCGAGACGACCTCGCCGAGCGCGGCGCCGGCCTCGCGCGCCTCCTCCAGCGCGCGGCCCGGGCGGCTCAGCGCCCCGAGCGCGCGCAGCGGCAGCGTGGCGGCACGGCCGACGGTGTCCTGCAGCGCGGTCGCGGCGAGCTGGGCCTCCGATGGGCTCGGGCTGGGCACCCACGGCGGCGGCGCGCCGAGGTCGTTGCCCCGCGGGTCGAGGTCGAACAGCGTGGTCATCAGGTCCACCCCGCTGACGCCGTCGACGAGCGAGTGGTGGGTCTTGGAGATCAGCGCGAAGCCGCCCTCGGCCAGGCCCTCGACCATCCACAGCTCCCACAGCGGCTTGGTGCGATCCAGGCGCTGGGAGAAGATCCGCGCGGCCAGCCGGTGCAGCTGCTCCTGGCTGCCGGGAGAGGGCAGCGCGCTGTGGCGCACGTGGTACTCGAGGTTGAAGCGCGGGTCGTCGATCCAGCGCTGGCGGCCGAGGTTCAGCGGCGCGGGCGCGACGCGCTGGCGGTAGCGCGGCACGAGGTGCAGCCGCCCGCGGATGTGGTCGAGGAGCTCGGCGTGGGTGGGCGGCTCGCCCTCGAACAGCGCCAGTCCGCCGATGTGCATGTGCGTCGCCGAGCCCTCCTGATGCAGGAAGGCCGCGTCGACGGCGCTCAGCCGGTCGAGGTGCTCCTGGGCCACAAGCGCAACATAAAGGGGTCTGACCCCTTTATGTTCGTCGCCATGGCTTCCAAGGCTGTCCTGATCACCGGCTGCTCGACGGGCATCGGCCGCGCGACCGCGGAGCGCCTGGTGGGCAACGGGCACACGGTCTACGCCACCGCGCGCAAGGTCGAGGTGCTTGCCGGCCTCGAGGCCAAGGGCTGCCGGACGCTGGCGCTCGACGTCACCGACGAGGACTCGATGCGTGCGGCGGTCGACCACGTCGTCGAGCGCGAGGGCGCGGTCGGGGCGCTGGTCAACAACGCGGGCTACTCGCAATCCGGCGCGCTCGAGACGCTGCCGATGGAGACCGTGCGCCGGCAGTTCGAGACGAACGTCATGGGGCTGCTGCGGATGTGTCAGCTGTGCCTGCCCGGGATGCGCGACCAGGGCTGGGGCCGGATCGTGAACATGAGCTCGATGGGCGCGAACTTCGTGTTCCCGGGCGGTGGCATCTACCACGCGACGAAGTACGCCGTCGACGCGATGAGCGACGCGCTGCGCTTCGAGGTCGCCGGCTTCGGCGTCGGGGTCGTCATCGTTCAGCCGGGCCTCATCCGCACGGAGTTCGGCGAGACCGCGGCGGCCGGGACGCCCGCGCCCGACGGCGGCGCGTACGGCGACTTCAACTCGGCCGTGGCCAAGGCGACCACCGACGCCTACAGCGGGCCGATGGCCAAGCTGGGCGCCGGGCCCGAGGCGGTCGCCAAGGTCGTCGAGCGCGCGATCAACGCACGGCGGCCGCGCACGCGCTACCGGGTCACGCCGTCGGCGAAGATCCTGCTCAACGTGCGGCGGCTGTCGACCGATCGCGCCTGGGACCGGATGGTCAAGGGGCAGTTCCCGCAGCCCGGCCCGCGGTGACGGAGAAGCGCATCGCCAAGCTGCTGCTGGCGATGCCCGACGTCAGCGTGCGGCTCAGCCACGGCCATCCGGGCTACTTCCGCGGCAAGCGCCAGTTCGCGTTCTACATGGCCCACTTCCACGAGGACCCGCACGTCGCGGTGTGGTGCGCCGCGCCCGAGGGCATGGCCCAGGCGCTGATCGAGGGAGAGCCCGAGCACTACTTCCGCCCGCCCTACGTGGGCCATCGCGGCTGGGTCGGCGTGCGGCTCGACACCGGCCTGGAGTGGGACAACGTCGCGGGCGCCCTCGAGGACGCCTACGACTGCGCGGCCTAGCGGCCCGCCGAGACCCCGGTGGCGTCGGGCAGCACCAGCGTGCCCTTGCCGTAGTCGACCGTGAACGGGCCCTCGGCCCCCGGCTTCAGTCGCCAGGCCGCGTAGAACGGCACGCTCGCGCCGGCGGGGATGAACGCGACCTTCCCCAGGCGGATCAACTCGGCGGGCGGGACCGGCTTGGGCTGCTGGAGCATCCCGAACAGGCCGTGGGCGTAGTTGGTGGTGAATGCCGCCGAGGCCAGCAGCGGCGTGCCCGAGGCGTCGCGCACCTTGAGGTTCTTGGCGATCAGGTGCAGCGTGGTGTCGCCGTCGTTCTTGACGCGGGCGATGACGACGCGGTCGTCGGGCAGGTTCTTGGCCCGGAACACCTTCGGCGTGCCCTCCCACGACAGGCCGGAGCCCGGCTTCGTGTCCTCGCCGCCGCCGCCACAGCCCGCGACGGCGAGTCCGGCCGCCGCCGTCAGCGCGGTCAGGACCGCGCGGCTCACTTGGGCTTGGCGGGCGTCGTGAACCAGTCGCAGCCCGGCGGGTTGGGCATGTTGTTGGGGTCCCAGGCCGTGCACGGCGCGGCGGCGGCGAGGACCGCCGGGTTCTGGGGCAGCCAGATCGGCGAGCCGGGGCAGGCGGGCAGCGACGCCGGCTCGCTGGGCGACTGTGTCTTGTTGCCGTCGAAGCAGTTGCCCTGGCCCGCGGAGTCCCACTCGACCTCGAGGCCGTTGGGCATGCGCTGACCGGACGGGCTGGTGCCGAACGTGTTGCCGATGATCAGGTTCTGGTTCGACGTGTCCTGCTGGTGGTTGGGGTTGTTGTCGCCGCGCAGCGACGCCTGGATGCTCAGCAGGTAGACGCCGTAGCGCCAGTTGTCGTAGACGTGGTTGCCCTTGAACAGGTTGCGGTTGCCGCCGCCGATCAGGATGCCCGTGCCGACCGCGGTCTGGAATTGCGGGCAGACGATGTCCTTCTTGCGCTTGGCGAACGGCGTCGCCGCGCAGTAGGCCTGGCGGTCGGACGCGAACACGTTGTTGTTGTTCGAGTAGATCTCGTTGTTCTCCCACTGGAAGCACTCCTGGGGCATGCCCGGGTGCCCGGAGGCGAACGAGTCGGTCGTCAGGCCGGTCGCGTTGTCGAAGAACTTGTTGTCGTGGACGTAGGTCGAGTTGCCCGCGGTGCCCGAGTAGCCCAGCGTGTTGCCGTAGCTGAGCGAGTTGCGGATCTCGATCGACGGAGCGCCGCAGTTGGCGCGCGGGTCGGCGGTGCCGGCCGGGGCGTCGCAGAGCCCGTAGGTGTTGGGGTCGATGCCGCCGTTGGTGGCACAGCCCTTCATCGTCGAGCCGGGGTACAGGCCCGAGTCGCCGTTGCCGTAGCCGATGTCGTGGTCGTAGAGCCCGTGGGTCGCGGTGAACGAGAGGATCCCGTAGTTCTGGGCCCAGCGCGCGATCACGTGCGAGACGCGGAAGCCGTCGACCTCGACGAGGTCGACGTCGTTGAACGCGCCCTGCTCGACCATGAAGTTGCGCAGGAAGATCCCGTTGGCGCGGTCGATCCGCAGCACGTCGGTCTTGACGCGGTCGCCGACGATGCGGACGTCGGCGGGCTTGCGGCCCATGCCCTCGATCTGCAGGTTGCACAGCTGGGTGCAGATCGGGGTCGTCGGCGCGCTTGGGTTCGGCTCGGGGCGCGTGTCGCCGATCACCGCGATCAGGTTCTTGGAGTTCGGGCACTTGACCGCGTAGTTGCGGTTGGCCCGCTCCGGAAGGTCGTTGGAGCGCGGGCCGGCGGGCGGCGGCGCCTGCCCGTAGCCCTCCTCGACGGTCACGTAGTCGTCGGCGCACGGGGGCTGGCCGGGCGCGCCGAACGGCACCTTGCGGCTCGGCGTCTCCTTGTAGACGCCGGGCATGACCATGATCCGGTAGCCGCTCTTGGCCTTGTCGATCGCCGCCTGGATGTCGTGGAACCGACAGCCCTTCAGCAGCCTCAGCCGCTTCTTGAGCACCCCGCGCTGCTTCTTTGCGCCATACGTCTTGCGCAGCAGCTTCCCGGAGTTCGCCTTGCAGACGACGTTCTTGGGCCCGGTGGTCCGGTAGTCCGGCACCTTGCCCTTGACCGGGAAGGCGAACGCGGTGAGGCGCTCGGGGTGGGCGGACGCCATGGCGGGGAGGGCCAGGGCGAGGAGAAGGGCGGCGACCGTGCCGCGCAGGAGGCGCATCCACGGCAATCTAGAGCAGCGCGCCCTCGATCCGAAGCAACGTCTCCTTGCGCTCGACGCCGCCGGTGTAGCCGCCCAGCCCGCCGCCGGTGCGCAGCACGCGGTGACAGGGGACGACGATCGGGATCGGGTTGTTGCCCAGGGCGGTGCCCGCGGCGCGCACGGCGGCCGCCGATCCGGCCTTGGTCGCCATCGCGCGGTAGCTGGACACCTCGCCGAACGGGATCGTCGCGCAGGCCTCCAGGATGCGGCGGCCGAACGGCGTCTTGACGTAGGAGAAGTCGAGCGGCAGGTCGAACGCGGTGCGCCGGCCCGCGAAGTACTCGTCGAGCTCGCGGCGGACGTCGTCGAGCCGGGCGGGGCCCTCGAGGATGCGCGGGGACAGCCGGACGGCGAGCTGCTCGAGCACGCGGTCGAGGCCGCCGTTGAACTCCTCGTAGGCCAGCCGCGCGAGCCCGCGCTCGGTGCGCGCGGCGACGACCTTGCCGATCGGCGTGTCGACGACGGCGTAGTGGACGTCGGCGGGCGCGGTCGCGGCGAAGCGGGCGGCCGCGCCGGCGGCGCCGGCTGCGGAGGGGGCGGTGATGGTGGTGGGGCTCATGCGGTGACCTCGGTTCGGAGCTTCTTCATGCCTTCGTGGACGTTCTTGCGCGCGGCGTCGGCCGACGTGCCGGTCGCCTTGGCGATCGCCTCGTAGTCGAGGTCGGCCGCGAAGCGCAGCGTGATCGCCGCTCGCTGCTTGGGCGGGAGCTCCCGGACCTGCTGCCAGACCTCGTCGCCGGGGTCGCGCGCGTCGTGGTGGGCCTGCTCGGGCACCTCGCCCGGGAGGGTCGGGCGCCGTTTGACGGCCCGGTGATGGTCGAGCGCCTTGCGGTGCGCGATGGTCATCACCCACGCCTGCAGGTTCGACCCGGTGCGCAGCCGCGGGTAGGCCTTCATCGCCGAGAGGAACGTCTCCTGGAAGACGTCGTCGGCGTCCTGCCGGCCGACCGACGCGACAGCGAAGCGCCACACGCAGTCGCGCTGCTCGTCGAGGAACCGCTGGAACGGGATCACGCGGGTGAAACGAGCGGGGGCTCCGGTTCGTGAGGTCGCTCGTGCAGGACCGCCTCGACGTTGTTGCCGTCGGGGTCGAGCAGGAAGGCCGCGTAGTAGCCCTCGTGGTACTTCGGCCGCGGTCCCGGCTCGCCGTTGTCGCGCCCGCCGGCGGCCAGGCCGGCGGCATGGAAGGCGGCGACCTGCTCGCGCGTCTCGGCGAGGAACGCCAGATGCATGCCGTCGGGCGGCGGAGCGCCCGGGGCGATCGAGAAGTCCTCGGCGCCCGGCGGTCCCCAGGTCGGCAGGCCCTCGACGCGCTCCTCGTTGAACTCCAGCGCGGCGAGGACCGCCGAGTAGAAGGCCTGGCTGGCCTCGAGGTCGGCGACCGGGAGGGTGAGGTGGTCGACGCAGACGCGGCGGATCGTGCTCATCGCAGCGCCGGCGCGATGCGGTAGGCGTCGCCGTGGACCTCGCGCAGCTCGGTGAGGACCTGGCGGACGTTGTCGAGCCCGAGGATCTCGCCCCAGGCCAGCGGCCCGCGGGGGTGGTTGAGCCCGAGCACGAGCCCGTCGTCGATGTCCTGTGCGCTCGCGACGCCCTCGCCGAGCGAGAAGTGCGCTTCGTTGACGAGCTGGCAGATCGCGCGCGGCAGGACGCCGCCCGGCGACGGGGCGACGCGCGCGGTGTGCAGGCCCATCGCTGCGAAGGCCTGCTCGCCGTGCTCGCCGGTGACCTCGATCAGGTTGAGCGGCAGCACCGCGTAGAACGTCTCGCCCTCGATCAGCCCGCCGAGGCCGTCGACCCAGATCGTCGGGCCGTCCGGCGTCGTCGCGAGCGCCTTGAGCGTGTCGGCCAGCGGGCCCATGCCCTCGACGGTGGCGCCGCCCGTGACCGGTGGCGCCTCGGGGTCCTGGGGGCGGTGCTTGGCGCCGTCGTCGGGGTAGGCGTACCAGCCTCGGCCCGACTTGCGCCCGAGCCAGCCGGCCGAGACCATCCGCGCGCTCAGCGTCGAGGGGCGCCAGCGGGGCTCGCCGAAGCCGAGCTCGTGAAACGACAGGCTGACCTCGTAGCCGACGTCGATGCCCACGAGGTCCTGCAGCTCGAACGGACCCATGCGGAAGCCGCCGCCCAGCCGGTAGATGCGATCGATCGTCTCGACGTCGGCGACGCGCTCGGACAGGCAGCGCAGCGCCTCGAGGCCGAACGGCCGGTTGGTGCGGTTGACGACGAAGCCGGCGACGTCGGCGCAGCGGATCGGGCGCTTGCCCATCGCCTCGGCGAGATCGGTCACCCGCTGCACGGCGTCCTCGCTCGACTGCATCGCCGGGATGACCTCGCAGAGCTTCATGACCGGCGGCGGGTTGAAGAAGTGCATGCCGACGACCTTCGACGGGTCGGGTGCGGCGCCGGCGATCGCGGTGATCGGGATCGAGGAGGTGTTCGAGCACAGCACCGCGTCGGGCGCGATCTCGCCGAGCCGGCCGAACAGCTGCTGCTTGAGCTCGAGACGCTCGGGGATCGCCTCGACGATCACGTCGCAGCCCGCGAGGTCGGTCAGCTCCGGCGCGGTGAGCGGCGCGGTGAACGACGCGCCCTTCTTCTCCCAGCGCGCGACGATCCTCGCCACCGCCGCGTCGACGTCGGCGACCGGGTCGTGGACGAGCGTCTCCCATCCGGCCTGCGCGCCGAGCTGGGCGATCCCCGCGCCCATCGTCCCAGCGCCGACGACGCCGAGCCTAGGCAATGGCGTTGATGCCGGTCAGGGCCTTGCCGATGATCAGGCGCTGGATCTGGGACGTGCCCTCGTAGAGCGTGGTGACGCGGACGTCGCGGAACGCGCGCTCGACCGGATGGTCGTCGACGTAGCCGGCGCCACCGTGGACCTGGATGGCCTCGTTGGCGCACCACTGCGCCGCCTCGGTCGCGAAGAACTTGGCGATCGAGGTCTCGGTCGTGTTCGGCTTGCCCTGGTCCTTGAGCCAGCCGGCGCGCCACGTCAGCAGCCGTGCGGCGTCGGTCTTGACCTTCATCTCGGCGAGCATGCCCTGCACGAGCTGGAAGGAGGCGATCGGCCGGTCGAACTGCTTGCGCTCGGTGGCGTAGCGGACCGACTCGTCCAGCACGTACTGGCAGATGCCGACGCAGCCCGAGGCGACGCTGTAGCGGCCGGAGTCCAGCGCGCTCATGGCCACCTTGAAGCCGGCGCCGACCTCGCCGAGCACCTGGTCGTCGGAGGCGAACACGTCGTCGAGCGAGATCGCCGCGGTGTCCGAGCCGTGCAGGCCCATCTTGCCGTGGATCTCCGTGGCCTGGTAGCCGGGCTGGTCGGTGTCGACCAGGAAACAGGCCAGGCCGCGGTGCTTCTTCTCGGGGTCGGTCTGGGCGAAGACGAGCGCGACCTTCGCGTGGTTGCCCATCGAGATCCACATCTTCGCGCCGTTGATCTTCCAGCCGCCGTCGACCTTGGTCGCGCGCGTCCGCTGGTTGGCCGCGTCGGATCCCGTGTCGGGCTCGGTCAGGCCGAAGCAGCCCAGCCACTCGCCCGAGCACAACTTGGGCAGGTACTCCTGCTTCTGCCCCTCGGTGCCGTACTTGAGGATCGCGCTGCAGACCAGCGAGGTCTGCACGGAGATGACGGTGCGCATCGCGGAGTCGACCGCGCCGATCTGCTCGACGACGATGCCGTAGGTCACGTAGTCGAGGCCGGCGCCGCCGTACTCGCGGGGGATGATCGCCCCGAGGTAGCCCTGCTCGGCGATCATCCGCGCGAGCTCGACGTCGAAGTGGTGCTTGCGCGCGTTCTCGTCGGCGCGGGGGCGCACGACCTGGTGCGCGAAGTCGCGCGCGGTCTCCTGGATCAGCTGCTGTTCGTCGGTGAGGGAGAAGTCCATGGGGGTGGGGACGCTTTCAGATCGGCCAGGCCGGCGCGTTCACCGGCGAAGGCGGGGGCGGGGAAGTCGTCGAGGGCGAACCAGCCCGCCTCGCTCTTCTCATCGGAAAGCAACATATCTGCGGTCCGTTGCACCCGGGCCAGGAAGCCGATGTCGACCGTGTGGCGGCCGGTCTCGCCGTAGACCGAGGAGTAGGCGCCCAGGACGCCGAGCAGCTCGGCGTGCAGGCCGGTCTCCTCGGCGATCTCCCGGACGATCGCGGCGGCCGGCGCCTCGCCGCCGTCGATGAAGCCACCCGGCAGGTCCCACTGCCCGAGGCAGGGCTCGTGGGCGCGGCGCAGCGCGAGGAACCGCCCGGCCGGATCGGCCACGAACGCGAACGTCGTGACGGCCGGGTTGTCGTAGTGGACGTAGTGGCCCTGAGGACAGGCGGGCCGGCCGGCGTCGCGATGGCCGTCGGGCAGCGGGGTCAGCGCGGCGCCGCAGAGAGGGCAGAAGCGGAACGCGGCCACGGGCGGGAACGTACACTCGCGCGGCCTTGTTGCTGCTGGCCGCCGACACCTTCGCGCTGATCATGACGGGCCTGGTCGGCGGGCTGCTGGTCTTCCTCATCCTGCTCGGCGTCTTCGTGCCGGGCAACGGCTCCAAGCAGCTCGACTGGAAGCCGACGCGCTCGATCGAGGACGAGGTGCAGAACGAGATCGACGACCTCGACCAGATGCTCGAGGCGGCCAACGCCCGGCGCCGGCGCCGCGGCGAGGCCGAGCTGACCGAGGACACGCTGCACGCGCAGGTGCGCGAGCACCAGCGCGACAACTTCAAGCGCCGCGACGACTACATGGCCGATCTCGAGGTCGCGCAGATGCTCGACCGCATCAACGAGAAGCGCCGCTCGAAGGGCCAGCCCGAGCAGACGATCGATCAGCTGCGAACCGAGCTCGGCCTGTGAGGGTCCTGCTCGTCGGCGGTGGCTGTCGCGGGCTGACGCTGACGCGCGCCCTGGCCGCCGAGGGTCACGCCGTGCGCGTGGTCACGCGGACCGAGGAGGGGCGCGCGGCGATCGACGAGGCCGGCGGCGAGTGCTGGATCGGCGACCCCGACGTGATCGGCACGCTGCGCTACGCGTTGGCCAACGTGACGGTGCTGCTGTGGGCCCTCGGGACGGTCGACGAGGAGCCGCTGCACGGCTCGCGCCTGGAGATGATGCTCGAACGGACCGTCGACACCATGGTCCGCGGGGTCATCTACGAGCGCGGCCCCGGCGTCCCGATCGTCGAGCGGATGTGCCAGCGCAACGAGGTGCCCTACGCGTTCCTCGACGCGGATGCGGCGGACGGCGAGGCGTGGGCCGCCGAGGCACAGCGGCTGATCGAGTCGCTCCTGACGGCGCAGCGGCCGTCGGTCTTCTACTGATCGATCAGCGGCGAGGGATGGACCTCGGGCGCGTCGGGCGAGTCCCAGGGCGCGTGTTGCGGGCTCGTGTCGATCTGGCCGATGGCCGCGATGGCGGCCCCGATGAGGGCGGCGAGGACGAGGAGGGTGGCGAGGTAGGTGAGGGCGCGGCGCTTCGCGGCGCTGGGGGTCGGCCGCGATGGCTTCGGGGCGCGGCGTGTTTCCGCGGGCGTCGATGGGATTGGCGGCGAGGGGGTGGGGGGTGCCGGCGTTGGGTGGTCGTCCGCGGGCGTGGGTGGCACGGGAGTTGGGCGGTCAAAGGGACCGTGGTGGTCACCTTGACGGCCCACGGGTGGCGGGGCGTCCGCGGGCGTTGAGGTCTCGGGCGGCGAGGGGCTCGGGGGGTCGGGCGGCTGCGGGGCGTCCGCGGGGGCGCCGGTGTCGGCCGCCGCCGGGGTTGGGCGGTCAAAGGAACCGTCGGGGTCACTTTGCCCGCCCACGGGTGCGGGCGGGACGACGCGGAGGCGGGCGGCAGGTTCGAGGGCCGGGGGCTGGGGCGCGGGCGGGAGCGCCGGGGGCTCCGCCAGGAAGGTGGCGAGGAGGTCGGCGCGGGCGGTGGCGAGCAGGGTCTCGTGCTGCTCGCAGCGGGGGCAGCGGGCGAGGTGGATCTCGAGCCACTTGCGCTCCTGGCGAGCCAGCGGCGCGTCGAGGCGGTCGGAGAGCAGGAGCTCGGCGCGCTCGCAGCGGGCGCCGGCGGCGAGCGGCGCGGTGTCGCGGCGCAGCGCCTTGCGCGCCCGCTTGGCCGCGAAGCGCAGGGCCGTGTCGTCGAGGCCGGTCTCGACGGCGGCGGAGGCGCGGTCGGCGTCGGCGAGCTCGAGGAGGGCGAGGACGCGGCGCTCGATTGCGGGGAGGTCCGGGAGCAGGCCGAACACATGGCGCTCGGCGCGGTCGCGAAGGGCTTGGGCGGGCTGGCCGGCGGGCGGCATGGCGCGCCGCGAGTCTACGCCGGGAGGGCGTCGAGACGCGAGAGCAGATCGGCGAGGATCCGGGCGGTCGCTCCCCAGATGAGGTCCTCGCCGACGACGTAGGTGTCGGTGCGGAACGGGACGCCCCGGCGCAGCATGCGCCGGCGGTCATAGCCCGCGCGCAGGTCGGTGATCGAGAACTCCAGGACGGCGTCGACCTCGCGGGGCGACAGGGTCCACTCGCGACCCGGGTCGATCAGCCCGACGAACGGATAGACCGCGTAGTTGGTGGCGATCGTCGGCGTGGGCTGCAGCGCGCCGACGACCTCCACGTCCTCGCCGGGCAGGCCGATCTCCTCGGTGGCCTCGCGCAGGGCGGTGGCGACGAGGTCCTCGCCGTCGTCGGCGCGGCCCCCGGGAAACGAGATCTCGCCCGCGTGACGGCGCATGTCGCCGCGCCGGCGGGTGAAGACGGCGTGCAGCTCGCCCTTGGCGCCGACGTAGAGCGGGACGAGGACGGCGGCGTCGACCTTGCCGTGGACCTCGAGCGCCGCGGCCTGGGGGGCGTCGAGCAGGACCGCCGGCAGCGCGGCGGCGAGCTCAGCTCGCGAGCGAGACGCGCTCGACACTCTCGTCGAACATGACCTCGCCGTCGAGCGTGCGGTGCACGGGGCACTTCGCGGCGATCACGCGCAGGCGCTCGACCGTCTCGTCGGAGAGGTTGTCGGGGAAGCGCATGACGAGGTGAAAGCGCGTGGGGCAGCCGCGCTCGGCCGGCGTGTAGTCGCACGACACCTCGACGCCGCCGACCTCCCAGCCCTTGCGCTGGGCGTACATCTCCATCGTGATCGCGGTGCAGGTGGCGAGGCTGGCGGCGAGCAGCTCCTGCGGGCTCGGCCCGGTGTCCTCGCCGCCCTGGTCGGTCGGCTCGTCGACCGTCAGGCTGTGCTCGCGGATCTTGACGGTCTGGCGGAACGTTCCGGAGCGGGTGGTGGTGGCCTTCATCGCGCCTCGATCAGATCAGTGGGTTGAACAGCAGGCCCGTGGGGACCTTCGGGAAGAAGTACGTCGACTTGGGAGGCATGTTGACACCGGTCGCGGCGATCTCCTGCACCTGGCGCACCGGGTTGGGCCGCAGGAAGAACGCCAGATCGACCTCGCCGGCGGTGACCAGACCGACCGCCTCGTCGTCGGTGCGTGAGTAGGTCAGGCCGTGCTGATGGTCGATGTCGTCGTCGGTCAGCTCGAGCGGGCCCTTCAGCAGCAGCGCCTCGAGCACCGCTGTGTCGAGCCGCCGGTAGGGCTCGGGGAACTCGCCCAGGACCTCGTCGGCGATGGCCTGGTCCTTGAGCGTCAGCCGGTAGGGCTCCTTGAGATGCGCGTCGAGATAGCCGAGCTCGAGCGGGCCGTCGCCCTGCGCCGGTGGCAGCGCGTCGACCGAGTCGAGCGCCGCGATGTCGAAGTGCTCGCGCAGCGAGGCGGCGAGCGCCTCCTGCGTGGCGGGCGTCGTGCCGGAGACCAGGCGGTGGGTGGGGAAGACCGTCAGGCCCTCGTCCTCCATCGCGACGAGGTTCATCAGCACGTAGCGGTGCTCGCCCTCGCCACCGATCTCGTCGGCGTAGACCCGGGCGGTCTCGTAGCGGTGATGGCCGTCGGCGATCAGCAGCTCGGCCTCGCGGGTGGCCGCCTGGACCGCGGCGATCGCGTCGGGGTCCTCGATCCGCCACAGGCGGTTGTGGGTGCCGTCCTCGTCGGTCGCCTCGCCCCACGGGTCCTCGCGGGTGAACGGCTCGAGCGCGCTCCAGGCCCGCGCCTGCGGGTCGCTGAACAGGCTGAAGATCGGGCTCATGTTCGCCCGCGTCGCCCGCGTGAGGTTGAGCCGGTCCTCCTTCGGGCCGGGGTGCGTGCGCTCGTGCGGGCGGATCCGGCCGGGGCCGTAGTCCTCGACGCGGACGCGCGCGAAGAACCCGCGACGCGTCTTCGCGGCGCCGTCCGGGCCCGTGTAGTCCTGGGTCAGCGCCCACAGCGCGGGCGTCTCGTCGCGGACGATCGCGCCCTCGGCCTGCCAGCGCTGCATCAGCTCGCCCGCGGTCGCGTACGGGTCGTCGCCGGACGGCAGGTCGACCTGGACGACGTTGTGCGGCGAGCGGCCCGCGAGCTGCTCGCGCTGGGCCGGGTCGATGACGTCGTAGGGCGGCGCGACGAGATCCTGCAGCGGCCCGGCGACCGTCTGGTCGTAGTGCAGGGCGCGTAGGGGCTGGACGTCGGCCATCGCGGATTGACGCTATCAGCGCCCCGCCGGCGCTCAGCTGTGGGCGCCGAACTCGTTGACGTAGGTCGCGCCGAGCCCGTCACCGGCGACCGGGTTGCCGAGCGCCAGGCCGACGCCGACGTCACGGAAGCTGCCGTTGAGGATGTTGGCCCGGTGGCCGGGCGAGTGCATCCACGCGCGCACGATGCGCTTCGGGGTGGCGAGGATGCCCGTGCCCCAGGCGAGGTTCTCGCCGAGGCTGTAGCCGTCGCCCGGATCCAGATAGGCCGACGCCAGGATCCGCTGCACGAACGTCGAGCCGCTGGGAGAGACGTGGTCGAAGAACGAGCCGGCGACCATGGTCTTCGCGTACTTGGTCGCGACGTGCTGCAGCGGGCGGTTGGCGTGCAGCTTGGAGAGGTCGTGCCTGGCGCGCTCGACGTTGAGCAGGCACAGGGTGGCGCGGCGGACGACGGCGACGTTGTCGCTCGCGGGCACCACGTCCTGGTTCTCGCACTTGGGCTTTGGCGCCGGGCAGGTGACGCCGGCGACGCACGGGACCTGCGCCCTCCACACGGCCGCACCGGCGGGCGCGGCGGGGGCGGCGATGACAGTCGTGATGGCCGCGGCGAACAGCGCGCGGCGAAAGCTTCGAGACGGCGGCATCCTGCCTGCTCCTCAGTTGTTTCCGTACGAAGGAGCACCCCTGCTCCCACAGGGACTATCGGCGCGCGGCGCCGGTCACTTGAGGAGCTTTGGGCAAGTCGGGGCGGCGGGACTCGAACCCGCGACCTCGTCGTCCCAAACGACGCGCGCTACCAGGCTGCGCTACGCCCCGATTCGGTCAATCCTAAGGCGATCGCACATCAGGGGTCTGATCGCTTGGTGGGTGGGTACGCAGGTCGCGATGCGCCGCGCGCTCGTGCTCGTCCTGCTGACCACGCTGACCCCCGCGGCTGCCGCGGACGCGGCGGGGTGGTCGGGGGCGGTGCGGCGGGCGGAGCGCTACGCGATGCACCGGGCGGGGAGCGTGTCGTTCGCGGTGATCGACGAGCGGGGGCGCAAGCGGGGCTACCGGCAGTTCGCGGGCTGGTATAGCGCGAGCCTGCTCAAGCCGGTGATCCTCGGGACCTACCTCACCCGGCGTTCGATCCGCGACCGGCCGCTGACGCGTGACGAGCGGCGGTTGATGGAGCCGATGATCCGCGCGTCCGCCGACGATCCGGCCAGCGCGCTGTTCGTCCGGCTGACCCCGGGGAGGATCCAGCGCTTTGGGCGCCGCCACGGCCTGCGCAGCATCCGCGTCGCCGCGCCCATCTGGGGCTCGACCATCATCACCGCCGCGGGCTATGCGCGCTTCATCCGCCGGCTGCCCGACGACATCCCGCCGCGCCACCGGCGCTTCGCCCAGCGCCTGCTGCGGTCGATCGTCCCGTCACAGCGCTGGGGCATCGCGCGCGTCAGGCCGAGCGGCTGGACCCTGCTGTTCAAGGGCGGCTGGCGGGCGGGTCGCGGCTACGGCCGGATCGTCAACCAGGCGGCGCGGCTCGAGTGCCACGGGACGATCGTCTCGCTGGCCGTCCTCACCGACCGCGACCCGTCCCACGGGTACGGGACGCAGACCGTCGAAGGAGTGGCGCGGCGGCTCCTGCGCCCACTCCGCCCGTGCGGGGCGCCACAATGAGTCCGCTCGCCCCCGTAGCTCAACTGGATAGAGCGCGCGGCTTCTACCCGCGATGTTGCAGGTTCGAGTCCTGCCGGGGGCGTTTTGGGGCGGGCTAGGATGCGGACTGTGGAGTCCGTTTCGAGTCCAGCGGCGCCGGAGGAGCACGACGGGTCCCTGTCGGGCCGCGCGCTGGCGACCGTCTTCGGCGCGCTCATGCTCGGGATGTTCCTGGCCGCGCTCGACCAGACGATCGTCTCGACGGCGCTGCCGACCATCGTCGGAGACCTCGGCGGGCTCGACCACCTCGCGTGGGTCGTCACGTCGTACCTGCTGGCCTCCACCGCCTCGACGCCGCTCTACGGCAAGCTCGGCGACATGTACGGCCGCAAGCCGTTGTTCCTTGCGGCGATCGTGATCTTCCTGGCCGGCTCGATGCTTGCCGGTCTCAGCCAGACGATGGGCGAGCTCGTCGCCTTCCGGGCCATCCAGGGCGCGGGCGCCGGCGGCCTGATGGTCGGCGCGCAGGCGATCATCGCCGACATCGTCGCCCCCCGCGACCGCGGCCGCTACATGGGCCTGATCGGCGGCGTGTTCGCCATCGCCTCGGTCGCCGGGCCACTGCTCGGCGGCTTCTTCGTCGAGGCGCTGTCCTGGCGCTGGGTCTTCTACGTCAACATGCCGATCGGCCTGATCGCCGTCCTCGTGGTCATCTTCCGGCTGCACCTGCGCACGCCGCCGCAGCGCCACTCGATCGACTACCTCGGCGCGGTGCTGCTGACCATCTCGGTCAGTGCGCTCACGCTGCTGACGACGTGGGGCGGCAACGAGTACGAGTGGGGCTCGCCGGTGATCGCCGGCCTCGGCGCGGTGTTCGCGGTGTTCCTCGTCGCCTTCATCCGGCAGGAGCAGCGCGCCGTCGAGCCGATCATCCCGCTGGAGCTGTTCCGCTCCGGCGTCTTCCGGATCGCCACCAGCCTGGGCTTCGTCATCGGTCTGGCCATGTTCGGGGCGATCATCTTCATCCCGCTGTTCCTGCAGCTCGTCTACGGCGTGAGCCCGACGAGCTCGGGGCTGCGGATGCTGCCGCTGATGGGCGGCCTGCTGACGGCCAGCATCGTCTCGGGCCGGATCATCGCCCGCATCGGGCGGTACAAGGCGTTCCCCGTCGCCGGCACCGCGGTGACCGCCATCGGCATGTTCCTGCTGTCGCTGCTGAAGACCGACACCGCCCCGTGGGTGGCGTCGGCCTACATGCTCGTCCTGGGCGCCGGCCTGGGCCTGACCATGCAGGTCATCGTCCTTGTCGTCCAGAACGACGCGCCGCGCCGTGACGTCGGCGTCGCCACGTCGACGGCGACGTTCATGCGCTCGATGGGTGGCTCGCTGGGCGTCGCGCTGTTCGGCGCGATCTTCGCCTCGCGGCTGCACAGCGAGCTGAGCTCGCTGCCGCCGGCCGTGGCCTCGAAGCTCCCCGGCGGCATCAACGTCAACCCCGAGGAGGTGCACGCGCTGCCGACCGTCGTGCGCCACGACTTCCTCCTGGCCTTCGTCGACGCGCTGTCGCCGGTGTTCCTGGTCGGAACCGGGCTCGCCGCCGCGGCGTTCGTGCTGTCGCTGTTCCTCAAGGAGGTCCCGCTGCGCGCCCGCGTCCCGGACGTCGCCGAGGCGGGCGCCGAAGGAGCGGTGACTCCCGCCCACGTGTGAACGTGATCGTGTACATTTGTACGTGATGACGAACACGATCGAGGTCTTCGAGCGACACGCCGGCCAGTACGAGGCCCAGCGCCGGCGGCTCATCCCGCCCTACGACGCCTTCTACGGCACGGCTCTCGACGCGCTCGGCCTGGCCGCCGCGCCGCCGCGGCGCGTCCTTGACCTCGGCGCCGGCACCGGCCTGCTGGCCCGCATGGTCCTGGCGCGCCACCCCGAGGCCCGCGTCACGCTGCTCGACGGCGCGCCCGCGATGCTCGACGAGGCGCGCGCGACGATCGGCGAGGACGCCGGCTACGTCGTGGCCGATCTGGTCGACGAGCTCCCGGCGGGCGAGTGGGACGCGGTGGTCAGCGCCCTGGCGATCCACCACCTCGCCGACGACGCGAAGGCCGACCTCTACGCCCGGATCCACGCGGCGCTGGTCCCCGGCGGCGTCTTCGTCAACGCCGAGCAGGTCGCCGCGCCCACCGCGCGCCTCGAGGCCGCCAACGCCGCGTGGCACGCGCGCCGCGCCGCCGAGGCCGGGTCCGGGGAGCAGGAGTGGGCGGGGGCCGTCGAGCGCATGCGCCAGGACCGCACGGCAACCGTCGAGCAGCAGCTCGGATGGCTGCGCGACGCGGGCTTCGCCGACGCCGACTGCCTGTTCAAGGACCACTGCTTCGCGGTGCTCGCCGCGCGGCGGGCCGGCTAGATGGACGGCGTCTCGGCGCGGCTGGCGGGCGTCGAGGGCTCGGCGGTCCGCGAGATCCTCAAGCTCACCGAGCGCCCCGAGGTGCTGTCGATGGCCGGCGGCCTCCCGGCTCCCGAGCTGTTCGATGCCGAGCGGCTGGCCGCGGCGTTCGCGGCGGTGCTCGCCGAGCCGGGCCTTCGCGGCGCGCTGCAGTACTCGGTGACCGAGGGCGACCCCGGCCTGCGCGCGCAGCTCGCCGCGCTGTGCCAGGCGCGCGGCCTCGACACGCAGGCCGACCAGGTCCTCGTCACCACCGGCTCCCAGCAGGCCCTGGACCTCGCCGTCACCGGTCTCACCGACCCCGGCGACGTCGTCATCGTCGAGCGGCCCTGCTACCTGGCCGCCGTGCAGCTCTTCCGGCTCTCGGGCCTGCGCATCGTCAGCGCGAAGACCGACGCCGACGGGCTCGATCCCGACGCGGTCCGCGCCGCCGTCCGCGAGCACGGCGCGAAGCTGATCTACACGGTCCCGGCGTTTCAGAACCCGACGGGCGTGACGCTGACCGCCGAGCGGCGAGCGGCGCTGGCACGCATCGCGGAGGAGGAGGGCTGCTGGATCGTCGAGGACGATCCCTACGGCGAGCTGCGCTACCGCGGCACCGCGTCGGCGCCGATCGCCGCGATGGGCGGCGAGCGAGTGGCCTACGTCTCGAGCCTCTCGAAGGTCGTCGCGCCCGGGCTGCGCGTCGGCTGGCTCGTCGCGCCGCCGGCGTTGCGCGCGGCGCTCGTCGTCGCCAAGCAGGCGCGCGACCTGCACACCTCCACCGTCGATCAGCGAGCGGCCGCCCACTACCTCGCCTCGGGCCGGCTGCCCGCGCACCTCGACGGCGTGCGGCGCGAGTACGGCGCACGGCTCGACGCCCTCCTCGACGTGCTGCCCGCCGCGCTACCCGATGGCTCGCGGTGGACCACGCCCGAGGGCGGGATGTTCGTGTGGGTGACGCTCCCTGAGCATCTCGACGCCGGCGCGCTGCTGGCCGACGCCGTCGCCGAGGGCGTCGCCTACGTGCCGGGCGCGCCGTTCTACGCCGACGCGCCCGCGGCCAACACGCTGCGGCTGTCGTTCGTCACCCTCCGCGAGGAGGAGATCCGCGAGGGCATGGCCCGGCTCGCCCGCGTGCTGCGGATCGAGCCGGGTGTGCCCGTGCGGGGCTAGGAGACGACGACCGACTTGCGGCTGCTCGAGCCGGCGATGTGGTCGCCGTCAGCCGGAGCGACGCGGACCCGGTAGGTGCCGCTCTTGGTGATCCGCACGCGCTTGGCGTACTTCGAGCGCGGGGTGGCCCCGACCGGTGTGGCGGTCACCAGCGTCGTCGACGCGACGGTCCGCCAGGCGCCCGACGCGGTCCGCCGCTGGATGCGGGCGACCGCACCATCGTGGGCGGGGAGCACGGTGCCGGAGAACAGCACACGCTGTCCGCGGGTCGGCGTCGTGTCACCGAGGCTGAGGGTCACCTTGACCCGGACCCGGACGGTGACCGCCGGGCTGGTGACCGTGGCCTTCTTGTCTCCCGACGTCACCCGGTACTGGGTGGTCTGCGCGGGCGAGACGACGATCGAGTACTTGCCCGTCGCGTCGGTCACGGCCGTCAGGCCGGTCGACTTGAAGCTGCCCGACGTGGGGGTCGTGCTGCCCTCGAGCGTCACGGTGACGCCGGCCGTCGTCGAGCCGGTGAGCGTGCCCGAGATGGTGGTCGGGCGGCCGAAGGTGACCGTGCGGTTGCTGGTGGCGATGCTCAGTGCCGGCGCCGGGGCTCCCGGGGCGGGCGTGGTGAACGTGGCGTCGGCGCCGGGGACGGTGCCGTCGGCGTTGACCGCCACGACGCGGTAGTGGTAGGCCGTCGACGGCGCGAGCGCGGTGACGTCCGCCGACACCGACTTGTTCGCGTTGCCCTGGATGGGGCCCTGCGTCGCGGTCTTGGTGCCGTACGTCGTGCTCGTCCCGTACTCGAAGTAGTAGGTGGTGTCGGTGTTGTTGGGAGACACCGTGCCGTTGAGCGTCGCCGTGGTGGCGGTGACGGCGGTGGCGGCCGTCGTGGTCGCTGCGGGCGCTGCGGCGAGGGCGAGGCCGGCGCTGGCGCCGAGCACGGCACACGCCGACAGCGTGAGCCTGGTGAGAGTCTTCATCTGAGAGCCTTTGTCCGGGGAAACTGCTGGTAATGAGGCAGACGTGCCGCTGGCGCCAGGGTTGGCCGGTTGGCACCGCGGCCGGCCATGGTCCTGCCGCCGCAGCGCAGCGCGCTCGTGGTCGCGACCGCCCGCCAGCTCAAGTTCCGGCCGTCAGACGCCGACTGCTTGGACATGCGGCAATTCGCCAGCTCCGCGTTCGACGCGCTCATCGCGGTCACGATCGTCGTGGGTATCCCTGCCTCGGCGATCCAGGCCACGCCCGTCGTGCTGGCGGTCACGGGTACGGCGATCCTGCTGGCCTGCTGGCGGTTCTCGGTCGAGCGCCGCGCCGGATAGACGTCCATTGCCTGTTGCCGTGCCTGCGTTCAGCCCTTAGGCTCCGCGCTCGCGAGCGGGGGCTCGCCTGACCAGGGGGTAGGGCGATGGGACAGGGACCGCGGCGCGGGAGCCGCAACGGATGGGTTCTGCCGACGGCGTTGCTGTGCGCGATGGCGGCGGCCGCGCCGGCGCAGGCGGCGGGGTGGCTCGAAGCCGCGAGCGTGACCGCGCCGGCGGAGACGATCAGCGCCCCCGTGGTGGGCTCCGACGCCGCGGGAGGCGTCGTCGCAGCCTGGGTGCGCAAGGACGGGACCGACTACGTCATGGAGGCCGCGACACGTCCGCCCGGCGGCGGCTTCACGGTCCAGGAGCTGCAGCGAGGCGCGTTCATGGCCAACGCGGCGGTCGCCGTCAACAAGGGCGGGGACGTCGTCGTCGCGTGGCGCCGGCAGGCGACCACGAGCGAGATCTGGGCGGCCACGCGGTCGGCGGGCGCGGCGTTCGCGCCGGCGCAGTCCATCGCGGCGGTCCCCGGCAAGAACGCCATGGATCCCGCCGCTGCGATCAACGACGCGGGCGCGGTCGGCGTCGCCTGGCGCCTGGTCAACAGCGACACCGACGGCAAGGAGACGATCTACGCCGCGTTCCGGCCGGCCGGCGGCTCGTTCTCCGCTGCGCCGATCTCGACCAGCGACTCCTGGAACCAGAACCCGCGGATCGTGCTCGACCAAACGGGCCGGGCGACGGTGGTGTGGAGCTTCTGGAACGGCGCGGACACGAACCTGGCGCGGGTGCGGGTGCGCAGCGGGGCCGGCGTGCTCGGCACCCAGCGCGATCTCTCCGCAAGCACGCCGACCGGCTATCCGATGTTCGCGACGCTGGGGCTCGACAGGGACGGCAACGCCGTCGCGGTCTGGAGCCACTGGAACGGTGCGACCTACGACGTGCAGGGCGCGGTCCGTACGGCCGCCTCCGACACGTGGACCACCCTGCCGACGTTCGGCACCAGCGCGTCGGCGTCGTTCGGCGACGAGCCCCAGGTGGCCGTGGCGCCCGACGGCAGCGCGGTGGCCATGTGGCGCGCGCCCGACGCCACGGTGCAGGCCGCGAGCCGGGCCAGCGGAGCGGGCTTCGCAACGGCCCAGACGGGGATCTCGGCGCCCAACGTGTCGAGCCCGCAGGTGATCCTCGACGCGCAGGGCACCGCCATCGCGGTCTGGCGACGCACCGACGCCGACGGAACGCGCATCGAGACGGCCTCGCGGCCGCGCGGCGGCGCCTTCGGCGCCGTGACCACGCTGTCGGGGCTCGGGGCGTCCGCGCCGGCGGCGTCGGTCGACGGCCTGGGCAACGTGCTCACCGCATGGGTCAGGGACGACGCTGCGCTTCCGGACGCGGCCGACAGCGCCGTGCAGGCCCGGGTCTTCGATGCCTCGCCGCCGGTCCTGGGCGCGGTCTCGGTCCCGGCGACCGCCACCGCGGGAGCCGCGACGCCCATGTCGGCGGAGGCCGGTGATGTCTGGTCGGCGCCCACGTTCGCGTGGACGTTCGGGGACGGCGCCTCGGGAACGGGCTCCGGTGTCAGCCACGCCTTCGGGGCGCCGGGCGCCTTCACCGTCGGCGTCACGGCGACCGACGGCGCCGGCAACGCCGCGACGACGACACGCGGGATCACGGTCGCGGCGGCGCCCGTCGTACCTCCGCCGGTGGCGGCCACGCCGCGGCTTCCGGTCACGTTCGCCCGCGCCTGGCGCAAGCAGGGAACGCGAACGATCGTCCGGCGCCTGCGGGTCGCCGGCGCGCCGGCCGGAGCGGTGATCCGCCTGGCCTGCACGGGCAAGGGCTGCGTCTTCCAGCGCAAGACCGTGACGGTCAAGAACGCCGAGCCGGTGCGGCTGGAGGGCCTGTTCAGCCTGCGCAAGAAGATCACCGCGGGCGGCAGGACGCGGACGCAGACGATCGTCGCCCGGCTGCGCCCCGGCGCGCGCGTCTCGGTCACCGTCACCGCGCCGGGCTTCGGCGGCGTCTGGCTGCGGGCGCTGGCGCGGTCGGGCAAGAAGCTGCCGGCCGTCAGCCAGGGCTGTCTCGCGCCGGGTTCGACGAAGAAGGCGGCCTGCTAGCCCTGCGCGTCGCGCCAGCGGCGCCGCTCGCGCTTCGTCGGGCGCCCGCCGCTGACCGGCCCTGATGCGGACATGAGCCGGCGGTCCTCGGCGTGGCGCAGTCGTGCGGCGACGGACTCGGGCGTCTCCTCGTAGAGGAGCGCCGCCTCGGGCGCGGGACCGCGGCGCTCGGCCAGCCCCCGCACCTGCACGACGCGGGGGACGGGGCCTGTCGTGATCTCCAGGACGTCGCCGATCCGCACCTCGCGCGAGGGCTTGGCCGCCGCGCCGTTGACGTGGACGCGGCCGCCGCGAACGGCGTCAGCGGCGAGCGGCCTGGTCTTCGCCAGCCGCGCTGCCCACAGCCAGCGGTCGATGCGCATCGTGGGCCACGGTAGAGCCGATGAGCGCTTCGAGCGCGTCGACGCACGCGGGATCGAACTGCGAGCCGATGCCGTCGCGCAGCAGCGCGAGGGCGGCGTCGCGGTCCCAGGCCTTGCGGTAGACCCGCGGCGAGACGAGCGCGTCGTAGACGTCGGCGACGGCGAGGATCCGCGTCTCGAGATCGAAGCGCGTGAGGCCGTCGGGGTACCCCGAGCCGTCGAGGCGCTCGTGATGGCCGCGGACGGGGCGGCGCACCGCGGCGCTGTAGCCGAGCTCGGCGATCAGCTCGTCGCCCCAGACGGGGTGGCGGCGGATGACCGCCATCTCCTCGTCGGTGAGCGAGCCGGGCTTCTTGAGGATCTCGTCGGGCACCGACAGCTTGCCGATGTCGTGCAGGAGCCCGGCGACGGCGAGGTCGCGCAGGCGACCGGGCGAGAGGCCGAGCCGCTCGCCGATGGCCACCGACAGCTCGGCGACCCGCCGGGTGTGCTGCTCGGTCGACACATCCTTGGTCTCCAGGCGGGTCATCAGCGCGCGGATCTGGGCGCCGAGGAAGGCCTCCTCGTCGGCGACCAGCGCGGCGGCGGGAAGCCCGCCCGAGGTCGGGTGCGACGGGCGGGCGCGCAGCACGTCGAGCGCGAGCGGCAGGCCGACGAGCCCGACGCCGAGGAACTCCAGCGCGTGGCCGAGCCACCAGGCCCAGGTGCCGGGCATCAGCAGCAGCGACGGGATGAGCGCGAGGCCCAGCCAGACGACGCCGACGACGACGAGCAGGTCCGAGCCGCGGCGCGTCAGCGTCCAGGTGTTGACCGCGCGGATCGCGACGGTGAGGAAGAACGCGGCGCCGACGAAGACGAGGACCCACGCGATCGTGTCGCCGGCCTGCGGAAGCGCGGGGATGCGCTCGGGCATCAGCAGACCGAGCGTTCCGAGCACGGCGATGACGACGAGCAGGACCCCGAGCGCCCAGGCGACGGGGGCAAGATGCTGTGGGCGCCGCAGGGCGGGCACCGCGGTCAGCGCCAGGAGCGCGCCGCCGACGGGCAGCGCGCTGCCGCCGGCCAGCGCGACGAGGCCGTTGGGACCGAGGATCACGCCGGGCGTCGAGAGGCCGTGGACGACCAGCAGCAAGGTCATGGCCGCGAACGCGCCGCCGGCCAGCAGCGTGCGGCCGTCGTGGCGCCGGGCGCCGGCGATCATCAGCACGACGCTGGCGAGCGCGGCGACGGCCGAGCCGACGCTCATCACCAGGAGGTGACCCGTGCCGTCGATCGGTGCCGCCCCCTCGCCGAAGAGGAAGTGCAGGGTGGCCGACGGCAGCGCGGCCGCGGCGACGATGAGCAGGAGGTTGGCGCTCACCCTGGACCGGAGAAGGCGTTCCATGTCCTCGTTTCTTCGGCTACGCGGGCCAATTCCTGAAGTCCGGCGCTCCGGATGCGGGCGTATCGGAACGCGGCATTTGCCACATGCGAAAGGATGTCGCCTGGAGAGATGGTGGGGAGGGCAACTACGGGACCGGTGTCGGCACCGCGTCCGGCGCGTGAGCGCCGGTCGGCTTCCGGCGTGCGCGAGATCGGGGCGATGGTCGCCCTGTTCCGCCAGACGCTGTACTCGGCGGTGCGCCCGCCCTACAGCTACGGCGCCGAGCTGGCCTCGCAGTTCATCTTCGGGCTGCGGATGGCGTGGTTCCCGCTGGTCCTCGCGTCGATCGCCTTCACCTACGGCCCGGCCGGCATCCAGGCCGCCGGCTTCCTCAAGCTCTTCGGCGCGCTCGACCGGCTCGGCGGGCTCTTCGCGCTGGTGGTCATGCGGGAGTTCGCGCCGCTGGTCTGCGCGATCGTCATCGCCGGCGTGGTCGGCACCGCGATGTGCGCCGACCTCGGCGCGCGCAAGATCCGCGAGGAGCTCGACGCGCTCATGGTCCTGGGCATCGACCCGGTCAAGAGCCTGGTCGTCCCGCGGCTGCTCAGCGTGGTCGCGCTGACCGCGCTCCTCGACGTCTTCGCGCTCGTCTTCGGCACGTTCGGGGGCATCCTGGCCACGCTGACCCACGGGGCGCCGCTCGGGCCGTTCTTCGCCACCTACTTCGCGAACGCCACGACGACCGAGTTCGCCGCCTCGCTGCTCAAGACGACGATCTTCGGCGCGATCATCGCCATCGTCTGCTGCTACAAGGGGCTGACCGCCAAGGGCGGCCCCGAGGGCGTCGGGCGAGCGGTCAACCAGGCCGTCGTCATCTCGTTCATGGCGGTCGGGATCGTCAACTACGTGTTCACGCAGACGGTGCTCGCCACCTACCCCGAGCTGTCGGGCGTGCGATGAGCGGCCTCGGCGTCCGGGTCGGGGACGGCCTCGACAGCATGGGCACGATCGGCCGGTTCTGCGGCCGCGTGTGGTGGTCGGTGATCAACGGGCGCGTGCTGCGCTACATGGGCGAGGCGCTGCGCCAGGCCGGCGTGCTGATCACCGGCTCGATGATGATCGTTCTGGGCCTGGTCTTCGTGCTCGGCGCGCAGTGCGGCATCGAGGGCGCGTACGGCGCCAAGGCCGTCGGCGCGCAGTCCTCGGTCGGCGCGTTCACCGCGCTGTGCGACCTGCGCGAGGTGATCCCCTACGCGTTCGGCTACATGATGGCCGCGAAGGTGGGCACCGGCATCGTCGCCGAGCTCGGCTCGATGCGCATCTCCGACGAGATCGACGCGCTCGAGGTCATGGGCATGGACTCGGTGGTCTATCTCGGCGCGACCCGGCTGCTGGGCTGCTGGCTGGTCCTGCCGTTCGTCTACCTGATCGCGGTGGTGGTCGGCATCACCGCGTCGTATCTGGTCGTCGTAGTCCAGCTGGGGCAGGTGTCGGGCGGTGGCTACCTGCAGCTGTTCTGGATGTTCCAGCAACCCGCCGACCTGATCTTCTCGATGATCAAGGGCATGGCCATGGCGACGTTCGTCGTCCTGGTCGGCATCTACTACGGCTACCACGTGACGGGAGGCCCGACCGGGGTGGGGAGGGCGACCGCGAAGTCGATGGTCGCCAACATCCTCGGCGTCCACGTCATCGGCCTGCTGGGCACCCAGATCTTCTGGGGAGGCAATCCCCGCAGCCCCATCGGCGGCTGATGGCCAGCCGGATCCTCGCCCTCACCTGCCTGGTGCTGGCCATCGTCGTGGCCGTCGTGGTGCTCGTTCCCGGAGGCGAGGGCAGCTACAAGATCGCCGCGCGGTTCGTCGACGCGGGCCAGCTGGTCAAGGGCGATCTGGTCGAGGTCGGCGGCCGCAAGGTCGGCACGGTCACCGCGCTGAAGCTGACCGACGACGGGATGGCCGACGTGATCCTGTCGATCGACGACGACGCCATCAAGCCGCTGCACGAGGGGACCAGCGCGGCGATCCGGACGGTCGGCCTGGCCTCGGTCACCAACCGGGTCGTGGCGCTCGAGCCCGGCCCCGCCGACGCCGCCGAGATCCCCGACGACGGCGTGCTGCCGCCCAGCCGGACGCGCGGCGTGGTCGATCTCGACATGCTGCTCGACGCGGTCGACCCCAAGGTCCGCAAGGACCTGCAGACCGTCGTGCACGAGGCGGCCGGCGCGTTCGCCGACCCCGCTCCCGAGCAGGTCAACCGGGGGCTCGAGTACTTCCATCC
Organism: Solirubrobacteraceae bacterium; assembly: GCA_045805505.1. Classification (GTDB taxonomy): domain Bacteria; phylum Actinomycetota; class Thermoleophilia; order Solirubrobacterales; family Solirubrobacteraceae; genus BP-464. The sequence goes on from JBJMLA010000153.1 coordinate 37,184, forward strand.
GGCGTTGTCGCAGACGCGCCTGCTCGGCGCCGAGATCGTCCGCGACCAGGGGGCGCTCGAGCGGCTGGTGCGGACGGGCGCGGCGGCCACCGGGGCGCTCGCCTCGCGGGAAGAGGATCTCGGTGCGGGCCTGGACAGCACCGCCGCCGCTCTGCGCCAGCTGGCCTCCGCGCGCGACGACCTGGCCGACCTGATCGAGCGCGCCCCGGCGACGCTGCGCCAGACCAACGGCGTGCTCGGGCGGCTGGCGCACGCGCTCCCGGTCGTCGATCCCGTGCTGGGCGGGCTGGAGCCCGCCGTGGCGCCGCTGGCCCGATTGCTGCGCCAGACGCCGACCGTCGCCGGCGACGCCGAGCCGGCCATCGCGCAGATCCGGGCGCTCCTGCCGCAGGCCACCGCGGTGCTGCGCGACGTGCCCGCACTCGACAAGGCGGCCACGCCGGCGCTGGCCTCCACGACCATGGCGCTGCGCGACCTGCTGCCGCTCGTCGCCGGGCTGCGCGCCTACTCGCCGGACTTCATCGCCGGCCTGTTCAACGGCTTCGGCGGCGCTCCCGGCGGCTACTACGACGCCAACGGCCACTTCATCCGCATCTCGCTGCAGGGCGCGCCGTCGAGCCTGCCGGGCCTCCTGCCGACGCCGAGCTTCTCGTTCCCGTCCAACGGCTACCGGACCGGCATCGACGCCCGCTGCCCGGGCGCCGCCGAGGAGCCCGCGCCCGACGGCTCGAACCCGTGGGTGCCCGACGCGAGCCTCTGCGATCCCGCCGACAACATGGTGGCGCCGTGAGGCGGCGGGTCCTCGTCCTGATCACCGTCTCGGTGGCCATCGCCGCGGGCATCGTCCTGCTGGCCGGCGGCCGCTCCGGCGGCACGGGCGGCGACTCCTACGACGTCGACGTCGTCTTCGACAACGCGCGCGGCCTGATTCCCGGACAGCTCGTCGAGGTCGCCGGCGGACGCGTCGGCAAGATCGAGGACGTCAGCGTCACCGACGACTTCAAGGCGCGGATCAGCATGTCGGTGGACTCGCGCTTTGCGCCGTTCCGCCAGGACGCCACGTGCACGATCCGCCCGCAGGGCCTGATCGCCGAGAACTACGTGCAGTGCGACCCGGGCACGGCCAAGGCTCCGGAGCTGCGCGGGGAGCACGGCCGGCCGCCGACGGTGCCGGTCGACCACACCACGCAGCCCGTCAACCTCACCGACCTCTTCGAGCTGTGGAACATCCCGACGCGCGACCGCCTCGGGGTGCTCGTCTCGGAGCTGGGCATCGCCACCGCGGGCCGCGGCGGCGACATCGACGCGATCCTGCGGCGGGCCAACCCGGCGCTGGGCCGGGCGCGCCAGGTCATCGGCGTGCTGCTCGACCAGCGCAACGACCTGACCGGCGCGATCGACGCCTCCGACCGCGCGCTGGCGCGCCTCGTCCCGCACGCGCCCGCGGCGCGGCGCCTCATGCGGCGCGCGGCCTCCGTGCTCACCCGCACCGGCCGCCACTCGACCGAGGTCGCCCAGGCGATAGAGCGACTGCCGCGGATGCTGGCCGGCGCCGAGCCCGCGCTCCAGCGCCTCGGCGACGTCGCGCGCTCGGGCCTCCCGCTGCTGGCCCAGATCCACCGCGCGGCCCCGACCGTGGTCCGGCTGACCACCGACGGCCCGGCGCTGGCCCGCGCGGCGCGCCCGACGCTGGCCAAGCTCGCGCCCGTCCTCGACAACGGCGCGGGCGTCGTCAAGCGCTCGCTGCCGCTGGCGCGAGCGCTGCGCGTCTACTCGCACCAGTCGTTGCCCTCGGCGAAGCTCGCCGGGCGGCTGCTGCCCGACCTCGACGCGCAGGGCTTCCCCGACAGCCTCGTGCGGTTCTTCTACTACGCGGCGCTGGCGACGTCGCGCTACGACGACACCTCGCACATCCTGCCCGCGCACATCGACGTCACCGAGTGCGCCAACTACGCCTCGGCGCCGGTGGCCGGCTGCGTGGCCAAGCCCACCACCGAGGCGCCCGCCGCGCGGCTCATGGACTACCTGCTCGACAAGTGACCCGCCGCCCGGACAGCCGCTGGCGCAGGATCTCGGGCGACACCCTGGTGCTGGGGTTCGCCGCGCTGCTCGTCGCCGGCCTGGCGACGGCGATCTCCTACCGCGCGCAGAACGGGCTGCCGTGGATCTCGACCTACCGCATCCACGCCGACGTCCCCGACGGCGCCAAGCTGCTCAAGAACGCCGACGTCCGGATCGGCGGCGCGCGGGTCGGCCAGGTGCTGGCCATCCACGCCGAGCCCGGCCGCGACGGCGGACCGCCGTTCACGCGCCTGGACCTCGCGCTCAAGCCCGACATCGGCCCGCTGCCCGCCGACAGCACCGTCGAGGTGCGCCTGGCCTCGGTGCTGGGCGGCAAGTTCCTCGACCTGATCCCCGGCGAGAGCAAGGACACGCTGCCGGAGGACGCCGTCCTGGCGCTCGAGCACGCCAAGCCGGCCATCGACATCGACGAGGCGCTGGTCATCTTCCAGCCCAAGAGCCGCGAGGCGATCCGCGCGATGGTCACCGAGCTGGGCAACGCGGTCGCCGGCCGGGGCGCGGTGCTCAACACGACGCTGGAGGCCGCGGGCCGCGCCTTCCCGGCCGCCGAGCGCGTGCTGAAGGTGCTGACCTCCAGCGACACCGACCTCGCCGGCTTCGTGCAGGGCACCGCGAGCGCGGCGCGAGCGCTCGACAGCGTCGCGGGCGACCTCGGCCCGCTGCTCGACGACAGCGCGACGACGTTCGCGGCACTCGACGACGACGCGCTCGACGCGGTCCTGGTCAACCTCCCACCGGCCGAGTCGGCGGCGACGGACGCGTTCGACGCCGTCGGCCCGGTCCTCGACGACGCCGCCGCGATCGTCGACGAGCTCGGGCCCGCGGGCGACGTCCTCGAGTCCAGCCTGGCCAGCGTCGACTCGGCGGTGCGGGTCGCCACGCCGGTGACGCGGCGAGCCGGAGCGCTCGCTCGCCCGATCGACCAGGCGCTGCGGGCGGTGGACACCTTCTCGAAGAACCCGGCCGCCACCGGCGCCATCAGCGCGCTGGGCGGCAACGATCTCGCCACGTTCGGTGGCTCCGCGTTCGTCGGCCTCGGGGCGATCATGCGCACGACGGCGACCGCGCAGCTCAACTGCAACGTGACGTCGACCTGGATGCACAACCTCGCCTCGACGGCGAGCGAGGGCGACAGCGGCGGCAACTGGCTGCGGATGGTCCCGGTGTTCGGCTTCTCGCAGTTCAACCACGCGGCCGAGCCCGCCGCCGACCTGCACTTCAACCCGTACCCGCACGAGAACGCCAAGGAGTGCGAGGCGGGCAACGAGCCCTACACCGCGGGCCAGGTCCTGGGCAACCCCGCCGGGCGCCAGTCCACGCTGGTCGCGGTTCCCACGCAGCAGGAGACGGGTCGATGAGCGCGCGGCGCGGCAACCAGGTCATCGCCGTGGCGATGCTGGCCGGGCTGCTCGTCGCGGGCTACTTCGCGTTCAAGCCCGGCGTGCCGTTCGCGTCGCGTTACGAGATCACCGCGCTGGTGCGCAGCGCCAACCAGCTGCGCGGCGGGGCGCCCGTGCGCGTCGCGGGCGTCGACGTCGGCAAGGTCACCGGCATCGATGCCGGGCCCAACCAGACGACGGCGCTGCGGCTCGAGATCGACAAGCGCGCGCTGCCGCTGCACCGCGACGCCACCGTGCGGATCCGGCCGCGGTTGTTCCTCGAGGGCGGCTTCTACGTCGAGCTCGCGCCGGGCACGCCGGCCTCCGACGAGCTGCGGTCGGGCGGGACGCTGCCCGTCAGCCAGAGCGCCGGCCCGGTCCAGTTCCACCAGCTGCTGTCGGTGTTCGAGCAGCCGATCCGCGACAGCCTGGCCGGCGGGCTGTCCGCAACGGCCGAGGGGCTTTCAGGCGGCGGGGCCGACGGACTGCGCGCGGTGGCGCCCAACCTCGGGCCGATGCTGCGCGACCTGACGATCGTCGCCGACGCTTCGCAGGGCACCCGGCCCCATGACGTCTCGCGGCTGATCGCCTCGGCGAGCCGCGTGACGGGTGCGCTGGCGGCCGACCGGCGCTCGCTCGCCGACCTGGTCACGAACCTGCGCGTCACCGCCGATGCCCTGAGTGCCGACGACACCGCGCTGGCCGAGACGATCTCCGGTGCCGACGACCTGATGCGCAACGCGCCGGCCGGCCTGCGGGCGCTCGACGGCGTCCTGCCGGTGCTCGAGCGCGTCAGCCGCGCCGCGGCCCCCGCCGTGCGCGTGGCGCCGGGCGCCCTCGGCCGCACCGCCGACGTGCTCGGCGAGCTCGGTGGGCTCGTCGCTCCCGGCGCGCGCGAGCGGACGATCAGCGGGCTGCGCACGACGTTCCTGGACCTCCCGACGCTCGTCGTCCGGCTCGGCACGCTGTTCCCGACGATCAAGCCGCTGGCCGACTGCCTGCGCACGCACATCACGCCGACGCTCAAGCTCGAGGCGCCCGACGGCGCGCTGTCCTCCGGGCGCCCGGTGTGGCAGGACTTCGCCCACTCGATGGTCGGGCTGGCCAGCGCGACGCAGAACTTCGACGCCAACGGCTACGCGACGCGCTACCTGTTCGGCCTGGGCGGCGAGACGTTCTCGACCGAAGCGCTGACCGGGCTCGGCGTGCTGCACGGCAACTCGGGTGACACGATCCAGTCGCGGCCGACCCGGCCCGCCGACGGCGATCCGCCACCGATCCGCCGCGACGTGACGTGCTCGTCGCAGCCCGTGCCGACCCTCGACGCCACGGGGTCGACGGGCTGATGCGCAACCTGCGCCGCGAGAGCCGCTGGCTGCTGCCGATCGGCGTCATCGTCGTCGTCGCGCTGTTCAGCGCCTACTACCTGCTGGCCAACCAGCGGCTGTCCTCGCCGTTCGAGGACTCCTACGCGATCAAGGCGGAGTTCTCCAACGCCAGCGCGGTGTCGCCGGGGCTGGGGGCGGCCGTCAACGTGGCGGGCGTCAAGGTCGGCCAGATCGCCGGCGTCGAGCTCGAGGGCGGCCGCGCGGTGCTCGAGCTGCGGATCGATCCCGCCGAGCTCCCGAAGGTCCACGAGGGCGCCACTGCCGCGCTGGTGCCCAACACGCCGCTCAAGGACATGCAGGTCGACCTGACGCCCGGCGACCCGAAGGCCCCCGCGCTGCCCGACGGCGCGCGCATCGGCATCGGCTCGTCGACCTCACCGATCGACTCCGACGAGCTCCTGCACGCGCTCGACACCGACACGCGCGAGTACCTGCGGCTGCTGATCGCCGACCTCGGCGTGGGCCTGCAGGGCCACGGCCCGCAGCTGCGGGGGCTGCTGCGCGCACTGGGGCCCACGACGGGCCAGATCCGGCGCATCTCGGCGCTGCTGGCCACCCGCCGGCGCCAGCTGCCGCGGCTCGTGCACAACCTCTCGGTCCTCACCCAGGCGGCGGGCGCCGAGGACCGGTCGATCGAGCGGATCGTCGGCGCGGGCAACGCGACGCTCGCCGCGGTCGCCTCCCAGGACGGCGCACTGCGCGAGTCGCTGCAGCGGCTGCCGCGGACGCTGCAGACCGCCCAGGACACGCTCGTCGACGCCGCCCCGTTCGCCCGCAGCCTGCGTCGCACGCTGACCGCGCTCGAGCCGGCGGTGCCGAAGCTGCGCACGACGCTGCTCGACGCGCCGGACATGCTGCGCGGCCTGCTCCCGCTCCCCGTCGCGCAGCTGCGCCGCTTCACGCGCGCGGTCGGCCCGCTGGGCGCGCAGGTGCGGCCGGCGGCGCGCGACCTCGGCGTGCAGCTCGAGCCGCTGACCAAGGCCTTCCAGGTCATCGGCGACACGACCAACATCCTCGGCTACGAGCCCGAGGGCGACGAGCGCGGCTACCTGTTCTGGCTCGGCTGGTTCGCCCACAACGCCAACTCGATGCTCTCGACCCAGGACGCGCACGGCGGCATGTGGCGCGGCCTGGCGCTGTTCTCCTGTGCCTCGGCCGAGCAGCCGGGCCCGCTGGGCACGCTGGTCAAGACGATCGCCGGACCGTCCGTGGGGACCTGCCCGTGAGGAGCGGCCTCGCATGGTGACCCAGGCGCCCCGGCGCGCGGCGATCCTCGTCGCGGTCGTCTTCATCCTCGCGTCGATCGCGCTGAGCCTGTTCGTGTGGAACAGCCTCGGCGGCAGCCTGCCGCTGAGCCCCAAGGGCTTCCGTTTCCACGTCTCGTTCGAGAACGCCAGCCAGCTGCAGTCCAACGCCGCGGTCCGGATCGCCGGCGTCGACGTCGGCCGGGTCATCCGGGTCGATCCCGAGGGCCTGCGCACCGACGCCACCATCGAGGTCGAGGCCCAGTACGCGCCCGTGCCGGCCGACACCCACGCGGTGCTGCGCCAGAAGACGCTGCTCGGCGAGACGTTCGTGGTGCTCTCGCCCGGCAGCCGCGACGCGCCGAAGCTCGCGGAGGGCGGGAAGCTCGACACCGCCAACGTCGCGGCCACCCAGCCGCTCGACCGCGTGCTCGGGATGCTCGACGCGCGCACGCGCCAGGACGTCCAGTCGCTGTTCACCGACGGCTCGGCGGCGCTGCGCGGCCGCGGCGACGAGCTCAACGCGGGCTTCGGCGAGCTCGGCCCGCTGACCGACGAGCTCGAGGTCATGCTGGCGATCCTCGACCGTCAGCGCGCGTCCGTCGGCGGTCTCGTGCGCGATGCGGGGACGGTGCTGCGGACCGTGGGCTCGCACCGGTCCGCCCTGGCCGACATCGTCGCCTCCGGATCGCAGGTCGCCGCGGTCACCGCCGCACGCGACCGGGCGCTGACCGACACGGTGCGCGAGCTCGGGCCGCTGCTGGCCACGCTGCGCACGGCGTCGGGCGCGGTGACCCACACCGCGGGGATCGCCGGACCGACGCTGCACGAGCTGCGGCCCGCCGCGCCGCTCGTCGCGCCGGCGCTGCGGGCGATCGACCGGCTGGCCCCGCAGATCGAGCAGGTGCTCGGGGACCTCGACGACACGCTCCCGGTCGCGCAGGCGGCCCTGCCGGCCATCGCCCACCTCGTCGACGCGCTCGGCCCGTTCACCGAGGTCGTCTATCCCGCGACGCGCGAGATCACCCCGATCATCGACCTGGTGGCTCGCAACCGGCGCGAGCTGGTGGGGACGATGTCCAACGTCGCCGCCTCCCTGGAGGCGACGTCACCGGGCCTCGACGGCAAGCCCGTGCACTACCTGCGCGCGCTGGTTCCCGTCACCGAGGAGGCGTTCGTCGGCTACGGCGAGCGCCTGCCGTCCAACCGCCACAACGCCTACTTCGCGCCCGGCGGGCTCGACCAGCTGGCCGCCGGCGGGCTGCTGGCCTCCGACTGCCGCAACACCACCAACCCGCAGGTCGTCCCCGTGGTCGGCAGTGGCGCTCCCGAGTGCAAGCTCCAGCCGCCGTGGACGCTCAACGGCCGGACCGCCTACTTCCCGCACGTCGAACGGGTCCCCGAGCGCTGAGGGGTGTGGCCGGGCCACACCCGCGCCGCGCCCGCGAGTGATTGGATGACCGCATGAGCGCACGCACCTTCGTCATCGGCGTCGGGATGACCAAGTTCGACAAGCCCGGGACCAAGGAGGGCGACTACCCCGACTGGGCGCGCGAGGCGGGGGAGAAGGCGCTGGCCGACGCCGGCATCGCCTACGACCTCGTCGAGGAGGCCTACGTCGGCTACTGCTACGGCGAGTCGACCGCGGGACAGCGCGCGGTCTACGGCCTCGGCCTGACCGGCATCCCGGTCATCAACGTCAACAACAACTGCTCGACCGGCTCGAGTGCGCTGTACATGGCGCGCCGCGCGGTCCGCGGAGGCCTCGCCGAGTGCGCGCTGGCGCTGGGCTTCGAGAAGATGGAGATGGGCTCGCTGGGCGTGAAGTGGACCGACCGGACCAACCCGATGGACAAGCACGTCGAGGCGATGTTCGCGGTGCGCGAGCCGGAGGCCTCGCCGCCCGCGCCGCAGCTGTTCGGCAACGCCGGCCGCGAGCACATGGAGCGCTACGGCTCGACTCCCGACCACTACGCGTGGATCGGCTACAAGAACCACAAGCACTCGGTCAACAACCCCTACGCGCAGTTCCAGACGGAGTACTCGCTCCAGGACATCAAGGACGCCAAGGTCATCCACGAGCCGCTGACCAAGCTGCAGTGCTCGCCGACCTCCGACGGCAGCGCCTGCGTCATCGTGGCCAGCGAGCGCTTCGTCGACGACCACGATCTGTGGGACCGCGCGGTCGAGATCGCCGGCCAGTCGATGGTCACCGACATGTCCTCGACGTTCGACTCGCAGTCGGCGATCCGCGTCGTCGGCTACGACATGAGCAAGGAGGCCGCGCGCCGCGCCTACGAGGAGGCGGGCGTGTCGGCCGACGACGTCGACGTCATCGAGCTGCACGATTGCTTCAGCGCCAACGAGCTGATCACCTACGAGGCGCTCGGGCTGGCGGACGAGGGTCACGGTCATGAGCTCGTCGAGAATGAGGACACGACCTACGGCGGGCGCTGGGTGGTCAACCCCAGCGGCGGGCTGATCTCCAAGGGCCACCCGCTCGGCGCCACGGGTCTGGCCCAGTGCAGCGAGCTGACCTGGCAGCTGCGCGGCACCGCCGACGCGCGGCAGGTCGACGGCGCCACCACCGCGCTGCAGCACAACATCGGCCTGGGCGGCGCGGCCGTCGTCAGCGTCTACAAGAAGGTCGAGCGATGATCGCGCTGAGCGACGAGCAGCGCGACTTCGTCGAGGCGATCCGCGACTTCGCCAAGCGCGAGGCCGGGACCCGCGAGCAGCGCGACTCGCTGGGCGGCTACGCCAAGCCGCACAACCAGGCGCTCTACGACAAGGTCGCCGAGCTGGGCTGGCTCGGCGTGGCGATTCCCGAGGAGTACGGCGGCAGCGGCGGCGGGATGGTCGATCTCTGCCTGTTCCTCGAGGAGTCCTCGAAGGGCATGCTGCCCATCGGCGGCTTCGGCGTCTCGATGATCGTCGCCGGGGCGACCGAGCGCTTCGGCACGCCCGAGCAGAAGGAGGAGATCCTCGGCGGGATCGTCGCCGGCCGGGTCGAGGCGATCGCCATGAGCGAGCCGGGCGCCGGATCCGACGTTGGCGCCATGACCTGCAAGGCCACCCGGGACAATGGCTCCTACGTCGTCAACGGCCAGAAGACGTGGATCTCCGAGGCCCACGTCGCCGACCACGTGCTGCTTGTCTGCCGCACCGACTCGAGCGGCGGCAAGCACGAGGGCATGACGATGCTCTCGGTCCCGGCGGGCATCGACGGGATGGAGATCCGGCCGATCGAGACGATGGGCGGCGAGGTCGTCAACGACATCTTCTACACCGACTGCGAGGTCCCGGCCGAGCGGCTGCTGGGCACCGAGGGCGCCGCCTGGATGCAGCTGATGACCGGGCTGAACGTCGAGCGGCTGATCCTCGCGGCGCTGCTTCTGGGCACCGCCCAGCGCGCGTTCGACGACCTGCTGTCCTACGTCAAGGAGCGCGAGCAGTTCGGGCGGCCGGTCGGTTCGTTCCAGGCGCTCAAGCACCGCATCGCCGACCTCGCCACCGAGGTCGAGTGCTGCCGGCTGCTGACCTACGACGTCGCCGCCAAGGTCGACGCCGATCCGACCGCGCTGTTCCCGCGCGAGGCCTCGATGGCCAAGCTCAAGGTCACCGAGACGGCCAAGCGCGTCGCGCTCGAGGGCATGCAGATGATGGGCGGCTACGGCTACGCCACCGAGTACGACATGGAGGGTCACGTGCGCACGGCGCTCGTCTCGACCATCTACGGAGGCACGAGCGAGATCCAGCGCGACATCATCGGCAAGACGCTGGGGCTCTAGCCGTGCCCGGCGTGCTGCCCGATCCGAGCGAGTACGCGGCGCTGACGCCGACGCCCGGCTCGCCGGTGTGGCGCGCGTTCAACGACGTGCGCCTGCTGTCGACCAGCGGCTACGCCACGCTCCTGCAGGTCGCCCACCCGACGGTCGGCCATGGCGTCCATCAGTACTCGTCGTTCACCAAGGACCCGTGGGGACGGCTGCTGCGCACGCTCGACTACGTGCACGGAACGATCTACGGCGGGCCCGAGCTGGCCGGCTCGATCGGCAAGCGCGTGCGCGAGATGCACCGCACGATCAAGGGCACCAAGCCCGACGGCGAGAGCTATCACGCGATGGAGCCCGACGCGTTCGCCTGGGTGCACGCGACGCTCGCCGCCTCGGTCGTCCAGGGCCACGCGCTGTTCGTCCGGCCGCTGCCGCCGCACGAGATCGAGGCGTTCTGGCGCCAGTGGCGCGACGTCGGCCGGTTGATCGGCGTACGCGACCGCGACCTGCCCGAGGACTGGGCGGGCTTTCAGGCCTACTTCGACCGCGTCGTGCGCGAGGACCTCGAGTGGACGCCGGCGATCCCGGAGGTGCTGGCCACCCTCGGCGCGTCGAAGCCACCCAACGTGCCGGGCCTGCACCCGGCGCTGTGGAAGGTCATGCGCGCGCCGATGGGCCGCCAGCTGCACGTCCAGACCATCGGCCTGCTGCCCGCCGACCTGCGCGCGCGGCTCGGGCTGCCCTACTCGCGCCGCGACCAGCGGACGTTCGACCGGCTCGCGGCGATCTCGCGCCGCTCCGGCCCGTTCGTGCGCGGCCCGCTCAGGGAGTTCGGGCCGTCCTACGTGCGCTGGCGGCGCAAGGCGCTGGCCCGGGGCGACGTGGCCTCGCGGCCGCCCGCGACGCACGCGCCCGTGCCCGCCTAGTCGCGAACCGACACGACGTGCATGAAGTCTGCGTCGGTGCGCTCGGCGGCGAGGTCGAGCTCGCCGCCCTCCGAGGCCCAGCCGCGCTCGGCGCGCAGCCCGTGCTCGGCCAGGGAGCGCACGAACGGGCCGAGGTCGGTGAAGTGCACGACGAAGCGGAAGTCATGCGCGGCCATCGGCCAGGCGGCCCAGCCGTCACCCTCCCGGGCCCGGCCGACGTTGCGGCGGAAGTACAGCTCGGCCTGCGCCCGGTGATACGCGGCGCCCGCGTAGCGCCGGGGGTTGCGCGAGCGCTCGCGCAAGGGATGCGTCGTCGACCGCGCGGTGGCGGGCGTCTCACCGAACGCGGGCCCGCGCAGGTTCAGCGACGAGATCAGCGCGCGGCCGCCCGGCACCAGGACTCGCGCGATCTCGGCCATGACCTTCGCGCGATCCTCGTGGGACACCGCGTCGATGCCGTTGAAGCTGAAGACCACGACGTCGACGGACGCGTCGGCGATCCCGTCGAGGCGCCGGGCGTCGCCGACGCGCAGGTCGGCGCCCGGGTGCCGCTCGCGGGCCCCGTCGATCATGCCGGGGCTGATGTCGAGCCCGATGTAGGAGGCGGCGCGCGGGGCGATCAGCGTGGTGGTGCGGCCCTTCCCGACGCCCAGGTCCAGGACGCGCGCGCCGTCGAGGACAGGCTCCAAGTGGGCGAGCGCGGCGGCCTCACCGGGATCGGTGTGCCCGTCGCGGCCGAAGTCCTTGCGGACGAATCGCGAGTCCCACCGTGTGTGCACGCCCCCCAGCAGCTTCACCGTCGCCAGAGGATAAGGAACACGGTCGCCGCGGGCGGCACCCGTGGTAGCGGCGCGTACGCGACGGTCGACTTTCTAGGTTGTGCGGATGCCCGCTGCCCGCCGTGCCTCGCTCGTCGTCGTCCTCGTCTCCGCCCTCGCGGTCGCGGCGCCCTCCGCCGCCCAGGGACCGCTGGGGGCGCTCAACGACCTCGGCGCGCTGAGCCAGGGCACCGGGCAGACGCCCGACACCGTGCCGGTCCAGAAGCCGGCGGCGCCGCCCATGGATGCCGTCCCGCGCGCCGACTGCGGACCGGGCGCCAAGCCCGAGCCGAGCATCCAGGGCCGGGTCCCGGCCGGCGCGGCGGCCAACGGGCTGCAGTGCAACCTCGTGCAGATCTCCCACCAGGGCACGTCCGGGGGGTTCAAGGTCTACCGCTACGTCGACGCCGCCGGGCACGAGTGCGCCTACTACGACACCGCGCTGCTGTTCCCGCTCAACGCGTTCAACGTCAACACCGAGGGCCTCGGCGTCGCCGTGCTCGACATGAGCGATCCGGCCCACCCGGTCCAGACCGCGACGCTGACCGAGCCGGCGATGCTCTCGCCGCACGAGTCGCTGAACCTCAACCAGCGCCGCGGGCTGCTGGCGGCGGTGACGGGCAACCCCGGCACCTACCCCGGCTACGTCTCGATCTACGACGTCTCCAAGGACTGCCGCGCGCCCGAGCTGCAGTCCTCGGGGCTCTACGCGCGGCTCGGTCACGAGAGCGGGTTCTCCGAGGACGGCAGGACCTTCTACGCGGCGGGCACCGCGACCCAGTCGATCACGGCGATCGACGTCACCGATCCCAAGGCGCCGCACGCGGTCTGGCAGGGCAATGTCGTCTCGCACGGCATGACCCTCAGCGAGGACGGCAACCGGGCCTACATCGCCGAGCCGATCGGCCGCCAGCTGCTGATCCTCGACACGAGCGAGATCCAGGCGCGCAAGGCGAACCCGCAGGCGCGCGAGATCAGCCGGACGACGTGGGACCGCGCGTCGATCCCGCAGAACGCCATCCCGTTCACGCGCGGCGGCAAGCCCTACGTGCTCGAGTTCGACGAGTACAACGCCTCGACGCTGGGCTCGGGCAGCGCCGACGACGTCGGCGCCGGCCGCATCCTCGATGTGTCCGACGAGCGCGCGCCCAAGGTCGTCTCGAACCTGCGGCTGCAGATCAACCAGCCCGCCGAGCACAAGGAGTTCGGCGCCGATCCGGGTGCCGACGGGCAGATCCGCGGCGGCGCCCAGGGCTACGCGGCGCACTACTGCAACATCCCGACGCGCGTCGATCCGACGATCGTCGCCTGCTCGTTCATCGCCTCGGGGCTGCGGCTGTTCGACATCTCAGACGTCACCGCGCCCAAGGAGATCGGCTACTACGTGCCGCCGACCAACGCGCGCGTCGAGAACTCCGGGATGGCGAGCGCCTATGCGATGTCTCAGCCCGTGTTCGTCCCGGCGCGCCACGAGGTGTGGTTCACCGACGGCACGAGCGGCTTCTACGCGCTGCGCGTGGTCAACGGCGCGTGGCCGGCGGCGACGCCGGCCACGCCGGGTGGCGGCGCCAAGGCGTGCCGCAGCCAGCGCGTCTTCACGATCCACCTCAAGCACCCCGACGGCGACCGCACGCGGTCGGCGCGGGTGACCGTCGACGGCAAGCGCGTGAAGGTGCGCAGCGGCACCCCGCACTTCACCGCGCGCGTCGACCTGCGGGGCAAGCGCAAGAAGGTCGTCGTCGTCCGCGTCGTCAGCCGCACGAAGAGCGGCAGGGTCGTGCGCGAGACGCGGCGCTATCGGACCTGCTCGCCCGGCAGGGCGCGCTGAACCAGCAGCGCGGCCAGGAGTTCGGCCGGCCGCTCGTCGATCGGGCGGCCGAGCAGCGCCTCGGCGGACTTCACGCGCTTGGCCACCGTGTTCTCGTGGACGCCGAGCAGCGCGGCGGCGCGCCGCGGCGAGCCCTGCGTGCGCAGCACCGCGAGGACCGTCTCGGCGATGCGGCCGTCGTCGGCGGCGAGGCCGCGCAGCTCGCGCGCCGCGAACGCCCGCGCCTGCGGGAGATCGGCGGTCAGCAGGGCGGTCAGCGCGATCTCCTCGTAGGCCGTCGGCCCGTCGAGCCTCGCCAGACGAGCCACCCGCTCGGCTTCGGTCGCCTCGCGGTGGGTGGCGCGGAAGCCGTCGATCCCCGAGGCGCGGGTTCCGTGCGCGACGCGGGTTCCCGGCTCGGCGGCCGCGAGGTCGAGCGCGTCGGGATGACACCAGCCCGCCGTGACTCCCTCGCGCAGCGGGATCAGCAGCGCGGACGCGCCGCCGATCGCGGGGGCGGCGGGCTCGTCGGCGGTGGTCCAGACCACGAAGCCGACGTGCTCGCGGCGCAGGTCGTAGCCGAGCCGCGCGGAGGCCGCGGCGACGTCGACCGGGTCGCCGTCGAGCACGCTCTGGACGGTCTCGCGGCGCACCGCGTCGGCGCTGCGCACCCAGCGGTCGCGCTCGGCGGTGAAGCGCTCCAGGACGCTGCTCATCATCACCTCACCGGTCGCGAAGGTCGCGTCGCTGAGCGCCTCCACGGCGCCGGCGACCGCGTCCGGGTCGGCGATGCGGCGGCGGATGCCCGCGACCGCGATGCGCCACAGCTCGTGCTGCGCGACGCGATAGCTGCGGGCCAGCTCGGACATCGGGATGTTGCGGCGGGCCAGCTCGCGCGCGAACGCCACGCTCTGCGCGGGTGGCACGGCGTCCTGCAACGCGACGGCGCCCGTCGTGATGTCGCCGAGCAGCAGGAGGTTGGCCACGGCGCTCGAGCGCGCCAGCTCGCGCAGATCGGCGTCGTCGCGCAGCAGCGGCATCCCGCGCTCGAGCGCGGCGATCGTCAGGTCGGCCAGCCGCCCGGCCCCGGGACCGCTGAGCTCGGCGGCGAGCACGTCCTGCCACGTCGCTTCCGCCATGCCGGGAGCTTACGGTCCACAATGCCGGAGATGCGCGCGCTGCCCCTCGCTCTGCTCGCCCTCGCCGCGGGCCCACCGCCGGCCACCGCAGCGGTCCAGATCGGCGACGAGGCGATCGTGGTGACCACGCCGGCGGGAACGCGGGCCACGATCACCCGGACGCCGCTGGCCATCGCCTTCCAGGACGCCCGCGGCCGCAGCGTGCTCGCCTCGCAGCCCGGCAGCGGGAGCGCTCTCGTCCCGCCGATCCCGCAGCAGCAGTTCGGCGCGCAGACCGCGCCGCCGCCGGCGCTCTACGCGCCGCTCTCGTTCCTCGTCGGCAGCCAGTCCTTCGCCGTATTCGGGGCGCAGCAGTGGCAGGGCGACCTGCAATCGGTCACGCAGCAGGGCATCAAGTACGCGGCGACCGGCGTGGTGAGCGCAGAGGCGCGCGGCGACGGCGCCGAGGTCGTGCTGGCCACGAGCGACCCGAGCGGCCGGACGCTGACCCTGACCGTCGCGCCGCATGGCCGCGCCGGCCTGCGGATCCATGCCGGCGGCGACGGGATCGCCACGATGGCGGCGTCGTTCGCCACGCCGCCCGGCGAGGCGTTTCGCGGGTTCGGCGGGCGCCACAACAGCCTCGACCAGCGGGGCGGCGAGTTCTACGACTGGCTGGCGCAGGAGAACCTCAGCTCCGGCAGCGCGGGCGGCCTGACCGCGCAGACCAACGGCGAGACCTACACGTTCCCCAACGGCGAGCACGCGGCCTACTACGTCCAGTCCGCGTTCGTCTCGCCCGGCCGCTACGGGTTCGTCTATGACCGCAGCGAGCCGGCCCACTGGCGGCTGGCCTCCGACCGCGCCGATGCGTGGCAGGTCGAGACGGCCGGACCGGCGCTCGACTACACCGTCATCCCCGCGGGCGCGAAGGCCGCCGTCCGGGCGGTCAGCGCGATCACCGGCCGGCATCCCGTGCCGCCGCGCTGGGCGTTCGGGACGATCCTCGACCGCCTCGTGAAGTTCCCCAGCGACCCGGCGGCCGACCACCTGGCCAACGTCGAGTCCGACCTCGCCGACCTGCACGGGGTCAGGCTGTCGGGGTACCGCATCGAGGGCTGGCAGTTCCTGGACCGCACGCGCCTGAAGGCGCTGATCGCCCAGCTGCGCGGGCGCGGCATCCACCCGATGCTCTACTTCCGGCTCTTCGTCGGCAAGGACACGATCGGCACCGACGATCCGCGCGCCTACGACGAGGCGCTGGCCAAGGGCTACGTCGCCACGCACGCCGACGGCTCGCCCTACACCTACATCTCGAACTTCAACGCCGACGGCGCGGTGATCGACTTCACCAACCCGGCCGCGGTCGCGTGGTGGAAGGGGCGCATCCGCGAGGCGATCGACCTGGGCGCCGACGGCTTCATGCAGGACTTCGGCGAGCAGGTCATGGCGGACATGCACTTCCACGACGGCTCCACCGGCGTGACGATGCACAATCGGCTGGCGGGCCTCGCGCACCGGGCGACGCGCGAGGTCATCGCCGAGTACCCGGGGCGGCAGATCTGGTTCTACACGCGCGCGGGGCACAACGGCGCGGCGCGGTACGAGGGCGCCAACTTCCCCGGCGACGAGACGACGGACTGGTCGCGCTCGACCGGGCTGGCGTCGCTGACCACCGACATGCTCAACCGCGCGATCGGTGGCGCGTTCGGCTTCACCACCGACATCGGAGGCTTCTTCGACGTGGGCCCGTACCAGCCGACGAGCGAAGAGCTGTTCGTCCGCTGGACCGAGTGGGCGGCGCTCTCGCCGTTCTTCCGCGTCCACGGCTCGGTCGGCGCGGGGACGCACACGCCGTGGTCCTACGGCGCCGCCACGCTGCGGACGTTCAAGCGCTACGCCGCGCTGCACCGGCGCGCCGTGCCGCTGATCCGGCGGCTGTGGGCGCGCGGGCGCCGCACGGGCATCCCGCCGACGCGGCCGCTGTGGCTGGCCGCCCCCGGCGATGCCCGCGCCGCCGCGCAGGACCAGGAGTGGATGCTCGGCGACGACGTCCTCGTCGCGCCCGTGGTGACGGAGGGCGCGGGCGCACGCGAGGTCTACCTGCCCGGCGGGTGCTGGCGGCGCGCGGGCACGGGCCCGCGACTGCAGGGGCGCCGGGCGGTCACGGCGAAAGCCACGCTCGAGCAGCTGCCGTGGTTCGTGCGTTGTGGCACGCGACCGTTCGGGTAACCCGGCTGCCGAGGTCATGGCCACGGACCGGATCGATCTGCGTCTCCCCGCACAACCAGACTCGATCCCGCGGATCCGCCGGGCCGTCGTCGCGTTCGCTGTCGATCACGGCTACGACGACCCGCACGCGGTGGGCCTGGCCGTCACCGAGGCGGCGACCAACGCGGTCCTGCACGCCTACGTCGGCGGCGCCGCGGGCGACGTGCGCGCGGTCGCGTGCGCGGAGGAGGATGCGCTCGTCGTGATCGTCCGCGACTGGGGCGGCGGAATGGGCCCGCGGCTCGACACGCCCGGGCTCGGGCTGGGCCTGCCGACGATCGCCACGCTGGCCTCGTCGTTCGACGTCGAGGCGGCCGACGGCACCGGGACCCTGCTGCGCATGCATTTCTCCCGGATTCCGACCCCGGCTGCCTAGCATGGCGCGGATGCTCCGCGTTCGCTGCCTTCCGCTCGCCGCTGCCCTGCTCGCCTGTGCCGCTCCGGCCGCCGCAGAGACGGGTCCCAAGCCGACCGCCGGCGTGACCCGCACGGTCCTGCTGGCCGGCAACAACTGGGACGGCACGACCGACGTCATCGACCCCTACACGCTCGAGCGCCTCGACCGCATCAACGTGATCCCCGACAAGGAGGCGCGCGAGGCCGAGATCATGCTCGACCCGGTCAAGACCGCGTACTTCCAGCTCATCCGCCAGCAGGTCGGCGAGGGCCACGACCAGTACAACGACGACGTCTTCAGCTCCCATGACGGCCGCACCATCTACGTGTCGCGCCCGAGCTTCGCGGATGTCGTCTCGATCGACCTGGCCACCAAGGCCATCGTCTGGCGCACGCCCGTCGGCGGCTATCGCGCCGACCACATGGCGATCTCGCCCGACGGGACCAAGCTGCTCGTCTCGGCCTCGACCGCGAACGTCGTCGATCAGATCGACACCGCGACCGGGAAGATCACCGGGTCGTGGGCATCGGGCGACTCGCCGCACGAGAGCAACTACATCAACGGCGGCAAGACGATCCTGCACGCGAGCATCGGGCGCGTCTACCTGCCCAACGACTCGCCCGAGGAGGACGCGACGCTGAAGGGCAAGCGCGTCTTCCAGGTCGTCGACGCCGACACGCTCGAGGTCAAGAAGACGCTCGACATGGGGGCCAAGCTCGCGGAGGCCGGGTTCCCCGACATGAGCTCGGCGGTGCGCCCGATGGCCATCGCGCCCGACGAGCGCCACCTGTACTTCCAGGTCTCGTTCTTCCACGGCTTCGTCGAGTACGACCTTCAGACCGACAAGGTCCTGCGCATCGCCAAGCTGCCCGTCAGCGAGGAGACGCAGAAGCTCCAGCGCTCGGACTACCTGCTCGACTCGGCCCACCACGGCCTGGCGATCAACCCGCAGGGCACGCAGCTGTGCGTCGCCGGCACCATGTCGAACTACGGCGCGATCGTCGACCGCAAGACGTTCGCCTACAAGCGCATCGACGGCATCTCCAAGCCGTACTGGTCGACCAACAGCTACACGGGCCGCCAGTGCTACATCTCCGGCAGCGGCGACGACGCCGTGTGGGTCGTCTCCTACGCGGCGGGCAAGAAGCTGGCGAAGATCCCGGTCGGCGATCACCCGCAGCGCCTGCGCAACGGCGTCGCCCGGCTCGACATCTACCCGCGCACCGGCAACGCCGCGAACGAGAAGTTCGACTTCCGCCTGAAGGCGCCGAAGGTCGCGTTCACCATCGGCAACGCGCGCGAGGCGATCTCCTGCCGCGCGGCGGGCACGACGGACCTGCGGCTGGCCGACTGCCTGATCCGGATCGTCAAGGGCGCCACCACGCTGGCGGCCGGGGAGCGCATCGTTCGCAACAGCAACGGGTTCGGTGTTGATGTGGACCTGACGCCGGCCGGCACCAAGCGCCTCAAGGGGCACCGCATGAAGGCGACGCTCGTCGCGCTGGGCACCGACAGCCTGGGCCGGACCAAGACCGTGCGCCGGAAGGTCACGCTGGTCGGCTGATGATCGCGGCCGCCCAGGCACCCGAGCCGGTCGCGGTCCCCAAGTCGTGTCAGTTCGCGGCGCTGAAGTCCGCGCGCCCGCAGACCACCGATCCGACGTCGTTCGAGGACGACCCGGCGGTCGTTCTCGCGCCGGGGCGCTATGTCGCGATCGAGGGCGTCAAGGTCGTGATGCGGCGCGGCAAGAAGGTGATCGCCGCCGCGTCGCTGGACCGGCTCTCGACGTCCGGTGGCGTCGTGCGGATGCTCCCGCCGGGCGGGACCGGCACGCTGAACATCCCGCAGGGCAACGTGACGATCCGCGTGACCGGCACGCGCGCCGCCGCGTGCCCCGAGCGGGCGGTCGACCACGCCAACGGCTGGTCGTTCTCCGCGCCCAGCCTGGCCGTGCGCGCGGCCCCGGCGACCACGTTCGTCGAGGACGCGCGCCTGTCGGGCCTGCGGCTCTACCTGCGCAGCGTCGGCGACCGGGTGGTGCGCGGCGTCCGCGCGACGCTGCTGCGCTCGAACGGCAAGGCGATCGCCACCGGCAAGGTCTCCAGCGCGCTGCAGGACGGCACGATCCTCGACGTCGACGTCCCCGACTCGCTGGACGCCGGCCGCTACCGGGTGCGCTTCAGCGGCCGCCCCGCGGGCTCGTCGCGCTCGCGGACGTGGACGACCGATCTGGTGCTCGGATCGCGCGGCGGACCGGGCTCGCCGCCGGTCGACCAGGCCGCCGGCGTCTCCGAGCAGCACGTCAGCGTCGACTGGGACCACAACCGCGCCGGTGGGCGCGACACCGCCGGGTTCGTCGCGCCGGGCATCGGCTACGGCGAGATCGTCTGCGGCTTCCAGCAGCAGCATGTGCGCTTCTACCCCAACGACGTCGGCCGCGAGCAGTCGATGATGCTGTGGACGTACAAGAATTGGCAGGAGAACAGCGAGAAGTCGATCCGCGAGTCGACGCACACGCAGTTCACGGGGCCCAGCTTCCAGGAGGGACTCAACAAGTTCTCGCCACCCGAGAAGCACATGACCGGCGAGTACGAGGGCCTGATCACCGATCGCGGTGTGCTCGACGAGCCGTTCGCGACGCTGCTGGCGCCGCCGACCTACATCAAGGTCAGCTGGACCTGGGACTTCAGCGATCCGAGCGACTCGAGCTGCCACGTCGACGCGACGCTCGTGACCGAGAACGGCTCGACGGGCTCGGACCGGCCGCTGGCCCGCTCGCTGCAGGTCGTCTGGCGCGGCGACCCGAACGCCGCGGGACACGACGTCGTCACCTCGTCGGTGCCGGGCGTCGGGACCATGACGCTGACCTGCGAGGCCTCGCCCGGCGGCACCCGCACGCTGCGGATCGATCCGGCCGAGCTCGGCGGCGGGGTCACCGTGCGCGAGGGCGGGGAGGACAAGCTGACCAACTACGCGTCGGGCCCGCTCGTCGTGCCGCTGCCCAACAACGGCCAGCTGTCGATCGGGCTGTTCGGTGGCGCGTCCGTGCTCGTGTCGAGCCGCTGGAAGGTCAACGACCCCAAGCCCGGCGAGAACTGGTGCCGGACGGGGGCGCAGGTCATCGTCCGGTAGGAGCTCACGCGCCGTACCGTGCCGCAGCGCATGGACCGCCGGCGCATCATCCGCTCCTCGCTCGCCATCGGCGCGGCGACCGGTGCCTACGCGGTGTCCTACGGGGTGCTCGCGGTGGCCTCCGGTCTCTCGGTGGCCAAGACGTGCGCGCTGTCGCTGCTGGTCTTCACCGGGGCGTCGCAGTTCGCGGTGGTCGGCAGCCTCGGTGCGGGAGCGAGCCTGGCCGCGGCGCTCGGGCCGGCGCTGCTGCTCGCGGCCCGCAACGGCGTCTACGGGCTGGCGCTCGTTCCCGTCCTGCGCGGAAGCCGCGCGCGGCGCGCGGTGGAGTCGCAGCTGATCATCGACGAGTCGACGGCGATGGCCCGCGCGCAGGAAGACTCCGCCGCCGCGCACCTCGCCTTCCTCGCGACCGGCGTGAGCGTGTTCGTCTTCTGGAACGCCGGGACGCTCGCGGGCGCGCTGCTCGGCGGCAGCCTCGGCGACCCGAAGGCGCTCGGCCTCGACGCGATGTTCCCGGCGGCGTTCCTGGCCCTGCTCGCCCCGCAGGTCCGCTCGCCCGAAGCGCGGCTCGCCGCGATCTGCGGCGGCGCGCTCGCGCTCGCGCTCGTGCCGTTCGCGCCGGTCGGCGTGCCCGTCCTGGCGTCGGTGCTCGGCGTCGTCCCGGCCGTCCGCGCCCTGCGCCGCGCGAGCCCGGAGCCCGCATGAGCTGGCCCGCGCTGCTCGCGTTCGCCGCGGCGACGTACGCCATGAAGGCGATCGGCCCGCTGGTCATCGGCGCCCGTCCGCTGCGCCCGCGGCTCGAGCAGGTGCTCGGCCTCCTCGCCGTCCCGCTGCTCGCCGGCCTCATCCTCGTCCAGACGTTCGACGGCGGCGAGCGGATCGTCGCCGACGCCCGCGTCCCCGCGCTCGCCGTCGCCGCCCTGCTCGTCTGGCGCCGCGCGCCGTTCCTCGTCGTCGTGCTCGCCGCCGCCGCGACGGCGGCGCTGCTGCGCGCGGTGGCGTGACGCGGGCGCCGGGAGACTCGCACGCCTGACGAAACGTCTGGCATACGACGCTTTCGTCAGCGGGCCACGGCGCGCCGAGCGACCGCGTGACGTTTCGCGGGGTAGTCCCACGGTACGTCACGCGGACGAGTGGTGCGGCCGACGGTCACGTCCGAAAGCCGCCAGCAACCGGCCGGGCGGTGTGCGACCCGCCATCTCCGGGCTGAGAAGGCAGCGATAGTCGCTGCCTTCTCAGCCCGCCGCGCGTCTGACGAAACGTCTGGCATACGACGCTTTCGTCAGCGAGCCGCGGCCGACGGTCACGTCCGAAAACCGCCAGCAACCGGCCGGGCGGTGTGCGACGGTGTGGGCCGTGCTGCTCGATCTCGACACCTGCTGGAGCGCGATCTCGTCGGGCGACGCGCGGTTCGACGGGTGGATCTTCTGCGGCGTCACGTCGACCGGGATCTACTGCCGGCCGAGCTGCCCGGCGCGGACGCCCAAGCGCGAGAACGTGCGCTTCTACCCGAGTGCCGCGGCCGCCCAGGGCGCGGGCTTCCGGGCCTGCAAGCGCTGCCGGCCCGACGCGACGCCGGGCTCGCCGGAGTGGGACACGCGCGCAGACATGGTCGGGCGCGCGATGCGGCTGATCGCCGACGGGATCGTCGACCGCGAGGGCGTGCCCGGGCTCGCGGCGCGGCTGGGCTACACGGAGCGGCACGTGCATCGCCAGCTCGTGGCCGTCGCCGGCGCCGGGCCGCTCGCACTCGCGCGGGCGCAGCGCGCGCAGACCGCTCGGGTGCTGCTCGAGACGACCGCGCTGCCGGTCACCGAGGTGGCGTTCGCCGCGGGATTCGCCAGCGTCCGGCAGTTCAACGCCACGATCCGCGAGGTCTTCGCCACGACGCCGAGCGAGCTGCGGACCCGCGCGCGCCGGCACGGGCGACCCGACGAGAGCGGCGCGGTCACGCTGCGCCTGCCGTATCGGGCGCCGCTCGACGCCGAGGGGCTGCTGGCGTTCCTCGGCCTGCGGGCCGTCGCCGGGGTCGAGGAGATCGAGGACGGCGCGTATCGCCGCAGCCTGCGCCTGCCGCACGGGCCGGGGATCGTCGAGCTGCGCGCGGGGGAGGGGCACGTCGTCGCCCGCTTCCGGCTCGCCGACCTGCGCGACCTGCCCGCTGCCCTTCAGCGCAGCCGCGCGCTGCTCGACCTCGACTCCGATCCGCAGGCGGTCACCGCCGCGCTCGGCACCGATCCGCTGCTCGGCCCGCTCGTGCGATCCGCTCCCGGCCGGCGCGTGCCCGGCCACGTCGACGCGCACGAGCTCGCGGTCCGTGCGGTGCTCGGCCAGCAGGTGTCGGTGGCCGGCGCGGCGACGCTCGCGGCACGGCTCTCGGCACGCTACGGCGAGGCGCTCGAGCGGCCGCTCGGCGGCATCACCCACCTGTTCCCGAGCGCGGCCGCGCTCGCCGAGGCCGACCCGGCAGACCTGCCGATGCCCGGCGCGCGCCGCCGCGCCCTGCTCGGCCTCGCCGCCGCGCTGGCCGACGGCGCCGTGGTCCTCGACGCCGGCGTCGACCGCGAGGAGGCGCTCGCCGCGCTGCAGGCGCTTCCGGGCATCGGCCCGTGGACCGCGTCCTACGTCGCGATGCGCGGGCTGCGCGACCCCGACGCGTTCCTGCCGTCGGACCTCGGCGTGCGCCACGCGCTCGAGCGCCTCGGCCACGACGGCCGGCCGCTCGCCGCCGCGGCGATCGCCGAGCGCTGGCGCCCCTACCGCGCCTACGCGCTCCAGCACCTGTGGGCGTCGCTCTCCGCGCCGGCCGTGTCCACGGCGGTCGCGGCATGACGCTCTACAGCACCGTCGAGAGCCCGATCGGCGAGCTGCTGCTGACCGGCGACGGCAGCGCGCTGCACGGCCTGTGGATGCAGGACGGCGATCGCCCGCGCCGCCCGCTGCCCGCATGGCGCCGCGACGACGCCGCGTTCGCGGCGGTGCGCGAGCAGCTCGACGAGTACTTCGGCGGCACCCGCACCCGCTTCGACCTGCCCCTGGCGATGGACGGCTCGCCGTTCCAGCGCTCGGTGTGGGCCGCGCTGCGCGACATCCCCTACGGCGAGACCACGAGCTACGGCGAGCTCGCCCGGCACCTGGGCAAGCCGGACGCGGCCCGCGCCGTCGGGCTGGCCAACGGCCGCAACCCGATCTCGGTGATCGTCCCGTGCCACCGCGTCATCGGCGCCGACGGCAGCCTCACCGGCTTCGGCGGCGGGATCGAGCGCAAGCGGATCCTGCTCGCGCTCGAGTCGGGTCAGCCGGCGTTGCCGTTCGGGTCGACGGTCGGCGCACCGGGCGGGCAGGCCGCCGGCAGCTCGGCCTGGTAGCGCGCCCGGAACGACCCGTTGGACTCGGAGTTGAGGATGAAGACGTCGGGCTGGTCGCCCGGCGCGCGGCGGTGCGCGACGAACGCGAGGTACGGGATCCCCGGGTACGGGGCGCCCGCGGGACAGGCGCGCGGGGCGCGCGCGAACCGCTCGACCTGCCCGTCGGAGAGCAGGCGGCGCGGCCCGGACTCCGCAAACGGCCGGGTGTAGGGCCGCGGGTCCGAGGGGTGGATCAGGAGCGAGCCACTCTGCGCGACGAGCAGCGCGACGCACGCGAACGCGACCACCCGCGCGCGGGCCGTGACGCTCGCCAGTCCCACCGCACCGAGCACGAGCAGCGGCGGCTCCGCCACCTGGACCACGTTGACGTAGGTGCCGAGCTTCACGACGGTCAGGCCGAGCACGAGCGAGCCCGCCGCCGCCGCGACCACCGTCCGGCGCAGCTCCGCGTCGAGCACACGCGCGCGCAGCCCGAGCCCCGCGAGCACGACCAGCCCGATCAGGTTCCAGCCCTCCTGCGCGAGCAGCCCGCCCAGGTTGCGCAGCGCGGTGTTGCCGCTCTGGGCCTGCGCGGTGATGATCGAGCGCCACAGGTCGCCGCCCCAGATCAGCGTGCCCGCGGCGGCCAGCAGCACGCCGGTGCCCGCGAACCACGCGATGGCGCGCCGGCGCACGGGGGAGACGAGCAGCACCGCCAGCGCCGGCAGCGCGAAGGACAGCTTCGTGCTTGCCGCCACCGCGGCGAGCGCACCCGCCCACGCGGCACCGCCCGGACGCGCCGCCAGCACCGCGACGCCCAGCAGCAGCGGGGCGCCGATCGTCTCGGGAGTCAGCAGCGCGTTCTCGTGCAGCATCACCGGCAGCAGCGGCGTGGCGACGCCCGCGGCCACCGCCAGCCACGGCCGCTGCGTCAGCCGCCACACGGCCAGCCAGACCAGGAGCGCCGTGGCCAGCGCCGCGAGCTCGAGCCCGGCGCGCAGCATGGTCAGCGAGTCGTCGACGCCCAGCAGCGCCGCACCCGCGAGATAGACCGGGGGAGGCTGAGCCGCGGCGACGCCGGAGTAGAGGTCCAAGCCGTGCAGCAGCTCGCGCGCGCTCAGCGCGTAGACCCCGTCCGAGGTGCTCCAGAACGCTTCGCCGCGCAGCAGCCCCAGCGCCAGCAGCAGCAGCGCGGTCAGGGCGCCGCAGGCCAGCAGCGCTCGGCGGTGATCGGGGCCATCCATGCCCGCGGGAAGCTACCTTTGCGGAAGATGCGGCGGCTCGGGCTCCTCACCATCGCGTTGGTGCTCGCTCTCCAGACCGGGGCGCCGGCGCACCCGGGGCACGGTCCGCAGGTCGTGGCCATCAGCGAGTTCGCCTACGCGCCGCAGAAGGTCACGGTCGTCGCGGGCGACTACGTCTTCTGGGAGTGGAAGGGCCCCGACACCAACCACACGGTGACGTCCGACGACGGGCAGGGGTTCGCGTTCGACTCGCCCGGTGGCTCGGACCACAAGGTCGACGATCGCTGGTCGCTGCAGTTCACCAAGCCCGGCACGTTCACCTACCACTGCCGGGTCCACTCGTTCATGAAGGGGACCGTCGTGGTTCTCGAGGCGCCTGCGCAGCCCGTCGCCACCGTGGCCAAGCTCAGCAAGGTCAGCGTGGCGGTGGCCGGCCGGCGCCTGACCGTGCGCTTCCGCGTCAACCAGGCCGTGAGCATGCGCGCGCTGATCCGCCGCGCGAGCACCGGCAAGACCGTCAAGGAGTTCGACTTCGCCGGCCCGCCCGGAGCCAACCGGCGCGTCCTGCGGCTCAAGGGCTTCAAGGCGGGCGGCTATCGCCTCGCGCTGATCGCCGTGGACTCGTCGGGCGGCAACTCCACCAAGCCCGTGCTGCGATCCTTCACGCTCCGATGAGGCGCGTTCTCCTGATCCTGACCGCGGGCGCATTGCTGGCGCTGGCGGCGGCACCAGCGCCCGCCTACCCGCCGATCACCTGCGGCAAGACGAGCGTCCGGGGAACGGCCTACGTCGTCCGGACGCACGGGCCGAACTGCACGAAGGCGATCGGCTGGACGCGCACCTTCATGCTCAAGGGCCGTTCGCCGGCCGGCTGGCGCTGCAAGGCCTACGGGGCGGATGCCCCCGCGGTCTGCATCCGCAACCACCACAAGAACACCTACTTCAACGCCACGAAGGCTTGAGGCTCCCGCGCGGCGCGCGGTCGGTTCCGGCGACGCCCTGGAGCGCGCGCAGCCGCTGGCGCGCCCGGCCGTCGACCATCGCGGTGCTGCTGCTCGGCCTGTGGCTGTTCGGCACGGGCGAGGCGCTGCTGATCGAGGCCGGCATCGGCAACTCGCCGTGGACGGTGTTCGCCGAGGGGCTCGGCGACCAGGTCGGGATCTCGATCGGCGCGGCCACGTTCGCCACGAGCCTGGCCATCCTGCTGAGCTGGCCGCTGTTGCACGAGCGTCCGGGCCTGGGGACGCTCGCCAACGCGGTCGTCGTCGCCGTGGCCATCGACGTCATGCGCCCGGTGATGCCGCGGCCCGGTCCGCTCGGGCTCGAGGTGGTGCAGGTCCTCGCCGGCATCGGCGCGATCGGGATCGGCAGCGGGCTCTACCTGACGTGCAACCTCGGCCCGGGTGCGCGCGACGGGCTGATGACCGCGCTGCACCGCATCCTGGATCAGCCCGTGGCGCGCATCCGGATGGCCATCGAGGTCACCGCCGTCGCCGCCGGATGGGCACTGGGCGGAACGGTCGGGGCCGGGACGATCATGTTCGCGCTGCTCATCGGCTGGGCCGTGTCGATGGGCCTGGCGCTCGCCGGTAGCGCCTGACATCCCGGACCGCCCCGCGTCATGACCGGTGAACGTCCCCTTCACCGAAAGGAAGACCCCATGCGGGAGAAGATGAGGAACACGCTGTTGGCGGTCGCGGGCATCGCGGCGCTCACCGGCGGATCGCTGGTCGTCACCGATGCTGCGGTGGCCAAGAAGCACAGCAAGCACGCCAAGAAGCACGCGACCGCCAAGAAGCGCACGGCCGCCGCGGAGCTGACGGGCGACACGAAGACCCAGGCCGAGGCCGCGGCGCTGGCCGCCGTCACGGCCGGGACCGTCAAGCGGTCCTTCGCCGCGAAGGCCGACAACCCCGACGGCGCCGTCTACGTCGTGCGCGTCACCAACGCCGACGACGAGGACGTCGACGTGCTCGAGGACGCGAGATTCAACGTGATCAAGACGGTCGAGGGCGGGCGCCCGTGCGCCGGCGGCGACCACGGCGATCGCGGTGGACCGGCGGCCCTGACCGGAGACGCCAAGACGCAGGCCGAGGCGGCGGCGCTCGCCGCGGTCCCCGGGGGCGAGGTCGAGCGCTCGCACGCCGCGCGCCCGGACAACCCCGACGGCGCCGTGTACGCGGTGGACGTCGAGACCGCCGACGATGCGTACAAGGTCGTGCTCGAGGACGCGAGCTTCAACGTCATCAAGGTCATCGACCGGCCCGAGCACGGCGGCCCGGGCCACCGTGGCCCGCACCCGCCGCAGGCCGACGACGACGACGAGTCCTAGGCGGCGAACGGGCGTAGGATCGCCGTCGATGCAGGCGGCGATCCGCGACGTTCCCGAAGAAGCGCGCTTCACCGCGGAAGCCGGCGACGAGCTCGCCGGCTTCCTGCCCTACCGGCTGCGCCCGCACGATCGGCGGAAGGAACTCGGCCCATGAGGAAGTCCTACGAGGGCCGCGACGTCGTGGTGTCGTTCGACGCCGAGGTCTGCATCCACGCAGCCGAGTGCGTGCGCGGGCTGCCCGCCGTCTTCGACACGCGCAAGCGGCCGTGGATCGACCCGGACGCTGCCGATGCCGCCGAGGTCGTCGCCGCCGTGGGGCGCTGCCCGAGCGGCGCGCTGCGGATCGAGGGTTAGACGGCGTCGTCGGCCGTCGCACCGTCGCGCCTGGCGGCGCGGCGCTGTCCCGGCACCCGCTTGGCCACGCGGCCGATCGGCTCGAGCGCCAGCTGGAGCCCCTCGAGCTGGGCGGCGAGCTGCTCGAGCCGCGCCTCCAGGCGGTCCATCGTCTCGGGCAGCCGGGCGAGGTGCTGCTGGACCTCGACGAGCACCGGCATCGCCGATTCGATGGTCGCCATCCGCGCGTCGATCTGGTGGATGCACTCGGTGGCCTCGGCGACGCGGGCCATCTCGGCGCGCAGCTCCGGAAGCGCCGCGGTCTGCCCGGCGACGTCGTCGAGCACCGCCGTGTTCGCCGCCATGCTCGACGTGTCGCGCGCCATCCCGGGGAGGACCCTGAGCGCGTTGACCACGTCGAAGGGCAGGCTGGGAATCGGAAGCCGCGGAGCCATCGCGAAAACCTATCCTGATCGGCCGGTGCGGCATCTCGGTTCTCTTCTCGTCGCGCTGGTCCTCGCGGCGCCCGCCGCCGCCGAGCAGGTGCCGCCGCCGCCCGGCAAGGCGCCGCTGCGGTTCCGCGACGAGGTCTTCGGGCGCATCGCGGTCGATCACGGCCTGCGCTACGGCTCTGCCGCGCCGCTGCTGCTCGACCTCTACCGACCGCGCGGCGATCGTCGCGCGCTGCGCCCCGCGATGGTCTGGGTCCACGGCGGCGGGTTCTCGAGCGGCACGCGCACACACCGCACGCTGCGCTCGCTCGCCCTGGGCTCCGCGCGCCGCGGATACGTGGCGACCTCCATCGACTACCGCATCCTCTCGCCGTCGGGGTGCGAGGTCTCCGAGCCGGCGTGCCGTGCCGTCGCCGTCGAGGACCAGCACGACGTGCAGGCCGCGGTCCGCTGGCTGCGCCGCCACGCCGCGCGCTACCGCATCGATCCGCGGCGGATCGCCGTCGGCGGGACGTCGGTCGGCGGGATCCTGAGCTACCTGGTCGGCACCCGGCCGGACGACCCGGGCGACAGCGGCAACCCGGGCTGGTCGTCGCGCGTGCGCTGCTTCGTCTCGATCGCCGGCGGCTTTCCCGGCGACGGGGGCGGCTATCCGAGCGCGGGTGACGCGCCCGGGCTGCTGTTCCACGGGACCCACGACCGCACGACGCCGTTCTCGTGGTCGATCGACGCGACGCGGGCGCTGCGGGCGGCGGGCGTGCCGGCGACGCTGCAGCTGATCCCGCGCGGCCAGCACGTCGCCTACGAGGTCTACCGCGAGCGCTACGACCAGCAGACGGCGAACTTCCTGTACCGCGAGCTCGCCCTGGGCTAGACCGCGAAGCGCCGCGCGGCCTCGCGCGCGGCGCCCAGGCTGCGGTGCGAGCGGGCGGTCCACGCGCGGCCGCGGACCGGCTCGGGCGCGATGCCGTGGCGCAGCAGGAACGCCGGGTTGGCGTGGGTCAGCTGCCAGGCCTGGACCGCCGAGGCGCCCGCGGCGCGGGCGGGCCCGACGCCGGCGGCCAGCGTGTGGCCGCGCGCTCCGCCGTGCCCGTCGCTGGCCAGCACGTAGGCCAGCCCGCTGCGGACCAGGTGCTCGGCGGCGGACTGTGCCTCGCCGCCGTGGCGGCCCAGCAGCGAGCAGACGCTGACCTGCAGCACCGCCCCCGCGGCCATCTCGGGCCGCAGCCTCGCCAGGCCGCCGTCGAGCAGCCCGCTGGCGCGCTCGGGGTGGGCGATGACCATGCCGAAGCCCTGGTCTCGCACGTGGCGGCAGGCCTCGAGGAACAGACGGCTGATGCCGCCGAACGGCGCCTCCAGGAGGACCCAGCGCGCGCCGGGCGGGCCGTGGGCGATGAGGCCGAGCTGCTCGCGCGTCAGGTCGGTCGCGCCGCTGGGGTGGATCTCGCCGCCGGGGTGGACCCGCAGCGCGATGCCCTCGGCGTCGAGGCGCTGCTGCAGGAGCGTGGTGCGCTCGGCGATCGTCTCGACGGCCAGCGGGAACCGCGCGTGCCCGACGTGCGGGGTGACGGTGGCCTCCTTGACGCCGGCGGCGGCGAGGTGCGCCGCGTAGGTGAGGGCCGACTGCTCGTCGGGCGGGCCGTCGTCGACGGCGGGGAGCAGGTGCAGGTGCAGGTCGACGTAGGACATGCGTTCCTTCCTTTCGGGTGGATCATCGATGTCCACCATCAGTCGTTGTGTTCGACCGGAAGGTACCTGCGACCCTGCTCCCCGCAAGGGTCGTTCACCGACTTTTCACTAGTGGGCCATCGCCGGCTCGCCGATCGGCGCGTGCTGGGGGACGCCTCGCTCGATGACGAAGCCCGCCACGATCGCACCGAACGCGAAGATCCCGGCGGCCCACCAGAAGGCGGTGGTGAAGCCGTGGACCGAGGCCTCGGCGGCCGTGCCGGAGAAGCCCGACGCGGCGCTGTTGGCCATCGTGCTCAGGAACGCGGTGCCGACCGAGCCGCCGACCTGCTGGCTCGTGTTGACCATCGCCGAGGCGACGCCCGCGTCGGACGGGCGGACGCCCGCCGTGGCGCTGGCGAAGGCCGGCGAGAAGATCAGGCCCATGCCGGCGGCCTGGAGGATCAGCGCGGGCAGCACGTTCGCCAGGTACGTCGAGTCGGCGTCGAGCTGGGCGAGGAACACCATCGAGGCCGAGGCCAGGACCATGCCGAGCGTCATGAGCACGCGCGGCCCGTAGCGCGGCACGAGCTTGATCTGCCCCGTGGTCGCGGTGACGATGATGACCGCCGAGAGCGGCAGGAACGCCAGGCCGCTCTGGATGGGCGAGTAGCCCAGGTTGCGCTGCATGAAGAACGTCAGGAACAGAAAGACGCCGAACATGCCCGCGCCGGCGATGGCCATCGACAGGTAGGCGCCGCCGCGGTTGCGGTCCAGGACGACCCTCAGCGGAAGCAGCGGGTGCTTGGCGCGGTTCTGCCAGGCGGCGAAGGCCGCGATCGCGATGACGCCGTAGGCCAGCATGCCGATCGTCACCCCGTTGCTCCAGCCGTCGGTCTCGGCGTGCGAGAAGCCGAAGACCAGCGCGAACAGGCCGCTGGTGGCCAGCCCGGTGCCGACGAGGTCCAGGCGCGGCCGGGCGCCGGAGCGCTCCGGGTTGCGCAGCAGCGTGAACGCGGCGAACGCGGCCGGCAGCGCGAACAGGAGGTTCACGTAGAGGCACCAGCGCCAGGAGAGGTACTCGGTGAGGATGCCGCCGAGCAGCAGGCCGACCGCGGCGCCGCCGCCGGCGATCGCGCCGAAGATGCCGAACGCCTTGGCCCGCTCCTGCGGCTCGGTGAACGTGACGGTCAGCAGCGCGAGGGCCGAGGGGGCCAGGATGGCGCCGAAGACGCCCTGCGCGGCGCGAGCGGCGACGAGCACGCCGAAGCTGCCGGCCATGCCGCCGATGGCGGAGGCGACAGCGAAGCCGATGAGGCCGCCGATGAAGGTCCACTTGCGGCCGAAGAGGTCGCCGAGCTTGCCGCCGAGCAGCAGCAGGGAACCGAACGCGAGGGCGTAGGCGGTGACGACCCACTGCCGGCTCTCGTCGCCGAAGCCGAGGCTGTCCTGGGCCGAGGGCAGCGCGATGTTGACGATGGTGGCGTCGAGGACGACCATCAGCTGAGCGATGCCGAGCAGGGCCAGGATGGCCCAGCGGCGATCGTGATGGTGCTGATCAGTTGGTGACATGGGGGTGAGGTATCCTGGGAAGTGGAGAGATCGTGTCCGGTTGTGTATGCCAAGGTAGCACACAAGTGGACACCCTGCGTCCACTTTCGTAGACTCGCTGCCGATGGCCCTCGCCGACAAGCCCCTTCGCCGTGATGCCGAGCGCAATCGGGAGCTGATCCTGGAGGCGGCGCGGGCCGCGTTCGCCGAGGACGGGCTCGACGTCGGCCTGCACGAGATCGCCAAGCGCGCCGGAGTGGGCGTGGGAACGGTCTACCGCCGGTTCCCCGACAAGGCAGACCTCATCGAGGCCCTGTTCCAGGACCGCGTGGAGGACGTCGTGGCCATCGCCGAGGCGGCGCTGGCCGAGGACGACGCGTGGCAGGGCCTGACCACGTTCCTCGACGCGACGTGCCGGCTGCAGGCCGCCGATCGCGGGCTGCACCAACTGGTCTTCGCCGGGGACAACGCGGTCAAGTGCGCGTCAGGCGCCCGCGAGCGGATCGCGCCGCTCGTCGCCCAGCTCGTCGTGCGCGCGCAGGAGCAGGGCACGCTGCGCCGCGACGTCGGCCCGCTCGACGTGGGGATGATGCGCAAGATGGTCGGCGAGTTCATCGAGCAGTCCGGCGAGGCCGGGGCCGAGGTGTGGCCGCGGCTGCTGGCGATCGCGCTCGATGGCCTGCGCGCCGACCGTGAGGGGTCGGACCTGCCCGGCACGACGCCGAGCCCCGCGCTGTTCGATCAGATGCTGACTCAGCGCGGCTGAACGGCGCGGGCCTCTGCGCGAGCGGCCTTGCGCTCGTCGCGGATGACCTGCAGCTCGGTGATCCAGCGCAGGGTGCCGACGGCGCAGGTGTGACACGACGAGCCGCGCGCTGCGCTCGAATACGCGCCGCAGACGTCGCAGACGCGGCGGTTCTCGCCCAGGCGAGCAGCGTCCATGGAGAAGGCCATGGGCCATGGTGTCGGCAATGTGGCGCGCGGATGGGGTCGCGAGCAGCAGGTGCGCAGCTTCGCAACGCGGAAGTTGCAGCGCTCAGCGGGTGGTGACGGTGAACGTGTGGCCGGCGGCGCCGAGCGGGCCCGTTGTCGCACCTGGGCCGTGGCCGCCGGCGAGGTGGATCCGGACCGGGTCCCACCAGGGGCTGCTGATCGCTCCGCTGCGGCCGGCGCTCGTCACGGCCTGCGCCTCGCTGATGCGCGTGCTGCCGAAGTCGGCGAGCGGCATGATCTGACAGCTCGAGTCGTCGTCGCTCGCGCAGGCCGACGGCGCCTCGACGATCCACTCGGCGGCGCTCGTGTCGATCGCGCGGGCGGCGAGCGTCATGGCTACCGCTCGGCTGGTGGTCCGGTTGCTCAGCCGCAGGCGCACGCGGCGGCCGTGCACGGTCACGCCGGCGCCGATGCGGTCGCCCGGGCCCACCGCGAGGTCCAGGTCGCGCGAGACGTCGGGCACGAGCTCGAACCAGGCCGAGTAGCGGGCACGGCCGTCGCGACCGCAGTCGGCCTCGGTGCCGATCTGCTCGAGTGCCGGCGAGTCGTCCCGGTAGCCGCCGAGCCCGACCCAGATCGCCGACCACTGGGTGCGCCCGGCGTCGCAGCCGACCGCGGGAACCGTCCAGGCGCCGCGGACGCGCTGGAAGCGCATGGGGTCGCCGGCGATCGCGTAGCCCGCCCAGTTCGTGCTCGTCGTCGTGGACGCGGCCGACGCGGCGGCCGGGGCCTGGAGAAAGTCTCAGCCCAATCTCAGGCAACCGCGAGAACCTGTGGCCATGCACGAGACGACACGGAAGGTGTTCACCGGGGTCGCTGCCCTCGCTGCCGCGGGCGGGATCACCGCCGGCATCGCCGGCGCGGCCAAGGACGACAAGACCAAGCAGCGCGACCGCTTCGGCGATCCGGCCGGCTACGGCTACGGCGCCCCGCGCGTCGAGCAGGAGGCGCTGACCGGCGAGACGAAGGACAAGGCCGAGGCCGCGGCGCTCGCCGCCGTGCCCGGCGGCAAGGTCGTGCGCTCCGAGAAGGGCGGTCCGGACGGCGCGGCCTACCACGTCCACGTGACCGACGCCGACGGCAAGGACCTCCTTGTCCTCCTCGACGCCGACTTCAAGGTCACCGACAAGCTCAGCGGCCCGCCCCGCGGCGGGCCGGGCGGCCACCGCGGGCCCGGCGGACCGGGCGGCCCGGCCCAGGAGGCGCTGACCGGCGACGCCAAGGCCAAGGCCGAGGCGGCCGCCACGGCGGCCGTGCCCGGCGGCACGATCGAGCGCTCCGAGAAGGGCGGCCAGAACGGCGCCGCCTACCACGTCCACATGAGCGACAAGGACGGCAAGCACGTCGTCGTCCTGCTCGACTCCGACTTCAAGGTCACCGACACCGTGACCGAGCCGGAGGGCGGCCGCGGCGGCATGCCGCGCCCCGAGCAGCTCACCGGCGACACCGCTGACAAGGCCAAGGCCGCCGCGCTCGCCGCGGTGCCCAACGGCACGGTCCGCGCCTCGTTCGCCGCGCCCGACGGCTCCGGCGCGAAGTACGTCGTGCTCGTCGAGCGCAAGAACGGCCGGCCCGTGATGGTGCTCCTCGACGCCGACTTCAAGCTCGTCAAGAAGGTCACCCGCCCGCCCTTCGGCGGCCACGGTCGCCCGGGCGACCCCGGCCCCGGCGGCCCGCCCCGCGGCGCCGGCTACGCGCCGCAGCAGGACACCACCACCACCTAGACCGACCCGCCGCACCTGGGCGGCCGGAACCCCGCATGCGGGGTCCCGGCCGCCCGCGGTCGTTCGTGGCGGCGTTCCCTTCGTGCGCCGGTGGGGCTGCGTGGCGCCTGCGCATGGCGGCGAGGGAGGTGGTGTCCCGCGGCCGGCCGGAGGGAAGCGTCCTGGGTTTGGGGCGTATATGGCCCACTGGGCAGGACGCTCTAGCCGCGGCGGATTCGCCGGGACGCCCCGCGACCATCGGTCGTTCGTGGCGGCGTTCCGTTCGTTGCGCCGGTGGGGGTCCGTGGCGCCTGCGGATGGCGGCGAGGGAGGGGGTGTCCCGCGGCCGGCCGGAGGGAAGCGTCCTGGGTTTCGGGCGTATATGGCCCACTGGGCAGGACGCTCTAGCCGCCGCGGATCCGCCGGGACGCTCGAGGCACACCCTCCCTCGCCGCCCCGCGACCACCAACCGACGGGGAGACCGACCGCGACGGGCGCGGACGCAGGCGCCCCTACGCCGCTGCGCTCGACGCAGCCGCCGCCACGACGACATGCGAGGCGTCGTCGAACACCACGACGCCACCATCCGGCAGCCAGGCCTCGGCTCGCTCCGGACCGCTGAGCAGCGCCGCCTTGCTGCGGACCTCGGCCTCGAGGGCCGTCGGCGCGATCGCCGTGACCTGGACGATGCCGGTGAACGCCGGGCGCCCGGTGCTGGGGTCGAGGAGATGGTGGGCGGGCCGTCCGTCGGCGTCGAGCCAGCTGCGCCGGCCGATGCCGCTCGTCGCCACGCCTCCCGACGCGAGCGGGAACGTGTGGCGCACCGGCCCGCCGAACGGGTCGGCGACGTCGATGCGCCGGACGATGCCGTCACGGCCGCCGAGCAGGAGGTCGCCCGCGCAGTCGACCGCGAAGCTCGCGTGGCCGGCGAGGTGCTCGCCGAGGACGTCGGCGAACAGGCCCTTGGCCAGGCCGCCGCTGTCGAGGCCGACGCCGGGCGGCCGCGTGATCGTGTGGGTCAGGCGGTCGACGCCGATCGCCTCCCAGGCGGCCGACGGCCGCGGCCGGGCGGGCCGGCGCGGCGGGGCCAGGCCGATGGCCAGCGGCAGCGGGACGGAGCCGCGCAGGTCGCTGCGGTACCCGGCGCGCTCGATCGCGCCGAGCAGGGTCGCATCGACGAGCCCGCCGGTGTAGGCGGCGACCGAGACCACCGCCTCGGCGAACAGCGCCATCATCGTGCTGACCCGCACGCTTTCGCGCGGATCCGCGTTGAGGCGCGAGAGCTCGCTGCCGGGGTCAAAGCGCGTGAAGCGAGCGTGGAGGTCCAGCAGCGTGTCGCGGGCGTCGCGGACGGCCTGCGCGGCGGTCGCCTCCTCGGCGTCGCCGAGAACGCGGACGCCGGCCTTCGCGCCGAAGCACGCGAACGTGTCACCCGCCTCGGTCACGACTGCTGGGTCGTCATCGGGGCCACCTGGCTCGACGACGCAGACGAGTCGGCGCCGGCGGTCGACTCGACCTCGGCGCCGGTGTCGTCGTCGGTCGTGGCGGCCGAGATGACCGCGGTGGCCGGGCTGCCGGCCAGCGCCGGGTCGTGTCCGGCGGCCATCTGGACGTAGACGGTGGCGAACATCGCCAGGAACACGGCGATGGCCGCGCCGGCGACCCACACGCGGATGCGGTGGGCGCGACGGCGCAGCGCCTCGAGGCGGCGCTGCCCTTCCTGTTGTGCGGGGGTCATGACATCACTCTCCGTCCCGGACCTCAACCGTTGGTGAACGTGGACTGGGAAGCGCCTGAGAACCGCAGCAGGACGAGCACGAGGGCGGGAACCACCACGGCGCCGGCCGAGAGCAGGAACCACGGCGAGCCCGCGTCGGTGCCCATGTTGAGCGCGTGACCGATCCCGAGGACCCAGGCCAGCAGCGTCCAGCGGTGCAGCCGCTTCCAGCGCGCGACCCCGATCCGTGTGCGCACGTAGTAGGACAGCCCGAGCAGCACGAGCAGCCAGCCGCCGGTGATCCCGGCCGCCACCCAGAACGTCTTGTAGGACGACGCGAACGGGATGCTGACGTCGGCGAGGTTCATGCCGATGAAGCCGTCGAAGACGAGCGAGAGCCCGTGCACGAACAGCGCGGCCATCGTGGCCAGCGAGAGCGCCTCGTGGGCGACACGCAGATCCGGGACGTGACCGCGGATCAGCCGCCCGCCCATCGTCACGCCCAGTCCGACCGACGCGCTCGCGAGCACCATCACCGCGATCCCGGCGGCGCGGGACGTGATCCAATAGACGTGCTGTGCGGTGTCGGCTGCGGCGAGCATGACTGCAGCATCGGCGCCGGACCTTGGAGGATCCTGGGAACCTCGGCGCTCTCAGGAACCTCCAAGGAAGCGCTCCGATACTGCTCACATGTCCACCACGGAACCCACCCACCGCGTCCTCGTGGTCGACGACGAGCCCAACATCGCCGACGTGGTCACCATGGCGCTGCGCTACCAGGGCTTCGCCGCCGAGTCGGCGGGCACCGGCCGCGACGCGCTCGCCGCCGTCACCACCTTCCGCCCGCACCTGATCGTCCTCGACGTGATGCTCCCCGACATGGAGGGCTTCGAGGTCGCCAGGCGCCTCGGCGCCCAGCAGGCGCGCGTCCCGATCATCTTCCTCACCGCGCGCGACGCCACCGACGACAAGATCCACGGCCTCACGGTCGGCGGCGACGACTACGTCACCAAGCCGTTCAGCCTCGAGGAGCTCGTCGCGCGCATCCGCACGATCCTGCGGCGCGCCGGCCTCGCCGAGTCGGAGTCCAGCCGCCTGGTCTTCGAGGACATCGAGCTCGACGACGACGCGCACGAGGTCACGCGCGGGGAAGAGGCGATCGACCTGACCGCGACCGAGTACCGGCTGCTGCGCTACTTCATGCTCAACCCGCGCCGCGCGCTGACCCGCACGCAGCTGCTCGAGCACGTCTGGGACTACGACTTCGGCGGCGACGCCCGCGTGCTCGAGACCTACGTGAGCTACCTGCGCAAGAAGCTCGACGCCCACGGCCCGTCGCTCATCCACACGGTGCGCGGCGTCGGGTACGCCCTGCGCCAGCCGCGCACGTGATGCGCTCGCTGCGATCCCGGCTGCTCGCCAGCGTCCTCGGGATCGCGGCGCTCGGCCTCATCCTGCTCGCGGCGATCGTCTACGCCGAGCAGCGCTCGTTCCTCTACGACCGGCTCGACGAGCAGATCGAGCACGCCCCCGCGGCGATGGGTCGCATCCTCTTCGACCAGGCCTACGGCAACGGCGCCAACGGCGGCGGCCCGGCGCCCGGGCGGCCGAACGGTCCGCGCGGCGGGCCGGAGGGCACGCTCCCGCCCGGGACCTACGGCGAGCTGCGCACCGCGGCCGGCAAGCAGGTCGGCGACGGCGTGACCATCGGCTACGACGCCGACGACACCAGCGGCGTCTCGCTGCCCGACCTGCCCGCGAGCATCAAGCCCAACACGGTGCTGACCGTCGGGAAGTTCCGCGTCATCGCGGCACCGTCGCCGACCGGGCTGGTCACCGTCGTCGCCGTTCCGATCGGGCAGACCGACGAGACCCTCGACCGGCTGCTGGTGGTCGAGGGCCTGGTGATCCTCGGCATCCTCGCCGTGCTCGGCTTCGTCGCCTGGGTCGTCGTGCGCGTCGGCCTGCTGCCGCTCGATCGCATCGGCCACACCGCCGGGCGCATCGCGGGGGGCGACCTGTCCCACCGCGTCGAGTCCACCGATCCGCGCACCGAGGTGGGCCGCCTGGGCACCGCGCTCAACGCGATGCTCGACCGGCTCGAAAAGGCGTTCGCCGAACGCCAGGCCAGCGAGGACCGCCTGCGGCGCTTCCTGGCCGACGCCTCGCACGAGCTGCGCACGCCGCTGTCCTCCATCCGCGGCTACGCCGAGCTCTACCGGATGGGCGCGACGCGCGAGCCCGCCGAGGTCGAGCGCTCGATGAAGCGCATCGAGGGCGAGGCCGAGCGCATGGGCGTGCTCGTCGAGGACCTCCTGACGCTCGCGCGACTCGACGAGGTCGCCGACGCGCCGCACGTCGAGGTCGACGTCGGCAACCTCGCGCGCGACACCGTCGACGACGCGCGGGCCACCGCGCCGGATCGCGAGATCACCCTCCGCGCCGACGGGCCGGCGCTCGTCTCCGGCGACGCCCATCAGCTGCGCCAGGTCCTCGCCAATCTCGTGCGCAACGCGCTCGTCCATACGCCGGAGGGCACCGGGATCGAGGTCGCGGCCGAGCGCGAGGACGGCCAGGTGCGCGTCGAGGTGCGCGATCACGGCCCCGGCCTGCCGACCGCCGATGCCGACGCGATCTTCGAGCGCTTCTGGCGCGCGGAGGGGGGACGCGAGCGCGGCAAGGACGGCGCCGGCCTCGGCCTGGCCATCGTCGCCGGCATCGTCGACGCCCACGGCGGCAGCGTCTCGGCGCGCAACGCCGAGGGCGGGGGAGCGGCGTTCACCGTGACGCTTCCCGCACGCTCGGCGTAGTCGCGGCGCCCGCCGCCGGCGGCTCCCAGCCAGCTCTCAGCGAGCTCTCACGGCGGCCCCATGACCCGGCTCGATGCTGGACCCATGGCCGCACTCGCCCACAGCCACGCACCCGACATCGACATCGTCGTGCCGGTCTACAACGAGGAAGCGGTCCTCGAGCGCAGCGTCGGCCGGCTGCACCGCTTCCTCTCCGAAGGCTTCCCGTTCAGCTGGCGCATCGTCCTGGCCGACAACGCCAGCACCGACGGCACGCCGCTGGTCGCGCGCCGCCTGGCCCGTGAGCTGCCCGGCGTCGTGTCGCTGCGGCTCGAGGCCAAGGGCCGCGGCCGCGCGCTGCGGGCGGCCTGGTCGGGCAGCACCGCGCGGGCCGTCTGCTACATGGACGTCGACCTGTCGACCGATCTGCGGGCGCTGCTGCCGCTCGTCGCGCCGCTGCTGTCGGGCCACAGCGACGTCGCCATCGGCACCCGCCTGGCTCCGGGCAGCCGCGTCGTCCGCGGGCCCAAGCGCGAGCTGATCTCACGCGGCTACAACCGCATCCTGCGCACCGCGCTGCGCGCCCGCTTCACCGATGCGCAGTGCGGCTTCAAGGCCGTCAGCGCCGGGGCGCTGGCGGCGCTGCTGCC
This sequence comes from Solirubrobacteraceae bacterium, assembly GCA_045805505.1. Taxonomy (GTDB): domain Bacteria; phylum Actinomycetota; class Thermoleophilia; order Solirubrobacterales; family Solirubrobacteraceae; genus BP-464. The sequence continues at coordinate 76,301 of JBJMLA010000153.1, forward strand.
CGACATCGAGGACCAGGGCTGGTTCTTCGACACCGAGCTGCTCGTCCTCGCCCAGCGCCGCGGGATGCGCATCCACGAGGTCCCCGTCGACTGGGTCGACGACCCCGACTCGCGCGTGGCCATCGTGCGCACGGCGGTCACCGATCTGCAGGGCGTGGCGCGGCTGATGGCCGCCAGCCAGGTCGCCCGGTTCATGGCGGTCGGCGTGCTCAGCACGCTGGCCTACGCGCTGCTCTACGTCGCGCTGCGCGGCTCGCTCGGGCCAGGCGGCGCCAACGCCGCGGCGCTGGCGGTCACCGCCGTGGCCAACACGCAGGCCAACCGCCGCTTCACCTTCCGCATCCGCGGCCGCGACCGCCTGGCGCGCCATCACGCGATGGGCGCCGGCGTCTACGTCCTGACGCTCGGCCTGACCGCCGGCGCGATGGGTGTGCTGCACGGCCTCGACCACGCACCGCCGCGCCTCCTGGAGGTCAGCGTGCTGATCGCCGCGAGCGTCTGCGCCACCGTCACCCGCTTTCTCGCGCTGCGCACCTGGGTCTTCGCCCGGCGCCGCCACGAGCTCAAGAACACGACCGCGACCCAGGTCGCCTGAAAGGCACAACCATGTCCGCTTCGACGATCTCCGCACCCCTGCGCGTCGCCCGCCCGCGGGCGCTCGCACGACTCGCCGCGCGCCCCGAGCTGGCCGGGCTGCTCGTGCTCGCCGCGCTGCTGAACCTGTGGTCGCTGAGCCGCAACGGGATGGCCAACGAGTACTACTCGGCCGCCGTGCGCTCGATGAGCACGAGCTGGCACGCGTTCCTGTACGGCTCGTTCGACGCTTCTGGCGTCATGACCGTCGACAAGCCGCCCCTGGCCCTGTGGGTCCAGGCGCTGTCGGTCCGCGTCTTCGGCTTCAGCTCGTGGAGCATGCTCGTCCCGCAGGCCCTGATGGGAATCGCGACGGTCGGCCTGTCCTACGACATGGTGGCTCGCCGCTTCGGCCGTGCCGCGGGCTTCGCGGGCGGCGCCGTCCTCGCGCTCACGCCGACCACGGTGGCGATCTCGCGCCACAACAACCCCGACGCGCTGCTCGTCCTGTGCTGCGTCGCGGCGCTCTGGGCACTGGTCCGCGCGCTCGAGGACGGTCGCACCCGCTGGCTGGTGCTCAGCGGCCTGTGCGTCGGCCTCGGCTTCGAGACCAAGATGGCCGTCGCGCTGATGGTCGTCCCGGGGATCGCCGCCGCCTACCTGTGGGTCGCACCGCGTGGCCGGCCGACCGCCCTGCGCCAGCTGCTCGCCGGCGGCGCCGTGATGACCGCCGTCGGGCTCGCGTGGCCCGTGCTCGTGTGGCTCACCCCGGCCGCGGATCGCCCGTGGATCTCGGGGACGAGCGACAACTCGATCTGGTCGCTGATCCTCGGCTACAACGGCCTCGGCCGCCTGCTCGGCCAGGACGGCGGGCCCGGCGGCGGCACCGCGGGGCCCGGTGGTGGCGGCGGCGTCTTCGGCGGCGACACCGGCGTCTTCCGACTGTTCAACCAGGCGCTCGGCGGTCAGGCCGCCTGGCTGCTGGGCTTCGCGGTGGTCGCCGGGGGCGCGGTGCTGGTCGCCACGCGGCTCAAGCGCACCGACGCCCGCACGGGCTGGCTGATCGCGGTCGGTGGCTCGTTCCTGGTGACGGCCGTCGCCTTCAGCAAGGCGTCGGGCATCTTCCATCCCTACTACGTCTCGCTGCTCGCGCCCTTCACCGCCGCGCTGGTCGGCGCCGGCGTCGGGCAGATGCTCGAGGGCGGGCGGATCATGCGCATCGCCGGCCCGCTGGCCATCGCCGGCGGCGTCGCGGGCGAGCTGGTCGTGCTCCAGGACAACCCGACGAGCCTGACCTGGCTGCCGCCGGTGCTGGTGCTCGGCGGCCTGTCGGCGGCGCTCCTGCTGGGCAGCGAGCAGTCCCACAGGCTGCGGCGCGGCGCGATCGCCGCCGTGATGGCGCTGTTGCTGCTGGCGCCCGCCGCGTGGTCGGTGCAGACGCTCGGCTACGCCACGAGCTCGACCTTCCCGGCCGGCGGCCCCGCTTCCGCGGGCGGCATGGGCATGGGCGGCGGTCCCGGCGGCGGCATGGGCATGCGCGGCACGCCGCCGACCGGCGCCCAGGGCGGCAGCTTCACGCCGCCGGCGGGCTTCACGCCCGGCACCGGCGGCGGCCCGGCGGGCGGGGGCGGCATGGGCGGCAACGCCAACGCCCAGGCGGCCGTCACGTACGCGGCGGCTCACGGCGGCGGCGCGGTCGCCGTCTCGGGCCAGAACGGCGCGGGCAACCTGGTCATCGACGGCGCCGACATCGTCGCCATCGGCGGCTTCTCCGGCCGCGAGAGCCAGGTCAGCGTCGCCTGGCTGGCCGACGCCGTCGAGAGCGGCCAGATCCGCTGGGTCCTCACGGACGGCACGAGCGGCGGCATGGGCAACGACGGGCGCATCGGCTCGAGCGAGGTCATGGCGGTCGTCGCGAAGGTCGGCAAGGAGGTCGGCTCGGTCAGCGGGCTCTACGACCTGCAGGGCCTGGCAGCGCAGCTGCGGGCGGCCGGCTGATGGCGCCTCTCAGGGATCTCTCAGGATCGGACAAGGCTGCGCTTAGGCCGGGAGGGCACACTGAGGGCATGAGCTCGAAGACGCCCAAGCACCTCTGGTCCGGCGACTGGCGCTCGGAGGCCGAGGCGGCGGCGGGCGATCAGCCCACGTTCGTCAAGGCCCCGGCGCCCGCGCAGGACGCTCCGGCGGCCGCGCCGCCGCCGCGA
>JBJMLA010000154.1:0-35449 GCA_045805505.1 Solirubrobacteraceae bacterium
GGCACGGGCATCGTCCACACGGCGATCGCCTTCGGCGAGGACGACTACCGCCTCGGCGCGCAGTACGGCCTGACCGTCGTCAACCCGGTCAAGCTCGACGGCACCTACGACGAGCGCATCCGCGGCTACGAGGGCCGCTTCGTCAAGGACGCCGACCGCGACCTCGTCGCCGACCTCCAGGCGCGCGGCAAGGTCTGGCGCGTCCAGGAGTACGAGCACTCCTACCCGCACTGCTGGCGCTGCGGCACCCCGCTGCTGTACTACGCCAAGCCGTCCTGGTACATCGCGACGTCGAAGATCCGCGACCGGATGCTCGCCGCCAACGAGACGATCAACTGGCATCCCGAGCACATCAAGCACGGGCGCTTCGGCAACTGGCTGGAGAACAACGTCGACTGGGCGCTGTCGCGCGAGCGCTACTGGGGCACGCCGCTGCCGGTGTGGCGCTGCGAGAACGAGCACCTGCACTGCGTCGGCTCGCTCGACGAGCTCGAGGAGCTCTCGGGCGTGCGGCTCGACGATCCGCACCGGCCCTACGTCGACGACGTCGGCTTCCCCTGCCCGCAGTGCACGCTGCGGATGCAGCGCGTGCCCGAGGTCATCGACGTGTGGTTCGACTCGGGCTGCATGCCGTTCGCCCAGCACCACGCGCCGTTCGAGAACGAGCAGAAGTTCGAGAGCCGCTTCCCGGCCGACTTCATCTGCGAGGCGCTCGATCAGACGCGCGGCTGGTTCTACTCGCTGCTGGGCGTCTCGACGCTGCTGTTCGATCAGTCGTCCTACAAGAACGTGGTCTGCCTCGGCCTGCTGGTCGACGGCGAGGGCCAGAAGATGTCGAAGTCCAAGGGCAACGTCGTGGTGCCCTGGGACGTCATCGACGTCTACGGCGCCGACGCGATGCGCTGGTACTTCTTCACGTCGAAGTACCCGTGGGACGGCTACCGCTTCTCGACCGACGCGGTGGGCGACCAGGTGCGGCTGTTCCTCAAGCAGCTGTGGAACACGTACCGCTACCCGACGATCTACGCGCGCGAGAAGGACACCGAGCCGACCGACCTCGACCGGTGGATCCTCTCGCGGCTGGCCGGCACCGTCGAGATCGTCACTGAGCGCCTGGAGGACTTTGACGCGACCGCCGCGGGGCGCGCGATCGGCGAGCTCGTCGACGATCTCTCCAACTGGTACCTGCGCCGCTCGCGCCGCCGCTTCTGGGAGGGCGAGAGCGCGGCGTTCGACACGCTCGAGACCTGCCTGCTGACGGTGGCCAAGCTGCTCGCGCCGTTCTGCCCGTTCATCGCCGACGAGATCTATGACAACCTCGACGGCACCGAGCCGTCGGTGCACCTGTGCGACTGGCCGAAAGTCGATCCCGCCCACCCTCGCGACGTCGCGCTCGAGCAGGCGATGGCCACGGCGCGCGAGGCGGTGCGGCTGGGCCTCAACGCCCGCGGCCAGGCCAAGATCAAGCTGCGCCAGCCGCTGCACGAGGCGGTCGTGGTGGCCGCGGGCCGCGAGCGCGACGCGATCGAGCGTCTCGAGGACGTCGTGCGCGACGAGCTCAACGTCAAGGCGCTGCGGTTCGTCTCGCAGGCCGACGAGCTGGGTTCTTACGAGATCAAGCCCAACTACCGCACGCTCGGGCCGCGCTTCGGCAAGGCGATGCCACAGGTCGCCGCGGCCATCGAGGCGCTCGACCCGGCGCGGGTGGGGGAGTCGCTGCGCGAGGGACGGGGCATCGGCATCAACGTCGGCGGCGCCGAGCACGAGCTGTCGGCCGACGACCTGGACCTGCGCATGAAGCCGCTCGAGGGCTACCAGCTCGAGCGCGAGGGCGGCCACGCGGTGGCGCTCGAGCTGGCCATCGACGACGCGCTGCGGCGCGAGGGCCTGGCGCGCGACGTCGTGCGCGCGGTGCAGCTCGCGCGGCAGGGCGCGGGGCTCGAGGTCTCCGACCGGATCGCGCTGGAGCTCGGCGGCGACAAGGAGCTGCTCGCCGCCGCCCGCGCGTTCGAGGACTACCTGGCCGGTGAGGTGCTGGCCACGTCGGTCGGATACGAGCTGTCGGCCGGCGAGACCACCGAGGTCGAGGGGCGCGAGCTGCGTCTCTCCGTCACCAAGTCCTGACCCGCCGGGCGCGCGGGGCGCAGGGGTCCCGCACGTTCTCCTGGACTATCCAGGTCAACGTGCATGACCCTGTACGCCGGGGGCGGGAAGCCGCGACGAACTCGTGACGCTTCGCGTGACACCCGCGCGTCGGACCGCGGCACCGTGGTGGTCATGGACAACGACACCCTCTCCGCCGTCCTCGACGGCATCCCCGCCGGCCGCTGGGCCAGCTACGCCGACGTCGCACTGGCCGCGGGCGGCACGCTCATGCACGCCCGCGCGCTCAACGGCCGGCTGACGCGCCTGGGCCACAAGCACGGCCACCGCGTCCTGAAGAGCAACGGCACCATCGCGCCGACCGCGCTGGGCGATCCCGAGGCCGTGCGCCGCAAGCTCAAGCGCGAGGGCGTGCGCTTCGAGGGCGGCCGCGCTCCCGCCGAGGCGCGGCTGCGGCCGGAGGGCGCGATCGCCGTGGCGGCGTGAGCGCAGGGGCGGAAGCGGCCGGGCGCCCCACACGCGACCCGGCCGGCCCGCCCACGTGCGGTCAGGCGGCCGTGACGGGCCTGAGGTCGCCGATGCCCGCGACGAGATCGTCGGCGATGCCCACGTCTGGGCGGTCGACGCCGCCCCCGCACTCGCGCTGGAGCGCGGGCAGGACCTCTTCGCCGAAGCACTGGATCTGGTCTTCGATGTCCTGCTGGGCCATGCCGCCGGCCTCGAACCACACGTTGACGATGAAGTCGCCCTCGGCGTAGCAGTCGTCGCGCAGCTTGAGCAGGCCCTCGGTGACCTCCTCGACGCTGCCGGCGATGACGATGCCCTTCTCGCGCAGCAGGTCGTAGGTGACCTCGGTGTTCGGATCGGGGGTCTCACCCGGGTCGGCGAGGACCGCCGCGAAGCCGAACGGCTTGTAGAAATCCCACTCGAACATCATCGCGTCGTCGGCCTTCTGGATGTTGCCGATGTTCTTGTCGACGATGTGGATGACGCGCCCGGCGCTGACGCCGCGGTGCTTCTCGGCGTCCCAGCCGTACTTGAACTCGCCGCGGTCGAGGTAGTCCGGCCAGCCGCACTTCTCGGCCTCGTCCATGTAGGTCTCGATGCGCAGCTTCAGCGACTTGCTCGTGTCGTTGAAGTGGTTGCCGTTGAACCCGTGGCTGGCGGCGTAGCGGATCGAGCGCTCGCTGGTGACCGGCTCCCACATCGGCGGGTGCGGGCGCTGGAGCGGCTGGGGGAGGACGGAGAGCTGCTTGAGGGTCGTCGTCGAGTTGGTGATCGACGGGCCCGACGAGTACATGTCGGGCGCCCCGAGCTTGAAGACGTCGTCGACGATCCCGAGCTCCTGGAAGTAGGCGATGGTCTGCGAGTGGTTCCACTTCGTGTACGACGGGGGCAGCGAGTAGAAGTCGCCCTGGTGGTAGAAGGACTCCTCGGTCCACGCCTTGATGAGGATCTCGACGGCCTCCTCGTGGTAGGAGCGGTTGCGCTCCTGGTCCTGGACCGTCGAGCCGTAGGCCTGGCCGAACGTCTCGGCCTCGCGGGCCTGGTAGCCGCGGCCCACGCCGACCTCGACCCGGCCGCCGCTGAGCACGTCGAGGATGCCGATCTGCTCGGCGAGCCGCAGCGGATGCCAGAACGCGGTGATGTTGGCCAGCTGGCCCAGCCGCAGGCGCTTGGTGAGCATCGCGATCGCGGTCTGGCTCTGCAGCGGGTTGGAGCTGAGCTCGGCGCCCTCGGTGTTGAAGTGATGCTCGCTCATCCAGAAGTAGTCGAAGCCGAGCCGGTCGGCGAGGACCGCGCGCCGGATCTGGTTGCGCGTCAGCCGCCGCGCGGCCTCGTGGATGTCGGCGAGCGAGCCGTCGACGATCCGCGTCCCGTTCGCGGTCTTGCGGTGGGCGAGGTCCATGGCCCCGGTGTCGAAAATGCCGACCTCGATCATCGTCACTCCGTTCTGTGGCCTGGGCCACGCTCGTCAGCGAACCAGCGGAATCCGGCGCCACCTTAGGCGAGCAGGGGCCCCTGGGAAAAGCAAGAACAGACACTTAGGGGTGCGGAATGGAATGTCATGTTCAGAGCGTCTAGCGTCGCCGCCATGACCGATCCGCGCATCCGCGAGGCCCTCGATCACGCGCTCGCGCTGGGCGAGGTCGGGGTGCAGGTCTGCGCCTGCGTGCACGGCCGGCCGATCGTCGACGCGTGGGCGGGCATCGCCGATCTGCAGACGGGGGCGGAGGTCGACGGCGACACCCTGTTCTCGGCGTTCTCGGTCACCAAAGGCGTCACCGCGACGGCGCTGCACCGGCAGGCCGAGCGCGGCCTCGTCGACTACGCGGCCCGGGTCGCCGACTACTGGCCGGAGTTCGCGGCCAACGGCAAGCAGGACATCACCGTCGCCCAGGTCCTGGCCCACCGGTCGGGCATCCCCCAGATGCCCCCGGGCATCGGTCCCGAGCAGATGTGCGACTGGGACTGGATGATCGCCGAGATCGAGCGCTTCGAGCCGCTCTTCGCCCCCGGCACGACCAACGCCTACCACAAGCTCGTCTTCGGCTGGATCGTCGGAGAGGTGGTCCGGCGGACCGATCCGCAGCACCGGCCGTTCGATGCCTACGTGCGCGAGGAGCTGCTCGAGCCGCTCGGGATCACCGACCTCTACCTCGGGGTCCCGGACGCGCAGCTCGACCGGGTGGCGCCGGTCGTCGTCGATACCGCTCCGGCGCCGAACCCGGACGCTCGAGCCGAGTCGACGCTACCGGTCGCCATCTACCCGGGGCCCGCGTTCAACCGCACCGACGTGCGCCAGTCCGTCGGTCCCGGCGGCGGCGGCATCATGACCGCCCGCGCCGCGGCGCGCTTCTACGCGATGCTCGCCGGCCGCGGGCAGCTCGACGGCGTGCGGCTGCTCTCCGAGGAGCGCCTGCTGTGGTGCACCGAGCCGCGCGAGGACGCCCTGTCGCCCGACCCCATCCTCGGCTGGACGGCGTGGGTGGGCCAGGGCGGCTACTGGCTCGGTGGCGAGGCGCCGCCCGCGTACCCCGGCGTCGGCGACGGGCCGCGGATCCTCTGTCACCCCGGCGCCGGCGGCTCGATCGCCTGGGCCGACCTCGACTCGGGCCTGTCGTGCGCGATCACCCACAACTGGATGCAGGGCGTGCGGTCGAACTCGACCGACCCCGACGTCAACCCGTTCCTGCGGCTCGCCGACGCGGTCCGCGCCGTGGCCGCCGAGCACCGCTAGGGAAACGCCGTGAGGTCCTCGGGGACCGTCCCGCGCCCGACCTGGGACCGCGGCCAGCGCGCGGGCTCCTGGGCCAGCGGGTTGGCGCGCTGCTCGCCGAACCACAGCAGGTGCCGGCGCAGGTCGAACCCCCAGCGGCCGTCGCGCCGGACGTAGTCGTCCTCGTAGACGATGGTCTGCTCGACGAACCCCTCCCCCCGATCGAGCTGCGCGAGGCAGTAGACGCGCCCGCGCGCCGTGTCGCCGTCGAGCGCGACCAGATGGCTCGTCACGTGCAGGACGGTGGTGCCCAGCCGCTTCCAGCGCGGCAGCAGCGCGTCGACCCAGTCCGCGTCGAGATCGGGCGCCGCCGCGGGCTCGGCGCGACGGTGCCACAGCGAGCGCATCAGCTCGTCGTCGAAGGTCAGCCACGCGTGGCCGTAGCGCAGCGCAAGATCGCGGATGTCGCGCTCGTCGGTGAGCTTGCGCAGCTCGGACTCGGCCGACACGGGGTCAGTGCGCCTGGCCGCCTTCGCGGGATCCCCCGAGCATGGCCAGCAGCATCAGGACCTTCTCGTCGGACCGGTTGCTCCAGGCATGGTTGGTGCCGTTCTGGATCAGGCTGTCGCCCTGATGCAGCGTCTTCTCCTCGCCGCTGTCGAGCGTCAGCGTCACCTCGCCGGAGACGACGTAGATCCAGTCGAGCGTGTCGGACTGGTGCATGCCCTCGTTGTCGGTCAGCGCGGTGGTGATCCCCGGGAAGACCTCCTCGGCCTCGGCGACCGCGGCGTCCATGTCGTCGATCGCCGGCGGTGTCGCCGTGGCGGCCGGGATCGTCCACAGCGAGAGCCGGAAGCCGCCGTCGGGCGGGAAGAAGGCCGGGCCCGCCGGCGGGCTGCCGTCGGTCGGCAGCTTGGGCGCCGTGTCGCTCTGCCAGATCTTCCAGATCTCGTTGCCCCCGAACAGCACGGGGTTGACCAGGTCGACGTCCTCGTCACTGACGAAGACGGACTTCCCGTCGGCCTGCTGGCCGCTTACGACTCGACGCATGCGTCACTCGCTTTCGGTGTTGACCATCACTGCCATGCTGATGAACGGCTCGTCGCCGCGGTTGACCCAGCCGTGCGGCTCGCCCTGCAAAACGAGCACGTCCCCCGCGCGCACGGTGACCTCCTCGCCCTCGAGCAGGCACGTCACCTCGCCCGCCACGACGCAGTGGTAGTCGACGGTCGGGGTCGCGTGCAGGGGGATCTCGGAGCCGGGATCGATGCGCACCGCGTAGAAGCGGCTCTCGCCCGGGCCGGGGCGCTCGCCGGCGCGCTCGAGCGCCCGGTCGCTGCCGTCGACCGCGGCCCCGCTCGTTGCGCGCCACAGCTCGGCGACGCTCACGACCGGGTACACGGAATGGCGCACCAGTTCCGTCGCCGCCCCGTCGAACAGGACGCCGGAGGCGTTGCCGTTGCCGGCGCCGATGACCACCCTGCGCACGGTGCCACCGTCCCGGATTCCGCGCCACAGCCGCAACGCGTCCCGGCCGTTCGGGGGGTTGACCGCCGCCTGGCAAGCGCGTGAGAATCAGACGTCAGGAAATCGGCAGGGGAGTCGCGATGACAGACGACCAGGAAGCCCGGCTCGCCGCGCTCGAGCAGCGGGTGGCGCGCCACGAGGACGACCTCGAGCTGCGCCGGCTGCTGGGCCGCTACGGGTTCTGCGCGGACATGGGCCTGCACGACGAGTGGCTGGCGCTGTGGACCGAGGACGGCGTCTACGACATCGTCGCCTCGCCGGCCACGCTGGCCTACGCCGGCAAGCGGATCGTCTTCGCTGGCCAGGAGGGGTTGCGGCGCCTGATCGAGGATCCGGCGGGGCACATGAACATCGAGGGCCGCAGCGGGCACCTCAGCTCGATCGACCTGCGCACGCACGTCGACGGCGACGACGCGACCGCCGAGTCCTATGACCTCGTGATGGTGCGCGAGGAGGCGGGCATGGTCGTCTGGGGCGCCGGGATCAACCGCTGGACCTTCCGGCGCGAGGGCGGCGACTGGCGGATCGCCGAGCGCGTCCGGCGTGCGCTGGGCGGCGAGGGGCTGCGCGACGTCTTCCTCGATCCGCGCTGGGACGGCTTCCGCGATCCGCAGGCCCAGGGCGCGTGATGACCGAAGGCCTGCTGGTCGAGCGCAACGTGCGCGTGCCGATGCGCGACGGCGTCGAGCTGGCCGCCGACGTCTGGCGCCGGGCCGACGGTGAGGCCGCGCCGGTCCTGCTGCAGCGCACGCCGTACAACAAGGACATGGCGGCGTCGCCGGAGATCTTCCGGATGGCGTCGGCGGGCTATGCGGTCGTCGTGCAGGACACGCGCGGGCGCTACGCCTCCGGCGGTCGCTTCGAGCCCTTCGCCAACGAGGCCGACGACGGCGAGGACACGATCGCCTGGCTCGTCGAGCGGGAGTGGTGCGACGGCGCGGTCGGCGGCTTCGGGTCCTCCTACGTCGGCGCGACGCAGTGGCTGGCGGCGGCGCGCGCACCCGCCGGCCTGCGGGCGATCGCGCCCAACATCACGGCGTCGGACTACCACGAGGGCTGGACCTACCAGGGCGGGGCGCTGCAGCTCGGCTTCACGCTGACCTGGGCCCTGATGTTCCTCGGCCTCGGCGAGGTGGCGCGGCAGCTCGGCACCCGCGACGCCACGCCCGGAGATCTCGGCGCCGCGATCGCCAACGCCGACCGGCTGCACGAGCTCTACGCCCACGCCCCGCTGATGACGATGCCCGGCCTCGACGGGGTCGCCGAGTACTGGCGCGACTGGCTGCGCCACCCGGGCTACGACGGGCACTGGAGCCCGCACGCGCCGCGCGAGCGCTACGAGGACGTCGTCGCGCCGGCCTTCAACATCGGCGGCTGGTACGACCTCTTCCTGGCGGGAACGCTGGAGAACTACCGCGGCATGCGCGCGCGGGGCGGCTCGGAGGCCGCCCGCCGGCCGCGCCTGCTGATCGGGCCGTGGGCGCACGCCAACGTCACCGGCGACTTCCCCGAGCGCGCCTTCGGGCTGCCGGGCGGCGCACTGCTCGCCGACGTCACGGGCCGCCAGCTGCGGTGGTTCGACCATCACCTGCGGGGCGCCGACAACGGCCTGGCCGGCGAACCACCCGTCCGCCTCTTCGTCCTCGGCGCGAACGTGTGGACCGACGAGCAGGACTGGCCGCTGCCCGACGCCCGCGACGAGCGCCTGCACCTGCGCGCCGACGGCGTCCTCGCGCCCGAGGCGCCGGCGGGCAGGGAGCCCGAGGACGTGCTGACCTACGACCCCGCCGATCCGGTGCCCACGGTCGGCGGCGCGACGTTCCTGCCCGGGCTGCTGGTCGGCGCCAACGCGGGGCCGCGCGACCAGCGCGCGGTCGAGGCCCGCGCCGACGTCCTGTGCTTCACCACCGCGCCGCTCGAGCGGCCGGTCGCGGTCATCGGCGAGGTCACGCTGGTCCTGCACGCCGCGTCATCGTGCCCGGACACCGACTTCACGGCCAAGCTCGTCGACGTCCACCCCGACGGCCGAGCGGAGATCCTCTGCGACGGGATCCTGCGCGCCCGCTACCGCGACTCGCTCTCCGCTCCAAGCCCGCTCGAGCCCGGCCGGCCCTACGAGCTGCACATCGCCGTCGGCGCCACGGCGAACCTGTTCCGCGCCGGGCACCGCATCCGCCTGGAGATCTCCAGCAGCAACTTCCCGCGCTTCGATCGCAACACCAACACGGGCGGCGTCATCGCGGAAGAGGGGCCGGAGGACTGGCGCGTGGCGGTCAACCGGGTCTTCCACGACGAGCACCGCCCGTCGCATCTGCTGCTGCCGCGCGTCGAGCGCGACTGGGCTCAGTAGGCGAACACCCCGGCGTCGACCGAGACCTCGGCGCCGCTGACGCGATCGGCCGCGTCGCCGGCGAGGAAGACCGCGACGCGCGCGATCTGGTGGGGATGGGCCGGTGCCGGCTTGCCGGTCAGGCGGCCGAGCAGCGCGACGCCGCGCTCGCTGAGCTGCAGCTCGGCGTGCCCGGCGGAGTGGGCCATGTTGGTGTCGGTGCCGCCCGGCAGGATCGCGTTGCAGCGGATCCCGTGCTCGGCGCACGTCACGGCGATGTTCTTGGTCAGCGACACCACGCCGGCCTTCGACGCGCCGTAGGCCGGGCCCGAGCGCCCACCGCCGTAGGCCGCCGTCGACGCGGTGTTGACGATCGCGCCGCCGCCGCCCTGCTCGATCATCTTGAGCACCGCGCGGCGGGCCATCATGAACGTCCCGGTCAGGTTGACCGCGATGACCTTGGTCCACAGCTCGTCGGTGACCTCGTCGATCAGCGCGAGGCGGTCGAGGATCCCCGCGTTGTTGCACAGGACGTCGAGCCGGTCGCCCGCCGCGGCGATGATCCGGTCGCAGTCGCCGGGCACCGAGATGTCGCCGGCGACCGTGGTGACGTCGGCGAACTCCTCCTTCAGCGACGCCAGGCTCTCCTCGTTGAGGTCGGCGCCCACGACGTGCGCGCCGGCCTCGAGGAACAGCTCGACCATCGAGCGGCCGATGCCGCTCGCCGCTCCGGTGATGACGACCTTGCGGCCGTCGAGGCCGTCGCTCATGCCGGCACCGCGTCGGCCATCTCGTGGACCGCCGGCAGGACCTCCTGGCCGAAGAGGCGGACGCTCGACTCCGCCTCCCCATAGGACATCTCGCCGAACTTCATCATGAAGACGATCTCCGACGAGGCGTGCATCATCGCCCGCAGGCGCTCGATCTTCTCGATGCACATCTCGGGCGTACCCCAGATGTGCTCGTCGAGGAAGACGTTGCCGGTCTGCACCGCGCCGGTCTCCTGGGCCTTCTTGTACTTCTCCGCGTAGTGCTGGTAGCTCTTGAGCTCGGCGAGATGCCCGCCGCTGAACTCGTAGTGGCGGTTGACCGTGTCGCCGTACTTGTCGAGATGGCGCTTGGCCCCCTCGTAGGCGGCTTCCTCGGTCTCGGCGCAGTAGGCGTGCACGGCGACGACGGGGCCGACCGGGCCCAGCCCCTGCTCGGCGCGCAGCTCGGTGTAGCGCTCGAGCTCGGGCTCGTACTCCTTGTAGGACTTGCTCGGGATCACCACGGGCTTGAGGCCGTTGGCGGCGGCGATCTCCATGCTCTCCATGCTGCCCCAGGCGCAGTGCATGTTGTCGAGGATCCGCTGCCCGTCGCGCGGTCGCGGGCGGATCGTGCTCTCGGGGATCTTGAAGAACTCGCCGTCGTAGGAGAAGCGGTCCTCGGTCAGCCCGAGCTTGATGATGTCGAGCGCCTCCTGAAAGCGCGGGCGCGACTCGTCCATGTGGATGCCGAAGCCGCCGAACTCGCGCCGGCCGAGGCCGCGGCCGACGGCCATGCGCACGTCGCGGTCGGGGCCGAGGAACGTGTCGAGCATGATCAGCTCCTCGACGACGCGGATCGGGTCGTGCCACGGCAGCACCACGACCATCGTCCCCATGTCCATGCGCGTGGTGACGCCGGCCATGTAGGACAGCAGCTGCAGCGGGTTGGGCACCATCGTGTAGGGCGTGAAGTGATGCTCGACGCACCACAGCGAGTCGAAGCCGAGGTCCTCGACCTGGTGGACGAGCTCGAGCTCCTCGCGCCAGATGTCGTTGTCGGGCCGCACGGGCTTGCCCGAGACGTCCTCACCGCGCTCCTGGGCCTCGAACCGATCCCAGTCGCCGGCGTTCTGCACGTACATCGAATATCCCGCGCGCATCAGCGCATCACTCCTTCATGTTGCTGTCGAATTTCCCCTACAGCCGCCCGGAGGCCGCCTGCGTCCCGCGCCGGGTCGCCATGGCGACCGCGCCGGCGAGTGCGACGCCGTAGAACATGTCGTTGACCCAGCTGTTGGCTCCCGCCAACTGAAAGCCCTTGATGCCGGTGGCCAGCACGTAGACCGCCAGGACCGTGCCCCAGACGTTCACGCGGCCGGCCTTGATCTGCGTCGCGCCCAGGAACGCCGCCGCGAAGGCCGGCAGCAGCTGCGACGGGCCGAGCGTGACGTCGGAGATGCCGAGCTTCGAGGTCAGCAGGACCCCCGCGAAGCCGGCGATGACCGCCGAGGCGACCAGCGAGGCGAAGACGATGCGGCCCGTGTCGATGCCGGTCAGGCGCGCCGCGCGCTCGTTGCCGCCGACGGCGTAGAACCGGCGGCCGAGCGGCGTGTGCTCGAACAGGTACCAGAGCACGACCGCCAGGACGATCACGTAGATGAACGAGATCGGGATGCCCAGCGGCTGGGCGCGGCCCGCGTCCTGGAAGGCGGTGCCGGTCTGGGCGAGGATCTGCTGGCCGCCGTCGCTGAGCAGCAGCGCGATCGCGCTGAGGATCGAGCTCATCGCCAGCGACGCGATGAACGAGTTGACGCCGACGTAGACGACGAGGATCGCGGTGATGCACCCGAGCAGCGCGCAGGCCACGAGCACGATCGCCGCGAGGAAGCCCGTGGGGATGTCGGACTTCTCGGTCAGGTAGGAGAGGAAGACCAGCGCGAAGCCCAGCATCGCCCCGACGGACAGGTCGTAGGTGTTGGTGATCAGCGGGATGACGATGGCCAGCGCCACGAGCGCGGTCACCGCCTGATCGGACGCGACGCCCTGCACGGTCGTCCATGTCAGGAAGCTGTCGGGCACCCACAGCGCGAACAGGACGAACAGCACGCCGAACAGGTAGACGCCGCTGAAGCGGTCCATGCCCGGCACGCGGACGCGGGAACGGCGGGCGGTTTCCTCAGGCATGGTGGCCGGGGTCCTTTCTCACAGGGTCAGCTCGTTGATCTGCTCGGCGGTGCAGCCCGCATCGAGCTCGGCGGCGACGGTCCCGCGGCGCAGGATCAGCACGCGGTCGCACAGCAGCGCGAGCTCCTCGGGGTCCGAGGAGGAGACGAGGACCGCGACGCCGCCGGCGGCCGCGCGCTCGACGGCCGAGTAGATCTCGACCTTCGCGCCGACGTCGACGCCCTGGGTGGGCTCGTCGAGCACCAGCGCCTTGGGCTTGAGCCGCAGCCACTTGGCCAGCAGGACCTTCTGCTGGTTGCCGCCGCTGAGCGTGTGCACCAGGGCCTCGGGACGGGGCGGCTGGACCTCGAGCTGATCGAGCCAGCGCAGGACGTCGTCGCGCTCCTCGCGGTGGCGCATGCGCCCGCCGCGCCAGTACGGGCGCAGGTCGCCGAGCGTCAGGTTCTCGCCGACGGTCATGTCGAGGATCAGGCCGTCGCGGATCCGGTTGGCCGGGACGAGCGCGAGGCCGGCGGCGATCGCCGCCTGGGGGTCGGAGCCCGGCAGCGCGCGGTCGCCGACCTGGACATGGCCGCGCAGCGCGCGGTAGCCGAAGAGCATGGGCGCGATCTCCTCGCGCCCGGAGCCGATGATCCCGGCGATCCCCAGGATCTCGCCGGGCGCGACCGAGAAGCTCACGCCGGCCAGCGCGTCGCCCTCGAGGTCGTCGGCGCGCAGCGTCGCGGTGGCCGCCGGCGCGCGCTCGGCGACGACGTGGGCCCCGACCTCACGGCCGACGATCAGCGTGGCGAGCTTGTCGCGGTCGAGCTCGGAGGCGGCGACGCTGGCCACGCGCGCGCCGTCGCGCAGGACGGTCACGCGGTCGGCGACGCCGAGGACCTCGTCGAGATGGTGGGAGACGAGCACGACGCCCATGCCGCGCGCGGCCAGGCCGCGGACGATCTCGAAGAGGCGCTCGGCCTCCGTGCGGGGCAGGGATGCGGTGGGCTCGTCGAGGACGATGAAGCTGCCGCCCTCCTCGGCCATCGACAGCGCCCGGGCGATGGCGACCGCCGAGCGCTGGACGGGCGCGAGGTCGCCGACGATCGCGTCGGGCTCGAGCGTGGAGTTCATGACGGCCAGTGCGTCGCGGGCGCGCTTGCGCTCGGCGCGCCAGTCGATGCGGCCGCCGCGTCGCGTCGCGTAGCCCGTGCCGAGCGCGATGTTCTCGGCGACGCTCATCGTGTCGATCAGCCCGAGGTCCTGGTGCACGAAGCACAGCCGCGCCTCGGCGGCGGCCGAGGCGTCGCCCAGCCGCAGCTCGCGGTCGCCGATCTGCGCGGAGGCGCCGTCGTCGGGGACCTCGAAGCCGGCGAGGATCTTGATCAGCGTCGACTTGCCCGATCCGTTCTGGCCGACGAGCGCGTGGACCTCGCCGGGGCGCACGTCGAAGTCGACCTCGCGTAGGGCTCGCTGCCCCTCGAAGGTCTTCGAGAGAGCGGTGACTGTGAGGGCGGCCGCCGCGGCCGCCCTCCCAGTCGGATTGGCGCTGTGCGCCAATGTCCTAGACCCCCCAGAGGGTCTTGTACGCGTCCTGGTAGCCCTCGGGCTCGTAGAGCGCGATCGGCTCCTTGATGGTGTCCTGGGTCAGCCACTGCACCGGCAGCACCGGGCTCGCGGCGTCGCCGACCTCGTCGCCGACCGACAGGCGCGCGGCCACGTCGACGAACTCCCAGCCCTGGAGCGCGGCCGGCCAGCCCAGCCATGCGCCCTTCTCCTCGCCCTTCTTCATGGCCTGGAGGTTGGCCAGCGTCGGGGTGACGCCGACGAACTTGATCTTGTCGAGGAGGCCTGCGGCCTTCAGGGCGGCGTCGACGCCGGCCGTCATGTCGCCGAACGAGTAGCTGATGTACTCGGTATCGGGGTGGGCCTGCAGGTAGGAGACCGTCTGGCCCGCGATCTTGGCGAAGCCCGCCGAGGGCACGTCGACGACGTCGAGGCTGCAGCCCGAGCACTTCTCGAGGCCCGCCTTGAGCTGATCGGTCTCGGCGTGGGTCGTCGCGATGTCGGTCGCGGAGAAGTGGACTGCCTTCCCCTTGCCGCCCGAGTCGGCGATGATCCAGTTGGCCTTGGCGGCGCCCGCGTTGCCCTCGCTGGGGTCGCTGGCGATGTTGCCGTAGATCCCGTTGGCCTCGCCCTGCGGCTCGTCGCCGGAGATCGAGCCGACGATGACCGGGACCTTGGCGGCCTTGAGCTTCTCGAGGCCGTCGGCCCACACCTGCGAGGGGAACGTGGTCAGCGCCAGGAAGTCCGGCGGCTGCTGCGCGGCGTTGTTGACCGCGCTGACGAGCGACTCCGGCTTGGCGAGGTCGAACGTCTTGCGCTCGAACTTCCAGCCGAGCGCGGTCGCCGCCTCCTGCATGCCGTCGCCGATCTGCGCGCAGACGGGGTAGTTGCACTGGAGGAACAGGAACGTCTTGCCCTGCGGCGGCGCCTTCGACAGCTTCGCGTCGATGCCGATGCCCGGGTTGCCCGAGAGCTTGGCGACCTCGGCCTTGGCCTGGTCGACGATCGGATCGGCGGCCTGCGCCTGCGTGGTGGTGCTGTCCGTCGAGCTGCTGTCGCTCGTGCTGCTGTTGTCGTCACCGCACGCGGAGACGCCGAACGCCACGGCGATGCAGAGGGCGCCGGCAATGGGCACCCGCCTCGTTGTCCTCACAGAACTCCTCCTTGATCGGGGCCGCGCGCTGGAGCGTGCGTGGCCGGTGCGACGAAAAAACCTGACACCGCATTTCATGACCGCTCGGCCGGTGGTGTCAAGCGCAGTCGTCGCCGTACCCCCCACAAGTACGGGAGCGCGCATCAGGCGCGGGCCGCTGCCGCCGTCTCGTACCTGACAGCCCGTTGTTCAGGCGCTGGGCGAGCCGGCGACGAGCCCGGAACCGAGCAGGCCGGCCATGACGTCGGCCACCTCCTCGTCGGCGATCTCGTCGTCCCAGCCCATGACGATGCGCGAGCGCGCACACCGCTCGTAGGCCGCCTCGATCAGATCGGCGGTGACCTCGGCGTCGACGCCTGGGTCGATCACGCCGTCCGCCTGGCCGCTGCGCAGCGCCTTGACCCACGCCCGCTGGAAGCTCCCGTGCAGCGCCTGCCAGGCGGCGGTGAACTCCGTCGTGGGCTGGAGCAGCTGCCACCAGGCGCCGTAGATCGACGCGTGCTCGCGGTAGACCTCGAGGTAGCGCAGGACGCTGTCGTGCGCCTCCATGCGGCCGCTCGCGCCGACCGGGACCCGGGTCTGGCGGAAGAGCTTGGCCTCGAGCTCGGCCAGCAGGCAGCGCAGCACGTCGGTCTTGTCGGAGAAGTACTGATACGCGGTGCCCGACGCGACGCCCGCGGCCGCCGCGATGTCGTGCATCGTCGTCTGCTGGAAGCCGCGGCGGGCGAAGGTGTCGATCGCGCTGTCGAGGACCTGGCGGCGCGTGCGGCCGCCCTTGCCGGTCAGCGGCGCCGACCGGCCGGCGGCGGGTTCCCACTCGACGACGGCGCGGCGCGGGCTCATCGCGCGTAGAGCCCGCCGCTGACGAGATCGGCGACCGCACGGCCGACCACCTCGTCCTCGCGCTCGGGCACCCAGCCCGAGGCCTCCATCAGCACGTACTGGTCGAGCATGTCGCAGAGGACGAGCGCCGCCGCCCGGGAGCGGCGCCAGGGCAGCCGCGTCTGCAGCTCGGCCGCGAGGATCGCCGCGCACTGATCGCGCAGGCGGCGCTGCTCGTGGGCCGGTTCGTTGCCGCGATGGACGACCTCCGTGGCGGCGCGCACCGCGCCGCGGTGCCGGCGCGAGATCCGCAGCCATGCCGCGGCCTTGTCCTCGAGGGAGGGCGCCGAGGCGAGCGCCTCCTGGAGCTCCTCGCCGTAGGCGATGAACACCGCGCGGAAGAGGTCGGCCTTCGCGGGGAAATGCCGGTAGAAGGCGCGGATCGAGAGGCCGGCCTCGTCGGTGATCTCCGACAGGCGCGAGCCCGCGTAGCCGCGCTCGGCGAAGCACAGGGACGCGGACTCGATGAGGGCCTGCCGGCTCGACGGGCCGTCCGCGGCTCCCGGAAACGCGGTGCTCAGCGTCTCAGCCACGGGCGGTCACGGGGCGAGTCTGCCAGAAGCGCCGAGGCCCGCGGGCGAGTGCCCGCCGGTTGGGGGGAGGACCCCCTGGAACGACAGCGGCCGCCTCATGGGCGGCCGCTGAGAAGGCGTTCGGTTGGTGACCGGTCGCTAGGCGAGCGCGGGCTCGAGCTCCTGCACGAGCTTGCGCTTCGGGTAGGCCCCGACGACCTTCTTGACCGGCTCGCCGTTCCTGAACAGGATCAGCGTCGGGATCGAGAGGACCTGGAACTGGGCCGAGATCTGCGGGTTCTCGTCGGTGTTGAGCTTGACGATCTTGAGGTCGTCACGCTCGCCGGCGATCTCCTCGAGCACAGGACCGACGACGCGGCACGGACCGCACCACGGAGCCCAGAAGTCGACCAGCACAGGCTTGTCGGCCTCGATGACCTCGGCCTGGAAGTTGGTGTCGGTGACTTCGCTGAGACTGCCTGCCATGGGGGTCCTTTCGTCGGGCGTGCCCTCGTAACTATACAAAGTGTAGTGAGCGCAGCCAGAGCACGAAGTGCGGTGAGACGTACACCTCGACGAGCGCTGCCGCGGCCAGCACGGGCAACGCTATCGCGGTCGTCACGAGCGTCGCGCGCCGCAGCTGGTCCCACTCGCCCCGGCGGCTGGCCAGCAACCAGGCGGCCAGCGGGAGGAACAGCGCGATCAGCTCCGGGACCGCGTGGGGCAGCAGGCCGACCAGCAGCAGGCCGGGCGCGACGCCGCCCTGCGCGGCGAGCGTCGACGCGCCGCTGCCCAGCACGTAGGCCTGCGTGGTGAGCGAGAAGAGCGTGGCGCCGCTGACGAAGGTGATCGCCACCGGGCCCGCGTGCTCGTGGACGACCTTGACGACGCCGCGGTAGCGCGCGGCCTCCTCCGGCAGCGACTTGCCGGCCAGGTAGCCGGCGACGCAGGCCATCGAGTGCAGTGCGAGCACCAGCAGGTTGCGCCCGAAGATCCGGGTGACGTCGTGAAGCTGGCCGGGACGCGTGAGGCCGGGGAAGATCAGCGGCGTCGGGTCGGGCGTCACGGCACGAGCGACGACCCAGACCGCGAGCAGGAGCGCGGCCGTGATGGCCGTCGCCACCGCGGTCCAGTCCCGCAATCCCCGCGACGTGGCCACCATGCCCGCTGCATCGGCTCGCCTGTGGCGCCGGCTTGAACCGCGGCGCCGGTTCCCGACGGACGTTCGGGCGGCGGGCTAGCGCGAGCGGCGCAGCTGGGGCACGAGCAGCATCGCCTCCGCGGCGATCCGCCACGACATCTTCGAGCGGCCCAGCCGCCGGTCGCGGAAGACGATGGGGATCTCGACGACGCGATAGCCGGCGCGCACCGCGCGGTAGGTCAGCTCGACCTGGAACGCGTAGCCGTGCGAGCGCACGGTGGGCAGGCCGATGCCCTCGAGCGTCTCGCGCCGGAAGCACTTGAAGCCGCCGGTGAGGTCGCGCACGCCGATGCCCAGCACCCGCCGGGCGTAGGCCGATCCGCCGCGGGAGACGAAGCGGCGCAGCAGCCCCCAGTCGGCGACCACGCCGCCCGGCACGTAGCGCGAGCCGAGCACGAGGTCGGCGTCCTGCGCGGCGGCCAGCAGGCGCGGCAGGTCGTGCGGTTCGTGGGAGAAGTCGGCGTCCATCTCGATGACGTGTGTCGCGCCGCCGTCGAGGGCCACCGCGAAGCCGGCGAGGTAGGCCATGCCCAGGCCCTCGCGCGTCTGGCGATGCAGCACCTGCAGCTCGGGCTCGGCGGCCGCGAGGCGGTCGGCGATCTGCCCGGTGCCGTCCGGCGAGCTGTCGTCGACGACGAGCACGCGGAAGCCCTCGCGGCCGCGGGCCTCGCGCATCACGGGCAGCAGGGCGGCGACGATCGCCTCGAGGTTCTCGGCCTCGTCGAAGGTGGGGAGCACGATCCAGGGCACCGCCGGCATGTGCGGCGTACCCTAAGCACCCGCTGATGCCGGACCCGCCGAACGCCCAGATCGCCTCGCTGTTCGACGAGCTGGCCGACCTCTACGAGCTCGACGGCGCGATCGTCCACCGCGTCATGGCCTACCGCAACGCGGCCAAGGCCGTGCGCGAGGCGGGCACGTCGGTGGCGGCCATGACGCGCGCGGGGAAGGTCACGTCGGTGCCGGGCATCGGCAAGACGCTCGAGGAGAAGATCGTCGCGCTGCTCGACACGGGCACGATCCCGGCGGTCGAGAAGCTGCGCGCGAAGTTCCCGCCCGGCCTCGTCGACATGACCCGTCTGCCGGGGCTCGGGCCCAAGCGGGCGCGCAAGCTCTTCGACGAGCTGGGCATCGACTCGCTCGCCGCGCTGAAGGCGGCGGCGGAGGAGCAGCGGCTGCGCGGTCTGAAGGGCTTCGGGCCGAAGTTCGAGGAGGCGATGCTGGCCGCGTTCGAGGCGGGCATCGACGAGACGCCGCGTGCGCGCGTCCTGCTGTCGCGCGCGCTGCTGATCGGTGACGGGATCGTCGAAGCGCTGCGCGCGCATCCGGCCAGCGATCGCGTCGAGCTGGCCGGCAGCGCCCGGCGGCTCGTCGACGCCGTCAAGGACATCGACATCGTCGCCACCGCGACCGACCCGCCGGCGCTGCTGCGCGCGTTCGCCGCGCTCGACGTGATCGAGCAGTCCTCCGAGCCGGGCGACAACGCGTGCCGCGCGCGCACCCACACCGGCATGGCCGTCGACTTCCGCGTGGTCGAGCCCGACCAGTTCGGCAACGTGCTCCAGCACCTGACGGGCTCCAAGGAGCACAACATGGCGCTGCGCGAGCGGGCGGTGCGCCGCGGGCTGCACGTCAGCGAGTACGGGATCCTCGACGACGCCGACGGCGAGACCCTGCGCTGCCCGACCGAGGAAGGGGTCTACGCGAAGCTCGGCCTGCCGTGGATCCCGCCGGAGCTGCGCGAGAACCGCGGCGAGCTCGACCTCGACGAGATCCCGCCGCTCGTCGTCGTCGAGGACCTCAGGGGCGACCTGCACATGCACACCGTCGCCAGCGACGGGCGCAACACGATCGAGCAGATGGCCGAGGCCGCGCTGGCCCGCGGCTATGAGTACATCGCCATCACCGACCACTCGGCCAGCCACGGCTTCGGCAACGACGTGCAGCCCGACGAGCTGCGCCGGCAGATCGAGCGCGTCCGCGAGGCCAACGCCGCGATCGACGGCATCGAGATCCTCATCGGCACCGAGTCGAACATCCACACCGACGGCCGGCTCGACTACGACGACGATCTTCTCGCCGAGCTCGACTGGGTCATCGCGTCGGTGCACACCTCGTTCGGCGTCGGCTCCGAGCAGATGACCAAGCGCGTCGTGGCCGCGTGCGAGCACCCCAGCTGCGATGCCATCGGCCACCTCACCGGCCGCAAGATCGAGACCCGCCCGCCCTACCCGATCGACGTCGACGCGGTCATCGAGGCCGCGGCCCGCACCGGCACGATGCTCGAGATCAACTCGAGCGCCGACCGCCGCGACCTCAACGACATCCACGCGCGCGCCGCGGCCGCCGCCGGCGTCCCGATCCTCATCAACTCAGACGCCCACGGCGTCAAGACCCTCGACATCGTCCGCTGGGGCGTCGCCACCGCCCGCCGGGCCTGGCTCGGCCCCGACCACATCGCCAACACCCGTGGCTGGGCCTCCTTCGCACCCCTGCGCAAGCACGCGAAGTAGCCAGCAAGACGAACCAGGGGTCTGACCCCTTTACCTCCACGTCGCAAAGTCGCGCGTCTTTAGAAAAGGGGTCAGACCCCTTTTCTAAGGTTCATCCGAGCAGCGCGGGCAGCAGGCGCTCGGCGACGAGCGCGTCGACGGAGGTGCTCGAGTACGGCGCGATCAGCGGCGCGGCGCGCGAGGCGTACGAGGCGTCGGGCTCGTCGAGCGCGGTGCGCAGCGCGGTCGTCAGCCCGTCGACGTCGCGTGCCACCAGCCGGGCGTCGAGCGCCCGCGCGAGCGGCAGCGCCACGAACGGGCCCGGGGCGTAGGTGGTGACCAGGCGACAGCCGTCGGCCAGCGCCTCGAGTTGCGCGATCCCGAAGTCCTCCCAGCGCGGCGCGCAGACGAACACGCGCGAGCGCCGCAGCAGCGCGCGGTAGGCGCCGCCGTCGAGCGCGCCCGCGTAGCGGACCCCGTCGCCGTCGTCGCCGTCGAGGCCCGCCACCACCAGCTCCTCGCCCTCGCGCCGCGCCCGCGCCCACGCGGCCAGCACGCGGTCGAGGCCCTTCTTGTGCGGGTTGGCCCCGTAGGTGATCGCGTCGATCGAGCGCGGCAGCCCCGGCCCCGACGGATCGACCGCGGGCGGGACGACGACGCCGGTGGGAAACCGCATGTCGGCCGAGGACGGCACGACGAGCGGCGTCGCGCGCAGCCGGCGCGCCTCGACCGGTCGCTGCCAGAACCCGTGGCGCCCGGGCCGCGAGTCCGCGGCCAGCGTGTCGAAGCGGATCGCCCCGGGCCGCGGCCACAGCAGCGCCGCGGTCGTCGTGTAGTAGAGGACCGCGCGCGGGTCGTGGTCGCGCAGCGCCGCCTTGGCCGCGTGCCGCGCCGCGCGCGCCCAGCGCAGGTCGGTGTAGGCGAGCGTGCGCACGTCGGGCTGCGGCGCCGCCCGGGCGACGGCTACGCTCGCACCCGCCCGCTCCAGCGACGCCGCCAGCGCGTCCTCGGCCCGCCGCAGGCCCGTGGTGGAGCCGAGCCCTACGAGCAGGACGTCCATATGACCGGCACCTTCATCAACGTGGGCACCGTGCTCCTCGGCACGCTGATCGGGACCCTGCTCGGGGCCCGGCTGCCGGAGGGGATGCAGCAGCGCGTGCTCATGGGGCTGGGAATGGCCACGCTCGTCCTCGGCGTCGACAACGCCCTGGAGTGGCGCGACACGAACGCACTCTACGTGATCGGCGGCATCCTCCTGGGCGGCCTGGCGGGTGAGGCGCTGCGCATCGAGGACCGCCTCGAGGGCCTCGGCCGGCGCCTCCAGGCCCGCTTCTCCGAGGCCGGCGAGAACCACACGATCGCCGAGGGCTTCTTCGTCGCCAGCCTGCTGTTCTGCGTCGGCCCGCTGGCCGTGCTCGGGTCGATCCAGGACGGCCTGACCGGCGACTACGACACGCTGGCCACCAAGGCCCTGCTCGACGGCTTCGCCGCGGTCGCGCTGGCCAGCGCGCTGAGCTGGGGCGTCGGCTTCAGCGCGGTCACCGTGCTCGTCTACCAGGGCGCGATCACGCTGGCCGCCGGCCTGTTCGAGGACATCCTCGCCGAGGGCAGCGAAGCGCTCGCCGCGCTGACCAGCGCTGGCGGCATCCTCATCATCGGGATAGCCCTGAAGCTCCTCGACGTCCGCGACGTCAAGGTCGGCAACTTCCTGCCGGCGCTCGTCTTCGCGCCCGCGCTCGTCGGGATCGTCAGCCTGGTGAGCTGAGCGTCGGCACCTCGCGGCGAAAGCCCGGGGTGCGGATCAGCCGCATCGGGTGATGCGGCGCGGTCTTCTCGATGTAGAACGTCACGCCGTCGCGTTCCTCGATCGCCTCGACGGCCGCGTCCTGCCGGCGCCACGCCAGCGCCCAGATGATCGCGAAGCCCGCGGCGATGCCGGGGATCTGCGGCGCGAGGAACGCCACGCCGCCGGAGACGATCGTCAGCAGCAGCAGCGGCCACAGCCGGTTGACGATGGTGAACCCCGGCCGGTGCTCGGGCATCATCGTCGCGGCCTTCGCGTCGGCCAGGAGCTTGGTGATCGGCGGATTGGTCGCCGCGCGGCGGCCCTGCCACAACCCGAACGCCGCGGCCACCACCCACCAGCCGGCGATGCCGAGCACGAGCGTGGCCTCGTCGTTGTTGGTCGCACCCGCGACACAGACGACCGCGAGCACCGACGCCGCGGCGCCGCTGAGCATGATCGTGACCCGCAGGAAATCGACGAAGCGCATGCGCCGTCAGCCCAGCAGCAGTTCGAGGAGCTCGCGGACGCCGCGGGGGCCGTCGACCAGCACGTCGGCCGCGGCCTCGAGTGGCTCGGGGGTCTCCTCGGACCGGACGCCGACGCACAGCGCCTGGCGCAGCCGGCCGGCGGCGACCTCGGCGCGCAGCCCGTGGAAGGCGTCGACGTCGGTCCGGTCGTCACCGGCGTAGACCGCGCTGTCGAGCTCGGTGCCCTGCAGCAGCCGCGCGATGCCGCGGCCCTTGTTCATCGCGACGGGCGGGCGCACCTCGAGGACCTTGCGCCCCCAGTGGGTGGCGAAGCCGTCGGCCTCGGCCGACTCGGCGACCTCGCGCACCGCGGACTCCGCCGCCGCCTCGTCCGGCGCCCCGCGCCAGTGGAACGCGGCGATCAGGTCCTTGTCCTCGGCGCGCACGCGCAGGCGGTGGAGCTCCTCGGTCCACGCGTGCTGGGCGAACGCGCGGACACGCCGGCCGTACGCCGCGACCTCGGGATCGATCTCGGGCTCGCGGGCGCCGGGGCGCAGCAGCTCGCTGCCGTGGTTGCCGATGTAGGCGATCGACCCGATGGCGACGATCTGGCGAGCGGTCGCCGCGCGCCGTCCGCTGACGCAGGCCACGGTGCCATAGCGCTTGGCCACCTCGATGAGCACCGCGCGCGTCGGCTCGGGGACATGCGCGTCCTCGGCGTGGCGGACGATCGGCGCCAGCGTGCCGTCGACGTCGAGCAGCACGGCCGAGCGTGCCGGATCGGCCCGCAGCGCGGCGAGTCCCTCCACGAGCTCGGCGGGCGCCGGCGGGCGCTGTGCGGGTACGGGCACCGACCTAGTATGCCCACCATGCCTGGCCGCCGGACGCTCAGCCTCGCGGCGATCGGGACGGCCGCCGGCCTGTTCAGCGGCCTGTTCGGCGTCGGCGGCGGCACGGTCATCGTCCCGCTGCTGATCTTGTGGCTCGGCTACCACGAGCGCGAGGCGACCGGCACGTCGCTCGCCGCGATCATCATCATCGCCGCGGTGGCCGCGGGGGTTCAGGGCGGCTACGGCAACGTCCACGCCGACAAGGGCCTGCTCGTCGGCATCCCGGCGCTCGGCGGCGTGCTGTGCGGGACGTGGCTGCAGCAGCGCGTCCCCATGAAGGCGATCTCGCTGCTGTTCGCCGCGCTGCTCGTCGCCACCGCGATCGGACTGCTGGTCGGATGATCGAGGCGGCGATCATCGGCTTCTTCGCCGGCGGCGTGGCCGGGATGCTCGGCGTCGGCGGCGGGATCCTGTTCGTCCCGGGCCTGGTGCTGGGCGTCGGCCTCACGCAGGTCGACGCGGAGGCCACGTCACTGCTGGCCATCGTGCCGGTGGCGATGCTCGGCGCCTACCGCCAGCACGGCTACGGCAACGTGCGACTGCGCGACGGGCTGCTGATCGGCCTGCTCGCCGCCCCTGCCGCGGTCGGCGGCGTGGCGATCGTCAACGCCGTCCCCGAGCGCACCATCGAGGTCGGCTTCGCCTGCCTCATGCTGTTGGTTGCGGCGCAGCTCGTGCACCGCGCCCTGCGCTCAGCGCCACCAGCCCGCTGAGGATCGCCACGACGCCGGTGACCTGCAGCGCGCTCGGCGACTCGCTGAAGATCGCGATGCCCAGCAGCACCGATCCGACGGGCTGCACGGTCAGCAGCACCGACGACAGCGCCGCGGGCAGGCGTGGCAGCGACGACGTGATGAGCAGCCAGCCCAGCACCTGCGAGGTCAGCGCGAGCGTCACCAGCCACCCGTGGGCCGGCCACGACGGCTCGAGGTCGAGCTCGCCGAGCAGCGCTCCGGCCACCAGCACGGTCAGCGCCGCGACGGCGGTGGCGTCGAACAGCGGTCCCGCCGGCCGGCGCAGGTCCCCGCCGCCGGCCCGTAGCACGAGGATGAACCCCGCGTAGGAGAGCCCGGTGAGGAAGCCGAAGACGACGCCGAGCCCCGGGTTCCGGCCGTAGGCGCCGTGCTCGAGGACGCCGGAGATCAGCACGATGCCGATCAGGACGAGCGGCAGCGTGGCGAGCACGCGGCGCGTCGGGTGCTCGCCCAGCGCGAACCAGGCGACGAACGGCACCAGCGCGACCTGCAGGTTGCCCAGCACCGTCCCCAGGCCGGCGCCGACGTTGGCGATCGCGTGGTGCCAGAAGATGAGGTCTGCGGCGAACAGCACGCCGGCCACCGCGCTGAGCTGCCGTGTTCGCGCCGGTCGCGGCCCGAGCCTGCGGTCCTCGCGCCAGGCGAGCCAGCCGAGGACCGGGACCGCGTAGGCACAGCGCCAGAACGCGGCGGTCGACGGCGGCTGGTCGGCGAGCCGCACGAGGATCGCCGAGAAGGCGATCGCCAGCGCTCCGAGGACGGCCATGGCTCGCGGTCGCGAAGCGAGGGCGGCGAGCGACACGGCAGGCAGCGTAGGCAGCGGAGCGGCGAAGGAGTCGAACCTTCCCAGCGTGGGGTTGCCACGCCTCAACGGCTTTGAAGGCCGCCTGGGGCACCGGCCCCTGCCGCTCCGCCGCGCAGGTTAGAGTTGGCACATGAAGCGACTTCTCCTCGTCCTGCCCCTGCTGCTCGCGGCAGCGGCCCCGGCGCAGGGCGCGACCATGCTGCGCCTCAACGGCATCGGCCCGGTCAAGCTGGGCATGGCCCGGCTCGCAGCCCTGGACACGGGCTGGCTCTCGAACCGCCACAACGGCTGCACGCTCGGCGGCAAGCCCTACCCGATCGACTACGACCTCAAGGGCTCCTCGGCCCCCAGCGGGATCGAGGGCAGCGTCGAGTTCGCCGGCGGCGTGGCGACCAACATGTCGTTCCGCTCAGGGGTCCGCACGGCCACCGGCGTCGTCCCCGGCAAGACGACGCTGGCCGGGATGGTCAAGCGCTACCGCGACGCCGGCGCCAAGGCCTCGGCCCGCTACGACCAGACCTTCGGCGGCACGTTCGTCACGGTCAAGCTCAACGGCACGCAGGTCATCGGCGGCTTCGGCAACAAGAAGATCGTCGACGTCCTCGGGATCCCGTTCGTCCCGACCTGCGAGTAGCCCTACGGCAGGCCGTGCTCGAGCGCGCCCTTGACGGCGGCATCGAGCGCGTTGAGGCGGTAGAGGGCGAGCGCTTCGGCTGATCCGAAGCGCCGCCCCGGGGCGTGGTCGGGCCCGTGATGGGTCAGCACGCAGTGGGCGAGCTCGAGGCGCCGCGCGTCGTCGAGACCCACCGCCTGCGCCCGCTCGTCGAGCATCCGCAGCCCGAGCTCGACGTGGCCGAGCAGGCGGCCCTCGTCGGTCAGCCCGATCTCGGCGCCGTAGGTGAACTCGCGGGTGCGCCCGAGGTCGTGGACGAGCGCGGCGGTGATCAGCAGCGCCTGGTTGAGGCGCGGATGCAGGACGCACGCCTCCAGCGCCAGCGTGCCGACGGCGACGGTGTGCTCGAGCAGGCCGCCCAGGTAGGAGTGATGCCCGCCGCGGGTGCAGGGCGCCTTGCGCCACTCCGCGCGCAGCGCCTCGTCGGCGAGCAGCGCACCCAGCAGCGCGTCGAAGCCCGGATCGCGGACCTCGCCGGCGAGATGCTCGAGGAAGCCGTCGAGCTCGTTGATGTCGCGGTAGGCGACGGGCAGGAACGTCGCCGGGTCCGCCTCGTCGGGCGACGCCTTGGCGATGGCCCGGACCTCGAGCTGGAGCTCGTCGCGGAAGCGCTCGACCCGGCCGGCAACGCGGACGAGGTCGCCGCGCTCGAAGCGGCCCGCGAGCACGTCGGCGTCGCGGAACGCGCGTGCCTGGATGGCGCCCGTGCGGTCGCGCAACTCGAGCGCCAGGTAGGGCGTTCCGGAGCGCGCGACGAGGCGATCCTTGCGCGTGCAGGCGAAGACGTCGGAGACCTCCTCGCCAGGTCTGAGGGTCGATACGGGCATGCGAAACCCATGATGTACCGTGATTCGGATGCAGCCGCTGATCTGGGAGCGCCGCCCCGACGGCCTCCGCGCCCCGGCACTGGTGTGTGCCTTCAAGGGGTGGAACGACGCGGGCGACGCCGCCTCGGCGGCGCTGCAGTTCGTCGGCGCCTCGCTGAACGCCTCGCGCTTCGCGACCCTCGATCCGGAGGAGTTCTTCGACTTCCAGGCCACCCGGCCGCTGATCAAGCTCACCGAGGGCCAGACGCGTGAGATCACCTGGCCGTCGATCGAGGTCTACGAGGCGCGGATCCCGCGGGCGCCGCGCGACCTCGTGCTGCTCGGGGGTCCGGAGCCGTCGATGAAGTGGCGCACGTTCTGCAACTCGATCACCGACCTGGCCGAGGCGATCGGCGCGCAGATGGTCGTCACGCTCGGCGCGCTGCTGGCCGACGTGCCGCACACGCGCCCGGTCCACATCACCGGCCTGTCCTCCGACGAGGGGCTGATGGAGCGCCTCGGCGACGTCACCACGGGCAACTACGAGGGCCCGACCGGCATCACCGGCGTGTTGCACGGCGCCTGCGCCGAGGCCGGCATCCCGTCGGCCAGCCTGTGGGCCAGCGTGCCCCACTATGTCGCCGCCGCGCCCAACCCGAAGGCCGCCCTGGCGCTGGTGCGCCGCCTCGAGATGCTGGTCGGCGTGACCGTCGACGCCGGCGAGCTCGAGACCGCGGCCTCCGACTACGAGCGCCAGGTGTCGCTGGCCGTGCAGTCCGATCCCGACGTCCAGGCGTTCGTCGAGCGTCTCGAGCAGGCCGAGGCGGAGGAGGAGGAGACGATGGATCCCACGGATCTGCCCTCCGGCGACGTCATCGCCCGCGAGTTCCAGCGCTTCCTGCGCCAGCGCGGGCCCGGCGACCAGCCCGGGTCCTAGGCGCTGACGACGCGGTCGCGGCCGGCCTTCTTGGCCGCGTAGAGCGCATCGTCGGCGCGCAGCATCAGCTGCGCGTAGGGCTCGTCACCGTCCCAGTAGGCGATCCCCACCGACGCCGTGACCACCTGCGTGGCGCGCCGCAGCCGCTCGGCGAGCGCCAGGGCGTCGTCGGCCCGGCAGCCCGGGAGCAGCGCGGCGAACTCGTCACCGCCCAGCCGGGCGAGCAGGTCGCCCTGACGCAGCGTGTCCTGCCAGGCGGCGGACGAGGAGCGCAGGACGCGATCGCCGCCCTGGTGCCCGACGCGGTCGTTGAGCGTCTTGAAGCCGTCGAGGTCGAGGACCGCGACGGCCACGGCGCGCCCGTCGCGCTCGGCGGCCGCGAGCTCACGCACGACGTGCTCCTCCCAGCCGCGCACGTTGGCCAGGCCGGTCAGCGGATCGGTGCGCGCGGCGGCCTCGAGCTGCGCGACGAGCTCGCAGCGCATCAGCGCCATCGCCGCCTCGGCGGCCAGCAGCCGCAGCAGCAGCCGCGTCGCTCCGTCGAGGGTGGCCTGGCGGGTGTTCCAGCCGACGCCGATGACGCCGATCGGCCGTTCGCCGTCGAGGATCGGCTGCAGCAGCCCCGAGATCGCGCCGGAGCGCGCGATGCGGTCCTCGCGGATGTCGGGATCGTCGGCGAGGTCGGAGAGGAAGATCGCCTGGCGGGTCTCGAAGGCCCGCAGCACGGCGCTCGGCGCCTCGGGCGGCAGGACGCGGTCCTCCTCGGCCACCTCGGCGCGCGGGGCCGTGCAGCGGATCGCCAGCCCGCCGGAGTCGGGGTCGGGCAGCGCCAGGAAGGCGAACGTCGAACCGGCGACCTCGAGCGCGGCGTCGCAGATGGTCTCGCGGGCCGTCCGCGCGTCCACCGCCCGGCCGACGTCGCGGGTGGCGCGAGCGACCGCGGCGAGGGCGATCGTCTCCTCGGCGAGC
This sequence comes from Solirubrobacteraceae bacterium, assembly GCA_045805505.1. Classification (GTDB taxonomy): domain Bacteria; phylum Actinomycetota; class Thermoleophilia; order Solirubrobacterales; family Solirubrobacteraceae; genus BP-464. The sequence goes on from JBJMLA010000154.1 coordinate 27,986, forward strand.
CGGCGCTCGGCCTGCCGGCGCTCGGCGAAGTGGCCGATCATCACGCCGATCGCGTGCAGCGTCTGGCGCAGGTCCGGGTCCAGCGGCTCGCCGCCGCGGCGCGCGAAGACGCCGACGCCGCTGAGCCGCCTGCCGGCCCAGACGGGCAGCGCCGCGCAGCCGCGGATGACGTCGGCGGCGATGGCGTCCGCGCGCGACAGGCCCTCCAGCGCGCCCGCGTCGTCGATGCACACGACCTCGCCGATCTCCCAGGCCATCCCCGCCAGGTCCTCGCCGCGCCGCAGCGCCAGGTCCTGGGCGGCGGCGCCGAACGCGCCGCGCTCGCGCCGCCACGACACCGCCAGCCGCAGGGTCGCGTCGTCCTCGTCGGCCAGCCACAGCTCGCCCTCGTCGAAGTCGAGTGACCGCGCGACCATCTCGAGGGCGCCGCGGGCGATCTCGCCGCCGGAGCGCGCCGCGGCCAGCGTGCGCGCCAGCCGGTGCTCGCACTCGCGGCGGCGCTCGGCGCGCTTGATCGCCGTGAGGTCGCGCAGGAACAGCGTGGCCACGTCCTTGCCGTCGAAGCTCGTGGCGGTGATCGAGACCTCGGCCCAGCGACCGCCGGGCAGCTCGCGCTCGATGCGCCGGGGCGGCGCGGCCGGAGCGGTGAGGACCCGCTGGACCTCCTCGAGCAGGCACGGCTCGAGGCCGTCGCCCGACCGCCACCCGACGAGCGCGTTGGCCGCGGCGTTGGCGCCGACGACCCGGCCGCGCTCGTCGACGCAGACCACGGCGTCGAGCGCCGAATCGAGAACGGCGAGCGCGCGCCGTCCCCATCCCCCGTCATGGGGTCGTGGATGTCCCGGACCGAATCCCAAGGCGAATGCCCCCTCGGTGCCACGCTACCTGGACACGGGGTGTCCCGTCGCAGTTCGCTGAGCGTTCAGCGTTCGGCGGCCGGACAGGCGATGCGGTAGTCGCAGATCGAGCAGGCCGCATAGGACGGCGTCGGCTCGAAGCCCTGGCCGAGGATCCCGTCGGCGACCTCGAAGACGGTGTCGGAGATCCAGTCGCGGTCGATCTCCTCGGTTGGGACCGGGACCTTCTCGTCGTCGAGCACGTAGAGGTAGCTCTGCTGGCCCGCGTCGACCTGCCAGGCCTCGCGCGCGCCGACCGCGTAGAGCGAGAGCTGGACGTCCTCGCGCAGCTGCGACGCGGACTTCGGGCGGCCGGTCTTGTAGTCGATGAGCTCGTAGCGGCCGTCGGGCAGCTCGTCGACGCGGTCGACGCGGCCGCGCAGCGTGTGGTTGCCCATCCGGAAGCTGAACGCCTTCTCGAACCACACCGGGCGGGCGGGCTCGGACTCGAAGCGGGCGTGGTAGCGCTGCAGCGCGGTCGTGGCCTTCTCGTGCAGCTGGCGTTCTTCGTCGGAGCTGCCGAAGCCGCTGCGCCGCCAGCCCGCCTCGAGCAGCCCGAGCAGCTCGTCGACCGAGGGTGGGTGGGGATCGATTCGCATCTCGTCGCCGCGGTGGTAGCGCTCGAGGACCTGGTGGATGACGATGCCGAAGCGCTGGTTGACCGTCGGCTCGCTGGGGATCCGGAAGACCCGCGCGAACTTGTACTTCAGCGGGCAGGTCCGGTAGGTCTCGATGTCCGAGGCGCTGAGCACGAGGCCCTCGCCGCGCTTGGGCAGGAACGGCTCGAGCGAGGGCTCGGCGCGGGCGGTCTGCGCGGCCTCGCGCAGGCTGTCGGTGCGCTCGGCATCGAGCAGCGCGTCGTCGATCGAGCTGGTCAGCAGGATCTCGCGCTGCAGCGGCGTCACGGCCTGCAGCAGCCGCGCGTTGATGTCGGGGAGCGCATCGGCGACGCCCTGGCCGGTCGGCCGGGCCAGCAGAGCCCCGAGCTTGACCAGCTCGAGGTAGCGCACGACGGCGTGGGCAAGGTCGAGGTCGGTGTCGAACCGCAGCTCGCCGAGGCTCGCGCCGACGCGCGAGACGTCGGTGAGCAGCTCGTCGCGCAGTGCCCGGAACGCGGCGTGCAGCGTCTCGGCCGGGCCGAAGAGCTCCTCCTCACGGTCGACCCAGTCGGCGCCGAGCGCGATCCGGGCCTCCTCGGCGAACGGCGACGGCGGCTGCGCGGCGCCGCGCTCGGACGCCGCCGCGTAGGACAGGACGAGGCCCTCGCGCGCGCGGGTCATCGCGACGTGCAGCAGGCGGCGCATCTCCTGGGCGTGAGCTTCCCGCGTCTCCGGGGGCAGCCGCTCCTTGACCAGCTCGTCGGGGATCGGCTCCATCAGCCGGCGGCGGGCGCCGGGCATCCGCGAGGACTGCAGCCCGACGACGAAGACGTGGTCGAACTCCTCGCCGGTCGCGGCCTCCATGCCGAGCACGCGCACGAAGCCGGCGCGCACCGGCGTGGCGAAGCCGCTGCCGTCGTCCTCGCCGAGCCCGGCCTCGGCGACAGCGGCCAGCGAGCGGGCCAGCTCGCGCGCGCCGGCCTGCGGGCGGCGGCGGACGAAGTCGCCGGCGAGCTCGGTGAGCCGCGCGAGCGCGCGCAGGCGCTCGACGACGTCGGCCTGGGCGGCGAACAGCTGCTGGCGGCGCAGGCCGAGGCGCTCGACGAGCCGGTGGACGAACAGGTCGGGGCGCGTCGTGTCGAGCGCGGCCGCGGCCTGGCGGTGGAGCTTGAGGAAGCCGAGCACCCGCTCACGGGCCTCGGGCGGCAGCTGCGGTGACTCGGTCGCCGCGACGAGCGCGGAGACCATGTCGAGCTTGCGCCGCCGTGAGATCTGGATGCAGCGGGCGAGGTCGGCGGCGCGCAGCTCGATCGGCGGGCGGGCCAGCGCGCGGACGACCGCGCCGGCGTCGCCGGGGTCGACGAGCAGCCGCAGCCAGGCCAGGACGTCGCGGACCTCGGCGCGCGCGAAGAACGCGGCGGCGCCCTCGACGCGGTGGGGGACCGACCGCTCGTCGAGCGCCGCGGCGATCTGGCGGCCCTCGCTGCGCACCGAGCGGACGAGCACCGCGATGCGCTCGGGCGGCGTGCCCTCGCGGATGAGCCGCTCGGCCTCGATGGCGACGTGCTGGGCCTGCGCGCGCTCGTTGGCGCAGCGCCACAGCTGCACGGTGCCTTCGTCGCCGTCGCGGCCCTCGAGGCGCTTGGCGATCCGCCCGGGGTTGGGCGCGACGACCGCCTCGGCGGCGCGCACGATCGCCGGTGGGCAGCGCAGGCTCTGCTCGAGGCGGACCTCGGTGGCGTCGGGGCGCGCGGCGGCGAGCTCGCGCAGGTTCTTGGCGGCGGCGCCGCGGAAGCGGCGGATGGCCTGGTCGTCATCGCCGGCGACGGTCAGGCCGCCGTGCTCGGAGGCCAGCACGGTGACCAGCAGCGCCTGAGCGAAGCTGAGGTCCTGGTAGTCGTCGACGAGCAGGTGGCGCCAGCGCGCGGCGACGCGGCCGCGCACGTGCGGGTGCTCGCGCAGCAGCTCGATGGCGCGCAGCAGGACGCCGCCGGCGTCGAGCGCACCGGCCTGGCCGAGCATGCGGTCGTGGTCGAGGTAGAGGCCGGCGAACTCGCGCTCGCGCTCGGCGTGGGTGCGCTGGGCATCGTCGTCGGCCGGCAGCGAGCGCGCCCACGCGTCGTACTCGGCGGCGGTGACGGCCTCGTCCTTGAGCCGGTCGATGCGCTCGACGACGCTGCGCAGCAGCGCCGCGGGGTTGCCGCGCAGGTCGTGGCGGCGCAGCGTCAGCTCGTCGATGCGCTCGAGCAGCATCGCGGTGCGGTCCGCGGCGCCCAGGATGACCACGAACGGGTCGATCCCCGCCTCGAGCGCCTCGTCGTGGAGCAGGCGCTGGGCGACGCCGTGGGGAGTGAGGACCAGCAGCTCCTCGTACGGGCGCGCGAGCCGCTCCTCGATCCGCGCGCGCAGCACGTCAGCGGTCGCGTCGGAGTGCACGACGGCCAGGATCTCCTCGGGCGCGGAGCCCTGGTCGACGAGCCACGCGAGGCGCTCGACGAGGTAGGTCGTCTTGCCGGAGCCGGCTCCTCCGATGACGATGAGGGGCCCGGGCGGCTGGCTTCCGATCGTTACCGAGGGCTGACCGGGGGGCACGCTGCAAGGATATGCCGCACATGGGGTCTGCACTGGAGGCCGATTGGCTTGGCGCTTGCCGGCGCGCCGCGGATGGGCTGCGCACGGTGCTGCGCGAGAGCCCGACGACCGCCGAGCGCCTGCGGGAGACCGGGACGACCGGCGGCGGAGGCGACCAGACGCTACTGATCGACCAGTGGGCCGAGGACGCGGTGTTCGCCGAGCTCGACCGGCTCCACGAGGAGGGCCACCGCTTCTGCGCGGTCTCCGAGGAGCGCGGCCTCGTCGACTACGGCGACGCGTCAGTCAAGGTGGTCATCGACCCGATCGACGGATCGACCAACGCCAAGCGCGGTCTGACCCATCACGCGCTGTCGATCGCCGTGGCCGACGGCGCGACGATGGCCGACGTCGCGTTCGGCTACGTCCTGGATCTCGGGCCCGAGGAGGAGTGGTGGGCGCGGCGCGGCGAGGGCGCCTACCTCGACGGTGTCCGGCTCGACCCGCCGGGCGAGCGGCGCAGCGAGAGCGGCAAGCTCGAGCTGGTGGCCATCGAGTCGGCCGCGCCGCGGTGGTTCGCCGCCGCCGGCCCCGAGCTCGAGGAGACCGTCGGCCGGGTGCGGGTCATCGGGGCGATGGCGATCTCGCTGTGCCAGGTCGCCGCCACGCGCGTGGACGGGATGGCGTCGCTGTGGCGCTGCCGCTCGGTGGACGTCGCCGCCGCGCAGCTGATCGTGCGCGAGAGCGGCGGCTACGTGGCCTTCACCGCGATGGACGACCCGCTCGGCGCGCCGCTCGACCTCGAGCCGCGCTCGCCGGTGGTGGCGGCGCGCACGCCCGAGGCGCTGGCCGAGCTGGCGCGGCTGCCGGCCTGACGCGGCCTAGCCTGACAAGGCATGGTCGACTGGCGCGTCGCGCGACGCATCGCAACGAACATCGCCGGCGACCCGGATCCGCTGCCTGTCCTGCCGGGCGATCTCATCGCCCTCTGCGCGGACGCCGAGCGCATCGTCAGCGAGTACGCCCAGCTCGAGGTCCGCACGCCGCTGCCGAGCCCCGAGTCGGTCAGCCGTGCGGGCTGGGCGGAGGCCAACCTCGGCGGCATGCGCGGCGTGCTCGATCCGCTCGCGGGCAAGATCGGCAAGTCCTCGGGGCCGTTCGGGCCGGCGCTGCAGTCGGCCGGCGGCCTGGTGCTCGGCGCGGAGGTCGGCGGGCTCGTCGGCTTCCTGGCCCAGCGCGTGCTCGGCCAGTACGAGGTCCCGCCGACCGACCCGGAGCGCCCGGCGCGGCTGCTGTTCGTCGCGCCCAACCTCCAGGAGGCGGCCGAGCGGATGGACGTCGACGCCGGCCGGATGCTGCACTGGGTGGCCCTCCACGAGGTCACCCACGCCGTGCAGTTCTCGTCGGTGACCTGGCTGCGCGGGCACGTGGCCTCGCTCGTCACCGAGCTGGGCGACGCGCTCGAGATGAAGATGGACTTCAAGTCGCTGCTGCGCCTCGCCGACACGGCCGAGCTGCGGGCCATGGTGCAGCGCCTGCGCACCGACGGCGTCGTCGGCGTCGCGCGCGGGCCCGAGCGCCGGGCGCTGATGGATCGCATCCAGGCGACGATGGCGCTGATCGAGGGCCACGCCGAGCACGTCATGGATGCCGCCGGCGAGGGCGTCATCGAGGGGCTGCCCGAGCTGCGCTCGGCGCTGGAGAAGCGCCGGCACAACCGCCCGCCGTTCATGCGGGTGGTCGAGAAGCTGATGGGCCTCGAGATGAAGATGCGCCAGTACGAGACGGGCAAGCGGTTCTGCGACGCGGTCGTCGAGCAGGCGGGCATCCCCGGGCTCAACAGGGCGTGGGCCAGCCCGGAGACGCTGCCGACGTGGGCGGAGATGGAAGCGCCGGAGACCTGGCTGCAGCGCGTGTAACCAGGTTGGTTCGGCGGTTTACAAACATGTGTTCGGTGGTATTCATCACCCGAACACACGCTCGTATTTGAACCTTTCTGATCTCTCCGAGGGAGTGAACGCACACATGGCCACTACCGCCACCACGACGCGCAAGGCGACGACGACGAAGCGCTCGACCGCCGCCAAGAAGGCTGCTGCCACGCGCTCGCGCAACCAGGCTGCGACCGCCCGCAAGCGCACCGCCGCGTCCGCCAAGGCCGCTGCCACGCGCGCCGAGAACGCCAAGACCCCGGTCGACAAGGCCGTCGAGTACGCCGAGAAGGCCGTCCTCGTCCCCGTCGGCGCCGCGCTGATCGCTCGTGACAACGTCGTCTCGACCGTCGAGGGCCTGCGCACCAGCTACTCCACGCCCGAAAAGGCCCAGCGCGAGCTGCGCCGCTTCGAGCGTCGCGGCACCACCGCCCGCAACCGCTTCGAGCGCGAGGTCCGCAAGACCCGTACCAAGGTCGAGCGCGAGCTGCGTCAGCGCCGCACGCGTGCCGAGCGCCTGCTCAAGCAGAACCGCACGCGCGTCCAGCGCGAGCTCAAGACCCGCACCAAGACGGTCGACCTGGCCCAGGCCCGCGTCGAGAACGTCCTGCAGACGGGCATCACCAACGTCACGCAGCTGTCGACCGAGATCCAGAAGCGGATCGCGTCGGTCGCCTAGTCGATAGCCGGCCGGAGGCCCGGCCCCGCCATCAGATCTGCGGGCCGGATGCCCGCAGGGGCTACCTCCTCACGCCGTCGCTGCGAGCCGCCTTCGGGCGGCTCGTCGTGTTTAAGGCTCCGTTCTAGACTCGAACCATGCCTTCGCGCGAGCAGATCATGGAGTCCCTGCGGGCCGTCATCGACCCGGAGCTGCGCCAGGACATCGTCGAGCTCGGCATGGTCCGCTCGATCGAGATAGCCGAGGACGGCGCCGTCGCGGTGATGGTCTCGCTGACCACGCCCGGGTGCCCGATCCGCAACCACTTCGAGACGTCGGTGCAGCAGGCCGTCCGGGCGCTCGAGGGCGTCACCTCGGTCTCCGTCGCCTTCGACGTGCTGACCGACACCGAGAAGGGCGATCTGCAGAAGAAGCTCGGCCGCGGTGGGCTGCCCGCCGGCGCGCTGGCCCAGGTCTCCAACGTCGTCTGCGTCGGCTCGGGCAAGGGCGGCGTCGGCAAGTCGTCGATGACCTCGAACCTCGCCGTCGCGCTCGCCGCGCAGGGCAAGAAGGTCGGCATCCTCGACGCCGACGTGTGGGGCTACTCGATCCCGCGCATGTTCGGCCTCGGCGGTCAGCGCCCGCCGGTCTCGCCGGACCGCAAGATCCTGCCGCTCGAGGCCCACGGCGTGAAGGTCATGTCGATCGGCTTCTTCGTCGAGGAGGACAGCGCGGTCGTCTGGCGCGGCCCGATGCTCCACAAGGCGCTCACCCAGTTCCTCGAGGACGTCGCCTGGGGCGAGCTCGAC
>JBJMLA010000155.1:0-7177 GCA_045805505.1 Solirubrobacteraceae bacterium
ACATGTGGCACTCGTCGCCGTCCTCGCCGAAGTACTCGACGACGTCCTCGGGCCACTGGTTGGCCTCGGCGAGGAGCACGCGGTCGGCGTAGTTCTCGTCGACCTCCTTGCGGACGCGCTTGAGGAACTCGTGCGTCCGCGGCAGGTTCTCGCAGTTGGTCCCCTCCTCCTCGAACAGGTAGGGGATGGCGTCGAGCCGGAAGCCGTCGATGCCGAGGTCGAGCCAGAAACGCAGCACCTCGATCATCGCGGCCTGGACGTCGGGGTTCTCGAAGTTCAGGTCGGGCTGATGGCTGAAGAAGCGATGCCAGTAGTAGGCGCCGGCCTCGTCGTCCCAGGTCCAGTTCGAGGTCTCGGTATCCGTGAAGATGATCCGCGCTTCCTCGTACTTCTGGTTGGTGTCCGACCAGACGTACCAGTCGCGCTCGGGCGAGCCGGGCGGTGCCTTGCGGGCCCGCTGGAACCACTCGTGATCGGACGAGGTGTGGTTCATCACGAAGTCGGCGATGACGCGCATGCCGCGCTGATGGGCCTCGTCGACGAACTGGTGGAAGTCCTCGGTAGTCCCGAAGTCCGAATGGATCCCGGTGAAGTCGGCGACGTCGTAGCCGCCGTCCTTGAGCGGCGACGGGTACATCGGCAGCAGCCAGATGCAGTCGACGCCGAGCCACTGGAGGTACTCGAGCTTCTCGATCAGGCCGCGGAAGTCGCCGTACCCGTCGCCGTTGCCGTCGAAGAAGCCGCGGATGTGGATCTCGTAGAAGACCGCGCGCTTGAACCACTGCGGGTCGGCCTCGAACCAGTGCGTGGGCTGTGCGTGGTCGGAGACCCCGCCCGGGCGGTGTTCGAGATCGGTCATGAGGAGAGGGTCAGCACGTGGGCGCCACCGGGGTCGAGACGGACGTAGTTGGGGCCGATGCGCCAGTCGAACCGGTCGTCCGACAGTAGGTCGTGCACGCGGAAGGCCGGCGGCAGGCCGAGGTGGGCGGGAACCGTGACGACACCCTCGACCGCCCAGTGCGGGTGGAGGTTGACGACGGTCAGGACGATGTCGTCGCCGGTCCGCTTGGCGTAGGCGAGCAGGTCCTCGCTGCCGGCGTCCATGAACCACACGTTGGTCAGGTGCTGCAGCGCGGGATGGGCACGGCGCGCCTCGTTGAGCCTCTTGGCGACCGGCAGCAGCGGGCCGTCGAGCCCGCGGGACTTGGTCTCGTACTTCTCGGAGTCGAGGTACTCCTCGCTGCCCGGGCGGACCGGGACGTTCTCGAAGTGCTCGTAGCCCGAGTAGATCCCGTAGGACGGCGACAGCGTGGCCGCGAGCACCAGCCGCGAGTGGAAGGCCGCCGGCCCACCGTGGACGAGGTACTCGTGGAGGATGTCCGGGGTGTTGGCGAAGAAGTTGGGCCGGTAGTACTCCTGCATGCCGCTCGTCGCCAGCTCGACGACGTACTCGACGAGCTCGTGGCGGCTGTTCTTCCACGTGAAGTACGTGTAGGACTGGTTGAAGCCGATCTTGGCCAGCGTGCGCATCACCGCGGCCTTGGTGAACGCCTCGGCCAGGAAGATCGTGTCGGGGTGCGTGGCCCGCACCTCGGCGATCAACCACTCCCAGAAGGGCAGCGGCTTGGTGTGCGGGTTGTCGACGCGGAAGACCCGCACGCCGTGGTCGCACCAGTGCATGACCACGTCGAGCAGCGCCTGCCACAGGCCGCGCCAGTCCTCTGAGTCCCAGTTGACGTTGTAGATGTCCTGGTACTTCTTGGGCGGGTTCTCGGCGAACTTCAGGGTCCCGTCCGGGCGGCGGTTGAACCACTCGGGGTGCTCGGTCAGCCACGGGTGATCGGCCGAGCACTGGATGGCGAAGTCCAGCGCGATGTCGACGTCGTGCTCGGCCGCCACCGCTACGAGATGGTCGAAGTCCTCGATCGTCCCGAGCTCCGGGTGGATCGCGTCGTGCCCGCCGAACTCGTGGTGGCCGATCGCCCAGGGCGAGCCGGGGTCGTCGTCGCCGGCGACCAGGGCGTTGTTCCGGCCCTTGCGGTTCTTCTCGCCGATCGGGTGGATCGGCGGCAGGTAGAGGACGTCGAACCCGAGCTCGGCGATGCCCGGGACGGCGTCGGCGACGCCGCGCAGCCCGCCCCACGAGCGCGGGAAGAGCTCGTACCAGCTGCCGAAGCGCGCGCGCTCGCGGTCGACCTGGACCTCGAACGGCCCGGCGATCGCCGTGTCGGACTTGTCCGGGCAGCGGTCGGCGGCCTCGGCGACGGCCGGATCGAGCGCGGCGGCGACCTTCGCCCGCCAGTCGGTCTCGGCGTCGGCCAGCGCCGCGTGCGCGGTCTCCAGGAGCTTGCGGTCGGCGCCCTTGGCGCGGGCGGCGGCGCCCTCGAGGTGCAGCGTCCCCTCGCTGAGCTCGCCGCCGAGATCCTCCTGGCCGGCGTCGACCTTGCGCCGCAGCTCGTCGCGCCAGGAGGCGAACGGGTCGCTCCAGGCCTCGATCGAGAACTGCCAGCTGCCGCAGCGGTCGACGGCGAACTCGCCGCCCCAGCGCATGCCGCCGGACTCGGCGTCGACCGGCGCCATCGGGTTGGCGGCCCACTTGCGGTCGCCGGGGCCGCGGTGGCGGACGACCGTGCGCAGCACCTCATGGCCGTCGCGGAAGACGTCGGCGGAGACCGCGACGGATTCGCCGACCGTACGCTTGGCCGGATACCGGGCACCGTCGATGACCGGCTCGGGGCGCTCGATCTGGATGCGGGGCGGTGGTTGCTTCGTGCTGGGGACGGGCACTCCTCGCCATTGTGTCCCACCAGCGCCATGACTAACCCTCTCCTCACCACTCGCTCATCCGGTGTGCTGCTGCACCCCACCTCGCTGCCCTCGGGCCGCCTCGACGCCGACGCCTACGCGTTCGTCGACTGGCTGGCCGCCGCGGGACAGGGCTGGTGGCAGATGCTGCCGCTCGGGCCTCCCGACGAGCACCGCTCGCCGTACAAGGCCCACTCGGCCTTCGCCGCCGACGGCGGGCTGCTCGCCGAGCCCGACGCGCCGGTCAGCGACGCCGAGCGCCGGGAGTTCCGCGAGCGCCAGGCCTTCTGGGTCGACGACTGGGTCGCCTGGGGCGGCGATCTCGACGACCAGATCCGCTTCGATCGCGAGTGGGGTGCGCTGCGGCGCTACGCCGAGGAGCGCGGCGTCGGGCTGATGGGCGACCTGCCGATCTACGTCGCCGAGGGCAGCGCCGACCACGTCGCGCATCCCGAGATCTTCCGTGCCGGGTTCGTCGCCGGCGCGCCGCCCGACAGCTACTCCGAGGACGGCCAGCACTGGGGCAACCCGCTCTATGACTGGCCGGCCCTGCAGCGGCGCCGCTACCGCTGGTGGGTCGAGCGGTTGCGCCGCAACCTCGATCTCTACGACGCCGTGCGCGTCGATCACTTCCGCGGCTTCGTGGCCTTCTGGTCGATCCCCGAGGACCACAAGACCGCGCGCCACGGCCGCTGGCAGCGCGGGCCCGGCGCGGCGCCGTTTCACGCCATGCAGGCCGAGTTCGGCCCGGATCTGCCGCTCGTCGCCGAGGACCTCGGGGTCATCACCGCGCCCGTGCGCAGGCTGCGCGACGACCTGCGGCTGCCGGGCATGGTCATCACGCAGTTCGGCTTCGACCCCGACGACCACGGCTCGCCGCACCGGATCGAGAACCACGTGGAGCGGTCCGTGGCCTACACCGGCACCCACGACGCTGCGCCCGCCGCCGGATGGTGGGAGGGCGCGAGCGAGCCCGAGCGCGCCGAGGCCCAGCGCGCGTTCGCGAAGGCGGGCGTGCAGGAGGACGACCCCTCGTGGGCGCTGATCGAGCTGACGCTGCGCTCGCCCGCCCAGCTGGCCATCGTCCAGGCCCAGGACGTCCTGGGCCTCGGCGACGAGGCGCGGATGAACATGCCCGGCGTCGAGGGCGGCAACTGGGGCTGGAAGCTCGAGCCGGGGCAGCTCGGCGACGCCGAGGCGGCGCGGCTGCGGGGGATCAGCGAGGTCTCGCGGCGCGAGCCGCGGCCGCGCTAGCGCGTCGCGAGCAGCACGCCCGGCGCCGTGAACGCCGGCGTGAAGCCGTCGGGCGCGGCGGGCAGCTCTGCACCGGGCCGGACGGCGACCGCGGCGAAGCAGTCGCCGTGGACGTAGGCGACCGCGCCCTCCGCGGCGACCGGTTCGTAGGCCGCGCTGCCCTCCGGCCGCGCCGCCAGGGCCGCGCGGGTGAGAGCGAGCTTCGGTGAGGGCGCGTCGGTCGCCAGCGCCGCGAAGTCCACCGGCCGCCGGTTGTCCGGGTCGACGAGCGCGATGAACTCGTCCTCGTCGCCCTGGTAGATGTCCGGCACGCCGGGGGAGGTGAGCTGCAGCAGCTTCTGGCCGAGCACGATCGGCTCGGCGACCTCGGCCAGCCGGCGCGCGAACGCCGTGACGCCTTCGTGCTCGAGCAGCGACCGGACCCACCGCTTCGTCGCGCGCTCGTGCTCCTCGTCCGGATCGGCCCACGTCGAGGTGAGCTTGCGCTCGCGCAGCGCCTTCTCCACGTAGCCGTCGAGCCGGTCGCCGGAGATCGGCGCGGCCACCACCGTCTGCAGGAAGAACCAGCCCTCGTCGCGGTCGGGCGCGCCCGGCAGCACCTCCTCGGCGAGCGCCACGAACTCCTCGGGGACCCACGTGATCGCGGCCAGTCGCGCGCGCACGTCGGCGCTGCGCTTGGTGTCGTGGGTCTGCAGCGTGGTCATCGCCAGCGGCCAGTCGGCGGCGCGCTTGGTGTTCGCCTCGTGGAAGCGATCGACCGAGATCCCGAACCGCCCGGGATCGCCGCCCACGTCGTTGAGGGCGAGCAGCCGGCCGTAGCGGTAGAAGGCCGTGTCCTCGACGCCCTTGGCCATCACCGGTGGCGTCGTCTGCTGCCACCGCACGACGAAGTCCCGCGGTCCGTCGGCGACCCATTCGACACCGGCCTCGCGCAGCACCTCGAGGTCCTCGGCCAAGGGCCCGTCCTCGCCGATGTAGGTCCGGTAGACCGCCAGGGCGGCGACCGACGCCTCGATGTCGCCCGGCGCGTCGGGCCACAGCCGGCGCAGCCAGTCGACCTCGCGGTGGAAGGTGCCCGCCGCCATCTCGCGCTTGGCCTCCTCGGCGTGCTCGCCGAACGGCCGCGGGTCCCCGTAGGCCTCCGTCAGCCGCTGCTCGGCCGCCGGGTCGACGAAGACCGCGATGGCGTCGTTGAGGAACTCATAGCCCGTGGTGCCGCTGACGGGCCAGTCGCCGCGCAGCTCCTCGTCGGGGTCGACGATCTTCTCGACCCAGACGCGCTCCACGCCGCGCTCGCGCAGGCGGTGCAGGTAGCCGACCGGGTCGGCGAGGCCGTCGGGATGGTCGACGCGCAGACCGTCGACGAGCCCGTCGCGCACCAGCCGCAGCGCCAGCTCGTGCGTCGCCTCGAAGACCTCCTCGTCCTCGACGCGCACGCCGAGCAGGTCGTCGATGTCGAAGAAGCGGCGGGTGAAGCCGGTCTCGTCGCGGTCGAAGAAGTCGCTGAACGGCTCGCCCGCGCTCGCCGCCATGTGGTTGGGGACGATGTCGAGCACGATCCCCAGCCCGGCGTCGCGCGCCGCCGCGGCCAGCGCGGTGAACTCCGCCTCCCCGCCCAGCGCTGCGCTCAGCCGCCGCGGGTCGACGACGTCGTAGCCGTGGGTCGAGCCCTCACGCGCCTCGAACGACGGCGAGAGATACAGGTGCGAGACGCCCAGCTCGGCCAGGTAGGGCACGAGCGCGCGCGCCGCGGCGAAGCCGAAGTCCGGCGTCAGCTGCAGGCGGTAGGTCGCCTTCACGACACGCGCCTGAGCAGCGACATCGAGCGGGCGGTGACCTGCACCTGCGAGCGCGGCGCGAAGTGGCCGTCACCCGCCGCAAGCCCCGGATCCGCGGTGGAGAACTCGTGCGTCCACGCCGGCCCGAAGCGGCGCACCGGCAGCGTGAACGTCATGTCCTCGGACCAGGCGTTGAACAGCAGCAGGAACGAGTCGTCGACGATCCGCTCGCCGTGCGGCGTCTCGTCGAGGATCGCGTCGCCGTTGAGGAACACGCCGAGCACGTGGGCGTCGCCGCGGTTCCAGTCCTTCTGGGTCATCTTGCGCCCGTCGGGCCGGAACCACCAGACGTCGGGCAGTCCCGAGCCGGTCAGGTCCTTGCCCTCCAGGAAGCGCTCGCGCCGGAACACGGGATGCTCGCGGCGCACCGCCATCACGCGCCGGGCGAACTCGATCTGCTCGACCTGCCCGTCGGTCCAGTGCTCCCAGTGGAACCACGAGATCTCGGAGTCCTGGCACCACGCGTTGTTGTTGCCGCCCTGGGAGCGGCTGAACTCGTCGCCGCCCAGGAGCATCGGCACGCCCTGGGACAGGATCAGCGTCGCCAGGAAGTTGCGCTGCTGGCGCTGGCGCAGCGCGATGATCTCGGCGTCGTCGACCTCGCCCTCGGCCCCGTGGTTCCACGAGCGGTTGTCGTCGGTGCCGTCCTTGTTGTCCTCGAGGTTGGCCTCGTTGTGCTTCTCGTTGTAGGTGACGAGGTCGTGCAGCGTGAACCCGTCGTGGGCGGTGATGAAGTTGATCGACGCGAACGGTCGGCGGCCGTCCTCCTGATAGAGATCGCTGGAGCCGGTGAAGCGCGAGGCGAAGTCGGCCACGCCCTCCTCGCCGCGCCAGAAGTCGCGCACGACGTCGCGGTAGATGCCGTTCCACTCGCTCCACAGGACCGGGAAGTTGCCCACCTGGTAGCCGCCCGGCCCGACGTCCCACGGCTCGGCGATCAGCTTGACCTGCGAGAGCACCGGGTCCTGATGGATGGTGTCGAAGAACGAGTGCAGGCGGTCGACGTCGTAGAGGCCGCGGGCCAGCGCGCTGGCCAGGTCGAAGCGGAAGCCGTCGACGTGGCACTCGATGACGAAGTAGCGCAGCGAGTCCATGATCAGCCGCAGGACCGAGTTGTGGACGGTGTTGAGCGTGTTGCCCGTCCCCGTGTAGTCCATGAAGAAGTGGGGGTCCTCGGGACTGAGGCGGTAGTAGGCCGCGTTGTCGACGCCCTTGAACGACAGCATCGGACCGAGGTGGTTGCCCTCCGCGGTGTGGTTGTAGACGACGTCGAGGATCAC
>JBJMLA010000156.1:0-20185 GCA_045805505.1 Solirubrobacteraceae bacterium
CTCGGCCGCGACGGCCGCGGCCGGCGCCCGGCGCGGGGCGCGGGGCTCGAGCCGGCGGGGTGCGGTGTGCTCGGCGGTCGGATCGCGGCGTGCGACGCGGGTCGCGCTGGTCTCGGGCACGGCGCTGACCACGCGCGTGGCGTCCGTCGGCTCGGGGCCGACGCCGCGGGCGCCGTCGACGAGCGCGGCGCGCATCTCCTCGGCGCTGGCGTAGCGGTCGGCGGGATCGAGGTTCAGGGCGCGGTCGACGGCGGCGGCGAACTGCGGCGGCACCTCGGGATCGACCTCGTGGAGCAGCGGGGGAGCCTCGCGCTGCTGCATCAGCGCCAGCTCGGTGAGCGAGTTGGCCTCGTAGGGCAGCTTGCCCGAGACCAGCTGGTAGGTCACGACGCCCAGCGAGTAGAGGTCCGAGCGCGCCGTGGCCTCCTCGCCGTGAGCCTGCTCGGGCGCGAGATAGGCGGCGGTGCCCAGGACGGAGCCGACCTGGGTGATGGCCGACTCGTCCGAGAACGCCTTGGCGATGCCGAAGTCGGCGAGCTTGACCAGGGCGTCGTCGGAGCGCAGGAGGTTGCCGGGCTTGACGTCGCGGTGCACCACGCCGTTGCGGTGCGCGTAGTCCAGGCCGCGGCACGAGTGCCCAACGATGGCCAGCGCCTCGGTCATACCGATGGCGCCGCGGTCGCGGAGGATCTCGGCGCCCGACTGGCCGCGGATGTACTCCATGACGATGTAGTGGCGCCCGCTCGGGTCGTCGAGGCCGAAGTCGAAGACCTGGACGATGTTGGGGTGCACCAGGCGCGCGGCGGCCAGCGCCTCGCGCTTGAAGCGCGCGACGAACGCCGGGTCCTCGGCGAGGTGCTCGGCGAGCAGCTTGACGGCGACCTCGCGCTCGAGCCGGCGATCGAAGGCCAGGTGGACGGTCGACATCCCGCCCAGCCCGAGGCGGTCGCCGATCTCGTAGCGCCCGGCGATGACCTGGCCGCTCACGGGGTCTCCAGCCCGCCGACGTCGTCGCCCGGCGTCGTCTCGGTGGGCGTGGTCGGGGTCGTGGGCGTCGTCGTGGGCGTGGTGGGGACGGTCGTCGTCGTCTCGGTCGTCGGCGTCGTCGTGATCGTCGTGTCGGTGGTCGTCGTCGGGATCGTCGTGGTCTCGACGGTCTGGGTCTCCGTGGTGGTGGCCGTGGTGGCCTGGCACTCGTCGGCCGCCTGGCCGGCGAGCTCGCCGGTGGCCTCGCGCAGGCGCGCCTCCAGGCGCTGGCTGGTCCCCGACGGGAGCGACTCGAGGTCGCTGCGCACCTGCTGGACGGCGCGCGTGGCGTCGCCGCAGTCGTGGGCGTCGATCGCGCTGAGCACGTCGTCGAGGTGGCTGCGCAGCTCCGAGGCGTTGTCGGCCGGGATCATCGCCGGGTTCTCCTTCGCGCCGCAGGCGGTCAGGCCGGCGGCACCCAGGCCGAGGGCGAACGCAATGAGATAAGGCAGCGGGCGCACGGTCACTGACCGTACCCCAGGCGCTCGGCCAGTGAATCAGGAAGGCGGGCGTGGCGGATGGCCGCCGCGGCGCCGGCGACGTCGTACTCGACCCGGTGCCAGGTCGCGGTCGCGGCGTCGGTGTCGAGCAGCAGCCAGGCCGCTCGGGGGTCACCGTCGCGCGGCTGCCCGACGCTGCCGGGGTTCATCAGCCACTCGCCCTCGCTGATGTCGGCCTGATCGCCGCCCACGCGGCGCTCGCCGGTGGCGATGTCGCCCTCGCGGCGCACGAACGACAGGGCGACGTGGGAGTGACCGATGAGGACCAGCCGCTCGCTTGCCGTGTCCAGGCACATCTCGGCCAGCAGGGCGCTGAGGACGTACTCCCAGATCGGGTCGCGCGGGGAGGCGTGGAACAGGCCGATGCCCTCGACGTCTCCGGAGGGCTCGAGGCCCTGCAGGTAGGCGAGGTTCTCGGGCCGGATGACCTCCTGGGTCCAGCGGGCGGCGATCTCGGCGCCGCGGGAGAACTCGTCGAGCGACAGGGCCCCGGTGACCGCGAGATCGTGGTTGCCGGCCAGGCAGACCGCCGCGTGCTCGGAGGCCAGCTCGACGCAGGCGTCCGGGTCGGCGCCGTAGCCGACCAGGTCACCCAGGCACCACAGCTCGTCGGCGCCGGTGGTGGCGACGTCGGCCAGCACCGCCTCGAAGGCGTGCCGGTTGCCGTGGATGTCGGAGACGACCGCTACGCGCATGGTCGCCTCCGACGATAGACGGCGATCAGACGGCGGCGGGTGCGGACCCGGCCCGGCGCCAGAAGTACAACGCGCCGTAGCCGAGCAGGGCCGTGGCGATCAGGTACAGGATGAAGATGCCCCAGCGGATGGAGCCGTCGCCGGTGACGACCATGACGTCGATGATCACGGCGAAGATGAAGAGGATGCCGAGAATGACGGCGAGAAGGCGGTTCATGACCGGATCGTTCGCCGGATCGGCCCCGATCCCTACCTCCTAGCGGCGTTTGAGCGTCTTGGACCAGAGCACGGCCGCCGTGCCCGCCGCGATCAGCGCCCCGCCCACGTACAGGACGTAGCCCACGATCTCGACGTCGCGCCCGTCGGTCACCGCCGTGACCACGAGGGCCATGAGCAGCCCGGCGACGAGGGCCAGGAGCGCAGAGACCGTACGGTAGAGCGCCTTCATGCTGCGCAAGCTAACGCAGTCGAGACCCGGTCTCGTGGCCTTCGTCGCGGCTCTTGCCGCCGCCGAGGTGGCCGTGCTGCTGCTGCGGCCCAGGACCGGGCTGATCAGCCCGCTGCCCGTCCAGGCCTCCGACTACTTCACGCCGGCGCAGATCGAGCGGGCGACCGGCTACCGCGATCCGCAGCTCGCGCTCTATGGCCTCTCGCTGGCCCTGCAGGCCGGGACGCTCATCCTGCTCGTCCGCCGCGGCATCCCGCGGCGGGCCCTGGCGGCGGGCGCGCTCGTCTCGCTGGCCCTGACCGTCGCGACCCTGCCGATCGCCGCCATCAGCCGCCAGCGCGGCATCGACGTCGGGCTCGTGACCCAGTCGTGGGGCGGCTGGGCCGGCGACGTGGCCAAGTCGGCGGCGATCGGGGCCCTGCTCGCCGCTCTGGGCGCGGGTCTCGCCGCGCTGCTGGCTCGGCGCTTCGGCCCCCGCTGGTGGATGCCGGGCTCCGCGCTGGTCATGGTGGTCGGCGCCGGGTTCCTCTACGCGGGCCCGGTCGTCCTCGATCCGCTGTTCAACCGCTTCGAGCCCCTGCCCGCCGGCGCCCTGCGCTCCGACGTGCTGCGGCTCGCCGACCAGGCCGGGGTCAAGGTCGGTCAGGTCTATGAGATCGACGCGTCGCGGCGCACGACCGCGTCGAACGCGTACGTCACCGGACTCGGCGCGAGCAAGCGGGTGGTCATCTACGACAACCTGATCAAGGACTTCACGCCGGAGCAGACGCGGCTGGTCGTCGCCCACGAGCTCGGTCACGTGCATTACCGCGACGTGGTCCACGGCCTGCTCTACCTGCTGCTCGTCGCCCCGTTCGGCGTCTTTGCGGTCACGCGACTGACCGAACGGTGGTCGGGCGGGGACGCGGCGCGCTGGGTGCCCGCGCTGGTGCTGGCGCTGGGCGTCGTCTCGACGCCGGTGACGATGGTCTCCAACCAGCTCTCGCGCGACGTCGAGGCGCGCGCCGACGCCTACGCCCTGAAGCTGGCCGGCAGCGGCTCGGTCGAGCCGTTCATCGGCTTTCAGCGGCGGATCGCGAACACGAACGTCAGCGACCCGGACCCGCCGGGCTGGCTGCACGCGCTGCTCGGGACGCACCCGACGACGATCGAGCGCATCGGGATCGCGAAGGCCTACGCGGCGACCAGCGGGCGGTGACGCTCGAGGCAGCCCCACGCGTAGAGCCACAGCGCCGCGCGTGAGTCCTCGCTCAGCGGCGCGTCCTCGATGAGTTCACGCTCGATCTGCCGCAGCGACGCACCCTCGGCCACCATCTCGTCGATCGCTTCCCTGATCTCCCTGACCCCCGTCATGGGGCGATTGTGCGCCTGTCCGGACGCGCACGTCAAGCAAGAACAACAAGTGGTTTACGACTGCGGGTTCTCCCCGCCGAACTCGGGCAGGTTCTTGATGCCTTCCCGGGTCTGCCACTTGGAGTAGTTGTCCTCCATGGCGTCGATGAGCTCGCGCATGAAGCGCGGGGAGAGGTTGATCCGCGAGACCACCACGCCCGGGATCTCCTCGTCCTCGATCTCGTGGTCGACGCGCGCGAAGGTCACGGTGAACTCGTAGTCGGAGTGGCTCACGTTCGCGAAGTTCGCGTAGTGGCCCGCCATGATCTCCGGCGAGAAGTGGATGTTGATGTGCCGCTCGGGGCCCGGCTCGTCAGTGCTCACGCGCTCTAGTATCGCGCCTCGTGAAGGTCGTCGTCGTCGCGGTCGGTCGGCTGCGCCCCCCGTACGCCGACGATGTGCAGCACTATCAGCGGCTGCTGGCGCGGCATGCCAAGGTGGAGCTCATCGAGGTGCGCGAAGACGAGCAGGTGGCCCGCCGCGTGCCCGAGCGATCGTTCGTCTCGGCCCTCGACGCGGACGGCGACACCATGGATTCCCTGGGCTTCAGCCGCTTCCTGGAGGAGCGCCGGCAGTCGGGGCGCGACCTGTGCTTCGTCATCGGCGGGCCGTTCGGCCATCGCGGCGAGTCGCGCGCCGATCACCAGCTGTCGCTCGGCCCGATGACGCTGCCGCACCAGCTCGCGCGCGTGGTCCTGCTCGAGCAGCTCTTCCGCGCGCACAAGATCCTGGCGGGTGAGCCCTATCACTACTGAGACCTTCCGCCGGCTGCGGACGGTGGCGCTGCTGATCGGCGCGCTCGTCGTCCTGGGCACGATCGGCTTCTCGCTGACCGAGCACGAGAGCGTGTGGGACGCGTTCGTCCGGACGATCGACACGATCGCCACCACGGGCTCGATCCCGGGCGCCAGCGACACCGGCGGCCAGATCGTCAAGGTCGTGCTGACGCTGCTGGGCGTCGGTACGCTCTTCTACGCCCTGGTCACGGTGACCGAGCTCTTCGTCTCGGGGCATCTCGGCCAGCTGCTGGCCGACCGCCGGGAGCGCCGGATGACCGCATCGCTCAGCGACCACTACATCATCTGCGGCTACGGCCGCGTGGGCCGCCAGGTGGGCCGCGACCTGCGGGCCGCGGGTGTGCGCTACGTGATCATCGATCACGACCCGGAGAACCGCGAGCACGCCGGCGTCGGCGTGCGCTTCATCCACGGGCCGTCCTCCGACGCCGAGGTCCTGCGCGACGCCGGCATCGAGCGGGCGCGGGCGATCATCGCCTGCGTCGACTCCGACGCCGAGAACATCTTCGTCTGCCTGACCGCCCGCGAGCTGCGGCCCGACATCGCGATCGTCGCCCGCGCCAGCCTCGAGGACTCCGAGAGCCGCCTGCGCCGCGCCGGGGCCGACCGCGTCATCTCGCCCTACCGCTCGTCGGGCCACGAGATGGCGCGCCTGGCGCTGCATCCCAACGTGTTCGGCTCCGTCGACGTGACCGAGGAGTACCGCCTCGAGGAGATCGAGGTCTCCGGTGGCAGCTGGGGCGCCGGACGCACCGTCGACGAGGTCCGCGGCAGCCTGTCGATCGTCGGTGTGCGGCGAGCCGACGGCACGTTCCATCCGCAGCCCGCACCCGACACGCGGCTCGAGGCCGGCGACGTCGTGATGGTCATGGGAACGGTCGACGCGCTGGCGCGGCTCGAGGACGGGCTGGCCGCGAGCGCGTCGTAGGCTGCGGGTCGTGTCAGATCCCGTCGCCGAGCTCCGCGTCGCCGTCGAGCAGGCCGCTGCGGCGGTGGTCGACGGGCCGCTGAAGTCACGGCCGACGCTCGAGCGGCCCAAGCAGGCCGACCACGGCGACTACTCGACCAACGTGGCCATGCTGCTGGCGCCCGCCGCCGGCGCCCCTCCGCGCGAGGTGGCCGAGAAGGTCGGGGCGCAGCTGCGCGAGGGGCTGGGATCCGCGCTGGCCGCCGTCGAGGTCGCCGGCCCCGGCTTTCTGAACCTGCGGCTCGCCGACCGCTGGTACACGGCTGCGCTGCGTGGCGTGGTCGACGCCGGCGAGCGTTTCGGCGCGCGCGAGCCGCGCACCGGCGAGGTCGCGCTCGTGGAGTTCGTCTCGGCCAACCCGACGGGCCCGCTGACCGCCGCCTCGGCGCGCCACGGCGCGTTCGGCGACGCCGTCGCGCGGCTGCTCGAGAACGACGGCTACACCGTCGAGCGCGAGTTCTACATCAACGATGCCGGCGCGCAGGTGCGCAATCTGGGGCTCTCGATCCAGGCCCGCGCGCGCGGCGAGGAGCCGCCTGAGGACGGTTACCAGGGCGACTACGTGCGCGAGCTGGCCGAGCAGATCCCCGATGCCGCGAGCGCGCCGGTCGAGGAGCTCGCCGCCCAGGGCATCGCGCTGATGCTCGAGCGCATCAAGACCACGCTGGCCGAGTACCGCATCGCCTTCGACACGTGGTTCTCCGAGCAGACGCTGCATCCCGAGAAGATCGAGGAGTCGCTCGAGCGGGTGTCCGAGTGGACCTACCGCCACGACGACGCGCTCTGGCTGCGGACCACGCACTGGGGCGACGACAAGGATCGCGTCCTCGTCCGCTCCGACGGCGTGCCGACCTACCTGGCCGCCGACCTCGCCCACCACGCGTGGAAGGTCGACCGCGGCTACGCGGTGATGGTCAACGTCCTGGGCTCCGACCATCACGGCTACATCGCGCGCATCAAGGCCGCGGTGTCCGCGCTGGGCGGCGACGGCGAGGGCTACGACGTCCTGATCCTGCAGTTCGTCCATCTCGTCGAGGGCGGCGCGCGGGCCGGCATGAGCAAGCGCCGCGGCGAGTTCGTCACGCTGGAGGAGCTGATCGGCCAGATCGGCGTCGACGCCACGCGCTGGTACATGCTGCAGCGCTCGCACGACTCGCAGATCGACCTCGACCTCGACCTCGCGCGCGAGCAGTCGGCCGAGAACACCGTCTACTACGTGCAGTACGCGCACGCCCGGATCGCCTCCGTGCTCGCCAAGGCGGGGGAGGAGCGCGTGGCCGCCGCGCTGGCCGCGTCCTTCGACGGCGCCACGGGGCTCGAGCCCGCCGAGCGGGCGTTGGTCAAGAAGCTGCTGGCCTTCCCGTCCGAGGCGGCCGAGGCCGCCGCGCGCCGCGCGCCCCACCGGATCGCCGCCTACGCGCTCGAGCTCGCCCAGGAGTTCACCGCCTTCTACCGCGACTGCCGCGTGGTCGGCGCCGAGACGCCCGAGCTCGAGTCCTTCCGCATCGCGCTGTGCGTGACGACCAAAAGCACCATCGGCCGCGCGCTGGACCTGCTCGGGGTCTCCGCCCCCGAGTCGATGTAGCTCAGTCCACGAGCGACTGCGCCCGAACGTGGTGCACCCAGTAGATCGCCATCGACGGCCACAGCAGATAGAAGGCGATGCGCCACCGGCTCCGCTCGACCTCGTCGAGGTTCGCGTTGAGCGCCAGGTGCGCCTGGTACGGACCCCACGCGAGGATCACGGGGAGCGCGGCCAACAGGATCGCCACGGCAGCGACTCGGTCCGGCAGGACACCGGCGAGTAGCAGCACGACAAGGGCCGAGCCGGACGCGGTGAGGACGGCGTAGCGCTGCATGCGCCGCTCGAACGGTGGCATGGGGGAACGGTACGCGCCGCTCGGCCGGCGGTGCGCCGGTCGCTACCGCTCGAAGACCCGCAGCACCGGGCCGAGGCCCAGGCTGTCGAGGAAGTTGCGGACCTCGGCGGCCATGCGGGTCATCTCGTGGCGGTAGACGAGCACGCCGACCGCGATGAGGATCAGACCGCTGATGACGGTGATGATCGTGTAGTGGTCACGCAGCCACTTGAACGCGCCGGTGAAGCGATCGAAGGCGACGGCCGACAGGAGGAACGGGATGGCCAGGCCGATCGAGTAGGCCAGCAGCAGGAACGCTCCGCCGCCGACGCCGTCCTTCTGCGCGGCGGTGGTGAGGATGGCGCCGAGGATCGGGCCGGTGCACGGGGTCCAGCCGATGGCGAAGGCGGCGCCGGCGATGACCGGCCCGCCGGAGCCGGCCTTCTCGAGCAGGCGCTCGGGCTTCCACTCGCGGTTGATGCGCGTCACGAAGGGGGTCAGCAGGAAGAACGCGCCCATGGCGATGAGCAGGATCCCGGCGATCTCCTCGAGCAGGTTGCGGTCGTCGCGCAGCGGCGCGCTCAGGCCGGTGGCGAACATCCCGAGCGCCACGAAGATCACGGTGAACGACAGGCAGAAGATCAGCGCGGGCTGGACGATCGCGCGCTTCTCGCCCTTCATCGGCGAGATGACCGACAGGTAGCCGGGCACGAGGGGCAGCACGCACGGGGAGACGAACGACAGGAGCCCCGCCGCGAACGCGGCGAAGACCGTGGCGTCGGCCTGGCCGGTCGCCGCGAGCATCAGCGCTCGTAGAGGGCGAGGTCGCGCGCGAGGCGGTCCTCGTCCTCGGGCGAGAGCGCCGCCGGGGCCGGCCGCGGGGCATCGGCCTGCGCGCGCCGGTTGCGCCGCCAGCGCGGGAGGATGAATGCGACCCCGGCCAGCGCGGCGAGCAGGATGCCCAGCGGGATCAGCCAGACGGCCGGCGTGCCGCCCGCCTTGGACGGGTCGGCCAGGACGGTGGAGCCGTACTCGGCGACGAAGATGTCGAGGATCTCCTGCTTGCTCTTGCCCTGGGCGATCAGGCGGCGGATCTGCCGGCGCTCCTGATCGGCACGCGTGGACTCGGCGATGTTGAGCGGCACGTTGCACGTGTCGCACATGAGGGCCGCTTCGACCTCGTTGAAGTCGGCGGGGGCGGCGTGGGCCGCCGGAGCGGCCCCGAGCGCGAGCAGCGCCGCGAGGGCAAGCAGCGCGCGCCTCACGTCGTGGCCTCGCGCAGGGCGTTCTCGAGGAACTCCTCGCTGACCGTGCCGCGGCTGACCGCCACCAGACGGCCGCGGGCGTCGATGACGAAGGTCTCGGGCAGCGCGCGCGTCCCGTACTCGGGCGCGAGCCGCAGCTGGGAGTCGCGCAGGCTCGGGTAGTTGATGCCGTACTTGGCGGCGAACGAGCGCGAGTCGGTGGGATCGTCCTTGTAGGTGACGCCGAGCACGGTCCCGCGGTCGCCGAGCTTCTGCTGGAAGCGCGTGAGCAGCGGCACTTCCTGGCGGCACGGATCACACCACGACGCCCAGAAGTTCAAGAAGACGACCTTGCCGCGGTAGTCGGCCAGCGACTTCGAGCCCGCGCCCTCGAGCTCGGGCAGGACGCGATCGGGCGCCGGCGGGCGCTTGCCGTCCCGCACGGCGGCGTCGAGCGAGCGATCGTCGCCGCGCTGGACGAGGCCGTAGACCAGGAGCCCCGCGAGGAGGGCGCCGAGCACGGCGATGACGATGACCCCCGGGCGCTTCATTGCGCCCTCAGGATGACACCTCCGACCACGCGCCCTCCGGGGGTGGCGGGTGCGGCTCGCGCGCGACACGGTTGCGGCCCGCACTCTTGGCGGCGTAGAGCGCGTCGTCGGCGCGCTGGAGCACCTGCTCGGGCGTGTCGCCGGCGGCGGCGATCGACACGCCCGCGCTGAGGGTGACCACGCCGCTGGGACGGTTGTCGGGATGGTCGAACTGGGCGTCCTCGATGGCCGCCCGGTGGCGCTCGGCGACGGCGCACGCGGTGCCCGGATCCTGTTCGCGCATGACGATCAGCAGCTCCTCGCCGCCGTAGCGGTAGACCCGGTCGCCCTCGCGCGCCTGGCTGTGCAGGAGCGCGGCGACCTGGCGCAGGACGCGGTCGCCCGCCTGGTGGCCGTGCGTGTCGTTGTAGGCCTTGAAGCGATCGAGGTCGCAGAGCACGAAGGCATAGCCGGGACCGCCGCGACGGGCGGCGCGCTGCAGGCCCTCGAAGTCCTCGCGCAGCTGCAGGCGGTTGGCCAGCCCGGTCAGCGGATCGCGCCGCGACTCGACGCTCAGGTGCGCGTTGGCGGACTCGAGCTCGGCCTCGCGGTCGCGCAGCCGCTCGAGGAGCTCCGTGTGGCGGCGGCGCAGAAGCGCTCCGCGGTAGGCGAGCGTCGTGCCGATGATCAGCGCGCCGCCGGCCAGGAACAGGTTCGCGGCCGTGGCCGCGCCCGTGGCCAGCAGCACGATCTGCGCGGCCGCGAGCCCTACGAAGGTGATCGCCGGCAGCACGCCGCCGCGGCTCTCGGCGCGAGCGTTGAGATGGTCGGCCGGTGGCGCCGGGCGCGCGTGCCACGCGCCCACGCCGATCAGCAGCATCCCGGCCACCCACAGCGCGTCGCTCGCCGACGTCCCCGCCGAGTACGTGCCGGCCAGCAGCCGCGGGCACCACAGGGTGAAGGCGAGCGCCTCGAGGATCAGGCCGCCGACCAGTGCGGCGGTCCCGCGGTCGCGCAGGTCGAGCGCGCCTGCGACGACGCACTGCATCGCGGTGATCGCCGTCGCGACGTAGAGCACGGGGTAGGCCAGCGCGGTCACCTCGCTTCCGGCCGGGAGGTCGGAGCTGCGGATCGGATCCCACATGAGCGCGACGATCAGCGCGAGCGTCGCGACGACCAGCGGCGCGATCTCCAGCGCGATCATGTGCGCCTCGTCGCGCAACCCGCCGCCGAGCCGGTAGACGCCGATGCCCGCAATCGCGAAGCACAGCCAGAAGCCGTCGGCGACGTTGGGGGAGGCCGGGAACGACGTGGCGCTGTAGAGGGTCCAGATCAGCTCGCCCATGAGCCAGGATCCGCAGGCCACGAGCACGATGAACCATGCCTGCCGGTGTTCCGCGTCGCTGCGGCGGGTCGCCATCCCCGCGCCGATCACGGCGACCAGCGAGCACGCGAGCCACGCCGCGTTGGCGAAGGTCAAAGCGTGCTCGTGCGGACCCGCGTAGGCGATACCGACGAGCACGAGGCTCGCGGCACCGAGCAGCACGACGAGCGTGCCGAGAGGCGTGGACCGAATGGACGGCATGAGCGGAACTATCTGCGCCGGCGCATCCTGCGCCGAGCGACAGCCCGGATTATGGAGTGACGCACCCGGCCGTGCGCCGGTTCCCATCGCGCGCCGCCCGGCGGTTATCCTCCGTGGTCGCGCGGGATTAGTTCATCGGTAGAACGCGAGCTTCCCAAGCTCGAGAGACGGGTTCGATTCCCGTATCCCGCTCTGGAAAAGCCCCGGCCTCTACGGGGCTTTTCCTCTATCCCATCCGGTCCGGCGCAGCCAATTTTCGCTCGTCGTGACGGCCGTCGCGCGCCGGTTGCTTCGGCGTCAGGTTTCTGACAGGGTGAAAACCCCCGGTGGCTCGAGAGACGAGGCACGGATGCGCCCCAGCACGGTCCTGCGCAGCAGCATCATCGCGTTCTGCGCCTGCGGGCTGATCGCTGCCGGAACGCCCGCTGCCGCCGCCACGGTGTCCCACCGCCGCGCCGCGCCCCCGGTCGCCCACGCCGCCTTCGTCCAGGCGATCGCCGTCTCGCTGATGAAGAAGCTCGGCGAGAAAGTGGGCGAGTACCTGCTCGGCAAGGCCCTGGACTACTTCGGTATCAGCCTGCCCCCGAGCGAGGAGGAGGAGAAGCTCGACGCGCTCAAGGACCAGCTCACCGAGATCAGCGGCCGGTTGACCCAGTTGCAATCCAGCGTCGACGCCGTGCGCGCCCAGCTCAACGACGCCGCCTACAACGCGCAGATCGCCCGAGCCTCGGAGATCGTCGCCAACGTGCAGGCCAACGAGGCCGAGCTGCGCCGGATCGCCGGGCTGCGCACGCCGGCCGATCGCAAGGCGCCGCGCGACCTGCTCCTGGCGACGATCCACAGCACGACGTTCGATGCGCAGCAGCGCCAGCTGAACGAGATCGTGTTCAACCCGTCCGTCGTTGGCGGCGCGAGCATCATGTCGACGCTCAGCGACGACCTGCGCGCCCAGACCGGGATCTTCTGGGCCTCGACGAACACGCTGCTCGACGTCTACGAGTACTACTCGCTCGCCCAGGCCCAGCTGCTGCACCTGCGCATGGAGTACATGAACGCCAACCTCGTCGAGGACGGCGGCAGCTACACCGAGCAGGACGTCCAGGACGCCTACGACGCGATGCTCGAGGTCTTCGCGCTGCAGGAGCAGCGCCTGCCGGATCGCGACACCGCGCCCTTCTTCGTGGACACCCGGGGCAGCATCGCCTACATCACTCCCAACGGCCTGACCTCGGTCACCGCCGGGAACGTCATCTCATCCCTGCCCAGCAGCGGCTACCAGCTCCCGTTCGTCACCGCCGTCGGCTGGTCCAGTCCCGGCGTGAGCCCGGCGAGCTTCCTGCGCGCCAACGGCGTCCCGCTGCCGGTGGGCTTCGAGAACGGCTCCTGCCACGACATGTGGGTCAGGACAAGCCGGTCGGGCGTCACCCCGGTGACGCTGGCCACGTACAGCCTCAGGACGGGCCAGACCACCAATGCGACCTGCGGGGTGGTGATCGCCCGGTCGGACGCCGCGGCCATCCCGTCGCAGTCCTGGATCGACACCGACTCCGACCTCGTCGCCGGTCACCACCTCATCCACACCGATGTCACGACCCGCTACACCACGGTCGCGCCGGTGGCCGGCTCGGCGTTGCATCGGCTCGACCAGACGGTCAGCTGCCCGGACGCCACGCAGTTCGCGATCAGCGGCTCGATGCGCGTGGTCTCCGGCGGCGACCCGACGAAGGTCGCCCTGGCGTCCAGCGTCCCGGTGCCCGATGCTGCCAACAGCTGGCGGTTCATCGTCATCAACACGGGACCAGCGACGGCGAACGTCGACCTCTACGTGGTCTGCACGGGCAGCTCCGTGCTCAGCAACGGTGTCGGGCGCTATGCCCATGCCCATGCGCTGACGCAGGGCCCCCTCACCGACAGTGACTTCAGTGGCGCCACGGGCTCGGCGGACTGCGTGACCGCGGGCGGACCCGGGTCCCTCTACATCCCGACCGGCTCGGGCGTGTCCTGGGGGCCGGAGCTGGCGTCGGTCCGGTATCCGATCATCTCCTCAGGCCCCACCGTCGACGCTGCGGGCAACCCGCAGGGGGTCTGGAACTTCACCACCCTGACGCCGCTGGCCGGCGATGACGTCATGTTCCCGGCCGCACGCTGTCTGCTGCACACGACGAGATCGACGGGCGTCCAGACACCGACAAGCCAGGGTGCCCTCGTCAACCACAAGCACTACCTCGACACGTCGCTGCAGGAGCACACCTTCTCCGTGCCGCAGAGCACGGCGCAGCAGTCCTTCACGATCGGCTGCCCGGACAACGCGTTCGTCCTGCAGTCCGGCTACACCATCGCCCAGGCCGCGGCCACGGCGGGGCTTCGCGTCGTCGGCTTCGAGCCGCTCGGCGAGACGGGGACCTTCTTCCTCTACAACCCCACCGGCGCCGCCAAGGACGTCACGGTCCGCATCATCTGCCTCAACCGGGTCACCGGCGACTCCACCGGCAACCCGACGCCGGTCAGCACGGCGACGCAGCGGATGGTGTTCGACGAACACAGCGAGAACGTCTCGATCGCGCCGGGCAGCAGCGCGCATCAGGCGGTGACGTGCGACGACCCCGATCACATCGTCACCGCGGGCGGCCTGAGCGGGCCCGACGCGGGGCGGATCAAGGTCGTGCGCTCCGGGCACGGTCGCCACCCGGGCGTGTGGCTGTTCGAGCTCGAGAATCACGGCAAGCGCAGCCTGAACGTGCGGCTGCATGTCAAGTGCCTGTCTCGCCATGCGGGCTCCCACACGCTGGTGATCGTGCCGGCCAAGGAAGTCGAGGGTCGCCATGGCACCCGCAGCTGCCCGAAGGGGACCACGCCGATCCGGCACTCCGGCAACGGCGGGCTCATGACCGACGTCGTCTTCTCCTGCCTGAGCCTCACCACCGCCCACCGTCCCGGCCACCATCACGGCCTGCGGGTGCTGACCCGCTCGCGTGAGATCCGGCGCGGCAAGCCGCGGCGCGCGGTCGTCACCTGCCCAGAGGGGCACGAGGCGATCGTGCTCGGCGCCGATCTGGCCGGCGGCGCGCGCTTGATCCGCAGCGTCCCTCGCGGCCGGCGCTGGGTGTTCGAGATCGACGGGCCGGCGACGGGGCACGGGACCGTGTCGGTGACGTGCCTGCACGGGATGACGCACAAGCCTTCCTGAGGTCATAGCGGCAAGGTCCACTTCTCCCAGGCATCCGTCGACCGCGATGCAGCCGCGGCGGCGGCTCGGCTACTGGGCTTTCGCTCTTCAAGGGGACGATCGGCGATGCTCGCGTCCGCCGACCCAGCGCAGGTTGACCGCTCGGTAGCCGAGCCGAGCGAGGAAGTAGGCGTGCGGGCGGAGGACCATCGAGGGCCCTCCGTGCAGGTGATCCACGCCCCGTCCGATGAGGCGCAGGACGGTCTCTCTGTGCAGCAGATAGGCGAACCCCGAGGGTGACCCCGCGGGGAACTGCGCGAGGGTCAGGAACGCCCACCGGCCGGTTACCGAGCAGACCGAGAACCCCTCGGGCTTGCCGTCGCGCAGTCCCGCCACGACCAGCCACCGCGGGTCGTCCCATTGGCCGTTCGGATCCAGGTGCCGTCGCAGCTCGGTCCCGGCCGAGACCTCCACACATTCGATGCCCGACCGCGCTGCTCGGTTGGCGTTGGTCCGGAGCGCCTGGCGCGACCGACCCCGAAGAAACTCGTCTGCGCTGGCGGGGACGTCCGCGATCGCCTGACAGAGCGCCCACCCAGGCAGAAGCCCGGAGCGGCCGCTCTCGCGCCAGGAGCCCGTCAAGCGGTCGCGCGGGACGTCGATCCGCACCGTCGGAAGCTGGAACGCGTGCCCGACGATGAGCGCCGCCGCGGCCGGGCGGCGCGCCAGCGCTGCGGCCCGCGGGCCCGTGCGATCGCACGCTGCCAGTGCCTCGACGAGATCGTCAGCCCTCTCTGGCAGGCCGGTGAGAGGGTTGTCGGCCATCAGGTTCTCCGGACGGCCACCCTAACGCCAGTCGCGAGGATCAACACGGCTCTTTCTGGACCCGGTTGTGACCTGGCGCGGTTGCCGAGCGGCGTCCCACCGGGGTACGTTCGCAACCCCATGGATGCGCGAGCGACCTACCCCTCCCACATGTCGCTTGCCAGGCGCGGCCTGATCGCCCTCGCGGCGGCAGGGGGCCTGGCCCTGCCCGGGACCGCCTCGGCCGCGGTGACGTGCAACCTCGCGGCGAACACGCTGACCGTGAACGTGACAGGGACCGGCGACCAGCCCGTCGCCCTGAAGATGATCAGCGGTGGGACCGAGGTCGGCGTCTTCACCGACCTGAACGCCACGGCGCAACAGGCGTGCAACATGGTCGTGCCGGCCTCCACCACGACCGCGATCCAGGTGACCGACACCGAGCCCGGCGACCTGCAGCGGACCCTGGTCAAGGTCTCCCTGGCCGGCGGCCCCTTCCTCAACAGCGACGCCACGGGCGAGGGCGCGGGCGACAAGGAGATCGAGATCGGCATCGACGCCGGAGCGGAGACGAACGACGACCTGCTCGTCGCGCCCGGTCCCGGCTCCGCCAACGACAACTGGCGGATGGGGAACCTGGACGGGAACGTCCAGGGCGCCAAGGGGTTCAACCTCAACGACGCCGAGACCGGCTCGGTCGACGTCGACGACATCGTCGCCACCGACCTCGAAGCCATGCAGCTCATCGACACGAATGACGGCAACGACATCATGGACGCTCGGGGCGGCTCGGGCTTCGTCGGCCCGATGACCATGTTGAGCGGCACGATGCAGCTCGTCGCCGGCAACGGCGACGATCAGATCTACGCGGGCAACGGCGACGGCTGGCGCGTGGAGGGCGACCTCGGAGCCGACACGATGATCGGCGGGCCCGGCAACGACTTCATCCAGGCGTCGTTCGGGACGGACAACGACATCATCGACGGCAACGGGGGCGTCGACAGCTGCTCGTTCCTCAACCACGGCCCGGCCGTCACCGTCGATCTGGGCATCACGGGCCCGCAGGACACCATCGGCGCCGGCACGGACACGTTCTCGGACTGCGAGAACCTCTCGGGAGGCGACGGGGACGACACGCTCACCGGCGACGCGGGAGCCAACGCGATCTTCGGCGGCGCGGGGAACGACACCCTCAGGCCGGGCCCGGGTTCGGCCAACGACACCCTCGACGGCGGCGCAGGGACACAGGACACCGCCGATTACTCGCTCGCCACGCCGTTCGGCGTCACGATCTCGCTGGCCACCGCGGGCGCGCAGGCCACCGGGGGCTATGGGTCCGACACGATCTCGAACACCGAGAACCTCGTCGGCACCCTCTACGCCGACACGCTCACCGGCAACGCGTCGGTCAACCGGATCACCGGCGGCGGCGGAGCCGACGTCCTCAGCCTCGGTGACAACGACGACGTCTTCGATGTGTTCGACGCGCTGGGCGACACCGTCGACTGCGGCAACGGCACCGATTCCGGCCTCGCCGACGAACCCGGCACCGACGCGCTCGACGCGAACTGCGAGACACCGGACTTCGCCCCCAGCACCGTGGTGGCCAGCGGCCCCGACAACGGCTTGCTGACGTCCACGACGACGCAGATGTGGGGCCTGATCACGAGCGAGGCCGGCGGCGTGTTCGAGTACAGCGTCGACAACGCCGCGTTCGTCTCGTGCCCGGCGAGCTGTCAGATCCCGGCGCTGAGCGACGGGGCGCACACGGTCCGCTTCCGCGCCGTCGAACCGGCGGCTCCGTCCCGCGCGGACCCGACGCCCGCCCAGCGCACACTGACCGTCGACACGACCGCGCCCGGCGTGACGATCGACTCGGGGCCGACCGGCACCACCACCGAGCCCTCGCCCACGTTCGGTTTCTCGAGCCCCGACAGCGGGGCGACCCTCGCCTGCAGCGTCGACTCGGCCGCGTTCGGTCCCTGCTCGGGCGCCACCACGCACAAGACCGCGACACTCTCCGTCGGCGCCCACGTGTTCGAGGTCCGGGCCACGGACGCGGCCGGCAACAGCGCCAAGGCGAGTCGCGCCTTCACGGTGGTCGAGGCCCCCGACACGACCGCGCCCGACACCACCGCATCGGCGGCGACGGTGCTCAAGCGGACGGCCACGATCTCCTTCTCGTCGACCGAGCCCGGTTCCTCGTTCCTGTGCCGGCTCGACGGCGGGGCGTACGCGGCCTGCACGTCACCGGGGACCTTCAGCAACCTGACGCACGGCAGCCATACCGTGGATGTCGTCGCCGTCGATGCCGCCGGCAATCCCGACGCGTCGCCGGCGAGCGTCACGTTCGCGGTCGACGCCAAGGCACCCAACACGAAGCTGCGCAAGGTGAGCGTCCGCGGCACGACGGCCACGATCCGCTTCTCCTCGACCGAGAAAGGCTCGACGTTCTCGTGCCGCCTGGACGCCAGGAAGGCCCGGGCGTGCCGGTCGGGCCAGCGCTACCGCGGGCTGGCCCGGGGCAAGCACCGCGTGAGGGTCTGGGCGATCGACAAGGCCGGCAACAAGGACCCGACGCCGGCGAAGAGGACGTTCCGGGTGGGCTGAGGAACCTCGGCCGACGACCCTCAGACAGCGGCGAGCGGCGGATCCTCCGGCGCTCGCCGGGAGCGCTGCGCGGCCCGCCGGATCGAGTCGCAGAGGTCGTCGGGCTTCGACGCCTTGCTGGCGAAGGTGTCGACCCCGGTGCGATCGGCGATGCCGGCCAGGGCGTCCGAGGGCATCCCGGACACCAGGACGATGCCGACGCCTGCGTGCTGTGCGCGGATGAGCGGCGTGAGCTCCTCGGAGTCCATCGTGCCCAGCAGGTGATCGAGCACCACGACGTCGGGGCTGACCGTCCCGAGCATCTCGAGAAGGTCGGCACCGGTGGTGGCGGTTCCGACGACCTCGAGGTCCGGGCAGTCGGAGATCCACTGCGTGACGAGGATCGAGAACGCCGCGGCGTCATCGCAGATGAGGACGCGAATCACGGAACCCAGGATGGGAGTGGATCGGGCAGCTCGCAATCACCACTTCTGGGATCCCGCGAAAGATGGCGCGCTGCGGGAAGTCCGTGCATGGCCACGGCTATTGCGGCACGAACGTCTCGTGCCCGGGGACATCGGCCAGCCGGCCATGGGCGGTCAGGCGCACGACCTTGCCGTCGCGCAGCTCGAACTCCCATACGGCGGGGGCGTCGCGGAGGCCGGCACCGTCGATGGTGTAGAGCCGGCCGACCACGAGCACGCGCTCGCCGGAGTGCAGGAACAGGTCCCCCGAAACGTCGACGTTGCTCTCGGTGGCGCTGTCGCCGAGCGCCGTGAAGTAGGCGCGGATGTGCTCGGGCTCGGTGTAGCGGGTGCCGTCCAGCCCCACCGCTTCGAAGGCCGGGTCCATGTGCTCGAGGATCCCCTCGGCGTCGTCGCGCGCTCGCGCTGCGAACATCGCTCGAACAACATCCACCGGAGCCCGGACCGCCACGGCCGCAACCTATCGCGTGGCGCCGCCCCCCGGCGGATCCTGCTGATAGATGCGGCCCAGCTCGGCGACGAGGTCGCGCTTCTCCGACGACGAGAGCTTCGCGTCGCCGTGGATCAGCGTGTACTGCCAGGGCGGCATCTCCCCGCTGCTGATGACCTCGGAGATCTCGCCGGCGTCCGGTTGCGGGCGGTCCCACTCCGAGACGTTGAAGCGACCGCGCCCGCCGTCGACGTCGTTCTGCACGAGCCAGGACATCGGCGCGACGTTGCTGTACCAGGGCCAGCGGGTCGTGTCGCTGTGGCAATCGCCGCAGGCCGTCGCGAAGAGCTTCTCGGCCTGTGCCGAGCTGAACCGGACCGAGCGGGTCGGCTTCGGGTTGGCGTGGGACCGGCCGTAGGGCACGGCCTGGGCCAGCACGAAGAGCACCAGCGCGCCGAGCACGATCGTGCCGAAGATCCCGAACCGCGCACGCGACCGTCGGAGAAGGCTCATGAGCGGATGATGCCGATCGGCGTCGCCGACTCCATCCGGGGTTGTCCACAGGCCCGGTCCGTGGTCCCGGTACGCGGGAACCGCGACACCGAACTTGGTCCGGCGTCATCCTGCGCGCGATGCCCCTGCGTTGCCTGCTTCTCCTGATGATCCTGGCGGCGGGCGCGGCGCCCGCCGTGGCGGCCGACTCCACGCCCGACCCCGGCACCACCGAGAACGGCAGCTACTCGTTCAACGGGGCGGCGTTCCCCTACATCCTCTACACGCCGGCGTCCGCTCCGCCCGGACGGGCGCTGCCGCTGCTGGTGATGATCCACGGCTGCCAGACCACCGCCCGGCAGGAGCTCGAGGTCACCGGCTTCAACAAGCTCGCCGAGCGTGAGGGCTTCGCCGTCCTCTACCCGGAGGCCGACGCGCTCGGCCGCAGCCAGCCCGGCCCGCTGACGAACTGCTGGAAGTTCGCCGACCCGACCGCGTACTTCCGCGGCACGGGCGACAGCGCCGCGATCGCCGGCATGACCCGCGCCGTGATGAAGGGACGGGCGGTCGACGACCAGCGCGTCTACGTGGTGGGCGTCTCGGCCGGCGGGCTGATGGCCTCCGTGCTCGCGTCGGCCTACTCAGACCTCTACGCCGCGGTGGGGCTGGTGGCGACGGCGGGCTTCGCGGACGGCCCGTGCTTCACCACCGGTGTCGGGATCCCGGTCGAGGCCAGCGCGGCGCTGGCCTACGCGCAGATGCGCGGGCGCGAGCGCGTGGTCCCCATCATCGGGATGGCCGGCGACGCCGACCAGGCATTCCCGGCGCCGTGCCTGATCAAGGCGGTCGAGCAGGGCCTGCGAACGAGCAACCTCGCCCTCAGCGGCCGCCAGGACGGACCGATCGCTCTGAAGCCGGCGGCCCAGCACGACGGGCAGGTCCCCGGCGGCCGGTCCTACACCGTCGCGGAGTTCCGCGACCCGGTCGGCTGCCTGGTCGCCGAGCGCTGGATCATCCACGGCATGCCGCACGCGTGGCCCGGCGAGACCAACCTGGCCGGTTACGGGGACACGAGGGCGCCGAGCGGGGCCGAGGCCACCTGGGCGTTCCTGAAGCGCTACCGCAGGTCGGAGACCGCGCGGTCGTGCGCCGGGCCGAGAAGGCAGCGATAGTCGC
>JBJMLA010000157.1:0-6305 GCA_045805505.1 Solirubrobacteraceae bacterium
CCTGTCGGCCGACGCCGCCGCCGGGCTGGTCGAGGACGCGGCCGGCGTGGCCTCCCAGGCCTCGGCCGAGCTCGAGCGCATGGCCCGCGCCGCACAGCAGGAGCCCATCCCGGGCCAGGACTCCCTGCTGTAGGTGAGCTCCTACCCGGAGGCCCTGCGCGACACGGTCGAGCGCTATCTCGCCGAGCTGCGCTTCCCCAGCGCCGCGCCGCAGACGGCCGGGCTGGAGGAGGCGATGCGCTACTCGCTGCTGGCCGGCGGAAAGCGCATTCGCCCCGTGCTTGCGCTGGCCACCGAGCGGGCCATCGGCGGCGACCCGGCCGGCGTGCTCCCGCTGGCCGCGGCCATCGAGCTCATCCACACCTACTCGCTCATCCACGACGACCTGCCGGCGATGGACGACGACGACCTGCGCCGCGGGCGGCCGACCAACCACAAGCAGTTCGGCGAGGACGTCGCCATCCTGGCCGGCGACGGCCTGTACGCCGAGGCCTTCCGCCACGTGCTCTGCGAGCAGCGTGGCGACCCCGCCCGCGTCCTGGCCGCCGTCGGCGAGCTGGCCGCCGCGACGGGAGTGACCGGCATGGTCGGCGGCCAGTACGTCGACGTGGTCGGCGAATCCGAGGATCTGCGGCGCCTGCACGAGCTCAAGACCGGCCGGCTGATCCGTGCGTCGATCGAAGGGGTACTGCTTCTGCATGCCCCGTCCGTGCCCGAGCCCTACGCGATGTTCGCCTCGGAGCTCGGCGTCCTCTTTCAGATCGTCGACGACATCCTCGACGTGACCGGCACCGATGCCGCCCTGGGCAAGCCGCAGGGCTCCGACGAGCGACACGGCAAGCGCACCTACGTCAGCGAGTTCGGGCTCGAGCGTGCGCGTACACTGGCTGAGGAGTCGCACACGGCCGCGCGGGCCGCGCTTTCAGAGGCCGCACCGCAGGGAGCGCCGGAGCTCGAGCGACTCACCGACTTCATCGCCCATCGCTCGTCGTGACCCGTCTCCTGGACTCCATCGACCGCCCGCAGGACCTTCACGCGCTCAGCGAGGACCAGCTGGTGCAGGTCGCGGCAGAGGTCCGCTCGCACATCATCGACACCGTCGGTGAGATCGGCGGGCACTTCGGCGCCAATCTCGGCACGGTCGAGCTGACCGTCGCGCTGCACTCGCTGCTCGACTCGCCGACCGACAAGATCCTGTGGGACGTCGGCCACCAGGCCTATCCGCACAAGGTCCTGACGGGCCGGCGCGACCAGCTGCCGACGATTCGCCAGTACGAGGGCCTCGCGCCGTTCTGCTCGATCGCCGAGTCCGAGCACGACATCATGGGCGCGGGCCACGCGTCGACCTCGATCGGCTACGCGGTCGGCCTGAAGGAGGGCATGATCCTGCGCGGCCAGCCGCGCGACGAGGGCAAGGTCGTGGCGGTCATCGGCGACGGCGCCATGACCGGCGGCGTCGCGTTCGAGGCCATCCACCAGGCCGGCGGCCTGGGCACGCCGATGGTCGTCGTGCTCAACGACAACGGCATGTCGATCGCGCCGAACGTCGGCGCGCTGTCGCGGTTCTTCAACCGGGTCCGGCTGAACCCGAAGATGTGGCACGCCCGCGAGGGCGTCGAGGCCAAGCTCACCGAGCTGCCCGCCGGCATCGGCGCCCGCTTCGAGCGCTTCGGACCCGCCTTCAAGGAGTCGATCAAGTCCTTCTGGGCTCCCGGCCTGTGGTGGGAGGAGCTCGACTGGGCCTACATCGGCGTCGTCGACGGCCACGACGTGCGTCAGCTGCGCGCCGCCCTGCGGCAGGCGCTCGACGCCGGCCGTCCCGTTGTCGTGCACATCGCGACCGTCAAGGGCAAGGGCTTCGCGCCGGCCGAGGAGGGCGGGCTGGAGGGCATGGAGCAGTGGCATGCCGCCAAGCCCAACTCGATCACCAACGGCGCGCCCGCGGTCGTCGCCGCGCCGGTGGCGCCCGTCGGCGGCGGGCCGATCGCCGCGCCGCCCAAGCCGCCGCCGCAGTACACGCAGGTCTTCGGCGACGCGATGGTCCGCGAGGTCCGCCGCGACCGGCGCGTCGTCGGCATCACCGCGGCGATGAACTCCGGCACGGGCCTGAACATCCTGCAGAAGGCCGAGCCCGACCACTACTTCGACGTCGGCATCGCCGAGCAGCAGGCCGTCCTGTTCGCCTCGGGGCTCGCGCTCGAGGGCGCCAAGCCGGTCTGCGCGATCTACTCGACCTTCCTGCAGCGCGCGTTCGACCAGATCGTGCACGACGTCTGCCTGCAGAACCTCGGCGTCGTGTTCGCCATGGATCGCGCCGGGCTCGTCGGCGACGACGGCCCGACCCACCACGGCGTCTTCGACATCCCCTACCTGCGCTGCCTGCCCAACATCACGCTGATGGCCCCGCGCGACGAGGCGATGCTCGCCCGCATGCTGCGCACCGCGCTCGACCACGACGGCCCGGTCGGCCTGCGTTACCCGCGCGGCGAGGCCGAGGGTGTCGACGTGCCGCTCGATCCCGCGCCGATCGAGATCGGGACCGGCGAGATCCTGCGCGAGGGCTCGCGGGTTGCCCTGGTCGGCTACGGCAGCGGCGTGGCCAAGGCGCTCGAGGCCGCCGACATCCTCGGCGACGTCACGGTCGCCGACGCGCGCTTCGCCAAGCCGATCGACGTCGAGCTGATGGCCTCGCTGGCCGAGTCGCACGACCTCCTGGTCACCGTCGAGGAGGGCGTCCTGTCGGGCGGCTTCGGGTCCGGCGTCTGGGAGGACCTCAACGACGCAGGCCTGGGCACCACGCCGATCCTGCGCGTGGGCCTGCCCGACCGCTACGTGACCCACGGCAAGCCCGCGCTGCTGCACCGCGAGGTCGGCTTCACGGGCAAGGCGATCGCCGAGCGCGTGCGCGCCGCCCTGGGCGCGGAAGCCCTCACTTGATCCACCCACAGGTCGAGGCGCTGATCGCCGCGCAGGAGACGGCGCCCGACGAGGACGGCCCGCCGTCGCTGGAGTCCGTCCGCAACCGCTATCTCGAGCTGGCTGTCGAGCGCGGCGGCGCGATCGAGCCGGTCGACGCCGCCGAGGACGTGGTGTTCGGCCGTCCGGACGGCGGCAGCGTCGCGGGCCGCGTCTACACGCCCCAGCACGGCGTGCGCGTCGCCGGCCTGCTCGTCTGGATCCACGGTGGCGGCTGGTGCATCGGCGACCTCGACGGCTTTGACCGCGTCTGCCGCTCACTGGCCAACGCGGGCGGCATGCAGGTCGCCTCGATCGACTACCGCCTGGCGCCCGAGCACCCATATCCGGCGCCCCTCGACGACGTCTGCGCGGCGATCGACTGGGCGCTGGGCCGCGGC
The DNA here is from genome assembly GCA_045805505.1 of Solirubrobacteraceae bacterium. GTDB lineage: Bacteria > Actinomycetota > Thermoleophilia > Solirubrobacterales > Solirubrobacteraceae > BP-464. The sequence continues at coordinate 3,357 of JBJMLA010000157.1, forward strand.
GAGCCCGTGGTCCTCGGCGGCGACTCGGCCGGCGCGAACCTCGCGACCGTCGCGCTGCTGCGCACCGGTGCTGCAGTGCGCGCGCAGGTGCTCGTCTATCCGGTCACCGACGGCACCATGAGCGGCGCGTCCTACACCGACGCCGACGAGCGCATGCTGCGCCGCAGCGAGATGGAGTCCTGCTGGACCGCCTACCGCGGCGACCTGCCCGCCGACGACCCCGGCGTCTCGCCGCTGCACGCCGACCTCGCGGGCCTGCCGCCCGCACTCGTGGTCGTCGCGGGCAACGACATCCTGCGCTCCGACGGCGAGGCCTACGCCGAGGCCCTGCGCGCCGCCGGCGTCGAGGTGGAGTCCTCGCTCTACGAGGACATGACCCACGGGTTCCTGCGCTGGGGCGGCGTCGTCGACCGCTCCCGCGAGCTGGTCTGCGAGATCGCGGCCTACGCGGCCGCCGCCCTCGCCGACTGACCCCTGGGCCGTATTTGTCGGCTGAGGGCCGACAAATCCCGCCCACCCTTGGCGGCTGGGCTGCCAAATCGGGCTACGAGACGGATTTCGCAGCCCGCGGGTGGCCCCGCGGGGGACACCCTCTCCCTCGATGCCATCCGGAGGCGCCGCGTCGTGGGGGTGGCGTTCCGCACGGAACGCCACCCGCGAACCGCACGCGGTCCGATTGCATCGAGGGAGGGTGTGCCCGCGGCGCTGGCGTCGGCCCGCCGCCAAGCTTGGGCTGCCAGGCCGGGCTGTCAGCCCGATTTCGTCGCCCACCCGCCACCCCTGGGCCGTATTCGTCGGCTGCGGGCCGAGAAATCCGGCCCACTCAAAGAGAAAGGCCCGCTATTGCGGGCCTTTCTCGGGAGGAGAGATACTGCTATGGGTCCAACTATGTAGCGATCTCTGAGGGAAGTCTGGGGTTCAGCGGTGGCTGTACTTCGTCGTGAGGTTCAGCGTCAGCTGGATGAGTGCGGCGGCCGCGAAGACGACGGCGGCGGCGCGGTCGTTCGCAAGACCGAGGATGACGGCGGCGCCGAGCAATCCGGTTACCAGGCCGTAATCGAACGAGTGATGCGTGGCGATGGGCAGCGGGTGCCGGCCCTCGCCCTCGACGTCGGTGGCGGCCAGCGCGAGGCCGACGACCAGGGTCCCGACGATCACGCCGATGACGCCGGCCGGAGCGGAGAGGCCGAGCGCGATGGGCGTGACGGCGATCAGGAAGCCGAGCAGCATCTCGAGTGCGCTGTGCACCGGGAGGGAGATGAGTCGGATGGCCGTCATGACAAGAAGGATGTTTGCCGGGCGAACGTATGTTCACTGTGACGTGCGACACACTGACCTCCATCACGTACCGTTGCGGACGCCGATGACGCGCATGCGCCTCGACACCCTGCTCGCCGAGCGCGGCCTGTTCGGCTCGCGCACGCGTGCCGCTGCCTCCGTGATGGCAGGGGAGGTTCTGGTCGGCCCTGAGCGCCGGCGCATCGACAAGCCGGGCCAGATGGTCGAGGCCGACGTGATGGTCGCCGTCGACGCCGCGCCGGACTACGTCTCCCGCGGGGGCGTGAAGCTCGCCAACGCGCTCGACGCGCTCGGCGTCGCCGTCACCGGCCGCCAGGCGCTCGACGTCGGCGCCTCGACCGGCGGCTTCACCGACGTGCTGCTCCAGCGCGGGGCCGAGCACGTCGTGGCCCTCGACGTCGCCTACGGCGAGCTGAACTGGAAGCTGCGCACCGACGAGCGCGTGACGGTCGTCGAGCGCTTCAACGCGCGCTCGCTGACGTCCGAGGACCTGCCCTACCCGCCGGAGCTCGTCGTCGTCGACGTCTCGTTCATCTCGCTGACGAAGGTGCTGCCGGCCGTGCTGGCCACCTGCGCGGAGGGCTTTGACTGCCTGGCGATGGTCAAGCCGCAGTTCGAGGTCGGGCGCGAGCGGGTCGGCAAGGGCGTCGTGCACGACCCGGAGCTGCGGCGCGAGGCGATCGACGGCGTGGCCGCGGCCGCGCGGGCGCTGGGACACGAGATCGCCGGCGAGGCCGAGTCCGGCCTGCCGGGACCGAAGGGCAACCTGGAGACCTTCTTGTGGATCAGGTGACCGTCTTCACCCACCGCCGGGTCGAGCAGACCCAGGACTGCCTCGGCGAGCTGATCGCCGCGGCGAAGAAGGCGGGCGTCGTCCTGCGCTTCGACGCAGAGGAGACCGAGAAGCACGGCCTGCGGGCCTCCGAGCACGTCGAGGTCGGCGCGGAGCTCAGCAAGGACGTCTCGCTGTGCGTCGTGCTCGGTGGCGACGGCACGATCCTCAAGGCGCTGCGCAGCTACGCGGGCACCGCCGTGCCGACCTACGGCGTGAACTTCGGCGAGGTCGGCTTCCTGGCCACGATCGATCCCGACGACATCGCCGCGGGCTTCGAGCGCGCGCTCACCGGCCAGTTCGATGTCCTCAAGCTCCCCGCGATCGGGATCCGCACGGGCGACCGCGAGCTCTACGCGATCAACGACGTGTCCGTGCACCGCAAGGTCGGCGAGCGGGTGGCCCAGCTCTCCTACGGCGTCGGGCACGAGGACGTCGCCTCCGTGCGCTGCGACGGGCTGGTCATCTCCTCACCCGCCGGATCGACGGGCTACAACCTCGCCAACGGTGGTCCGGTCATGGCCTGGGGCGTCGAGGGCTTCGTCGTCTCCTTCATCGCGCCGCACTCGATGACGGCGCGGGCGCTCGTGGTGGCCCCGAGCGACGTGCTCGAGGTCACCAACCACTCCCGCGGCGGCGGCCCGGTCGACATCCACGTCGACGGGCGCCCGGCCTCCGAGCTGGACTGCGGCAGCACGCTGCGTGCGCGGTTCGTCGCGGACGTGGCGTGTCTCGCGCAGGAGCCGGGGTCGTCGTTCTACCGGCGTCTTCGCGACAAGTTCGGCCGGCTTTCCACCTAGACCGTCACGTCGAGGATC